>NZ_JBOHHU010000028.1:0-45360 GCF_050725615.1 Sphingopyxis sp.
TCTTCAGCAAACTCAAACACTTCCGCGCCGTCGCCACGCGATACGATAAACGCGCCGACAATTTCCTAGCCTCAGTCCAACTCGCCTCAATCAGGATTTGGCTGCGACATAACGAGTCGATGACCTAAGGCACTGACCGCGAGCCGGTAGAGGGTCTCTGGAACTGCTCGCAGATAGCATGCGGAAGTCGCTTCGATCGGACGGCTGTGTCCGCTTTGGGGAGCCGTGCTTCGTGGTGCCTACGAAGGGGATTGGGCAGCGTAGCTGCTAGGCGGCGTGGACAAATTTGAGCCAGCATCTGGCGGTGGCGATGTGGACCATCGAGGAAGCTGTTGGCGAGTTGATCGTATCGGGTGGCAATGGCGCGGTTGATCTTGAGGTGACCGAACACCCGCTCGATGCGATTGCGCTGTTTATAGAACGTACGGTCACCGGCAATGAAGCGCTCGATGATCGGGGAGCGATGCGCTCCGGCGAAAGCGGCTCGGCCAATCCCGTTTCGCGAGCATGCGCGGCTGAATACTCTGACAGCTCACGGAAAAGTCGTCCCGAAAGTTCGATCGTCAGTTTGACCGGCTTCTCGTCCGCGACAGGCCCCAAACGCAGCTTTGTCATCGTCCGTCTCCATTCATTGGTTCCAGAATGAGGTCGCGGGTCACGATGACACGTAGGACGAAGCCGGGGCGGATGGTGATCGTGGGGGGCACGCGCAATTGCCGCTCCACGACCTGACGCCCGGTTTCATTTATGCTGTCCTGGGCTCCGCCGCGCACCGCCTGCACGATACGATCCTCATCGCTGGCGCCGAGCTCGGCGCCGACGCCAAGCAGCGTCGAGAGCAGCGCGGCCTTCAGCATATGGCCCCAATGAAGGTCGGTCCGGTCGGCAAGGCCGGCCATGCCGGAACCATCGCCCCCCGGCAGCCGGTCGAGGGCAATCGATCGTCCGCCGGGGAAAATCAGACGATCCCACGCCAACAGGACACGATTTTGCCCACCCGCGATCTCACTGTCATATTCCCCGACGAGCCTTGCACCTTGGGGAATGAGGAGGATGCGCCCCGTCGGGCTGTCATAGACATTCTGCGTCACTTGCGCCGTAATCTGTCCGGGAAGATCGGACTGGATACCAGTAATGAGCGCTGCCGGGATGACGCTGCCTGCCTGCACGATATTGGGCGACGACGGTCCGAGTACGCGCGCGCTGCTCTCCGCCGGACGTCCGCCGCCGCCAAGAAACCCCAAGCGCTTCTCCGCCGCCGTTGAATTTGCCGTGGCGTGTGGGGGGAGTGGCTGCGGCGAGGCGGCCCCCAGCCCAGGCAGGGGCGAAGCGACCGACGCCGCTCCGCCGAGGAAGAGCTGACTGGAACGCGCGCTTTCGCGTTCCTGCGCGGCGCGCGCGCGGGCCTGCTCGGCCGCAGCTATGCGCGGATCGGGCGCAGGTGCAGCGCCTATCGGGGACACCGGAACGGTCTCGCCATTTTCGCGCGCGGCAAGGATCGGTCGGCCGAGATCGCCAGGCAGCGGCTCGCCGAGCTTCGGAATTTTGCCATAATCGCCCGGCGCGCCTGTCACGAGCTCCGACTTGTTCGGTCGGTCGCTGTCATAGAGATTTTCGGCGACCTTGGGCTTCGTCGGCTGCAACGCATAGAGGAGCGCGCCCCCGATCGCGATGCCAGAGGCGCCGCCGAGGATCGCGAGGGCCTTACGCGACAGCCGCATCACCTGTGGCGGTTCGGCGCCAAGCCGGAACGGCTCCTCTCCTGCAGGAGGCGCGGCGGCAGGTTCCAGACCTGCCTCCTCCTCGCGTTCCGGCGCGCTCACGAGCGCCCCCGCACGCGTCCCGCGCGTTCGATGATGACGCGCCGGGCCGCACGCCCGGCGCCCATGCGGAGCTCCCCGCGCTCGAACAGCCGATCGACGATCATGTAACGACCGTGGACCCGGTAATTCAGAAGCTCGGCTTCGCCCTTCTCTCCGGCAGCGAAGAGCGGCGGCATGTCGCCTTTGGCGATGCCGTCGCCGAATTCGATGAAGATCTGCCGCCCGTCGCCGTGCGCAGCATGCGTGCGCTGCGATGACGTGCCTCCAGCCGGATCGGTTCTGCGCCCATCGGGTCCCCGGTTCTTGACGCGGGGCAAGGGCGCCCCGCTCGACGGGGATGAGTAAGAGACGCAGCAAAGCGCCGGATTCAACAAGCTTTTCGCCGCGTCGCAGCGTGGCGATGAAAGACAGGCGATGGCGTAAGTGCCGGCGATCTCGAGAACCGGTCCAGCCCGAAACGCGGGCGCGACAACTTGCGTCGCGCGCGATTATGACAAGAGTGTAACAATGACTGATTCGGGGTCGCAGCCGTCGGACGAGCCTTTGCGCTGGGCGCGTCTCACCGGGAAACAGCGCGCATGTCTCGATTTGCTGCTCGAGCGCCAGACCTCGAAACAGATCGCGCGCCGCCTCCAAATATCGAAGCAGGCAGTCGATCTGAGGATCACCACTGCCCGGCATATCCTCGGCGCCGCCAATCGCGACGAGGCCGCACTCATCTACGCCCGGCTGCGCCAGACCTACGACCGGATACCATGTGATCCGGTCGTACTACCGCCGGGCACTGACCTCGTGCCATCCGATTTCCCGGACGGCGAGCCGGCCCCGCTGGCGCTGAACGACATCGTGGCCGACCCGCCGTCCAAGGGTCTCTGGAGGCACAATCATCGTCGCTTGAACCGGGGCGGGATCATGGCGGCGATGCTGGCCGCCCTCGTCATTCTCGTTCTTGCGGCGGTGACGATCGGTGAAACACTGACGCGCCTCCTTTCCGGGTGACCCTTTCGCACAGTCGATCAGCAATGGCCGGAGCACTGGCTTCCGGCAGAGGAGAAGTCATGTCCAACGAAATCACCATCACGGCCGCACGTCTCATCCGCGATGTCCCTGCGGCCGAAGTGCGCATCGACGATGCGCTCATCGCCTTATCCTCGTTGATGACAAGTGTCGTCACCGCCCGGCGCGATACGGTCGGAGTGCCCGCGGTCAAAGGACAGGCCGCGATCCGGAGATTGATGAAGGCGCAGGTCGCGCTGGTCGGCGTCAGCGGAGAAATCTTGCGTGTCCATGGTGAACTCGCCGACATCGGCCGGGAGACCGCGGGCTATGACCTTCACGAATGTCCGTCGATCGCCGGGACGGTAACCGGCGTCCAAGCCGGTTCGGCCTGACGCCGATTGACGGGCAGGCACCGCCATGAAAGTCTTGGTTCATGCGCATCGCATTGTTCCTTGGATTTCTGGCGGTTGCCATATGCTATGCCGCCTGGCGCGGAGGCGGCCCGGAACGTGTGATGGCAGCGATCGCGGCGGCGATGGTGGGGCTGGACCAATTGCTCCACGCCTTCGTCCCGCCGAATTTCCTGTCGCTGGACAGCGGCCATCTTGCGATCGACCTGTTCGGCGCGACGGCGACGATCATCCTCGCGCTTTTTGCGCATCGATTCTGGCCCATGTGCGTCGCCGTTTTGCACATTGCCCCGTTGCTGGCGCACACCAGCCGGATGATCGACGTGGGCCTTCATCCCGCGGCCTATCTCACGATGCAGGTGGCGACGTCGTGGCCGGTCCCGGCGATTCTCATCCTCGCAACCTGGCGTCACCAGCGTCGGCTGGCGCGCGGCGACAGCGAGCCGTCCTGGCAAATCTCGTCGCCGTCATCGAGCCCGACAATAGCGCGGCCATAGCTGAGGCTCTGCTAGCGGAACATCGCACGCTCGCGCGCATCCTCGTGCAGTCCCCGGAGACGCTGGCGAGAACGCTTGGCAAAGACAGCGCGGTCAGCGCATTGCTTTGCGCAACGCAGGCGGCCGCGATCCAATCGTTGCGGGCCGACCTCGACGACCGCGGCATCGATCCCGCCAATCCGAAACTGCTTCGCTATCTCAAATTGTCGATGGGCGCTTTGCCGCATGAAACGCTCAGGGTGCTGTTTCTCGACCCGGCGCGCCGCCTGATCGCCGACGAACAATTGCAGCAGGGCACCATCGGCCATGTCGCAATCTATCCCCGCACGATATTCCGGCGCGCAGTTGAACTCGATGCCGCCGCGATTATTCTTGTCCACAATCATCCGAGCGGCGATCCGACACCGAGCGAGGCCGACGTGGCGACAACAGCGCGGCTGGCGGCCATAGGCCGGGCGCTCGAAATCGAGTTGCTCGAACATATCGTCGTCGCGCTGCGCGGCCACCGGGCCATCCTCAAACAAGGGACCGCGCTTCTCTACTCCCCTGCGCCCGACCATTTTCTATGCGACAGATCCGGCAACTGGCACAGCGCGCCCGATGCCCCGCGCGCGCTGGCGAACGCACAGCGCGCCGCCCGACGGCGGCTGCTCCGTCGGCAGCTCGTCGGCACGCCCAGCCTCTTCGGCGAACCGGCCTGGGACATGCTCGTCGAGCTGTTCATCCATGAGGCCGAGGCCAAACCCGTTTCCACCAGTTCACTCTGCATTTCGTCGGGCCTTCCGATGAGCAGCGCGCTCCGGCTCCTGCAGCGCCTGACCGACGCCGGCCTTGTCACGCGCGAGGCCGACCGGACCGATGGGCGGCGCAATTTCATTCTGCTCGACCCCGATCTCGGGCACCGCCTCATGGAATATTTTGCGGAAGGCGATGAATGACCACCACCGAACGCAAAGAATGGTTGATTTCGGCGGCTCCCGTTCGGCAACTCTTCGTCAAAGAACCGCGAGCTTTGGCAAGAGCTAAAGCCCCATGCCGGGCAGCGACGTCGCCGCTTGCGAGACCGCGGCGCTGATCGCCTTGTCAGCAGCGGGCGCGGCGATGGCTGATTGCACCATGCCGGCCCCGGCGGCAGGTGCCTGTGAGAGCGCGGTCTGGACGGCCCCGGCGCGCTCATTGATCGCCGACGTCAGTTTTGCGCGATCGTCGGTGACGATCGTCGCCGACTCCTTTGCGCGCGAGATGCCGACATAGAAGCTTTTCTGGTCGACCAGATTGGTCGCCTTGCTGTCCGCGTGGATTATGACATGATCGGCGGTGCGTCCCTGCGCGGCAAAAGCGGTATCGACATAAGCGTGGGCGATATGCCGGTCGCGCACGGCATCGAGGTCGAGAGTCTGTACCTGACCGCGCGCGCCAAGCACCGTCGCCGTCCGCGCCTGCTCGTCCACCGCGATCACCTCGCCCCGCGCGCCATTGATCCGCCCGGCGTCGCGATCGTTGCGGGTGAAGCGGATGCTGTCGCCGGTCCTGAGGTCAATATTCTGCGGCGCGAACACCTGCACCTTGCCGGCGCCCCATTGCCGAAGCCGCCAATCGACCTCGCGCCCATCCTCGGACCTCAGTGCAATGGCAGCCTTGGCCGGATCGACCGCCTCGACACGATAGGCGTCGCCGCGCGCTACGCCCTTGTCGGCATAATCGCGGGTGAAGCGCACAACATCGCCCCTGTCATAGCTCAACGGATCGCGGGCCTCGGCACGGGTGAGCCCCTTGTTGACGAGGCTCTCCATCGTGACAGCGGGACCGGAAATCGAGCCAGGCCTTGCCGCCCCCTTCGTCCCTCGCTTCCTCCGCCATGCGCGCCTCCGTGCAGGGCACGAGATTTGGCGACGGCAGCCAGGCCGCCAATTCCATGAGGCGGGGAGTCACATCCCCAGAAATGGGTATCCCGCCCGGCAGCGCCGGGCGGGATCGGAGCGTTAGTCGCCGCGGCGCGCCTGGCGATTCCAGACGAGGTCATGCTCATCGCCTTCGCCCGCGAAGAGCTGCGCGAAGACCGGCGCCGTGAAGCTGGGGTCGTCGAGCTTGACCGACAGATAGGGGCGTTTGTCCTGCGTCTGCTTTTCCCATGCCGCGCCGACTTCGACGTCGCCGATGAAGACGCGGTGGCTGGGGGCGTTGCCGGTCGGATTCTCCTCGGGCGCGATGCGAACCGACTTCGCCTGCACCGAGAGGGTGACGATGCTCCCCCGAAACTCTCCGGAGACTTTCTTGAATGTGCCGATCTTGGCCATGATGCATTCCTTCCTTGGCTCGGACCGCACCATCGCGGTCTCGATGCGCAGCGAAGGTCAGCGGGGACCGGCGGTGCAGCCAGGGGCCCGGAGCAAAGCGGAGGACGGCGCGCACCCGTCTTTCTTGCTTCGCGAGGAACGGCGGCACGCCGGGGGAAGAAAGACGGGTGCGCGACGTTGCGCCGAGCCGGTCAGCAAAGCGTTCCGCTGACAGATGGCGCATGTCGAGAGATCGCGACGGGAGGTCCGCCGGACGGACCATCGGCAATCGGCCGGGAAGGAGAGCGAAGATGGAGGGGGGAAGTCGGCCTAGACGGACAAGGCCTGTCGCTCGGCTGAAACCACAGGTGACACAAGGTCGCGCCAGCTCGCATAGCCGGTCAAAAGGCCCGACAGGAAAGCGAGGCCATGCTCCGCACCCGCTTCAAGCCCGCCCAAGATGGCGAGCGCGGTCCCGGCCTGATAGCCGGCAAAGGCCGCAGCGCCGACGAACATCAGGATGACGCAGAGCTTCACGGGGAGCGGGGCCGCGCCGCGCACCAAACGCCGGCCAAGAGCCAGGACGGCGATTCCCGCGATCAGCGCCGACCCCAGGATCGTCAACCAGCCAAAGCCGAGATCGCGCAACGCGAAGCCGAGGGCGATCGCGGCGCACACCGGCAGCGCGAATTTGGCGCTGCGGAAGAGAAGCCGGAGACAGTAGAGCGCCGCGATGGCGCCGAGAATGAGCATCAGGGTCATGTACGTCCTCCTGTCGGACGCGCCCGCCACCACCTCCACAGCGCAACCTGCGCGCGAAGCATAGCAGAAGCCGGTTCGGGGATGAACCCGAACCGGCCCCAATCTGGACCTATTTTCAAAGGGTCAGCGATTGAAGGGGTCATATTCGCAAACGATCGTTTCGGGGTCGCCATCGAATTCGTCGAGCGGCATCACAGAATAACCGGCGCTGGTTTCGATAAGGATGATCACGGTCATCATGGTCCGGGCGAGGTTCCAGCCGAGCAATTGGGCGGTGGTAAGCGGCATGAGATGAACTCCTGTCCTTGGGAGCGGGCCATTCCCGCTCGACAGGCGCCCCGCCGGAAGGGGACTGGCCGCAATCATCGCGGCAAAGCCGCGGCCCGAGCGCAGCGTGGGGACCCTTTACGGGTTGATTGAAGGAGGCCAGGCCTCGGCCAAGGGATCAGCGGCAATCGAGAGCGGGGATGGCCCGCGCCCATGCGGCAGCCCCCATGCCGCCCCATCGCCCCCTTGCTTCCGCTTCCCGGCGCCTGACCGAATACTCCCCGACACGCCAAACCAGCGATCCACCACGCCGATCAGATCATGATTTTCGAAGCCCCGCGACATGCGGCCCGTCAGGCAGAACCCCTGCGCAGTTCCCCAGTTGGCCAAGGGCCTGCCGGGCCAAACATGCCGAACGGCGGCCCGAAAACGGCCGTCCATCGACAGAAAGAGAAACCGGCTCCGCCCGAAGGCGGAGCCGGATGGCCGTCAGGCCGGCGGGTTCCAGATGATGACCTTCTTCATCGGATCATCGCCCGGCGCATTGGCGACATTGCCGTAGATGGTACCGAATTCGGGGGCCGACATGGTGACCGACACATATTCGGCGCCGTTGCTCTGCGAGAAACGCTTCCAGCCGGCGCCGAGCTCGAAGCCGTTCTTGCGGCTGAGGATGCGGTAATCGGGCTCGTTTTCCTTGGTCTTGCGGCCATTCGGCACGATCGCGATCGGCGCGGTGACATTGAGGGTGGCCAGCGTGCCTTCGAAGCTGCCGTCGGCCTTGACGTTGAGGTTGGCAATGGTGGGCATATCAAATCTCCTTCGCTTGCTCGGGGGACATCCCCGATGGCGCCGGAAGAAGGGGCCGCGAGCTGCCGTCACCGAGCGGCACGCGAGGGCGAACCCCGCATGGGGTTGACGGCCAGAAGCGAGCCGGACCAGCAAACAGGCGAAAGGAGGGGGTGACCTCGGGCAGGCCAGGGAGCGTTGCCCACCGCTGCCCAAAACCAGCCGACGCGCGAAGCTCCGTCTGGTCCCGGCGGGCTCGGTCGCCGAGATCCCGCAAGGGCCTTTCCCCGCGACCCACAAGAGAAAGTGGTGCGACTCACAGTGCGACCGCGGACGGCGGAGAGGGCCGGATGTCTTGGAGCAAAGCAGGGCGACAATTGCCGCCCAGGCCCTGCAATCATTCCACAGGGCCTCGACGCCGGCGCGAAGCGCCCGAGAAGAAGGCGCTCTTGGCGAGCCCGCGGCCGGGCGGCGTGCGCGCGGGCCTGGGGGCCAGCCGCCGCCCGGCAAGGATAGCGAGCCAAGTGCGCCGCGCGGCCCAAAACAACGCGCGGCCCCTGGCGCCGCCCGGCGGCGCCAGAGCACGCCCAATTCAGCCGCGCTCGATTTGGCCGGCCGGATTCCGGACGTTCAACCGTTGTAGCGGATGACCGGCCCTGGCTCTCCGCAGAGGCCGCAGGGGCCTCTCAACCGCTCGAAGCCTCCGGTCCCGCTCGCCGAACTGGTAGCGACACTCGCCTGTGCGATCGACGAAAGGTCGAGCCGGTCGGCGATACATTCGTCGCAAAGCGGCGTCCCGTCCATCCTGCGGACCAGTCCTGCCACTCGCTCCGCTATGGTGGGCCGCTTTGTCATGAATGCTGCGATAGTCAGGCAAATCGACAAACGGAAGCCCCTGCGAAATTGGCCGGTAACGGACCGTCTGCTTGCGAATTCGAAAGTGGCTTTGCCGACGTTCGACCTCGCAGCTTACGGCCCTCATGCAAGCTACCTACGGAGCTCTCCGGCAACGGCGCGTGGCGATCCTGAGCGTCGGCTACCGGTCGCCGAATCCACTGCTCCGGGGATTCATTGCTGCCAGCGTTCATTGATCAGCTAGTTACACCGAAGCGCTTCAGTTTCTTCGCAATTCAACAATTGCGCTCCGCGATGCCCGACGAGCAAATAGAGTTTTGCCGTCTGCTCAAGCTCTTCGACCGCCGCCGTTGCCTCGGCTAGCGAGAGGCCCGAGACAACAGGTCCATGATTTGCCAAAAGAATCGAAGAATATGTCCCCTGCAGTTCGTCGATCGCCTGGGCCACGCGGGGATCACCCGGTCGAAAATAGGGTAGCAATGCGGTCCGCCCGACCTTCATCAGATAATAGGCCGTCAGCGGCGGAAATACGTCAGTCGGATCGAGGCCGGGCAACATCGAGGCAGCAACCGAGTGGGTTGAATGCAGGTGCACGATGGCACGCGCGGCACCGCGCGAACGGTACATCGCGCCGTGCAGTGGCAGCTCCTTTGTCGGCGCAAGGCCCTCCAATATCCGCCCAGCGGGATCGAGAAGAGTGAGCGCCGCCGGATCAAGGCCGCCAAGGGAGGATTTCGTCGGCGTAACGAGCATCCGACCATCGTCGAGAAGGACGCTGATGTTGCCCGAGGTTCCGTGCGTATATCCCCGATCGAAAAGCGACCGGCCAAGATGGCAGATTTCTTCGCGGGCGCGCACCAGGCTCACGCATTTTCCTCCATCATCCTCAGCGCCTTTTCGAAAAAGTCCTCGTCACCGAAATTGCCCGACTTCAAGGCAAATCCGACGCCGCCGGCTGACAATAGCGGAACGCCCGGAGCCACATCGGGGCCGACGGCCATCGCCCCGAGGCTTAACGCCTCTACAACCGCGCCGGACGTTTCGCCGCCCGCAACTACCAGTCGCGTTACGCCCCGTTTCCTCGCGCGCAGCGCAAGCCCGGCCATCAGCTCCTCGATCGCTGCCGAAGCGGCCCCGAAGTCCGCTTGGGCGCGACTGTTTGCTACGGCATCGGGGGTGATAGTCGAATAGATCAAGGGGGCTTTCTCGTGATATTCGCGCGCGAAGGCATCAGCATACTCGAGAACGGGATAGCCCGCCAGCAGCGCGGCGCCGTCGATCGCAAAGGCGGGGCGGGCTTGTCTGTATCGCGCCACCTGCGCATTTGTCGCGGCCGAACAGCTTCCGGCGAGAACCAGCGCCGGCCCGGGCCGAGCTTCATAATCCGTCTTGCTGTCCGCGATCTGTCCTGTCGCCCTAAAATTTTCGGGCAGTCCCATCGCAAGCGCCGATCCCCCCGTGATTAGCGCCATATCCTTGGCCGCACGGCCGATCGCGCGAAGATCGCTATCTGCAACGGCGTCACAAACGACGAGCCCGTCGGGCGCTGCGGCCAGCGCATGCGCGATAGCGTCGGCGCCCCGCGTTACCGTCCGGTGGGAAATATGGGAAACCGCGCCTCTGGACTGATGGCCAAGCCAACGGCGGATGTCGCTGTCGGTCATCGGCGTAATCGGGTGGTTGCGCATGCTCGATTCGTGCAAAAGCGTATCCCCGACGAAGAGATGACCCTGATAAACCGTCCGACCGTTTGCGGGAAAGGCGGGGCAAACGATGGCTTTCGTGACGCCAATCTCCCGAAGCAGAGCTTCCGCGACTGGACCGATATTGCCCTCTTCAGTTGAATCGAAGGTCGAACAGTATTTGAAGTAGAACTGCTCGCACCCCGCGGCGCGGAGCGCGCGGAGCGCCGCGACAGATTGCTGCACCGCGTCGGCGGGCGCGATCGACCGGGTCTTGAGCGCAACGACACCCGCGTCGCCCCGCGCGCTTTCGATATCGGCGACCGACGTCAGGAGGCTCGTGCGCATCCCCTGGCCGGTCAGGATGCTCGCCAGGTCGCCCGCTCCCGTGAAATCATCGGCGATGCACCCCAGAATCATAGATCATGCTCTTTCAGAAAAGTCTCGATCGCGTCGCCACAAGCCGTGGGCGCTTCCAACGGCAGAAAGTGCCCGGCATCCGCGATCATCCTAAGCGTGGCGTTCGAGGCATGCTGCAGATCGAGATAGCGTTGGCGCGGGCAGACACGATCATCCATCCCGGCAAGTGCGAGGAGCGGTCGGCCCGATGCGTTGACCACGGCGCGCAAATCGGGGCGATGGATGTTCATCTCCGCCTGCCGACCATGCACGTCGTGCCCCGCCGCTTCGGCCATGTCGGCGATAAGGTCCACGACATCGTCAGGAGCCGGACAGGACGGCGACACAAGAGCCGCTCCGCGACCCTCCATCCAGACGCGCAAGCCCTCAGCGCGACCGGCTGCAACCTCGGCCCGGCGAAGATCGGCATTGGCCGGGTCGTCGGGGAAGGCGTTGCCGGAGAGCAGGATCACGCCGACCACCCGGCCGGGCGCCATGCGAAGCGCATCGAGCGCCACGAACCCGCCCAGCGAGAAACCGAGCGCGACAAATTCGTCGGGCACCGCTTGTAGCAAGGCAGTCGCCGCGGCCGCCACGCGATCATGATCGTTGTGCGACCAGAAGATAGCCGGGCGGGCCAGGCGAGCCAGAAGCGGCGCAAAAACGCGCGCGTCGCACAGCGTCCCGCCCAGGCATAGTAGCGGGCGCCCGGTTCCGCTCATGCCCGGCTGGCATTGACGGCATCGCGCATGGCGCCGCGCAGCAGGGCGGCGTCGTTGCCCGGCGTGACGAGATCGAAACCCTGCGCGACACGCATTGCGGCCGACGCACCGTTGGAGCAGAAAATTCCTGCGATCTTGCCTGTCTCGACCGTGCGGCGGCGTACCAACTCGATTGCATCGGCGACTTCGGGAACACTGCTTTCGTTTTCGGGGCGATAGCCGAGCGCCAGCGACAGATCGTTCGGCCCGACGTAAATTCCATCGAGGCTCGGAACCGCGAGAATTTCCTCGAGATTGTCGAGCCCCTCGCGCGTCTCGATCATCCCCAGCACCAGCAGTTCGCGATTGGCGCCGTCACGGTAATCGGCCCCGCCGTACAACAGACCGCGCGCGGGACCGAAGGACCGGGATCCGTCCGGCGGATAACGACAGGCCGCAACGAGCTGGGCCGCGTCGTCCGCGGTCGAGATCATCGGGCATATCACGCCATAGGCACCCGCATCGAGGAACCGCATGATTTCCGACGGCACAAGCGCTGACGGACGGACCAGCGGTATCGCATCGGTGCTGGAAATCGCCTGAAGCATGGCAATCGCCGTTTCGAATCCAATCATGCCGTGCTGGCAATCGACCGTTGCCGCATCGAATCCCTGATGCGCGATCGATTCCGCCGCATAGCCCGACCCGAGCGAAAGCCACGCGTTGACGATCGGACGTCCTTCAACCTTGAGCTGGCGCAGCCTGTTCACACGCATCGTCCTAATTCTCCGGCAGCAAGGAGGCGGGCGCAAGATATCCGTTCGGGTCGCGCCCGAGGTTGGCCGTAAGAGCCTGCTCGACCAGATCGGCGTCCCATTCGATGATCGCACGCGCGTCACCGGCGGTCGTCACGCTCATCAGGACCGGCACGTTGCCGACCGATCGATACGTCCGCCAAGCGTCTCCCGGCACCGAATATGTCGACCAGGGCTCCGCCCTTGCGCGGCTCTCGCTTCCTTCCGGCCCAAGAACGACTTCGAGAGAACCTTTGCGCACGATAAGCACCTGTTTCGGAGAGACCCGGAAGGGGCCGACCTGCTGACCGGGCTCGATACGCATATATTCCAGGCTGAAACCGTGCGGGTTGCGGATTTTGGCGTCCGCGTCGCGGTCTTCGGACATCCCCGGACCAATCACCGGCGCAATTTCGCATCCATGGCCGGGCACGACGTGATCGAGGGTGGCGGCGCCAGACCACACGAGCTCGTCGACCGCGACCATTCGCGCACGCATCTGTTCGGGGGTGTAGGACCGCATCGCCGCGATATCGGAATCGCTCAGTGGAACGATCAGGTCTTCATCCGCCGGCTTGGGCGCGCCGGTCGCGGTATCGACCATCATATTGTCGCGCGTGAGATAAAGCCCGTGCTCCGCCGCATTGTCCAATATGCTCGGATGCCAGACAACGCCGCCCGACTCATCCTGCCCCAACAAGGTGAAGATCCAGCTGTCGTCGGGCCCGGTATTGGTGAAGCCGCGAAAGATCCAGGTCGGAATCGAAAGCGTATCGCCGGCCCGTCCGACAATTTCGCCGTCCATGCCGTCGGGCCCCCAACGAAACGTCCATTCCCCGCGATAGATCATGAATACCTCCGCGGTATAGTGCATGTGGAGATTGTTCGTGACACCGTGCGGCATCGCCGCGACGCCTAGAGCAAAGCCATGCGGCTCGGCGAGGTTGACGACCTGCTCGGCGGACTGGGTGACGCCCGGGCCGATGATCGAATAGTTGAGCTTGCGGTCCGATCCGGGAAGCTTGCAGTCGATGAAAGCGAGCTGGCACGGCACCAGATCCTCGTAACGGATCAGCCGACTTTCGGCGCTGACGCCATCGCTGCTCTTCGCATTCATGATCGAACCTCATCCCCGCTGCTGATCACCGCCGGTCGCGGTTACAGGTTCGTATTAGCACTGCATTCGAATGCACACAATAGCCGCTTCGTGGCAATTGATGTTTTGCTTCGCAGTGAGAGGAAGATAAGAAGCGGGCGCCGGCTTTGCCGGACGGCAACAGAATGGCGGACACCCGATTATGGCGCGAAGATCGACACAGGCGGCGAGCGAAGGAACGGACAAGGCGAAGCCCGTCACATCTTACGATGTTGCACGGGAAGCCGGCGTCTCGCAGTCGGCGGTGTCGCGATACTTCACGCCGGGAGCCAGTGTTTCGGCGCGGACCCGCGCCAAGATACTGAAGGCGGTCAACAAGCTCGGCTACCAGCCCAATGCCATCGCCCGGAGCCTGATCACGCGCCGGTCGAGTCTCGTCGCAGTGGTCGTCGCGAACCTTGGTTTCAATCCGGAATTCACGTCGATTCTGGGGCAGTCGCTCAGCGCCCGCGGACTCAACACCCTGCTCTTCACACTCGATCACGAAAGCGACGCAGATCATGTAATCGACCAGCTGTGGCAGTATCGCGTCGCCGGCGTCGTCGCGGCTGTCACGCTGCCTCCGCGGCACGTCGACATGCTGTCGCAGCGCGAAATTCCGCTGGTTTTCGTCAATCGCGCCTATGAGGAGGTGCCGGTAAACAGTGTTTCCTGCGACCAGTCCGAAGGGGAGCGCTGGCTGGTCGACGAGCTTTGCGCCGCGGGGCATCGCCGGATCGCCATCGTATCCGGTCCGGAGGATTCGCCGGTCAGTCGGCAGCGGGTGTCGAGCGCCGCGGAGCGGCTGGCAAACGCCGGCGTCAAACCCGTCGAAATCGTCGTTGCCGACTTCACCTATCAGGGCGGCCGCGAGGCGATGCGCAAACTCGCGGCGGGCCCGGCGCGGCCCGATGCCATTATCTGCGCCAACGACATGCTCGCGATCGGCTGCATGGACGAGGCCCGTCATGCGTTGGGCCTGCGGATACCCGAAGACATTTCGATTGTGGGCTTCGACGGCTCGGCGCCCGGACAATGGGCAAGCTATGATCTCGTCACGATTCGCCAGCCCACGAATCTGATGGTCGACGCGGCAATCGATATGCTGATGGCGCGCATCGACGACCCCCAGCTGATCACCGAGAAGCGAGTCTTTTCCGGCGAACTGGTCCGCGGCGCCTCCGCAAGGCTCACAGACACTTGAATTGCAGCGGGAAGAAGTTTAGCATTCGAATGCAACAATTGAGGATGCATGATGCCAGATTTTGATCCCCTCGCCGACCTGAAGCAGGCTGCCTACGCGCCGTTTCGCGACCCTCGCGATTATATCCTATCCTGGACCGACCAGATCTGGATCGATAAGGGCCTCGGCCGGCTCGGCGAACATTATGCCGACGATATCAAGGTTCATACCGCCTATGGCGAGACCTATGACTTCGAGCATGTGATCCTGAACAGCGTTCAGAAGATGAGCGCCTTTCCGAATGGCGGCGGCGGATCAGGCGAAGACGTCGTCTGGGAACAGCGCGGACCGATGGGCTTTATCAGTTCGCATCGTGTCCTCAAGACCGGGACTAATCTTGGATATTGGACCTACGGCCCGCCAACCGGGAAAAACTGGGTGTCGCGCACGATCGCGCATTGCCTAGTTCAGGACGGCAAGGTGGTCGAGGAATGGTTGGTGCGCGATGAATATGCCGTATTGCAATCGCTCGGCATCGATCCGGAAACCGTCGCCGCCGACCTTGCGAAGGCCTCTCCGGTAACGGGCGAGATCATGGCGATCGCAGACGACGCCGGCCCGTTTGCAGGATCCTACCCCAATCCCGCGCGCGAGGGCGTGTCGGGGATTCGGCCCGAACGCTTCGACGCAGAATGCCAGACGATCCTCGACATGTACGAGACGGTTTGGAACCGGCGCCGGTTCGACCGCGTCGTCGATTATTGCGATCCAAAGGTCGTTTGTCACACCGTGCGCCTGCATCGCGCACAGGCGATCGATCCCTATCAGCAACAGATCATCGACCTCCTCGCCGTCTTTCCCGACGCAAAGATCGAGGTGCGCGACCTTGTTGTCTGCCAGTCAGGCGAACTCGGCCAGCGCATCGCAGCGATCTGGGTACTTCATGGCACTTATTCGGGCGTACCGCTCTATGGACCGCCGACGCGCAGTCCGGTCAAGATCCTCGGCGCAACGCACTTCGAGATGAAGGACGGCAAGATTTTGCGCGAATGGCGATTGTTCGACGAGATTGCCGTGCTTGCACAGATCATCGGTGCCCGCACCAATGCCGCGAAGCAGGCGACAGCTGACTGACAAAAAGCGGCGGGGGGGCCTCAGCCCCCACCGCCATTTCCCGGACAAAAAAGGGGGGCGAAAGCCCCCCTTTCCTTTTGAGTCCTTCCGCCCGGCCTAGAAGCGGATCTTCACGCGCGCGCCGTAGTTGCGCGGCATGCCCCAGTTCGCCTGCTGCAGCCCGTCACCGCCGGTCTGCGTCCGCTGATTGAGCATCTCGTTCTCGAGATTCTCGCCATAGACTTCGAGCGTCCACCGTTCGTCGGCCGACTGGAACGAAAGCCTGACGTCGGTCTGCGTGAAGCTCGGCTGGAAACCCGAGAGATCGTAGGGCAGGCCGCCATGCGCGAAATAGGAGTCGCTATAGCGAAACTGCACTTGCGGCGTCAGGGTGCCGACCCCGATGTCGAAATCATATCCCGTGGCGATCGAGAAGGTGAATTCGGGCGTATAAGGCGGACGCTCGCCGCGCAGCTCGATGAAACGGCTGGTTGGAACCGCACCGTTAATGACCTGGAAGCCGCCCGGCAGATTGATCCCGAAGCGCCCGTATTTTGCATCGAGATAGGAAGCGCCGATCGAAATCTTCCAAGAGTCCACCGGCAGCAATGCCAGCGAGACTTCCGCCCCGCGCGCCTTCAATACGCCGCCGTTCGAGGACAGCGTGATGAACGAGCCCGCATTGGCCGGATTGGGAATCTGGAACGTCGTAGCCAATTCCGAATAACGCACGTCATAGAGCGAGACGTTGAGTTCGGCCCTGCGATCCCAGAAACGCGATTTCAGGCCAAACTCGTATGAGCGCGACTTTTGCGGCTGGGTCACGGTGCCGTTCTGGTTCATCACCCCGGACAGGAAGCCGGTCGAGGCAGTGCCATAGAGCATGACGTCAGGATTGATGTCGAACTCCGCACCGGCACGCCAGGTGACGTTTTCGAAGGTCGCCGTGACATCGCTCTTCGCCGTCGCCGTCGCCGGGTTATAGGGAAAGATGACCCGCGGATCCGTGGGCGCGACGCTCGGCGTGAGGCTACCGAAATAGGCGGCGTTGCCATTGATCGCATGCTTGCGCTCATTGTTGTAGCGAATGCCGCCGATAACCCGCAGCGCGTCGGTGATCGAGAATTTCGCTTCGCCGAAGATGCCGAGGTAGCGGCTGTTGATGAACTGGGTGTTGTTCGATGCCGAATTGATCGAATTGGCCAACGACACGATCGGCGTTCCGGTGAGCACCGGCAGAACCACACCATTGGTCGATGTCGCTGTCGGACGCGCAGCGAGATTGTCGACCGTGTGGCGCAGCGACGAGTAAGAAAACAGCAGCTTGTCGTAAGACGCATAGCCGCCTGCGGTAAGCTCGAGCGGGCCGTCCCACTGCGAAATCAGCTGGATTTCCTGCGAGTAGGATTTGTTGTTTTCTTCCACCCATTCGCGCCCGTGCGCGTTCGAGCTGTAGTCGGAATCGTTGCCGAGCAGCGACTTGTAGTCCGTGAAGGAGCTTATCGACTTCAGAGCGACGGCGCCGAAATCGAAATTGCTTTCCAGCGTGACGTTCGCTTCGCGCAGACGATCGTCGTGGACATAGTCGCGAATGACGGTCCGCTTGTCCTTGTTCGAAAGGCCCGGCCGGCCGTCGATCATATCGAATGCAGGCGTTCCGCCCGAACCGCGACGCGGGTTCTGGCAATCAAAGACCGGTCCGAACGGATCGGTGAGCCCGTTGGTCGCAACCGTGCGGCAGGCACCGTTGATGGCGAACATGCCCGCCGGATTGCCATCTTCGGCGATGCGGGTGAAGCGAAGCGTGAAGTCGACATTGTCGCTCGCCTTCCAGAGCGCCGAGGCGCGGAAGGAGAAGGTGTCCGCGACACCGAGGTTCGGCCCGATCAAATTTTTGACCCAGCCATCGCTGTTGTCGGTCAGCAGTGCGAAGCGAGCAGCGAAATTGTCGCTGATGCCTGCGTTGACCACCAACTCGTTACGCAGATCATTGAAGCGGCTGTAGCGCGTGTCGATGCTGCCGCTAAGGCCGGGCTCGGAGGTGTCGGGCGCGTTCGTGTAGATATTGATCGCGCCGCCGAGCGTGTTGCGGCCATAGAGCGTGCCCTGCGGTCCGCGCAGGACTTCAAGGCGCTGCACGTCGAAGAAGGCGCGCGATTGCTGAGACGAACGCGGCTTGAAGACGCCGTCGACGAAGAAGCCGACAATCGAGGTGTTGTCCGCGAACGTGCTGTTCGAGTTCGCGCCGCGAAGCGCGATCTTCGAATCATTGCCGCCCTTCGCGAAAACCATGCCTGGCGAAAGCTGCTCGAGGCGGGAGACGTCGTTGATGCCGTTCTTGGCAAGATCATCGCCGGAAAGGGCCTGAACCGTTGCACTGACGTCTTGCAGGTTCTGCGAACGCTTCTGTGCAGTGACGACGATTTCACTCAGGCCACCCTCTTCTGCGGTATCCGCGGCGGGTGAGGGTGCGGCCTCCTGCGCGGCAGCGGGCGCTGCCGAGAGCAGGGCCGCGATGGTGAGGCTTCCGGCAGTCCAGAAACGCATCCGATTTGTGCAGTGCATGATTCCCCCTAGGTCTCAAAGGGACTCGAAGCGGCCCCGGCGTTGATTTGTACTTCGAATGCAAAAATCAAACAAGATGTTTTTGACGCAGGCGCCGATAGCGTATCAATCTTACCTAGATCCCTCCAATTTCCGTTGATTTATTGCGACATATTCGCAATATCTCTGTCACAAACCAATTGCATTCGAACGCAAATGATCGCAAAGTCTCCGACGGGAGGAAGATGATGACAGAAACCAACAACAGGCCCTTTCCGCGCGCCGAAGACATGTCGCTGACGCGCCGGCTCATCGCCCTCGGCTTTCTCGCCGTCGCTTATATTTTCTATGCCTGGGCATGGAATACGGTCGATGTCCTTCGCCCCTATATTGCGAACGACCTGAAGCTCAGCCTGACCGAGGCCGGATCGCTCTACAGCGTACAGGCGCTTGGAGCGTTGGTCGGCGCAGTGATCAACGGGCAGCTCGCCGACCGCTTTGGCCGTCGTAACGCGCTGATGGTGGTCATGGTCGGCTATGGCACGGTCCTCGCGCTTGGAACCATTGTCACCAGCTATCCGCAGATTCTGACCCAGCGCTTCGTGCTCGGCTATTTTACCGGATCAATGTATCCGATTACTGTCGGAATCTATGCGGGGCTTTTCAGTTCCGAAGTTCGCGGTCGCGTCGCCTCGGTCATCATGGGCTCCTCCTATCTAGCTGTCTCACTTCTGGGCGCGGCCTCAACCTTCATATTCGAGCGTTCGCTCGACTGGCACCTGCTGCTATGGGCTGGCGCAGTTCCCGTCGCGCTGGCATTTCTGGCTCCCCTCGCCGTTCCGAACGATCGAAGGATGATCCCGTTCGGCGGTGCCGTCACCAGCGCGACCGCGAAAGGCAAGCTGCCGATCAGCGAGCTCTTCTCGCCGCAGTTCCGTCGCCAGACGATCATGCTGACCATGGTCTCGGGCTTCAATTTCTTCGCTTATCAGGCCTTCAGTGGCTGGGCGACAACCTATCTCAAGACCGTCCGCATGTTCAGCGACGCTGCGATCGGCGTGTCGGTCAGCTGGATGTTCGCAGGCAGCGTCATCGGCGGATTCTTCTGGGGCTGGGTCGGCGACCGGTTCGGGCGCCGCGCCGCCGCGGTTGGCTTCTTCCTCGCGGCAGCGCTCATCCTCGTCTATCTCTACGCGCCGATCAGTCCCGACGTCCTCAATATCGTCGCCTTCGGTTATGGCGCGTGCCTCGCTTGCAGCGTCGTATGGGGACCCTGGCTCTCCGAACTCTATCCCCCTCACCTGAAATCGACCGCCGCATCGATCTTTAACTGGGGACGCATTTTCAGCTTCTTCGCACCGCTTCTGACCGGTCAGATCGCGGAGTATTTCGGGCTCGCGGCCACGATGACCATCGCCAGCCTGGTCTTCTCGATCGCAGCGATCATCTGGCTCAGCCTCCCCGAAACCCTGAAGCGGAAGACAGAACCGGTCCCGGTCGCTCCCGTTCCGGCTGCCTGAGCATCATGGGCGATGTCGCCAGCATGACGCGAACGGTCGGCATATTCTCCACGGGCGGGACCATTGCGATGACCGCGCAGCCAGGCGAACAGGGCGTCGCACCGGAAGCGGGTTTCGATCTGCTATCGCCTATGCGCGCGGCGCACCCCGATCTGGGGCTGGAGCATATAGAGCTCTTCGCCAAGCCGAGCGCGAGCGTCTCGCTAGCCGATGTCCAGCAGATTGCCGACCAGATAGAGGCGGGGCTGCAGGCGGGCTTTTGCGGCGCGGTGGTGACGCACGGAACCGATACGCTGGAAGAAACGGCTTTCGCGCTATCGCTGCTGATGCCCACATCAAAACCCGTCGTCGTGACAGGGGCGATGCGAAGTCCGGAAGCGGCCGGTGCCGATGGCCCCGCAAACCTCGCGTCGGCGATCTTCGTCGCCGCAAACCGCGAAGCGGAAGGCCTTGGTCCCGCCGTGATGTTCGGCGACGAAATTCACGCGCCGCACCTGGTGAGAAAGATCCATAGCAGCCGACCCCATGCCTTTACGTCGGACCCGTTCGGACCGATGGGCCACATCGTCGAAGGGCGGCTCGACCTGCAGATGCGCCCGACACTCGTCCGCAAGCCGTTGCGCGTTGGCGGGCCAGTCCCGCCCGTTCCGATCATCCAGGCCGGTCTGGATCTTGAGCCCGAGACGGTCGCAGCCTTCTTTGGCGCCGAAATCGGCGCACTCGTCATCGCGGGGGTCGGCGGCGGCCACGTCTCGTCGCGGGCCGTCGACGCGATTTCGGACCTCGCGCAGGCAATTCCGGTGATCATCACCAGCCGCGTCGGAATGGGGCATACCCTGTCGCGCAGCTACGCCTATGGCGGCAGCGAAATCGATCTGGCGCGGCGCGGCGTGATCAACGGGGGCCGCTGGCGGCCGGCGCAAGCGCGCATCATCGTCCAGCTTCTGTTGTCGGACGGCAAATCGCGGCAGGACATCGCAGACTGGCTATCGCACTAGGCGCGCACTCTTTCAGCCCGCGCGGAGCTCTGCGCCCCGCCGCCCCAGCGCCGCCTGAAAGGTGTTGAGCAGCAGGCACGCGATCGTCATCGGTCCGACGCCGCCGGGCACCGGCGTGATCGCTCCAGCAACCACCGCGGCTTCTTCGAACGCCACGTCACCGACGAGGCGCTTTTCGCCGTCGCTTGTGACGATGCGGTTGATCCCGACGTCGATGACGATCGCGCCGGGCTTGATCCATTCTGCGCGGACAAGCCCCGGCTTACCCACCGCTACCACGACGATGTCGGCGCGCTTGCAGATTGCGGGCAGCCCGACCGTCTTGATATGGGCGACCGTCACCGTGCAGCCCGCCGAAAGCAGAAGGTCAGCCATGGGCTTGCCGACGATGTTCGACATGCCGATGACCACGGCATCGAGCCCTTCAATGTTTGAACGGACCGTTTCGATCAGAAACATCGCGCCCATCGGGGTACAGGGGATAATCCCGCCGGCGCCCGTTACGCGTTCACCGACGTTGGTCGGATGAAAACCGTCCACATCCTTGGCAGGGTGCACGGCCCTCAGCACCTTGGTAACGTCGATCTGCCGGGGCAGCGGCAGCTGGATCAGGATACCGTCAGTATCGGGATCATGGTTCAGCTGGTCGACCAGCGCCAGAAGTTCGGCTTCACCAATGCTCGAGTCGAGCCGATGTTCGACGGAATCGATGCCGACCGATCGGGCCGCCCGGCTCTTGCTGCGGACATAGGTGTGGCTGGCCGGGTCGTCTCCGACCAGGATCACGCCAAGGCGCGGCACCACCCCGGAAACGGCAAGCGCCTCGACCTTGACCTTGAGTTCTTCGTTCAGGCGCCGCGCGAGCGCGGCGCCGTCGATCAGCGCGGCCGCCATATCAGTCCCTGAACACCACGGTAGTCGATCCGTTGAGCAATGCGCGGCCCTCAAGGTGGAACGACAGCGCACGCGCGAGCACGCGGCGCTCGATATCGCGCCCCTTGCGCACCAGATCGTCGGGACTGTCGGAATGGCTGACGCGTTCGACGTCCTGCTCGACGATCGGCCCTTCATCGAGGTCGGCGGTGACATAATGGGCGGTTGCACCGATCAGCTTCACGCCGCGACTGTGCGCCTGATGATAGGGCTTGGCCCCCTTGAAACCCGGCAGAAAACTGTGGTGGATGTTGATGCAACGCCCGGACAGATAGGCCGCCATCTCGTCGGACAGAATCTGCATGTAACGCGCGAGTACGACCAGATCGACCTGCTCCGCCTCCACGAGTTCGCGGATCTGACGTTCCTGATCGGCCTTCGTCTCCTTGGTGACCGGCAAATAGTGAAAGGGGATCGATCCGAAATCCGCCGGACCGAATACCTCACGCGGATGGTTCGACACAATTCCGGCAATATCCATCTTTAACTCGCCGATGCGCCAGCGGTACAGGAGATCGACGAGGCAATGATCGAACTTCGACACCAGCAACAGAACCCGCTGACGGACGCTGTCGCGGCGAAGATCCCATTGCATGCCAAGGTCATTCGCCAGCTTGCCGAGATCCGATTGCAGTGCCGCTTCGCTAGCGGGTGCGAGGTCGAATACGACCCGCATGAAAAAGCTGGCCGTTGTCGTGTCATCATACTGATCAGCTTCGAGAATGTCGCCGTTCGCCCGGAAAATTGCGGTCGAAATCTTGGACACGATCCCGCGCTGATTGGGACACGACATGGTGAGGATGAATTTCTCGGTCATGATACCTTCGTTTCAAACCATGGATAAATGGCGTTAGCGCCCGACCGCGAGGCCCTCCGCTGCAGCCGCGGCACTGAACCAGTGCCAGAAGCTGCCCGCAAAACTTCGCGGGACGGCGACGCCCAGTGTGCCCGAAGAGGCCCGCCAGGCGATCAAATTGATATGGGCGATGACGCTGCAGACGCAGTCTCCGTCAGACGCGAGGGCGGTTTCCAGATCGACAAATATGCCTTTCTGCAAGACGCGCATCGCCGCAGGACCGTGCAGTTTGAGCAAGGCATAGCCGTCGCCCTGATCAAAGGTCGCGGCCGCATCGTCCAGGCCTGGATGCGACTCTTCGCACAGCGTCAGCCATGTTCCGGGACCGGTTTTCAATACCGTTGCTCCGGGCGCCCCGCGCGCGAAAGCCGCAAGCGCCGCGCCCGTGTCGTCTTCGGCGCCGCGATATGCCATCGTCGCTACGGTCTGGTGGACATGCAAGGCCTCGACCCGCAGCCCGAACGGATGTGCAGTCGGCAGGTCGGCGAGAATGGTATCGAAAGCGGAAAGCTGATGGTCAGGCACGAAGGCGTTCCCCCGCTGCGTCGAAAAAGACCGGGCTACACACTTCGACCTCGATGCAGGTTCCCCGCACCGGCGATGCGGCGGCGATGGTTTCGCCGATACGCTCAGGTCCATGCTCCAACAGGCCGAGAGCAATCCAATGATCGAACACGCCCGAGTAGGCCACGGAGGTGATATGCCCCTGGCTTTCGCTCGCCACCTGCGCCGCTCCTTTCCGGAATAGATGCGATCCGGCGCTAAACCGCTGCGCGGGATCGACCGGCTTCAAACCGACGAGCATCTGCCGGCCCGGATCGACGAGCGCGGGCCTTTCGGCCATCGCCCGGCCGATGAAATCCTTTTTCTTCGAGAGCATGCGCCCAAGCCCGAGATCGTGTGCAGTCACTTGCCCGTTGAGGTCGCCGCCCGCCACATGCCCCTTTTCGATGCGCAGAATACCAAGCGCCTCAAGCCCATAGGGGGTGCAGCCATAGGCCCGGCCCAGCAACGCTAGTGCACGAACAAGCGCATCGCCATGGTTGGTCGGTACTGCGATTTCATAGGCGAGTTCGCCCGAAAAGCTGAGGCGGAAGAGTCGCATCGGAATGCCGTTCCATTCCCCGGCGAGCGCCGCCATGAACGGAAAGGCTTCGTTCGACAGGTCAATGGCGGGCAGCAGATCCTGAAGTAATGCGCGCGACAGCGGACCGGCGACCGCAATCTGCGCCCAGCCTTCGGTAATCGAACAGGCATGGGCTTTGAGGCCCGGCCAGATCACCTGCAGCGCGAAATCGATGTGCCGCATCACGGCGACGGCGTTCACTGTCGTGGTCGTAATGACGAACCGATTGTCGTCGAGGCGCGCGACCGTACCGTCGTCGAACACGAAGCCATCCTCGCGCAGCATCACGCCATAGCGGCATTTGCCGACGGGCAGCGTCGACATCATATTGCCATAGAGCCGGTCGAGCAGCATCGCGGCGTCGGGACCCACAATCTCGATCTTGCCGAGCGTCGACACGTCGCAGATGCCGACCGTCGATCGCACCGCCTTCGCTTCGCGAACCGCACTCGCCAACCAATCCTTGTCGCCCGGCCGGGTGAACCATTGGGCCCTTTTCCACAGTCCCGCATTGACGAAGCTCGCGCCGTTTTCCGCCGCCCAGCGATGCGTCGGCGTCAGCCGTGTGGGCTTGAGATGCTCGCCGCGGTGCACACCCGCAAGCGCGCCGATAGCCACGGGCGTATGCGGCGGGCGCGCTGCGATCGTACCGATCGCAGCCATCCCCGCATCGCGATGCTGCGCGAGAACGGCATGGCCGAGGACCTGTCCCGCCTTGCCCTGGTCGGTCGCCATGCCCAGCGTCGTATAACGCTTGAGATGTTCGACCGAACGATAGCCTTCGCGGTCGGCGAGCAGGACGTCGTCGACCGTCACATCATGCTGAAAGTCGACAAAGGATTTCTGACCGCTGTCGCTGACGACATGGGGCGACGCTTGCGCCGAGACCACCACCGGCTGCGCGGCCGCCGCCGCATCGCAGATCCGACGCGCCGCAGCTTCGCCGCTCGCCATTGCGTCGGCGAGCGACAAGGCACCGTCGGCCGCGCCTGCAAACATCATCCCGCCCGGAAGCGTACCCTGCCGGAACGCCTGGAGCGTATCGCACCAGTCGGGCCGCTTGCCCAGATGGCTCGCAAAACCGACATTCGGGTTCCAGCCGCCCGCCATGCCCAGAAGGTCGACGGCCATGCGCTCCATGCCACCGTCGAAACGGCGCACCTCGATCGCCTTCAGGCTCCTGCCAAAGGTGCGCACCACCTCGCCCGCAATGACGGGGGCAAACGCCACGTCCCTGGTCGGCTGGCCGCGCGCATCGATGATCGCGGCGATCTCGACACCCGCGGCGGCGAGGTCCGCCGCCACGTCATATCCCGTGTCGCAGACAGTAAAGATCGCTACGCGCTTGCCCGGTGCGACCGCATAGCGATTGACATAGGTCTGGATCGCCGATGCCATCATCACGCCCGGACGGTCGTTGCCGCCAAAGGCGATCGGCCGCTCGGTCGCGCCCGTCGCAAAAATCGCCTGCGCCGCGACGATCTTCCAGTAACGCTGACGCGGCTGCCCGTCGGCTGCGATCGGCAAATGGTCGGACACGCGCTCGACCGCACCGAAGCTGTTGCCATCATAGGCGCCGAACAGGCTTGTCCGCGTCAGGATCGTCACCCGGTCGTTCGCGGCCAGCTCGCGCAGCGCCGCAGCAGCCCACGCCGTCCCCGATTGTCCGCCGACCTCGTGGCGTTCCGAAAGCAATCGACCGCCCACCCGGCTGTCATTTTCGACCAGCAGGACGCGAAGGCCGCTCCGCGCCGCCGACAACGCAGCCGACAGACCGGCCGGACCCGAGCCGACGACCAGCAGGTCCGCAAAGGCGTGGCTGCGATCATAGCTGTCGGGATCGGCTTGGCCGCTCAGGCGCCCGAGTCCCGCCGCGCGGCGGATCAGCGGCTCATAAAGACGCTCCCAAAGAGCCGCAGGCCACATGAAGGTCTTGTAATAGAAGCCGGCGACAAAGATCTTCGAGAACAGCCCGTTTACCGCCATCAGATCGAAACTCGGGCTGGGCCAGCAATTCTGGCTTTGCGCCTCCAGGCCATCGAACAGCTCGACCGACGGCGCGCGGCAATTGGGCTCGGCGCGCGCACCGCCACGCAGCGTCACCAGCGCGTTGGGCTCGTCGATCCCATCGGTCAGGATGCCGCGCGCGCGGTGATATTTGAACGACCGGCCGACGATCCGGACACCATTCGCTAGAAGCGCCGACGCCAGCGTATCACCTGCGAAGCCCGTCAGCGCCCGGCCGTCGAAGCGAAAGTCGACCGCCTTGGTGCGATCGATCAGGCCGCCCGCCTGAAGGCGCGTCATCGCCCCTGCTCCGATGCCAGCGTCACCGACAGAAAA
Source organism: Sphingopyxis sp. (assembly GCF_050725615.1). Classification (GTDB taxonomy): domain Bacteria; phylum Pseudomonadota; class Alphaproteobacteria; order Sphingomonadales; family Sphingomonadaceae; genus Sphingopyxis. The sequence continues at coordinate 26,006 of NZ_JBOHHU010000028.1, forward strand.
TCATGCGTTCGCGTGTCGCGTTCAACGACCAGCCAGCTCCGGCAACCTGCGGCATGATACCAATGCTCTTTCTGCGGCCCGGCGGGATTGATGCGCCCATAGACATGGTCGGCGAACGCGACGTTTCCCTCTTCATAGTCGGGACGAGGCGTCGGCGCCTCGCCACGGAAATAGAATTCGCTGCTGTCGCGTAGCCCGCAATGCGGGCAGGAGATGATCATCGCGACGCCCTCACTGCAGATTGGCCTGGGCGCCCGCGCCCTTTTCATCGATCAGTTGCCCGCTCGCGAAGCGATCGAGCCGATAGCTGGCAGCGACCGGATGCGGCTCGTCGCGGGCCAGCAGATGTGCAAAGCACCAGCCCGACGCCGGCGTCGCCTTGAAGCCGCCGTAGCACCAGCCACCGTTGAGATAGAGGCCCGGCACCGGCGTCCGGTCGATGATCGGCGACCCGTCGAGCGTCATGTCCATGATGCCGCCCCACGAGCGTAACACCCGGGCGCGGCCGACCATCGGCATGATGGCCATCGCCTCCTCGCAGACATCCTCGACGATCGGTAGGTTTCCGCGCTGCGCGTAGCTGTTGTACCCGTCGAGGTCGCCACCGAACACCAGCCCGCCCTTGTCGGACTGGCTGATGTAGAAATGCCCGGCGCCGAACGTGATCACACCGGGGATGACAGGCTTCAGCCCCTCGCTCACGAACGCCTGAAGCACATGGCTCTCGATCGGCAGGCGCAGATCCGCGAATGACGCCACCCGCGACGTATTGCCCGCAACCGCCATCCCGACCTTGCCCGTGAGTATTTTGCCGCGGCTCGTTTCGACGCCGGTCACCCGGCCGCCGGCATCGCGAACGAAGCCGGTGACTTCGCAATTCTGGATGATGTCGACGCCGCGATCCGACGCGCCGCGTGCAAAGCCCCAGACGACGCCGTCATGCCGCGCGGTACCCGCCCGCTTTTGCAACAGCCCCCCGAAAATGGGAAAACGCGCATTGTCGAAGTCAAGGAACGGCGCCATGCGGCGCACCTCGGCCGGGTCCAGCAAGTCCGCATCGACGCCGTGAAGACGCATCGCGTTGCCGCGCCGTTCGAAAGCGTCGCGCTGCTCGTCCGAGTGGCAGAGGTTCAGGATACCGCGCTGGCTGACCATCGCATTATAGTTGAGGTCCTGCTCCAGGCCTTCCCACAACTTCAGCGAATGCTCGTAAAAGGGAATATTGCCCGGCAGCAGATAGTTGGAACGGACGATCGTGGTGTTACGCCCGGCGTTGCCGCCGCCGATCCAGCCCTTTTCGATAACGGCCACATTGGTGATGCCGAAATTCCTGGCGAGATAATAGGCCGTGGCAAGGCCGTGGCCGCCACCGCCGATGACGATGACGTCATAGCGCTCCTTCGGCGCCGCATCGCGCCACGCGGGCTTCCAGCCGCGGTGCCCCGTGAGCGCGTGACGCGCGAGCGTGAACAGGGAGTAGCGTTGCCGTTCCATCAGAAGGAATTTACGCTTTGCTGCCCAGCGCCGCTTGTCTTATAGCGACATGATATTGCCTAACAGCGACATCGGAGAGATATTTGCCTACCCGGCTCGGCTATCTGCTCATCGACGGCTTTGCTCTCATGTCTTACGCGCCGGTCATCGAGCCCTTTCGCGCCGCTAACCGCCTGTCGGGCGAGGACCATTACATCTGGCGTCACTATTCCGTCGACGGAAGACCGGCGCTGGCCTCGAACGGCGTAACCTTGGCAGTCGACGGTTCGGTTGAATCGATGGGCGACATCGACATGCTGTTCGTCTGTGCAGGCGGCAACCCCGCATTGTTCCGGGACAAAGGCACATTTGCCCAACTCCGGCGTGCCGCACGCTTCGGGGTGCGGCTGGTGGGCGTATCGGGAGGTCCCTTCATACTCGCAAGGGCAGGATTACTCGACGGCTATCGCTGCACCATTCACTGGGAGCACGAGGCCGCCTTCCTTGAAACCTTTGCCGCGCCACGGCTTGAACGCGGCCTGTTCGTTCTCGACCGCGATCGCACAACCTGCGCTGGCGGCCTGGCAGGGCTTGATCTGGCGGTCACACTGATCTCCCGGGATTTCGGCCCAAGGCTGGCACGCCGGGTAAGCGACTGGTATATTCAAGCCGAGCAGCGCCAAGGAGGCGGCGCGCAACGGCCCGATCCCGGACAGCGATACCGGATATCCAGCGAAGGCTTGGGCCGCGCACTGTCGGCGATGGAAGAGAATCTCGGCGAGCCGCTTGATCGGTCTTCACTCGCTTCGGTCGCGAAAATGTCGGTCCGGCAATTGGAACGCCTGTTTGCCGCCCAACTGGGAACGACGATCGCGGTTCATTATCGAGCTTTGAGACTGGAGAGAGCCCGTCGCCTGTTGGCCGAAACCGGCATGACGGTTGCCGAGGTGGCTACGGCATCAGGATTCGCAAACGGGAGCCACTTCTCGCGGGAATATAGGCGGCACTTTTCCATGCCACCATCGGCATCTCGCAGTGGATCCATTGCAGGGCAAATTCGCCCGTTGGCAATATAATGTCCTCGCTCGTTCTCGCTCACGCGAGCCAGCGAGACGCATGCGTCCGACGAGGCCTGCGCATTAGCAGCCGAAGCATTCGAGCCGAACGATCTTGTGAACCTGACGATCGCGATTGCGGCGATGAGCGCCTTCAACAGGCTGAGCGTACCATTCCGTCTTCCGGTTGTGGCCGCTTCCGGCCGGTCGGCTTTCAGTGGTAGAAATGGCGAAAGCAGACATTAAACACGGATACCGTGAGCGACGCCGGGCAACTAAGAACCACGCTTCAAGCGCTGATCGATGAGGAAGCCGCAAGGACTCGTAACGCGGGCCAGCGATATGGGTCGTTTGTTGAGCTGGCTCAGTCGGCGATCGGGTTACTCAATGCTTTTGTCGTAGGCATCGACCGCGACCACTTCCTAACCGCCGCACTGATGCTGTCGGTGCAGAAGTCGGCGACTCTCGGCTTCCTGTCGCACGTCCGCGCGCACACGGCGCAGGCGGAATTCAATTCACGCCAGTTGATAGAGTTCTGTGCCCTGGCTGCGTATATGCTGGCGCATCCCGACGAGGACGTAACGTCGAACGCCGATGAAGGCGGTGGCCTCCAAACCTCGAAATCGTTGACCGACAAAGCATATCGCTGGCTCGACCGCGAGCATGACCACGTTTCTGCATTGCTCAAGGACATGAAAAAGCAGATCAACGATACCGCGTCCCACGCGAGCATCTATCTCACCTGCTTTACCTTCGAATGGGAAAGCAGTCGGGATGATTCAGAGATCTTTTGCGGCTCCTTCTTTGACCAGCAGGACGATGACGTGGTGCGGCTTTATCTGGCGAGCCATGCGCGACTTGTCCTGCTGGTGATCGAAACGTTGCGCCAAGTCGCCGTAGCACACGGCGGTTTCACGATGGTTGAAGACATCGACGAACGGCTGGCGTTGCTGGATAGGGATATAAATGCTCATCGCGATGCGTTGAGACCACGTTTGGATATGCCAGGTTAAGCTATGGGCCGGTCCGGCAATGACGCTGCAACGATGTGTCTGATAGACTAACTGGCTGATTGCGGACTGACAGCTTTTGAGCGCCGAAGGTGCGAAGCGGACATTCTTTCAGCAGTTGCTCGCACTCACTACCACGGATCGTACCGGGTTAGGAGGTAAAGCTGCTCGAAGGTCTTAGTTAAGGTTAGACCTGCGCGACCTAAATCGAAGCAATCGCTCCGAAATTGCTGACTTGGACCTGATCCGCCATTCGGACGAGTGCGAACTCCATCGGCACTGGATTGCGAAACAGAAGGTGGCTTTCTACCGCATCGACACCGGCGCGTCCGACGAACTCGGCAAGCTGAGGCAAATGCTGCCGGATGATGCCCACCCGATCGAGGTGCTTGCGCAGTTCGTCGCGCTTCCCATTCGCGCGGATTTCGCCGCGGAAGTCGGCGAGCTGCTCTGCCATCTCGCCCAGTGTCTTGCGGAACTGGACATCCTTGCACTCGATCACCAGTACGCGCCCGTCTGTGCGCCCGTTCTGCAGCAAATGGCGTCTCCCTTTGCGGGAGCGATCGATTTCTATACCGCGCTTCGCGATGCCGAGGTGCCGGCCCAGATCAGCCTCTATCCCGGCGAGGATATTACCGCCGACGAAACGCATTTGTTTCACATCCCGTCGAACCGGCTGCGCGCGATGCGCGAGAATATGGCCTGGTTCGATTTCTGGCTTCGCGGCCGACGCGATCCGAACATGGCTCCCATTAGCACATATGACCGCTGGTCAACGATGGCAACGCAATGGCGGGATTGCTCGCGACCGCCGAGCGCCCTGCAGCGTGAGCCGTCATGACCGGGCGACATCGCTCCACCAACGGGCCCAGCTTTCTGCCGCGCAAAGCTCGAGTACCCGCTGCGCCTTTTCGAAACCCTGCGCGGTCGGCCGGGACGCGGCTTCCAATATCGACAAGTCGAGCAGGCCTGCGCGCGCGAGCAGGCCGTTGCGAAGCAGGTCGCCGGCGCGTTCGGCGTTTGCCTGATAGATACGGTGCATGAAGCCGCCCGGTCCGCCTTTCGAGGTGCGGCGAAGCAGTTCGGCTGGCACGACGGATTTGAAGGCCGCTCGCGCAACGGACCGATCCCGGCCCCCGGCTACCCACTGCCATGTCGGGATCGACAGGCATGTTTCGACGATGGGCTGCGAAAGCAGGGGCGGGATATGGCGCGGATGGGTGCGGCGGGGATAAAGTTCAATGCTGCGCTGCGCGCGGGCAAGCAGTCTGACGTGCGCCGCCTTGCCGGGAAGGCCGCCTTCGGGCGCTTGCATCCAGGGGTGCGAAGGGCGGGGATGCTCCAGTTCGGCAATCGCCGCAGAAGAAAGTCCGGAATAGTCACGATGAAGGGAGGGGGGACGAGCGACATCACGATATCGGTCCCAGGCATGTCGCAGGATGGTCGTACCGCTCGCGCCCGTCAAATCGCTTAAGTCGCGCAGCGTGTCGAAGAGCCCATGGCGCGGCCCCTGCGCCATGAAGCGATCGACGAATGGCGTAGCACTGCGGATCGAACAGAAGATATTGTCTCCTCCATTGCCCGAGAAGAATGCATCGATTTTCTGCTCGCGGCGGAGGCCGTCGTGCACCGCCTCGATCGCCTGCATGTAGAAAGGAGCATGAGGCCATGGATGGTGCGGCGCCACGGCGCGACCAATATCGACCGCTCCGAGGTCGTAGTTCGCTTCGAGCAATGGGGTGCCGAGTGCCGTAGTGAGAATGGACGCATAGCGACGCTCATCTCCGATAGCGTCGTCTTCGACCATCGTGAGGCAATGAAGTGCCGCTGCGCGGCGAGCGGCGGCGCAGGCGACGATCGAGGAATCGAGACCTCCAGACACACCGACGAGTATCGAGTCAAAGCAGGACGTCCAGCTTCCAATGCAGTCGAGCGCGACGGCGCGAAGCTCTTTGGCGGCTGCCGCATATGATCTGTGCCTGACCTGCGTCCAATCCCAAGGCGACCACCAGCTTTCCAGCTGATGAGAGCCTCCGGCGACTATCAGCCCTTCTCCGGGAAGCAGTAGCCGGACATCTTCGAGGCAGGTTTCCCTGCTCGGCGCGCCAGCGCTGGCCAGGAACCTCAGCATTGCAGGATAATTGACCCCGCCGTGTTTGCCCAGTTCCGCAGCATCGCTCGACAGGGTCAAGCATCGATCATCTTCGCGATAATAGACGGGCAGCAATCCTGAAGGATCTCGAAAAACGGCAATATGTCCATCAGGTCGCGCCAAGATTGCGACATAGCCGCCCCAATAGTCGGACGCGAGCGATCTGCCGCCAGATGCGAGGATTTTTTCGGCCGCCGCCTCGCACAGGTCGAGCACCCGGCTCGTTGCACCTCGCTTGAACAGATGACCGATCAGATAGCCATCGCCGCCAATTTCCAGCGGATGTTCGTCGCACCAGAGCCGAGCGCCGCAGAGCAGGAGCGCAGACGGGTCCTCCTTGGCCCTTTTGCCGCCGTTGCGATCCGAACGTCTGGGAACTTCAAGGCGAAAATAGCCTGGCATCAGGCAATCAAAATGGGGGTGTAGGGAAGCACGACATCAAGCGGATCTGTCAGCACGGCGGAACCGAGCTGGACCCAGCAGTGCGCAGCAAAAGGCAAGGTCACCCCGATCACCAACCGGGCGTCGCAGCCCTTTCCGGCCAGCACTCGGCGAATTGCAATGCCGCGGCCAAGACATTCGTCCATACCGGAAAAATAGTGCCTTGCGCGCTGAAACGCGGCCGCCGCGCAGCGCGCGACCGAGCGTTGGTCCTCCGCAGGTAGCGGCTCGAATTGGGGGATGGTACTCAAAATCTGCGCCAGCCGAAGCTTTCGAACATGTCGCCGCGCCAGGGCCAAGGCGTATATCGCGCGTATCGTATCGACTGCGGACGCTCTCTCCGTACCTGGAGAATCCAGATAGCTTGACGTCGGTGCGATTGCTTCAGGGAAGATTCGATCCACCGGCCGGGCGAGATTGTGCAATCCTCGCTCAGCAAGCCAATCGTCGTCTGCGGCATCTTGTCCGCGATGAACGATGAGCGAGAACCGATCCGCTGCGCCTGATTCAAGTGTGAAGTAGCGGTCTGAAGCCAAATCCAGAAATATGAAGCCATTGCCGGTTCGGCACCAGTGCGTTGCAGCGGGGGCAGGCTTTTTCATGGGAAGATCGCCGAGCGAAGGTGGCGTGCAGTGCCGAGACCGCACGCCACGCATCGATCAATCGTCGGCGCTGATACCGCCGAGGATGAAGCGATCGCCGGGCTGCACGTCCGGTTGGCCCGCGGGCAGCGCACCATGGGTTTCGTCCTGGGCGGCGCCGAGGTCGATGATGTCGTCATGCGTATTCATGTCACATTCCTTTCCAGCATCGCGACTAAAATGAGTCGCATGTGAAAAGTATGTTTTGCGGCAGGCCGCTTCCAATTTATAATTCAATTATTATTCATAACCTAAATCCGCGGAAAAGGTGACCGAGCCAAGGAAGCGCACGTCGGGGCGCGCACCACTACCTTTAGCTTTCGCCTGGACATGCGTAGCGGAACCCGGTCACACACTTCAACAATTGCGAAGTGCGCGATCTCATCCCCGATCGATTGACCAATTCGCAACGATAACTGGAACCGGAATTGGATGTTTCTATGAACTGCATCGAGGTTCGATAGACAGGTCTCCAAGGCGCGGCCTGCGATGGCCGCAGCCCTCTCCCATTCGTAGACGGCCTTATGGTCGACCTTGCAGATTCTTTCCGATGCCACGATCCCAAGTGGTGACATTATGAGGACAACCCCCCACGCAGACCACCTTGTCACCAAACGTCGCAGTGCGCTTGGAGGTCTAAGTCACTGAAAAATGTCGGAAAACTGGAGCGGGCGAAGGGATTCGAACCCTCGACCCCAACCTTGGCAAGGTTGTGCTCTACCCCTGAGCTACGCCCGCTCTGGCGGCTGGAAACTGGTCGGTTCCAGCGGGTGAGGCGGGCGCTTAGCATCGGGTTTTGGAGTCGGCAACCCCCCTTCATGCTTTTCCTGCGCAAAGAGGTGCGAAGGGTTGGCATATCGGGTGCAAATCCCACATAAGTGGCTCCAGCAAAACAAGGAGCATCCATCCCGTGGCCACTTTGGGTCTGAACGCACAAGAGAAGGACGCCGTCGAAGCGTTCCGCCGCGACGTCGTCGAACCGTCGATGACCAACCTCGTCATCCTCGATTTCTGGGCCGAATGGTGCGGGCCGTGCAAGCAGCTGACCCCGATCCTGGAAAAGGTCGCTGCCGATTATGCCGACAAGGGCGTTTTGCTCGCCAAGATCGACGTCGACGCGAATCGCTTCATCGCCAGCCAGTTCCAGGTCCAGTCGATCCCGACCGTCTATGCGATTTTCCAGGGTCAGCCGGTCGCCAACCTGACCAACGCGCGCACCGAAAGCCAGATCAAGGCGATGCTCGACCAGTTGCTGGCGCAATTGCCGATCGAAAGCGCGGCGAGCGCCCGCGCGGTCGAGATCGCGCCGCTGATCGAAATGGGCGAAGGCGTGCTCGCCGAAGGCGACGGCGAACGGGCGGCGTCGATCTTCGGCCAGATCCTCGACATCGCGCCCGACAATGCCGCGGCGCAGGGCGGATTGATTCGCGCGCTGGTGCTCGCGGGCGATCTGGAGAGCGCGCAGGGCCTGCTCGACATGGTCCCCGCCGAAATCGACGACGATCCCGCGATCGCGCAGGCGAAAAGCGCCTTCGCGCTGGCCGCCGATGCCCCCGATGCGGGCGAGCTGACGGCGCTCGAGGCGGCGGTCGCGGCGAACCCCGCCGACCATCAGGCGCGCTTCGACCTCGCTTCGGCGCAGATCGGCGCGGGCCGGCGCGACGCCGCCGCCGACAATCTGCTCCACATCGTCGCCGCCGACCGCGAATGGCAGGAAGACGCCGCGCGCGCGAAATTGCTGGCGCTGTTCGAGGCGGTGGGCCTGGAAGATCCGTGGGTCGCGGCGCAGCGCCGCCGCCTGTCGCTGATCCTATTCGGCTGATGGCGGAAGCCGCGCCCCTGACGATACAGCGGATCGCGATTTTTCCGTTGCCCGGCGCGGTGCTGTTCCCCGGGCTGCACCTGCCGCTGCACATCTTCGAGCCGCGTTATCGCGCGATGGTGCAGGAGGTGCTGGTGCGCGACCGGCGGATCGGAATGATCCAGCCGCGCGTGCTGCCCGGCGAAGAGGATCGCGAACCGCCCGCGCTCTATGATGTCGGCTGCGTCGGCAAGATCATCGACGTCGAGGCGCTCGACGACGGGCGTTTCAACCTGGTGCTCGAAGGCGTCGCGCGGTTCCGCGTCCGCCGCGAGCTCGACGTGACGACACCATTCCGCCAGGTCGAGGCCGAGATCGAGAGCGAGATCGAGGATGATGCCGCGCTTGCGAGCATCGAGCGGGCGTCGCTCGAACGCGAAGCGAAGCGCTTTGCCGAACGGCAGGGTTATGTCGTCGACTGGAACGCGGTCGGCCAGCTGGACGATGCGACGCTCGTCAACGGCATCGCGCAGGTCGCGCCGTTCGACGCGGCGGCGAAGCAGGCCTTGCTGGAAACGACGTCGATCGACCAGCGCGCCGAGCTGGTGGTGCAGTTGATGCAGTTTTTCGGGCGATTCGACGGCGAAGACGGGCGCTCGACGCTGCAATAGGCAACGATCCAAACCACCCATCCGTTCGCATCAAGCGAAGTCGAGATGCCCATCGGTAGCGCTCCCAAGCCCGGTGTCTCGACTTCGCTCGACACGAACGGGGTTGAGAAGGCGACTTTAGACCTCAGCCCCCGCCAGCAGGCGCGGCAAATCCCCCGCTTCGCCCCGCGCCTCGTCCATGAAGAAGCGTTTGAGCATCGGCAGGCGCTGGACCGCGCCGAGCCCCGCGCGGCGGACCGCCGAGGCGGTGCGGCCGGGGATACCGAACAGGCGGGTGAGGCCGTCGGTCGCAAGGCTGACCATCAGGCTGTCGAGCCCGCGCCAGCGCTGATAGCGCGCGAGCAGCGCCGCGTCGCCGAGGTCGAGCCCGAGCCGGGCGCCCTCGACGACCACCTCGGTGAGCGCCGCGACATCGCGGAGGCCGAGGTTGAGCCCCTGCCCGGCGATCGGATGGATGCCGTGCGCGGCGTCGCCGACGAGCACGAGCCGGTCGGCGACGATCGACGCGCTGTGGTGGAAACCGAGCGGATAGGTCATGCGCGGTGCGACCAGCTCCATCGTGCCGAGCAAGTCGCCGGCGCGTTTTTCGAGTTCGGCGACGAAGCCGCGTGTCCCCAGCTTGGCGAAACCCGGGCCATCCTTTTCGGCCACGGTCCAGACGAAGGCCGAGCGGTGGCGCCCCTCGGCATCGTCGACGAGCGGCAAGAGCGCGAAGGGGCCCGACGGGAAGAAGATTTCGTGCGCGACGCGGTCGTGCGGCTTGCTGTGCGTGACCGCGCCGATCATCGCATGATGGTGGTACGACCAGCCCGCGATGCTGAACCCGGCGGCGTCGCGGGTCGGCGAGCGGCGCCCCTCGGCGACGATCAGCAGCGGCGCCGCGAGCCGGCTGCCGTCGGCAAGCGTCAGCGTGACGCCGTGCGGGCCGATGTCGCGGTCGACCACCCGCGCGGGCATGATAAGCTTCGCGAGCGGGGCGTCGGCGAGCGCGTCGCGGAGCGCGATGCGAAGCTGGCGGTTCTCGATCATCGTGCCGAGCGCCGGATCGTCGGCTCCGGTTTCGAAGTCGAGTTCGCCCGACTGGCCGCCGTCGCTGACCTTGATCGCGCGGATCGGGCAGCCGTGGCCGGCGAGGCGATCGGCGAGGCCCAGCACCTCGAACATCTGCCAGGTGGCGCTGGCGATGGCCGAGGCGCGGCCGTCGAAACCGGGGGCGATCGTCGCCAGCGGATCGGCGGGATCGACGGTGATGCTGGAGAGGCCATGATGCGCGAGCGCGAGGGCGAGCGTCTGGCCGACGAGGCCGCCGCCGGAGATGAGGACGTCGCTGCGCTGGATATCGGTCATGGCTTTTCGCCCTAGACCGCATTGATGCGCTTGAAAAGCGGCGGAGCAGGGCCGCACGGTCGGTTCTGTTTTGTTTCGCGCACAGACGCAAAGACATGAAGATGTTGCGCCAGCCGCGAAGCGGCATTCCATTCGACCGCTGTATCCGCCGCACCATCGAAAGGATGAGGGGCCTGTCGGCCCAAAGCTTCTTCTTCGCGTCTTTGCGCGAAACCCTTTCCATAACCCACAGTCGCGTTCCGCCCCGCGCTTGACGGCGAGTCCGGCGCATGTGCATATCGCCGTGGTTAATCCAGTGGGGACAGATTTCAGCATGGCCAGCCGCAAGCCCGTCGCCGCAAAGGCCGATTGGCGCACCGTTTTCCGGGCAAGTATCGCGCGATCGCTGGTGATCGGCGCCGCGGTGGCGCTGGGCGCTTTCACGCTGTTCCTGACCCTCGCGCTGATCACCCACGACGGCACCGACGCGGCGATCCATACGGCGGCGGGCGGCAGTCCGTCGAACTGGATGGGCGGCGCGGGGGCGTGGTTCGCCGACCTGCTGCTGTTCGTCGGCGGGGTCGCCATCACCCTGTTGCTGCCCTTGCTCGGCGTGATCGCCTGGCGGCTGTGGACGGGCGAGGCGCAACCCTATTGGAAACGCCAGCTCGCCTTTGTCTTCATCGCGGTCCTGCTTGTCGGGCTGGGGGCGCAATTGTGGACGCCCGACAGCAATGCGCCGCTGCCCGCAGGCTGGGGCGGGATCATCGCGCTGATCGTCGGCGGCGCGATCGACCCGCTGTTCGACCGGATCGGCGAACCGGGTGCGGCGCTGGTCCGCTTTGCGGCGATTCTGACGCTGATCGGAACCGGCCTGTGGCTCGCCTGGCGCGCGCTGCGGCTCGAGCCCGGCTGGTGGTCACGCTTCCGGCTGCCCGCCGCCGAGGGCGGACGCATCGTCGCCCCGGCGCCGGCCGCCGCCACCGCGACCAAGGCGCCGAACCTGATGGAGCGGGTGATCCGACCGCGCGCCCGCGCCGAACCGAGCGATCGCGCGCCGCCCGAGATCGCCGATCCCGCGACGCGCGCCCAGCCGTCGAAACCCCGGCCCAAGCCGCAGACCGAGCTGTTCACCCATTATCAGATGCCGTCGCTCGACCTGCTCGCCGCACCGCCACCCGCCCCGACCGGGCAGATCGACAAGGCGGGGCTCGAGCGCAATGCGCGGCTGCTCGAATCGGTGCTCGAGGATTTCCAGGTCAAGGGCGTGATCACCGCGGTGCGCCCCGGCCCGGTCGTCACCATGTACGAACTCGAACCCGCGCCGGGCACCAAGGCGAGCCGGGTGTCGAACCTGGCCGACGATATCGCGCGCAACATGTCGGCGCTGTCGGCGCGCATCGCACCGATCCCCGGCCGCACCGTGATCGGCATCGAACTGCCCAACGCGCATCGCGAGGCGGTGGTGCTGCACGAAATGATCGGCAGCGCGCTGTTCCAGGAGCAGACCGGCGCTTTGCCGATCATCCTCGGCAAGAATATCAGCGGCGATCCGGTGATCGCCGACCTCGCGCCGATGCCGCATCTGCTGATCGCGGGCACCACCGGGTCGGGTAAGTCGGTCGGCCTGAACGCGATGATCTTGTCGCTGCTCTACCGGCTCGGTCCCGATCAGGTGAAGCTGATTATGATCGATCCCAAGATGCTCGAGCTCAGCGTCTATGACGGCATCCCGCACCTGCTCGCCCCCGTGGTGACCGAGCCCAAGAAGGCGATCCGCGCGCTGAAATGGGCGGTCGAGCAGATGGAGGACCGTTATCGGATGATGTCGTCGCTGTCGGTGCGCAACCTGGCGAGCTATAACGACAAGGTCCGCACCGCGCTGTCGAAGGGCAAGTCGCTCGGGCGGCGCGTGCAGGTCGGTTACGACCCCGAAACCGGCCAGCCGCTCTATGAGGAAGAGACGCTCGACTATGCGCCGCTGCCGCAGATCGTGGTGGTGGTCGACGAGCTCGCCGACCTGATGATGACCGCGGGCAAGGAAGTCGAATTTTTGATCCAGCGGCTGGCGCAGAAAGCGCGCGCGGCGGGCATCCACCTGATCCTCGCGACCCAGCGGCCGTCGGTCGACGTCATCACCGGCGTCATCAAGGCGAATCTGCCGACGCGCATCAGTTTCAACGTCACCAGCAAGATCGACAGCCGCACCATCCTCGGCGAGGCGGGCGCCGAGCAGCTGCTCGGCAAGGGCGATATGCTCTATGTCCCCGGCGGCAAGCAGATCACGCGTATCCACGGGCCCTTCGTGTCCGACGACGAGGTCCGCGCGGTCGCCGACCATTGGCGCGGCCAGGGCCAGCCCGACTATATCGAGAGCGTCACCGAGGACCCCGAGGACGGCGGTTTCGCGATGGAGGGCGCCCCTGCGGGCGGCGACAGCGCCGAGGACCGCATGTATGCCAAGGCGTGCCAGATCGTCGTCGAGAGCCAGAAAGCCTCGACCAGCTGGCTGCAGCGCCAGCTGCGCATCGGCTATAACAGCGCCGCGCGGCTGATCGAGCGCATGGAGGAGGAGGGATTGGTCAGCCCCCCCAATCATGTCGGGCGACGCGATGTGCTGACCGACCAATATGGGCAGCAACGATAGGGCATCGGCGGAACCAAAGCCGATGCTCGCGACTTGAACAGCATCCGAACGCCGGGTTCACAGCGGGTTCAACGCCGAATCGGCAGAACCGGACCGTCCTTATGGCAGAATGAGAGCAATATGACTTTGACCTTCCCCCGCCTGACCCTGACGCGCGCCGCCGCGCTGGCGCTTGCCCCGGCCGCCGTCGCGACGCTGAGCGTTGCCGCCCCGGCGATCGCGCAATCGGCGTCGACCACGCTGTCGTCGGTGCAGTCACACCTGCGCGCGACAAGCTCGATGACCGCCGATTTCACCCAGACCGACCGCAACGGCCAGCGGCTGACCGGCCAGCTCACCCTCAAGCGCCCCGGCAAGATCCGGTTCCAGTATCAGAAGGGCGTGCCGCTGCTGATCGTCGGCGACGGCAGTTCGCTGACGATGATCGATTATGAGGTGAAGCAGGTGCAACGCTGGCCGGTGAAAAATTCGCCGCTCGGCGCGCTGCTCGACCCCGACCGCGACCTGACCAAATATGCCAAGATGTTGCCGACGGGCAGCGACGATGTCGTGAGCGTCGAGGTCAAGGACCCGAAGCGCCCCGAATATGGCACGATCACGATGGTGTTCGTGCGCGACGGCAGCGCGCCCGCCGGGCTGCGCCTGCGCGGCTGGGTTGCGCTCGATTCGCAGAACAACCGGACGCGGATCGACCTCAGCAACCAGAAATTCAACGTCGCGGTCGCCGATTCGGCGTTCAAATGGACCGACCCGCGCGCCCGCTCGCGGGGTCGTGGCAGCTAAGATAGATTTATCTACCGCCGAAGATGAACGGCGCCGAATCCTGGGACGCGGATTCGGCGCCGTTTTTCGGACCAACCGCCGCCCAGCATCGACGAACTGCAAAAGCGACCGATAGCCGCGAATTTTCGTTCAGCTTGGCGACAGGGAGGCGAGGCTATTTCAACTCTCGAAGGCGCCAACACGGCTCCCGGTTCTGGGTTTCCCCCTGTTGCCCCAACCGGATCGCCAGGCACCTTCATTCAAGAGCGTGACGAACGCTGACCTTGAACCCCCGTTCCACCGCCCCTGGAACGGGGGTTTAGTTTTTGCGGCCGGAAGATTCCGCCGCCGCGCCGTTGCGCGCCCTCGCGCGCACCGATAGAGCCACCGCATGACAACCAGCATCGCTTCGTGGAACATCAACAGCGTCCGCGCCCGCATCGGCATCGTCGAAAAATTCCTGCGCGAAGAAGCGCCCGACATATTATGCCTGCAGGAAACCAAGGTCGAATGCGTGTCCTTTCCGCCCGACATGTTCCGGTCGCTCGGCTATACCCATATCGTCACCCACGGCCAGCGCATGCACCATGGCGTCGCGATCGTCAGCAAGGTGCCGCTGACCGAGGTGCGCAAATATGACTGGCAGGCCAATGGCGAGGCGCGCCATGTCGGCGTCACCCTGCCGTCAGGCGTGCGGCTCGACAACGTCTATATCCCCGCCGGCGGCGACATCGCCGACCGCGAGATCAATCCGAAATTCGGACAGAAGCTCGATTTCTATGCGCGGATGACCGAGTGGTCGGGCGCGCTCGACCAGCCGACGGTGCTGACCGGCGATTTCAACGTCGCGCCGCTCGAAAGCGATGTGTGGAACCATAAGGCGCTGCTCGACGTCGTCAGCCACACCCCGATCGAGGTCGAGACGTTGGCGAAATTGCAGGCCGCGTCGCAGTGGGTTGACCTTGGCCGCCACTTCATCGCGGCGCCGACCCCGCTCTACACCTGGTGGAGCTACCGCGCCAAGGATTGGGAGCTGTCGAACCGCGGACGGCGGCTCGACCATATGTGGGTGACCCCCGACCTGCTGGCGAAAGCGGTGGCGCATCGCACCGTCCAGCCGGCGCGCAGCTGGGAACGGCCATCGGACCATATCCCGCTGATCACCGAGTTCGATTTTTGAGCGACGCCGCAAGCCGCGACGGGGGCGCCCGCCGGGCGGCGCGCGCGGTCGATGCCCTGCGGCGCGGGTGGCCGGTGCGCGTGACCGGCGACGGCGGCGCGCTGGATCTGCTGGCGATCGAAAGCGCTAGCGATACGGCGCTGGCCAACTTCGCATCGACCGACGTGCTGCTGTCGGGCGAGCGCGCGGTGACGCTGAAACTCACCAACCAGCGCGCCGCCGCCGCGCCCGGGCCGGTGCGGCTGAGCGAGGCGGCGGGCGGCATCGCCGCGGCGCTGGCGATCGCCGATCCGGCGCTCGACCTTGCCAACCCGTGGAAGGGGCCGTTCCGGACGGTGGCGCCCGGCGGCGACGCGGCGGCGAGCGCGGCGATGGTGATGGCGCGCCACGCGGGTCTGCTCCCCGCCTTTTTCGTGCGCGACGCGGCGGGCGGTGCCGAAACCCAGTGCGACGCCGCCGACGTCGATGCGTTGCTCGACCCGGCGCGGCTGCATATCGCGGCGCGCGCGCGGCTGCCGGTCGAGGCGAGCGAGAGCGCCGAAATCGTCGCCTTCCGGACGCCCGAAGAGGCATCGGACCATGTCGCGCTGGTCATCGGCAAGCGCGACGGCAATCCGCCGGTGGTGCGGCTGCACAGCGAGTGCCTGACCGGCGATGTGCTCGGCAGCCTGAAATGCGATTGCGGGCCGCAGCTTCACGCCGCGCTGCACGCGATGGCCGATGCGCCCTGGGGGGTGCTGCTCTACCTGCGGCAGGAGGGGCGCGGGATCGGGCTGGTCAATAAGCTGCGCGCCTATGCGCTGCAGGACCAGGGTTTCGATACCGTCGACGCAAACCTCAGGCTCGGCTTCCCGGTCGAGGCGCGCGATTTCGCGATCGCGGGGCGGATGCTGGAGTTGCTGAGCATCCCGCGCATCCGGCTGATGACCAACAATCCCGAGAAGGTCGCGCGGCTCGAGAAGGAAGGCGTCGAGGTCGTCGAGCGCATCCCGCTCGCGCTGCCGACGAACAAATATAACGAACAATATCTCGCGACGAAGCGGGACAAGACCGGGCACCAGCTTTAATTGCACGTCGCCCCCGCGCAGGCGGGGGCCGCAAGCAGCCTAGCGCTAAGCCGATAGCGGCCCCCGCCTTCGCGGGGGCGACGATAAAATCAGTGCACGAACCGCGCCACCACGTCGCGGTAGCTGCGGCTGACCTTAACCTGCGCACCCGAGCCGAGGACGAGGAAGCATTCGCCGTTGGTGTGCGGCTTGACCTGCTTGACCTGGCTGAGGTTGACGATCGTCGAGCGATGGACGCGCTGAAAATTGCGCGGGTCGAGCCGCTTTTCGAGATCCTTCATCGTTTCGCGCAGGATCAGGCTGTTGTCGGCGGTGTAGATGCACATATAATCGCCCGCCGCGTCGATGCGTTCGATGCTGTCGACGTCGACGCGGAAGATCTGGCCGCGATCCTTGATGTTGATCATCTTTTCATAGCGGTCGGCGGCGTGCGAGTCGGGAGCGATTTCGGCGTCATAATCGTCGGCGGCCTCGGGGGCGACCTCGGCGAGCACCGTCTTCAGCCGCTCGACCTCGGCCGCGCCGCGTTTTTCGGTCAGGCGCTGGCGGACGCGGTCGAGCGCGTCGGCGAGGCGTTCGGGTTCGACCGGCTTGACCAGATAATCGACTGCCTGCGCCTCGAACGCCCGGATCGCATGGTCCGAATAGGCGGTGACGAACACCACCAGCGGCGGTTCGACCTCCATCAGCCCCTGGATCACCGAAAAGCCGTCGAAACCGGGCATCTGGATGTCGAGGAAGACGAGGTCGGGCTTGTGCGTCTTGATCTTGCGGATGGCCTCGCGGCCATTTTGCGCGGTGTCGACAATTTCGACATCGCCATGCGCTTCGAGCCGCAATTGCAGGCCCTGGGTCGCCAATTTTTCGTCATCCACCAGGATGGTTCTGATCGTCATGTCCGTTCGGTTCCAATCGTCATTTGCCCATCGGGCTGAAACGGAAACTCGATGATCACCGTGAATCCGCCGTCAGCGCCCGATTGGGCATCGAACCGGTGCTGGTCGCCGAAAGCCTGCGCCAACCGGTCTCTGATATTGGCTAAACCCACACCGGTCGATTCCGTTGCAATGACGCCAGTGGTGGGGTCCGCGCCATCGACTGACAATCCCGACCCGGTGTCCGACACGGTAATCCGAACATTTTGACCGGCCAATTGAGCCGAAATGGTGATGTCGGCGCCATCCTCCTGCGGGGTGACGGCATATTTGATCGCATTTTCGATCAGCGGCTGGAGCAGGAGCGAGGGCAGGCGCGCGCGGGCGACGGCGGGGTCGATCGCGAAATGCGGGCGCAATCTTTCCTCGAAACGCATCTTTTCAATGTCGAGATAGAGTTTCAGCGTCTCGATTTCCTGCGCCAGCGTCACCTGCGCAGTGGGTTCGTTGGCGAGCGTGTAGCGCAGGAAGGCCGACAGGCGCGAGAGCATCGCGTTCGCCGGTTCGGACTGTTTGAGCAGCACCAGGGTCGAAATGCTGTTGAGCGTGTTGAACAGGAAATGCGGGTTGAGCTGGTAGCGCAACATCGCAAGCTGCGCCGAAGCAGCCTGCGCCTCGAGCCTCAGCATCCGGTCATTCTGTTCCTCGAGCTGGAGGAAATAGTTGATCGCGAAATAAAGCGCCGACCAGGCCCCGAGCGAGGTCGCGTCGATATAGACGGCGCCGAGCAGCAGGCTGGTGAAACCCGCCTCGCTCGCCGGATTCTGGATCTGCGCAACCCAGGCGTCGATGAACGCCCACAGCGCGGTGGCGAGGCCCGCGAGGCCGAAACTGACCCCCCACATCAAGAGCGGCCGGCGGCTGATCAGGGTGCGGTAGCAAACCGACAGGATCAGCGAGAGCGAGAAGCCGGTGATCGCCGACACCGTTTGCGGGACCAGAAAGGCCAGCGCCTGACCGTTGGCGAGCCCCGAAACGCCGCGCAGTCCGAGCCAGGCGAGCCACCCCAGGATCTGGAGATTCCAGAAGGCGCGGACCTTGTTGTCGAAAAACGGGCCTGGCGAGGAGAGACCGAACAAGGGCATCGGGTGGCTTTGGGTTGCGGTCAGCGGTGCGGGAAACGGCGAAACGGCGCCGCGTCGATCATTCGGCGGCAACCGGCGCCATCCGTTCGTCGGCGCGCGCGCGGGCCTGTCCCAGCGGTTGCAGTTCGGACCGATGCTTCCACACCAGCTCCTTGTAGCCGAGCGAGCGGCCGTCGTGCGCGGTCATCGTCACCGGGCCGATCGGCTGTTCGTCGCGGACGTCGACGAGCACCGGGGTCGAGGGCACACCGGCGCCCCATTTTTCGCCCCATTGCCGGAGCGCGATCATCGCGGGCAGCAGTTCGAGGCCCTTTTCGGTGAGTTCGTAGCGCACCTTGCGGCGATCCTCGGCCATCACCTCGCGCGCCATGATGCCATGGTCGACCAGCTTCGACAGCCGGTTCGACAATATGTTGCGCGCGATGCTGAGTTCCTGCTGGAACTCCTCGAAATGATGGACGCCGTTGAACGCAGCGCGCAGGATCATAAACGACCAGCGCTCGCCCATCGCCTCGAGCGCGAGCGGCAGGGCGCAATTGTCCCCGTAAAGCATGTTCAGCGGTTCGCGTAATTTTCCCATAGGCCCAGCCCTAACGTAAAATCGGTCCCCGCACAAAAAAATATATGGCCCGAGTTGCATTTCGCAACCCACTCACTAAATTTCCTTTTGCAACCTAATTAAGGTGCAAAAAAGGAGACCTCCCCATGTTCAAGCTTTCCGCCCTGCCGTTGCTCGGCGTCGCCGTTGCCGGCGGCAGCCTTGCCCTGCCCGCGATCGCGAATGCCGCCGGCGGCGCTTATTACCGCGCCGAGCTGTCGAGCCCGGCCCCCAAGGGCAAGTTCGTCGCCCGCGGCATCGTCTGGTCGTGCGAAGGCACCCAATGCGTCGGCGCGCGCGGCACCAGCCGCCCGCTGATGATGTGCGCCGGCCTGGCCAAGGAGGCCGGCGAAGTGAAGGGCTTCATCGCCGACGGCAAGGCGCTCGAGGCCGAAGATCTGGCGCGCTGCAACGGCGCAGCCTGACGGGCCGGCCGGGCGGCGCTCCCCTCCCTCTCCGCCGTTCGACCTGGCCCATGGAAGAGCCGCCGCGACCTCCCGCACCCCCGGGG
>NZ_JBOHHU010000029.1:0-44971 GCF_050725615.1 Sphingopyxis sp.
GATGAAGGAACAGGGCTTCCTGATCCCCCATGTCGACAAGGACGGCGGCGAGCATGACGCCGAGCCGCGCACGATCCAGACCCCCTTCGGCGACCGCGGCGGCGTGGTGATCGAGCCCTGGCTGACCGACCAATGGTATGTCGACGCCGAAACCCTCGCGCAGCCGCCGATGGCCGCGGTGCGCGACGGGCGCATCAATATCGTGCCCAAGACGTGGGAAAAGACCTTCTTCAACTGGATGGAGAATATCCAGCCTTGGTGCGTGTCGCGCCAGCTCTGGTGGGGTCACCGGATTCCGGCTTGGTACGCTGACGATGGTCGCATCTTCGTCGCCGAGACCGAAGAGGAAGCGCAGGCCGAAGCCGGCGCAGGTGTCGCGCTCACCCGCGACGAAGACGTCCTTGATACCTGGTTCTCCTCAGCACTCTGGCCCTTCGCCACGCTCGGCTGGCCCGAAGACACCGACCTCGTCAAACGCCACTACCCCAACGACGTCCTCATCTCCGGCTTCGACATCCTTTTCTTCTGGGATGCCCGCATGGCGATGCAGGGGATGGAGTTCATGGGCGACGTCCCATGGAAGACACTCTATCTCCACGGCCTCGTCCGCGCGCCCGACGGGCAGAAGATGTCGAAGTCGAAGGGCAATGTCGTCGATCCGCTCGGCCTGATCGACCAGTACGGCGCCGATGCGCTGCGCTTCTTCATGGCGGCGATGGAAAGCCAAGGCCGCGACATCAAGATGGATGACGCACGCCTCGCGGGCTATCGCAACTTCGCGACCAAGCTGTGGAACGCCGCACGCTTCTGCGAAGCCAACGGCATTTCGGCCTCGACCAGTCTCGAGGCGCCCGCCGCGACCCTGCCGGTCAACCGCTGGATCATCGGCGAGGTCGCCGACACCGTCGCGGCGATGGACCGGGCGCTCGCCGCCTATCGCTTCGACGAGGCCGCGAACGCGATCTACAGCTTCGCCTGGGACCGCTTCTGCGACTGGTATCTCGAATTGATCAAGGGCGCGATCGACGAGGAGACCAAGGCCGTCGCAGGCTGGGTGCTCGACCAGATCCTCGTCATGCTCCACCCCTTCATGCCCTTCATCACCGAAGAGCTTTGGACGGGGCTTGGCGACCGCGCCGACTATCCGCTGATCACAGCCAAATGGCCTGCACCCGACGTCGCACGCGATGCCGAGGCGAGCGCCGACATCGACTGGCTGATCAAGCTCGTCGGCGAACTACGCACCGCTAAGGCCGAACTCGGCCTCCCGCCGGGCGCCCGCCTCACCGCGCACTTCCCGCCGTCGCTCAGGACCCGCACCGACAAGCTCGCGGCGCAGCTCGACCGCCTCGCGCGGCTCGAAGCCGTCAGCTTCGACCCCGCGCCCGCAGGCGCCTCGGCACAACTCGTCGTCGAAGGCGAGACAATCACCGTCCCGCTCGAAGGCGTGATCGACATCGCCGCCGAACGCGACCGCCTGACCAAGGCGCTCGCCGCCGCAGCGAAGGAACGCGACGGCCTCGCTGGCCGCCTGAACAATCCGTCCTTCGTCGAGCGTGCCAAGCCCGAAGCGGTCGAAAAGGCGCGCGCCGACCATGCCGCGAAGGACGCCGAGGCCGATCGCCTGACCGCCGCGCTGGCCCGCTTGGGGTGAGCGACGGCGAGGCACCCGTCACGCCGACGCCGGTTGCGGCCGCCGCCGACCCGGCGGCCAATCCCGTTCCGCCGCGCCAGACCGCACGCGGCGGCGGGCGGATCGACCTGACGACGGGGCCGATCGCCAAGACGCTGATTCTCTTCGCGCTGCCGACGCTGGCGTCGAATATTCTCCAAACGCTGTCGGGTTCGGTCAACGCCATCTGGGTCGGCCAGTTCCTCGGCGAAAGCGCACTCGCCGCGACCGCCAACGCCAACATCATCATGTTCTTGATGTTCGGCGCCTTCTTCGGCTTCGGCATGGCGGCGACGGTGCTCATCGGCCAGTCGATGGGCCGCGGCGACGTCGACGCCGCGCGCCGGGCGACCGGCGGCGTCATCGGCCTCGCGCTGATCTTCTCGATGGTCATCGCGATCGTCGGCTGGTTCGCGTCCGATCAGATACTGCACTGGCTGAAAACCCCGCCCGAGGCCTTTGCGCTCGCCCACGACTATCTGCGCGTGACCTTCCTCGCCGTGCCCGCCTCGATGCTGTCGGTGACGCTGATGATGGCCTCGCGCGGCGCCGGCGACGCGGTGACGCCGCTGCGCTTCATGATCCTCGCCGTGGTGCTCGACATCGCCTTCAACCCGATCCTCATCCTCGGCCTCGGCCCCTTCCCGCGCCTCGGCATCGCGGGCAGCGCGTTGGCAACCGCCGTTGCCGGCACGATCGCGCTGATCGGCATGATCGGGTGGTTCTATGCGAAGAACCATGTCCTGCGCCTGCGCGGACACGAGCTGTCCTACCTGCTCCCCAAATGGAGCGAACTGCGTTTCATCATCGGCCGGGGCCTGCCGATGGGCGCGCAGATGCTCGTCATCTCGGGCGCGGGGCTGGTCATGGTCGGCCTCGTCAACCGCGAGGGTCTTGTCACCGCCGCCGCCTATGGCGCGACGCTGCAGCTGTGGAACTATATCCAGATGCCCGCGCTCGCGGTCGGCGCCGCGGTCAGCTCGATGGCGGCGCAGAATATCGGCGCCGGGCGCTGGGATCGCGTGTCGTCGGTGACCAACAGCGGGATCGCGATCAATCTCGCGATGACCGGGGTGCTGATTGTCCTGCTACTGCTCTTCGACCGCGCCGCGCTCGCGCTCTTTCTGGGCGGCGGCAGCGACGCGATCGAAGTCGCGCGCAATATCCAATATATCGCGACCTGGACCTTCCTGCCCTTCGGCACGACGATCGTCCTCATCAGCACGCTGCGCGCCAACGGATCGGTGGTGCCGCCGCTGATCATCCTGTTCCTGTCGATGTTCCCGATCCGCCTCGGCATCTATTATTTCGGCTACCCGCTGATCGGCAGCGAGATATTGTGGTGGAGCTTCCCGCTGTCCTCGATTGCCTCGCTGGCGATGGCATGGGCGGTGTACCGGCGCGGCGGCTGGCGCGGCGCGATGACAGCGCCAGCGGCGGCCGGTTGAGCCGGGCCGCGCTTTCGACCAACCTCCCCCCGCCTTCGACTGGCGGTCAGGTGACGACTCGCGCTATTGGGTGGGCTGCGATAGGAGGGCGCCAATGAACATGTCCGACCGCAAACTGGCCCAGAGCGATCGCCGCGCCAGATTCCTCGCCGCCGCACCTGACTGGCGCGCGTCCGACGCCCGCGTCAATCCGCGCGTCGCCATCGGTTCGATCATCGCGATGTGGATGCTCTATTTCCTCATCACCACCGGCCTCGCGATGCTCACCGGGGCGCCCGACCAATGGGAATTCGTCGGCCGCCGGGCGATCGTCGTTGTCGCCGGAATCCTTTGCACCTTCGTGCTCTATCAGCTGCTCCAGCGCGTCCAGCCGCAGAGCTTCGGAGCACGGCTCGCCGCGGCGCTGGGCACGGCGATTCCGCTGGTCGTTCTCTATGCCACGATCAATCTGCTCGTCTTTTACTATTGGTTTCCTGGGCCCGACACGAAAACGATCATCGCCGAGGTGCAGGAAAAATATCCGGTCGCCTGGGAAACGGTGCTCGTTCTCGACAGCTCGATCCGCTGGTATTTCTTCTTCGCCGTCTGGGCCGCGCTCTATGTCGCCTTCGGTTATGCCAACGAGATGCGCGCGGTCGAGCGCCGTGCGAACAACTATCGGCTCGAAGCGCAGACCGCGCAGCTTCGCGCGCTGCATTATCAGGTCAACCCGCACTTCCTGTTCAACACGCTCAATTCGCTGTCGACGCTGGTGATGCGCGGATCAAAGACCGAGGCCGAAACGATGATCATCAACCTGTCGGCCTTCCTGCGATCGAGCCTCGCGATCGACCCCGAACAGCTCGTCAGTCTCGATGAGGAAATTGCGCTCCAGCGGCTCTATCTCGACATCGAACAGACGCGCTTTCCCAACCGGCTGCAGGTCGAAGTCACGATGCCCAAAGAGCTTGAGCATGCGTGCGTGCCGGTGCTGATCCTGCAGCCGATCATCGAAAATGCGATCAAATATGGCGTCGCGCCGAGCAAGGGCACGATCGCGGTCCGGCTGACCGCCAGCGCTGAATATGGCCTGCTGGTGCTGCGGATCGAAAATGACATCGACGCCAACGCGCCCGTTCCCGAAGCGGGAACCGGCCTTGGTCTCGGCAACGTCCGCGAGCGGCTGATGACCCGCTATGGCCCGACTGCCGGGTGCGAATGGGGCGCCTCGGACAGCGGCGGCTTTGCCGTCTCGCTCTGGCTTCCGCTCGCACAGCAGGGGTGCTGATCCGATGATCCAGACGCTCCGCACCCTGATCGTCGACGACGAACCGCTTGCCATCGAGCGGCTCCAGATCCTCGCTGGCCAGCAAGAGGGTGTGTCGCTCGTCGGCACCGCGACCGACGGCGCATCGGCGCTGCGCCTTGTCGATGCGCTCGCGCCCGACCTCGTGCTGTGCGATATTGCGATGCCGGGGCTCAACGGGCTCGACGTCGCGGCCGCGATCGACGGGCTCGACAATCCCCCGGCGGTGATCTTCGTGACCGCCTTCGACCAATATGCCGTCGCCGCCTTCGATGTCGCGGCGGTCGATTACCTGCTCAAGCCGGTGTCGCCCGACCGACTGGGCCGCGCGCTGTCGCGGGTGCGCGAATGGCGCGCCGCCGATCGTGGGCGCTCGCCCAAGAGCAAGTGGATCGGCGAATTCTGGGTCCAGAACCGCGGCGAGATGCTGCGCATCGACGCCGGCCAGGTCGACCTGATCGAGGCCGAACGCGACTATATGCGGCTCCACGTCGGTGCCCGCAGCTGGCTGATCCACCAGACGATCAAATCGCTGGAAGCACGCATGGACCCCGACCAGTTCATGCGCATCCATCGGTCGAAGATGGTGCGCCGCGACGGCATCGCCGGGCTCAAGCATCATGGCGACGGCGCGTGGAGCGTCGACCTGGGCGAAGGCGGCGTCCACCGCATCGGCCGCACCTATCTGCACGACGTCAAGGCGATCATGCAGGGCTAAAAAAAAAGGCGGCCATGCCGCAGCATGACCGCCTTCGTTCCGGCCGATGGCCCTGGGACATCGTCAGGGCGCGGCGACGATCACCGGGCCGCGGTCGGCGAGCGCCGTCCCATTGCCGTTGAACAGGCCCGCCAGCTTCACCTCGGCATCGCGCATGGCGACCTTCTTGCAAGTGTTGGCTTTGGCCTTCGCTTTCAGATCGCGAACGTCGCGCATGCCGCAGACCTCCATCACCGCCATGCGGACGCGCGTCGTCAGCCGCTCGCGACCCAAGGTGCTTGAAAGGTTGAGATCGTCGTAGCGGACGACGACCGACTGTTTTTCCTGCGCCGCGGCAGGCAAGGAAAGACCGGTGATCGCAAGCGGTGCGGCCAGCAGGATCGGGATGAGTTTCGCCATGGGGGAGTCCTCTCTTTGGGGGATGCAGGACACGAAGACCCGGACCGGGGAAGGCCGAGGCCTCCGCATCCCGCATTCGAAGGAATAGGCAATTTTCGGGTGCTTGGCCGTCGCGGTTCGACCGGATGGAACAAGCCGTCGATTGCCAGACAAAGGGCGTTCATCCATCGACGAATGGTCGAAAGCGGGCTGCGGTCGGCGATGCAACCCGATCGGACAGCACAGCGTTGCTTGTCCGATGACAGACAAGGGGACACGAACAAAAGTCTTGGGATGGCTCGGGGTCGTCGGTTTCGGCGCGATCGGCGGAATAGTGCTGGGCGACCTGGCGATCGGCGACGCGAGCGAGCGAGCCGACGGGGCGAGCAGCTATGCCGAATTTACCGGCAATCCCGATGCGACGCGCGTCGAAAGCCTGCCGATCGAACCCTGCTATGGCTGCGCGGACAGCTATGGCGTCTCGATGCGTCTGAAATCGGCGCGAGAAGACCGAATGGACGGCGAATTTCGCGAACTCGGCGCAGTAGCGATCGACTATGGTTCGGAGCCCGCCGACGATTATCGCTACGGCGGCCGTTTCGACGATCCCGATGCGGCGCGCCCGATAACGATGCAATCGCCGGTGCCCGTCCCGGCGGTGCAGCCGACGGCAACGGAAACCGGCGCGAGCGAAGATGCAAAGCTCACTGTTCCGGCCACCGTACCGCCGACTGCAGAAGATTTACCGGCCGGGTCCGAAGACGCCCAATAATAAAAGCCGGCAATTTCCGGCGGCTTACGCTTTCCAGATCAGGGCTGCGGGGGCGTTGCGGGCTTGGCGCAGCGCGTCGTATCGCCTGCCTTGCACGCCGCCACGGCGGCTTCCCATTCTATGCGCTCTTCGGCCGACAGCGCCGCGATGCGCGCCTTTTCCGCTTCATAGGCGGCGGTTTCCTCGGCAAATACGGCCTGCGAATTCGCTTCCTGCTGCGCAGCGGCGGCAAGCTGCTGCTCATAGGCCGCCTGTTCCGCCTCCCCGCGCGCGCGCTGTTCGGCGTTGAGTCGCGCGGTGTTCGCGCGTTCCTCGGTCGTCGTGCCGTCGGGCAGCGGCTCGAAGGCGGCGACCTGCGTCCCGGCGAGCAGCGCGAGGGCGCCGGCGGCGGCAAAAATCATCCTGGTCATCGATGCTCTCCTTGCGAGGAATATATGTTCGTCCAAACGCGCGTCCGCGCAAGGCGTTCCGATGGCGTTTGACCGGCGGCGGCGGTCACGTCATGCTGACCCCCCATCCCTTTTCAAGCGGAACCCGCCATTGTCCGCCGCACCGCCGCGCCGCATCAACCGCCCCGTCTTCTTCATTCCGCTGGTCGTGCTGGCCGCCGCGGTGGGCTTCAGCCTGTGGCAGCGGGCGGCCTTCCTCGAGGCCGAGGTCGCGATCAACGATTGGGTGCTGCTCTATCTCGGCCCCGTCTTCGCCATCGCCGGGGTCGGCTTTCTTGGGCTGCTCGGCGCGGTCGCGCTGTCGCCGCTCGGCAAGGTCATCATTGGCGGTCCCGATGCGAAACCGCTGCTGGGTCGCTGGCGCTGGTTCGCGGTCATGCTGTGCACCACCATCGCCACCGGCATCCTGTTCTGGGGCGCAGCCGAACCCTTGTTCCATCTCAACGCCCCGCCGCCGATGCTCGGGCTCGAACCCGGCAGCGACGCCGCTGCGGCCTTCGCCATGTCGACGATGTTCCTCCATTGGACACTCACGCCCTATGGCATCTACACCGTCGCCGCGCTCGCCTTCGCCCTCGTCTATTATAATCGCGGCGAGCCGTTCAGCCTGTCGTCGCTGTTCGTTCCGCTGATCGGCCGGCGCGCGCACGGCCCGGTCGGATCGGGCATCGACATCATCTGCCTCTATGCGCTGGTCGCCGGCATGGCGGCCTCGATGGGCGCCGGCATCCTGGCGCTCGCGGGCGGGATCGAGGGGCTCGGCGGTTTCGCGGGCGGCGGCGGGCTGCGCTGGGGCATCATGGTCGCGATCGTCGCCAGTTTCCTCATCTCGGCAGCAACGGGCTTGCAGAAGGGCATCGCCGGGCTATCGGTTCTCAACACCTGGATCTTCTTCGCGATCATTGCGTTCGTCCTGATCGCGGGGCCGACGGGCAGGATGCTCGGTCTGTCGCTGAGCGGCGGCGCCGATTATGTCGGAACCTTTCTGCCCCGCAATCTTGGCCTCGACGTCGATCGCGACTGGCATCGGCAATGGACGATCTTCAACTGGGCCAACTGGTTCGCCTGGGCGCCGGTGACCGCGCTGTTCCTCGGCCGCCTCGCGGTCGGCTACAGCGTCCGCGCCTTCATCCTGTTCAACCTGATCCTGCCTGCGCTGTTCGGGGCGGTGTGGATGACTGCGATCGCGGGTGCGACGATCATTCTCGACCAGCAGAGCGGCGCCAGCCTCTATGCGATATTGTCGAGCCAGGGCCCCGACCCTGTGTTGTTCCGCCTGTTCGACGCGCTCGGCGGCGGGTCGGTGGTGACCGCGATCGTGCTCTTCGCGATCTTCCTCTCCTATGTGGCGGGCGCCGATGCCAATGTGTCGGCGATGAGCGCGCTGTCGACGCACGGCATCACCCCCGAACGCCCCGAAGCTGCGCTGTGGATGCAGAGCATCTGGGGCGTCACCGTTGGCCTCGTCGCGATGGTTCTTGTCGCTGCGGCCGGGCTCGACGGCATCCGCATGATGTCGGTGCTCGGCGGGTTCCCGGCGCTGTTCGTCATTGTCGGCGCGGCCCTGTCGCTCGCGGTGATGGCGATCGGCGCGGCAAGGCCGCGTAGGCCGGGCTAGACCTTGGGCGGCGGCGCGGGCGTTGGCGGCGCGGGCGTCGGCGGTGCGGGCGTCGAAGCTCCGGGCGCGGAGGCTGTCGGTGGCGGCGTCGGCATGCAGACGCGCGGCAGGTCGATCGTCGACAGCCAGACCAGCGCCATGCCCGCGACGAAGAGGAAGAACCAGACCGGCGCCTTGGCAAGGCTGTCGATCAAGGCGATCACCGCCTTCAGGAAATCGGGTGACGGCGCGACACCGAAATTCGCGGGCGGATTGCCGCCCGCTGCCACCTTGATCGCGCGGAATCGCGCATAGGTTTCGACCAGCGCCGACAAGACCGCCAGGCCGATCGCCAGGATGAACGCCCATTTCGCCAGATCGGTCAACGTCCCGAAATACGCGAGCGTCGATTTCATATAGACGCCGCAATAGGCAATGATCTCCGCCTGCTGACCGTTGGTCATAACCATGCCCCCGCTATGGCCGATCCACATGCCCGGCCCTCCACCTCCAGGTGGGGGCAGTCTAAAATCGGTGCGACGGACGTATAGGATCGATGCGCCAAAAGGACGCGCGCCGAAATCGCGACGGTGCACAATCGGCGTCCCCGGACCGGCGGAACGCGGTCCGGGGGCGAGACTTTACCAGATCTTCGTGCGGTCTTCGGGCTTCAGATAATATTTGGCGCCCGCGCCAACCCCGAACGCGGTGTACCAGGCATCGACGTTGCGGACGGGCCCGATGATCCGCCAGCGCGCCGGGCTGTGCGGGTCGCTCGCCACCTGCTGCTTGATCGAATCCTCGCGCGCCTTGTCACGCCAGGCCTGGGCAAAGGCGAGGAAGAAGCGCTGGTCGCCGGTCAGCCCGTCGATCACCGGCGCTTCCTTGCCGCCGAGTGAGCGGTGGTAGGCGTCGTACGCGACCTCCAGCCCCGCGAGGTCCGCGATATTCTCGCCCATCGTCAGGTCGGGATTGATGAACGCGCCCGGCGCCGCCTCATAGGTCGCATATTGCGCCCCGAACGCCTTGGCCGCCGCGTCGAAGCGCGCCGCGTCCTCGGGCGTCCACCAGTCGCGCACCGCGCCATTGGCATCGATCTTGCGCCCCTGATCGTCGAAACCATGGACGATTTCATGCCCGATCACCGCGCCGATCGCGCCATAGTTGACCGCATCGTCGACGCTTTCGCTGAAATAGGGCGCCTGCAGGATGCCCGCCGGGAACACGATCTTGTTTTCCAGCCCGCCGTTATAGGCATTGACCTCCTGCGGGTTCATCGACCATTTCTTGCGGTCGACCGGCTTGTTCAGGTCCGACAGGCCATAGGCATATTCGAACTGGCCGCTACGCTTCACATTGCCGTAAAGGTCCGCAGGGTCGATCTTCAGCCCCGAATAGTCGCGCCATTTGTCGGGGTAACCGACCATGACGTCCATCCGTTCGAGCTTGGCCAGCGCCGCCTGTTTCGTCGCCGGCGCCATCCAGCTGTTGGCGCGGATGCGGTCGCCCATCGCCAGCTTCAGATTGCCGACCAAAGTCTCCATCTTCGCCTTGGCGCTCGCGGGGAAATAGTCGCGCGAATAGGTTTCGCCGACCAGTTCGCCGAGGCTGCCATCGACCAAAGTCAGGCCGCGTTTCCAGCGCGGGCGAAGCTCGCTGACGCCGCTCAGCACCTTGGTATAGTCGAAGCGGCTGTCGACGAACGCCTTCGACAGATAGGGCGCCGCCTGATCGGCAACATGGAATTGCTCCCACAGCTTCAGCGTGTCGAGCGGGGTTTTCGCGTAAAGCGCGGCGATGTCGCGGATCGCGGTCGTTTCGTTGACGATGATGCGTTTCTGCGACGCGATCCCCGCGCCCGCGAACCACGCGTCCCAATCGAGTCCCGGGGCATAGGCCGCGAGTTCGGTCGACGACATCGGGTTGTTGATCTTGCCTATGTCGCGGCGATCGGCGATCTTCCAGCTGACTTTCGCAATCTCGGTCTCGAACGCCATGATCGCGTCGGCTGCGGCTTCGGGGTTCTTCGCCCCCGTCATCCCCAGCGTGCGGACGATATAGGCGCGATAGGCGGCGCGTTCCTTCTGGAACTGGTCGTCGAGATAATATTCGCGCTCGGGCAGGCCCAGCCCGCCCTGCCCCAGCCACAGCACATTCATCGTCGGATCGTCGGTGTCGGCATAGGGGCCGCCGCCGACGATCGTCATGCCGAACGCCCCCTGCGACGCGCCCATGAAGCGCGCCAGCTCGCTCTTGTCCTTGATCGCGGCGACTGCGGTGAGATCGGCCATCAGCGGCTTGGCCCCCAGCGCCTCGACCTTCGCTTCGTCGGTGAAACTCTTGTACAGTCCGCCAACCTGGCTGGTCGCGGGCGCCCCGGTCACCAGTTGGCGCAGCTGGCGCTGGGTGAGATTATAGACGTCATAATCGACCCCCGCCGATCCCTGATCGGCCGGGATGACCGTCTTGGCGAACCAGGTGCCGTTGGCGAAACGATCGAAATCGTCGCCCGGCTTCACGCTCGTGTCGCGCGCGCCAAGGTCGACGCCCCAGCTGCCGAAGGTCAGTGCCTTCAGCGACGCGTCGTCGGTCGCGGGCGCATCATCGTCCGCCTTCGCCATGATCGACGCGGTCGGCGCCGCGTCTTTCGCCAACACCGGCACGGCGGCCAGCGCCGCCGCAATCGCGAGGCCAGCGGCCCCTGCAAAATATGTCTTCATTCCCCAGCTCCTTTCGTGCGCCAACCCAACCCCGGCGGGAGGCGAACATGCCATGTTTGTCCGCCCGGCATCGAAACGGGTCAAGCATGGGCCGGGGCATTGGTCGAAGCCATTGGGGAGTTGGTGGAAAGTTGGCGCGCGACGCGGCGTTGCGGTGCGCTTTCCGCTTCCCTATTTAGGGAAGGATCACGCGCAAACGCCCTTGCGCGGCAAGAACAAATCTGGAACACACCCCTCCCATGAGTCTCACCCACATCTCCGTGCGCGGCGCGCGCGAGCATAATCTGAAGGGCGTGAACGTCGACCTGCCGCGCGACGCGCTCGTCGTCATCACCGGCCTGTCAGGCAGCGGCAAGTCGAGCCTTGCGTTCGACACCATCTATGCCGAGGGGCAACGGCGCTATGTGGAGTCGCTCTCCGCCTACGCGCGCCAGTTCCTCGAAATGATGCAGAAGCCCGATGTCGAGCATATCGACGGGCTGTCACCGGCGATCAGCATCGAGCAGAAGACGACGTCGCGCAACCCGCGCTCGACCGTCGCGACGGTCACCGAAATCTACGACTATATGCGCCTGCTGTGGGCGCGCGTCGGCATTCCCTATTCGCCCGCCACCGGCGAGCCGATCAGCGCGCAGACGGTCAGCCAGATGGTCGACCGCGTGATGGAACTGCCCGAGGGCACACGCGCCTATCTGCTCGCCCCCGTCGTGCGCGGCCGCAAGGGCGAGTATAAGAAGGAACTCGCGCAGTGGCAGAAGGACGGCTTCACCCGCGTCCGCATCGACGGCGAGTTCCACGAGATCGGCGAGGCGCCCGCGCTCGACAAGAAATACAAGCATGACATCGAGGTCGTCGTCGATCGCATCGCGGTGCGCGAAGGCCTCGGCACGCGGCTCGCCGACAGTTTCGAGACCGCGCTCAAGCTCGCCGAAGGGCTCGCTTATGTCGACCTCGCCGACGGCCCCGTCCCGGGGCGCGAGGAGGAAGATACCGGCGGGGCGATGAAGGGCGCGGGCATCCCCGCGAACCGGCTGATCTTCTCCGAAAAATTCGCCTGCCCCGTCTCGGGCTTCACGATCGCCGAGATCGAACCGCGGCTGTTCAGCTTCAACGCGCCGCAGGGCGCCTGCCCCGCGTGCGACGGCCTCGGCGAGCGGCAGGAGTTCGACCCCGACCTCGTCGTGCCCAACCATGCGCTGAGCCTGAAGAAGGGCGCGGTGGTGCCGTGGGCGAAGTCGAACCCGCCCTCGCCTTACTATATGCAGGTGCTCGAAAGCCTCGGCAAAGCTTATGGTTTCGACCTGACGACGCCCTGGCAGGACCTGCCCGG
Organism: Sphingopyxis sp.; assembly: GCF_050725615.1. Taxonomy (GTDB): domain Bacteria; phylum Pseudomonadota; class Alphaproteobacteria; order Sphingomonadales; family Sphingomonadaceae; genus Sphingopyxis. Next base: position 12,370 of record NZ_JBOHHU010000029.1, read on the forward strand.
CGAGGTGCAACTCGTCATCCTCTATGGCACCGGCGGCAAGCCGGTCGAGCTGACCTTCAAGGACGGCAAACGCAGCTATACGACGCACAAGGCCTTCGAGGGCGTCATCGGCAACCTCAACCGCCGCATGCTCCAGACCGAGAGCGCGTGGATGCGCGAGGAGTTGTCGAAATATCAGACGCCGCAGCCGTGTGAGACGTGCCACGGCGCGCGGCTGCGCCCCGAACCGCTCGCGGTGAAGATCGCGGGCGAGAATATCAGCCTGTCGGCGCAACGCTCGGTGGCGGATGCACTCGAATGGTTCGGCACGCTCGACGCGAAGCTCAACGACACGCAGCGCCAGATCGCCAAGGCTATCCTGAAAGAGATCAACGAGCGGCTCGGCTTCCTCAACAATGTCGGGCTCGATTACCTCAACCTCAACCGCACCAGCGGCACGCTCAGCGGCGGCGAGAGCCAGCGCATCCGCCTCGCCTCGCAGATCGGCTCGGGCCTCTCGGGGGTGCTCTACGTCCTCGACGAACCGAGCATCGGCCTCCACCAGCGCGACAACGACCGGCTGCTCGCGACGCTCAAGCGCCTGCGCGACCTCGGCAACACGGTGATCGTCGTCGAGCATGACGAGGATGCGATCCGCCACGCCGACTATGTCGTCGACATGGGCCCCGGCGCGGGCCTCCACGGCGGCGAAATCGTCGCCGAGGGCACGCTCGAACAGGTGTTGCAGAGCGACAAGAGCCTGACCGCCGCCTATCTCAACGGCACCAAGCGCATCGAAATCCCGAAGCACCGCCGCAAGGGCAATGGCTTCGACCTGGTGCTGAAAGGCGCACGCGCGAACAACCTCGATAACGTCACGGTCAAGATCCCGCTCGGCACCTTCACCTGCGTCACCGGCCTGTCGGGCAGCGGCAAGTCGAGCCTGATCATCGACACGCTCTATGCCAGCGCGGCGCGCGTGCTGAACGGTGCGCGGATGGTCGCGGGGCCGCACGACAGCCTGAAGGGGCTGGAGCATTGCGACAAGGTGATCGACATCGACCAGTCGCCGATCGGCCGCACCCCGCGATCGAACCCCGCGACCTACACCGGCGCCTTCACGATCATCCGCGACTGGTTCGCGGGCCTGCCCGAAAGCCAGGCGCGCGGCTACAAGCCCGGGCGCTTCAGCTTCAACGTCAAGGGCGGGCGCTGCGAGACCTGCACCGGCGACGGCCTCATCAAGATCGAAATGCACTTCCTGCCCGACGTCTATGTGACGTGCGAGACGTGCCACGGCAAACGCTACAACCGCGAAACGCTCGAGGTGAAGTTCAAGGGCCACAGCATCGCCGACGTGCTCGACATGACGGTCGAGGATGCGGCGGAGTTCTTCAAGGCGGTGCCGTCGATCCGCGAGAAGATGGCGATGCTCGTCCGCGTCGGGCTCGGCTATATCAAGGTCGGGCAACAGGCGACGACGCTGTCGGGCGGCGAGGCGCAGCGCGTCAAGCTCGCCAAGGAGCTATCGCGGCGCTCGACCGGGCAGACGCTCTACATCCTCGACGAGCCGACCACCGGGCTGCATTTCGAGGATGTCCGCAAATTGCTCGAAGTGCTCCAGCAACTGGTCGAGCAGGGCAACAGCGTGATCGTGATCGAGCATAATCTCGACGTCATCAAGACCGCCGACCATATCGTCGACATGGGGCCCGAGGGCGGGGTCAAGGGCGGCGAAGTGGTCGCCGAGGGCACCCCCGAACAGGTCGCGAAGAACCCGCGGAGCTATACGGGGCAATATCTGGCGCCGATGCTGAAATAAGCCCCTCCCGCTTGCGGGAGGGGTTTGGGGGAGGGCGTGTCGATCGGCGCTCCCGTTACAAGCCCTCCCCTCGCCCCTCCCACAAGTGGGAGGGGAACAACGTCCCCGCTTGATACACAGCGCGCCACCGCCATTTCTCGCTGGCTTTCCGTTCATCTTCTGGCAAAAGGCTGCGGCACCGCGTCGGCATATCGTCCACGCAGTTCGTGGAGATATCTAAAATGGCTACCGGTACCGTCAAATGGTTCAACAGCACCAAGGGTTACGGCTTCATCACCCCCGACAGCGGCGGCGGCGACGTCTTCGTCCACATCTCGGCGGTCGAACGCTCGGGCCTGGGTGATCTGAAGGACAATCAGAAGATCAGCTACGACGAAGAAACCGACCCGCGCAAGGGCAAGACCAGCGCCGTCAACCTCGTCGCGCTTTAAGAACCAGTTCCCCTCCCGCAGGCGGGAGGGGTTAGGGGTGGGCGCGAGCGAAGCGAGCGTCCGGGACCGAGAAGGCCCACCCCGCTGCGACTAACGAACAAGTTCGTAAGTCTCACTACCCCTCCCGCTTGCGGGAGGGGTTTATGATGCGCCCCACACCGCCGAGAGCGGGTAGAGCGTAATCAGCCAGATCAGGCACCCCACCACCACCCGCCGGTCCTTCGTCGCGATCGCCAGCGCCGCGACGGGGAAGAAGGACCAGGTGACGACCGCGTTGCGCAGGTCGAGCGCGGGCAGTTCGTGGAGCGCCGCGACGGTGACGATCAGCGCGAGATTGCACAGCAGCAGCGCCCCCATCACCTTGCGCCGATGCTTGTCGAAATGGGCGTTGAGGTCGTCCGTCGATTCGGGATCGTCGGGAAAGACCAGCGACGCCGCGACATAATAGAGCGCGGTGACGAGGAAGCCGCCGAACAGCACCGGCCAGTTGATCGGGATCAGGTCACGGACCGCCCAGCCATACATCCAGAAGGTGACGACGTCGCACGACACGAACAGCCCGAGCAGCGCGGTCGGCCAGCCGATGCGCACCTTGTGGCTCGCCTTCAGCGCCCGCGCCAGCCCGCCCAGCCCCTCGGCGAGCGCGAGGCCGAGCAGCAGCCCGAACAGCGAAAAGACGAATTCGAACCCGCTCATATGCCCCCCGATGCGGCGCGCGTGCCGCCCGGAGAAGCTGTGGCAAACAATGACGCGCCGGGCAAGGCGAAGCCCTGCTCTACTCTTTTTCGTCACCCCGGACTTGATCCGGGGTCCCGCTTTTTTCATCGGCGCAGGTCATGGTTCTGCGGTGTCGCCATTGGTTTCGCGCAAAGCCGCGAAGACGCAAAGAAGAAGAAATCTCGCACAAAGCCACAAAGCCACAAAGGGTCTATAAATAGCCGTTCGTGCTGACCTTGTCGGGCCGAAGGCGACCGAAGGTCTCCCACTGTCCTTCTCTTTGACATCGGAGAAAGAAAGAACAGCCCTTCGACAAGCTCAGGGCGAACGGTGTTGAACCATCTTTGTGGCTTCGTGGCTTTGTGCGAGCCCTTGTCCGCCAGCGGCCACGCGCGCCGCCCGACACCGCACACCACCTCTTCCGCGTCTTTGCGTCTTTGCGCGAAACCCTCGCAAAGCCCCCATCGGCGTCCCTGTGACATCCTCCGCGCTGTAAATCCGGATCGCCGACGGAGGCGGCGACAGCGCGCGCATTTCGGCGACGAAGGCGCGCGATGCGGGTACCGCGAAATGAGCGCGCACCGCATCGATGCTCGCCCACGCCTCGACGAACATCGGGCGGCCGGGGTTTTCGATGTCGATAGGGTCGTTATGCGCCAGACACCCCGGCCCTGTCCGTGTCCGTGCCCCCTCGCCACCCCTGACTCGATCGGGCAATGCTATGTCCCGGTCTAGGCGGGCAGCGCCGCAATCAGGTGACCGATCGCGTCACGCCGGGCGATCAGCGCATCGGCGACCTCGCCATCGGGGAGCGCCGCAGGATCGAGCGCCAGCGCGGCGGCATAGGATATGGCAAACAGCATTTTCGGCGGCGGAAAGGGCAGGATATAGCTATCGGCGTCCCAGACATGGCCGAATTCGACCTGATCGCCGATCCGGCGCGCAGCGACGCTGCGTTCGAAATGGACGTTGATGCCCTTGAAGTCATCGGTTTCACGGTGATCCACGAACAGGAGGGTCCAGGGAATCGCCCCCTCGGCGGATGGCGTTACGGTCGTCATGCGGATATCCTCCCAACCCGTCGCCCTACCCCATCAGCTTCGCGGTGATGTCGTCGGCGGTGTAGATGCGGATCACCGGCGGCTGCGGCGACAGCGCGCGCATTTCGGCAACGAAGGCGGCGGACTCGGGCACCGCGAAATGGGCGCGGACCGCGTCGATGCTCTCCCATTCCTCGACGAAGACGAGGCGGTCGGGGTTTTCGATATCGATATGGCAATTATGCGCCAGACACCCCGGCTCGGCCCGCGACCGCGCGCTATGCAGGGCGCCGAGCGCGATCATGCGCTCGCGATGCTCGGAAGTGAGGATGACGTGGCCGGTGATGAGGATCATGGAATTTCGTTCATTATAGCGCACGCTTCCTATAAGTCCGCTTTCGTTGCCGGTACGACGGATATATCTCCCAAATAATATCCTTACTTATAGGCCGTCCAAAACGAAGAAGGTCCGGTTCATCTGTGAATGTTCTAAATTCAACTTCGGAAGCATCCGTTGACGTGCTCCCCTGATTGTTACCATTCAGAGGTAGAGTCTCGCACCTTCATGATTGATGTTTGATGGGATGGCAACGTGTCTGGGGGCATGCCCCCAGACACGTTCGCCGGCGATCTCGGCGGGGGTCTTCCCGCCCAGTTTCGAGTGTGGCCTGACCGTGTTGTAATCGTGCCGCCATGCAGCGAGCACGAACCGGGCATGAGCCAGAGAGGTGAACAGCGTCTCGTTGAGGCATTCGTCCCGGAGGCGGCCATTAAAGCTCTCCACGAAGCCGTTCTGCATCGGCTTGCCCGGCGCGATGTAGTGCCACTCGACCCGTCGTTCCTGCGACCAGCGCAGGATGGCTGACGAGGTCAGTTCGGTGCCATTGTCGCTGACAACCGTGTGCGGCCTGCCGCGCATCCCGATCAGGCTGGTCAGTTCACGAGCCACCCGTGCGCCTGACAGTGACGTATCGGCCACCAGCGCCAGGCATTCCCGCGAGAAGTCATCAACCACGCACAGGATACGGAAGCGCCGACCGCAGATCAGGCTGTCGGAGACGAAGTCGAGCGACCACCGCTGGTTCGGCCCATCCGGCAGCACCATTGGTCTGCGCGTGCCCAGTGCCCGTTTGCGACCGCCACGACGACGGACCCGGAGGCCTTCCTCACGATAGATGCGCAGCAGCTTCTTGTGGTTCGGTCGCATGCCTTCCCGCGCCAGCAGGTAGCCCAGGCGGCGATAGCCGAACCGGCGACGCTCCGCCGCCAGCTCGCGCAACCGTTGCCGCAGTGCCCCGTCATCCGGCCTCGTCGGCTCGTAACGGATCACCCTGCGGCTCACGCCAACCAGACTACACGCCCGACGCTCGCTCAGCCCGTGCTGTTCACGGGCATGGGCGACGGCTTCCCGCTTCGCGCCGGGCGTTACCATTTTTTTGATGCCAGATCCTTCAGCACAACATTGTCGAGCATCGCCTCGGCCAGCAGCTTCTTGAGCCGACTGTTCTCCTGCTCGAGCGTGCGCAGCCGCCGAGCATCGGATACCTCCAGCCCGCCGAACTTCGACTTCCATTTGTAGAACGTGGCGGAGCTGATCCCGTGACGGCGGCACACCTCCGCCGTCGCCATGCCAGCCTCCTGTTCCTTCAAAACCGCGATGATCTGCTCTTCGCTGAACCTGCTTCGTTTCATTGTCGTCCGACTCCTTTGCGTCGGACTCTACCAAAAACCAGTCACATTTCAGGGGAGCACGTCAAGCCGAGCTCACGATCCAGGCCGCCGACTTCCTGCGCTTCGACGCCTCGATGAGCCTCTTGCGCAGCAAATATAAGGGCAATGTGATCGACCCGACCGATCCGTCGAGCCCGACCCGCAACGTCAACGGCAATCCCTTCCCCAATGCGCCGCGCACCACCTTCTCGGCCGGGTTCGACTGGGATATTTTCGAGCAGAACGACAACAAGCTGACGCTGCGCGGCGACGCCGCCTACACCGGGAAATATTATTTCGACCCGTTCGGCGACTATGGCCAGAACCCCTGCGACCGCGCCGGCGCGCCCGGCAACGTCCGCCCCGCCGGCCCCGCGATCACCTGCGGCAACCCCGGATATTGGCTGGTCAACAGCCGGCTGACCTTCGAACATGGCAATTATGCCGCCAGCCTGTGGGTCAAGAATCTGACCAACAAATTCTACTACAGCTATGGCCTGAACATCGACATCTTTGGGCTCGACTACCTCAATCGCGGGACCCCGCGAACCTATGGAGTCGAGCTGACGGCGAAATTCTGATGGGTCGCCCCCGGGGCCGGCGGGCAATCCTCCTCCCGCCCGCCGGTCCCACCCCTGTTTGAACCAAGGAGCATCCCAATGATGCGTTTTACCGGAAAGAGCGTGCTGATCACCGGCGCCGCGCGCGGCATCGGCCTCGCCGCCGCGCAGGAGTTCGCCCGCGAAGGCGCGTCGGTGACGATCACCGATATCGACCTCGCCGAAGCCGAAGCGGCGGCCGCCGCGATCCGTTCGGAAGGGCTGAAAGCCGAGGCGCGGCAACAGGACGTCGCCGACGAAGCCGCCTGGGCGGCGCTGATCGCCGATATCACCGCGCGCGACGGCGGGCTCGACATCCTCGTTAACAACGCCGGCATGGGCTTCCTGAAATCGGTCGTCGATACGAGCCTCGCCGAATGGCAGCGGCTGATGGCGGTCAATCTGGAGAGCGTCTTCCTCGGCACCCGCATCGGGATCGCGGCGATGAAGGACAGGGGCGGCGTGATCGTCAACGTCGCTTCGATCGCCGCGAATGTCGCCGAACCGCTGTTTCCCGCGTATAACGCCAGCAAAGCCGGGGTGGCGATGTTCACCAAGGCTGCAGCGGTCGATTGCGCGCGCAAGGGCTGGCCGGTGCGGATCAACTCGCTCCACCCCGGCTATTGCGAAACCAAACTCGTCGCCGATGCGGTCGGCAGCCTTGGCGATGCCGCCGGCGATTTCGCCTCGGCGACGGTCTCCGCCATCCCGATGGGCCGCATGGCGACGACGCGCGAAATCGCCCGCCCGCTGCTGTTTCTCGCCAGCGACGACGCGGCCTATATGTGCGGCAACGAGCTGATCGTCGACGGCGGCTACACCGCGATCTGACCGACAAAATCAACGAAAAGGGAAGAGGGACATGAGCAAGAAACCGGTCATCGTCTATGGCGCCTCGGGCTACACCGGCCGCCTCGTCTGCGAATATCTGCGTGAGCTCGGCATTCCGTTCATCGCCGCCGGGCGCGACAAGAAGCGTGTGCAAGAGGTGATGGACAAGGTCCCCGGCATCGAAACCGCCGATTACGAGGTCGCCGAGGTCGAACATAATGTCGCGGCGCTGACCAAGCTGTTCAAGGGCGCGAGCGTCGTGTGCAACATGGTCGGCCCCTTCATCAAATATGGCCCCGAGACGGTCGAGGCCGCGCTCGCGGCGGGCTGCCATTATCTCGACACCACCGGCGAGCAGGACTGGATGATGCTGGCGCAGGAGAAATGGGGCGACGCCTTCGCGAAGAAGGGCCTGCTGCTCTCGCCCTGCGTCGCGCATATGTACACGACCGGCGAGATCGCGGCGAATATCGCGCTCGAGACGATGCCCGGGCTCGACACGCTCGACATGCTGGTGCTGTGGAAGGGTTTCCCGACCTATGCCTCGGTCCAGACGATCTTCACGATCCTCAAGGCCGACTGGTATTATCTCGAGAACAACCAATATGTCCAATGGCCGACGCTGACGACGACCGAATGCCAGGTCCCCGGCCAGCACGCCACCGCGCTGACCCTGCCGTGGGGCGGTACCTCACACCCCCTGTGGTTCAAGAACGACCCGCGCGTCTCGACGGTCAAGGTCTATGGCGGCGTCTTCGCGCGCGAGGTCATGGACAATGTCGTGGGCATGACCAAGATGATCGACACCGATATCAAGCCGCTGCCGTTCAAGGAACAGGAAGCCGCGCTCGCCAAGATGGCCGAGTCGGTCCAGGGCGACATGCCGCCGCGCGAGAATCCGCGGCTCAACACCAGCATCGACTCGGTCTATGCCTCGGGCCCGCTCGGGCGCGTGCATGTGCTGATCCACGGCAATTGCAATTACAAGCAGACCGGGCTGATGCAGGCGTGGGCCGCAGCGAACCTGCTCCAGCAGGCCCCGCGCCGCACCGGCTTCGCCTCGGCATGCCAGGCCTTCGGGCACCGCGAGATCCTCGGCGCCCTGCGTCAGTTCGGGCTGGTGCTGAAACCGATCGTCACGGCGCACGACTGAGGAGGGGCGAGCGATGCGGCTGGTCGACTGGCTCGACAAGGGGGCGTCGCTCGGCGCCGATGCTCCCTGTCTGACGACGGACGGGCGGAGCCTGTCCTATGCGGATGTGCAGGCGCTGACCCACCGCGTCGCGCGCGGGCTGAATGCCTCGGGCATCCTGCCGGGCCAGCATGTCGCGATCCTGTCGGGCAACGACCCCACCGCCTTCGCCTGCGTCTTCGCCATCTCGCGCGCCGCCGCGGTGTGGTGCCCGATCAACCCGCGCAACGAAGGGGCGGAGAATGCCTATGTGCTCGACAATTTCGACTGCACCGCGCTGATCTTCCACAGCAAGTTCGCCGATCTGGTCGCCGAACTGCGCGGACAATTGCCCAAGCTCCAATTGCTCGTCTGCCTCGACGCCGAACAGCCGTTCGCGCCGTCGCTCGACGCGTGGCTGGCGGGTGTCGATGCGAGTCCCTTCGCCGCGACCCCCGTCAGCGACCTCGCGATGCTCCCCGGCACCGGCGGCACCACTGGCCATCCCAAGGGGGTGATGCTGTCGGGCCGCAATCTTGAGGCGATGACCGCGCTGACCCTGATGGGCTATCCCTTCGAAGGCCGGCCCGTCTATCTCGCGATGGCGCCGCTCACCCACGCGGCGGGCGTGCTCACCTTCCCGATCATGGCGCATGGCGGCGAGGTCGTGATCATGCCCTATCCCGACATCGGCGAGTTCCTCGCGCTCGCTTCGCAGCACCGCGCGACGCACACCTTCCTGCCGCCGACGCTGATCTACATGCTGCTGGACCACCCCGCGCTGCCTGCGACCGACCTCTCGGCGATGCAGTGCTTCTGGTACGGCGCTGCGCCGATCTCGCCCGCGCGGCTCGAGGAGGCGATCGGCAAGCTCGGCCCGGTGATGGCGCAGCTCTTCGGCCAGACCGAGGCGCCGATGATGATCTCGATGATGGCGCCCAGGGACCATCTGAACCCCGACGGATCGGTCGCGCGCCACCGCCTGTCCTCTGCGGGCAAGCCCGGGCCGCTCGTCCGCGTCGCCATTCTCGATGCCGAGGGCCGCGAACTGCCGCAGGGCGAACGCGGCGAGATCGTCGTGCGCGGCAGCCTCGTCATGGACGGCTATTACAAGAACCCCGAAGCGACTGCCGAGGCGACCATCGACGGCTGGCACCGCACCGGCGACATCGGCTATCTCGACCCCGACAATTATCTGTTCATCGTCGACCGCGCCAAGGACATGATCATCACTGGCGGCTTCAACGTCTATTCGGCCGAAGTCGAGGCGGCACTGCTCGCGCATCCCGCAGTACAGGACGGCGCCGTCTTCAGCCTGCCCGACGACAAATGGGGCGAGCGCGTCTGCGCGGTGGTGCAACTGCGCGCCGGGCAGGACGCCGACCCGCAGGAGATCATCGCGTCGGTCAAGGCCGCGATCGGCAGCGTGAAAGCGCCAAAGGAGCTCGAAATCTGGCCCGACCTGCCACGCTCGAAGGTCGGCAAGGTGCTCAAGAAGGACATCCGCGCGCAGCAGCTGGCGGCGCAAAATTCGGGGTAAGGCGGTACCCGGCTTGGGAAATGGTGCGCCACGCAGTCTGGAGCAAACCAGTCTCCGACGGATTTCCCTTCCCTGCATAACAGGGAACTACCAAGCCGTGACAGCGATAGCCTGATCGGTATCGGCGAACGCGAAATGCAGCGATCCTGTTTCGGATCGCAGCCATCATTGCGTCGCCATGAGCGAAGCGAATGCTGCATCAAATTGCTCGGCCAACTCAGCATTCGCCTCGCGGCATCCCGCAACAACCTTTGCCGCCCACAAGCCATATTCCATCACGCGGTCGCGGTTCCAATCTTCCGGCGGGCTGGTCGCCAATGACCGGAGATTCGAAATCTTGTCGGCCATCTTGATTGTCTGCGCGCCTGGCGATGCCCGGCGTGCATGCTCCACTTGCAGATCCTTGCGAACTTGCTTTGGCAGGGACTTGTCGTCGGTAACCTCGGCAACGAGACGAGCGACGTCCGAACCGAATTGCTCTTCGATCTCGATGATCGTGGCAGAACTATCTGCACGACGGCACGCTCGGCAACGACAGCATGCGTGGCCGCAAGGTGAAGGTGCGCGAGGAAAATGGCGCGATCCACGCCGAGCTGTGGATGCCGGGCACCACCGCGCCGATCTACAGCCCGCTGTTCGGCCAACCCTGCGATCAATGGACCAACATGATCTGGATGGCGCCGAGCAATATGCGCCTCGACTATGGGGTCGTTCCGCCGGGCGAACCCCCGGCGCAAAAGGGCGAGGATGTCGCCGTCCACATCCTGACGCCTGAGACGGCCCGGACGACCCACTATTTCTATGGCACGTGCGGCGTGTTCGGACCGGACCAGCGCGAGCTCGCAGGGCAGATCCGTGAGGCGCAAACGGCGGCCTTTACCAATGAAGACAATCCCATGATCGAAGCCGTCGACGAGCAGATGGACGGCGCCGACCTCTGGTCGCTCCGGCCTGTGATCCTGAGCAGCGATGTCGCTACGGTGCGGGTCCGTCGCCGGATCGAGAAGCTCATCCGCGAGGAAGCGTCTGCAAACCACGCCAACGAGGCTGCCAAGACAAGGCTCGCATCAATCGAAAGCCGCCTCGGCTAGTGGCCGCAAACGGACTGGCGGCTTTTGAGAACGAAACTGAAGAAGCGGCCATTCGCGTTGCGACTTGGAGCTATTTCCGAATCCGATCGATCCAAGGCATTCGACATTGAGCGGGTGCAGATCCGCTACTTACAGACGCGGACGTCGAAGCGCCGCAGTTCAGATAATGCGGGAGGCCTGTGTCTCCGCCTCTGTGACGATCGCTAACGCGGACCGAGGCCTTGCCCAGAATGCTTTGAAGGTTTCCGCCCGATTCTATACGGGCACCGGATTGCTTGCTTCCATCGCCTCGCGCTCGGCTTCCGCGCCCAGCCGTTCGCATGAAGGCAGATCGCCAGGATTTTGAATTACAATGAATTATCGCCATAGCTTTCATGCCGGCAATAGCGCCGATGTCGTAAAGCACAGCCTGCTGATCGCCCTCGTGCACGCCTTGCAGCAAAAACCGGGCGCGCTGACCCTGATCGACACCCATGCCGGCTGCGGGCTGTACGACCTTGGCGGCGAGGAGGCGAGGCGCACCGGTGAGGCCACACAGGGCGTGCTGCGGGCCTTTGCCGACCCGAACCCCTTGCTGGACGACTACCGCGCCGCCGTACGGGCGGTGAATGCCGGGGCCGAGCCTCGCCTCTACCCCGGATCGCCACGATTTCTGGCGCAGCTTCTGCGTCCGCAGGATTTTCTGATCCTGAACGAAAAACATCCCGACGACGCCTATGCCCTGCGCGGCGCGATGCGCGACACATCCGCCGCCGTGCATCAGCGCGACGCCTACGAGCTTTGGCTGGCGATGCTGCCGCCCCGCACCGCGCGCGGCGTGGTGGTGGTCGACCCGCCGTACGAGCAGACCGATGAACGCGAACAGGTCACCGCCACCCTCGCAGCCGCGCGCCGCAAATGGGCGCATGGCGTGACGGTGGTCTGGTATCCGCTGAAAGACCGCGCCGCGCATGTGCGGTGGAAGGCGCAGCTACGTAGGCTCGACATCCCGAAGTTTCTGGTGGTGGAGCATTGGTTGTACGATCGCGATCAGCCCGACATCTATAATGGCGCGGGCCTCTTTATCATCAACCCGCCCTATGCCTTCACGCAGGCGTTGCCGCCGCTGCTGGAAGCCCTGCGTGCCGCGCTGGCGCCGGAGGGACATAGGGGAGCGATCACAACCGGTTGGCTGGGCGATTAAAATAAACCCTCGTCTTCCCTGTCTCCCAAAGAAAGAATTGCCGCGCTTCAGGCTGTAAACAAATTGGGTCACGCCGAATTTGAAACATAGTTTTCGTGCTGGATGCCAGTGCTCCGGACGATGGCGCTTAGTCGCCGTTGGCATCCACCATGAAGACCGTCGGCTTGCCGCGAGAAGCCGGGTCCCATCCTGCCGACAATGCCGCCCGCACCCCTCGCGAGGCGATCGCGTCGTTGATGTGCGAACGCCCTTTCGGCAATCCTTTCAACAGGCGCTTTGGCGTCGGAAATTCCAGCACGGCCTCGCGGGGCATATCTCTCTGGCGCAAGGCGACCGTCATGCCCTTCCAGCCATCGGAGGAGGACAGTTGGGGCTCGCTCAGGAGTTCCCAGTCATATTTGACACCATCGATTTGGACGGTGCCGCCGCGGCCGTGCATGTGAAGCATAGGATGCCCTTAGCATATCAGGCGCGGCGCTCCAGTCGGTTCACATCAAAGACCGGTACCGGAACGTTTGGCGGCCAAGACAGCCGCTCGGGGGCGACGATTGGCCGCTTGGAGGATCTGGCCGCGATGTTCGAGCGCGGCGAATTCGATCTGGTCGCGCTCGGCCGCGTCCTCCTCGCCGATCCCAATTGGCTGGAGAAAGTCAAACAGCGCCGCATCGACGAGCTGACCCCTTATGATCGCGCGACCGCGCTCAAGCAGTATGAGCATGATCAATGCTCGCTTGGGTAAGGTCGGCATAGGCGCATTGCGATCCTGCGGCTAGGCGTCGCGATCTGGCCGGATGCGGACAGCCCGCTTAGCGGCACCGAGACCGCAGTATCGGACATATGTCGAGCCAAGCCGATAGCGCGCAACCCGCATGTCATTTAGTGAACGCTTCCCAAGAAGTCTTTACTAGCGCTATTGCTTGCGGCTCAAGCCGACCTCGGCCACCTCATACCTTTCGTCCTGCCCGCCACGAGTTCCTCAGAAATCATCCGATAGCTCTGCAGGAGGAGACGAGTTTGCGTGGCTTCTCTTTGTAAACCAGTTCGAACTTCATCCACGAACTGGAGCCACTCATTTCAGCGGAGGGCACCAAGTTCTTTGGCTGCCCATTTCCTAAAGCTAGCACCGCATTCACAAGCGATTCGTTCGTCGCTCTGATTCGAATATAGCGTGCCCGGATCGCCACGCGCCGAGTCAATAGACGAACATGATCCAGGCGCCATTCGCCGTTCTTGCCCGGCGCAGGAACAGCCCGTGTCGGAAGTTCAGGTCGCCAGGCCGCGCAGATTGAGCATGATCGTACCGGTGAGGATCAGGCCGATCGCGGTGAGCGACCAGACGTCGAGCCGCTGGTCGAACGCGATCCAGGCGATCGCGGTGATGAGGACGATGCCCGCGCCGCACCAGATGGCATAGGCGATGCCGACATCGATCGTGCGCAGCGATTGCGAGAGGCAATAGAAGGCCAGGCCATAACCGAGGACAACCAGGCTGGACGGCAGCAGCTTCGAAAATCCGTCCGAAGCCTTGAGCAGCGACGTCGCGACGACTTCGAAGAGAATCGCGAGCGCGAGCCAGATATTTCCCGTCATATGCGCCTCCGGACCGATGATGCCGCCCCCTATCGCATGCGCCGACCCGCCCTGCCAGTTGGCAGCAACAAGCCCACCTATGCAACGACGAGGTCGTCCCGCGGCCTGATTTCGCGGAGGCACGCGAACAGCGCTTGCGGGGCACGGGGTCTGCCATCTCACGAAAGGGTCGACCGGCGGCCATCCCACCCAGCAAGATATTTGCGCTGCCCCGCGCCGCCGCTATGGTCGTCGCCGTGGCCGATGCCGAACCTGACAAACCCGATCGCGACGAGCTTCTCGCATCGATCTATGACGAGCTTCGCCGGGCGTCGGCGCGGATGTTGCGGCGCGAGGTATCCTATCTGACGCTGCAGCCGACCGAGATCGTCAACGAAGCGGTGATGCGCGCGATGAACCTCGATCGCATGGCGTGGAACGACCGTCAGCACATGTTCGCGACCTGCTCGCGACTGCTGCGCCAGGCGATGCTCGATGCGATCCGCAAGCGCCGTGCCGCCAAGCGCCAGATGCCGACCCTCGGCCTGATGATCGAGGACGCCGGACCACCGATCGACGTCGAGCGGCTCGATGCCGCGCTGCATCGGCTCGAAGAGCTGTCGCCTGAGCTTGCGAAGATCGTCGAACTGCGTTTCTTCGTCGGACTGACGGTCGAGGAGATTGCCGCCGTCACCGGCCAGTCCGACCGCACCGTCAAGCGGCGCTGGCAGACCGCGCGGCTATGGCTCGCCGATGCGATGGCCGAGGACGACGATTAGCGCCGGGCCCCGGCGGAGCAGTTCGCGCGTTGCATCGCTGCGGCAATCGGGCGTTCCTTGGCGGCATCGCGCGGCGTCAGCGCATCTTCGTCCTCCAGTTTGCGCCACAGCGCCAGCGTCCGCCCCGCCAGCGCGCACGCCTCGGCCTTATGCCCGGCGCTTGCCGACACCCGCGCCTGCTGCGCCAACCCGATTGCCAGGTCGCGCAAGGCGGCTCCGTTGCCGGGGTGCGCCGCGAGCCGTTGTTCGCGAAGCGCGTTGCCGCGCAGCAGCGGCCCGAGCGCCGCGTCGAGCCGACCCAAATTCTCCAGCAGCACCGCCTGCTGGCCATAAAGCGTCAGCAGCGCCTTCTCGGCCGAGGAATCGCGCCCCGCCTTGAGCAACTGCTCCATCGCGATCGCCGCGCGGTCGACGATCGCCAGCGCCTCGGCGTCGCGCCCGCCCATATCGCCGAGCGTGCCACCGATGTTGAACGCCGACGTCGCCTTGGCGATCAGCAAGGTCGGGGTCGCGCCGCCCGCCGCGATACGCCGGTCGATTAGCGCGTCGGCCTCACGATACGGAGCCAGCGCCCCGGCGATGTCGCCGCTGTAATAGGTGGCGTCGCCCAACTGGTTGAGCAGTCCGATTTCGAGCTGCGCGGCGGGCAAAGCGAGCGGTGCCGGCCAACGCCGCGCGCGCAGTCGCATCAGCGCGTCACCCACGATCGGGATCGCGGCGGCGGGACGGTCGGCGGACCAGATTTGCTGGAAACCTCGCGCCTTGGCCAGCGCGATGTCGCCGAGCGTCGCCGACGCATCACCCGGCGCCAGCGCCAGCGCGGCGGCGAAAGAGCCGGCGGCGGCATCGATCTGGGCCCGGGACTGCGCATCGTCGGCGACCGATGCCCAGCGATCGGCGTGCACCCAGCCGAGTTCGGCCTGCGCGGCGGCATTTTTGGGCTCGTCAGCAACCAGCGCGACGAGCAGCGCCTGGGCCCGGTCGAGCGATGCGCGCGCCTGTTCGGGTTCGCCGATGTTCGAAGTGCCGGGATAACCCTGGATCGCCGCGAGCCGTCGATAGGCCCGGGCGGCGTCGAGCCGCAGGTCGGCGGGGGCGTCGCCCGACAGCTGCAAGCCGGCGAGATAGCGCGCTCCGGTCGCGGCGAGCTCGGCGCGCTTATCGACGGTGCCGGGATAACGCGCCAGCGTGTCATGGACGTCGAACAGCATGGCATTGGCGAGGGTGCGCACATCGCCCAGGCGCTTTTCGGCGACCGCACGCGCGCGGTCGGCGCGCACCGCCTGCACCGTGCTGAAGATCGCGGCGCCCGCAAGCAGCAGGCCGACGACGGCAGCGGCGGCAAAGCCGGACCGGTGACGACGGACGAATTGCGCCGAGCGCTCGCGCCATCCGGCCGGACGCGCGCTGACCGGATAATAAGCGAACCACGCCGCGATATCGGCGATCAACGCCGCAACATCGGGGTAGCGGTCGGCGGGGTCGGGCGCGACTGCCCGAGCAACGATCGCGTCCATATCGCCGACCAGCATCGCGGCCGTGAGGCGCGGCACCGCAGCGACGCGGCTGACCAGCGGCCAGGCTTCCGCAACGGGTGCATCGGGCGAGCGCCCGGCGAGCAGTTCGAACAGGATCGCCCCGAGGCTGAAGATATCCCCCTCAACCGTCGGACGCGCGCCGCCCTGCCGTTCGGGTGCGGCATAGGCGCGGGTCAGCGTCACCGACCGGCTGCCCGATGTCCCGCTCGCTTCCCCGGCCGTTGCGGGGGCGCCCTGTTCGGCCTCGTCCCCGATCAGCCGGGCAATCCCGAAATCAAGCAGTTTCACAGAGCCATCGGGGGTGATCAGGATGTTCGACGGCTTCAGATCGGCGTGAACGATCAACTGGCGGTGGGCATATTGGACCACCGCACAAATATCGAGAAACAGCCGCAGCCGCGCCTTGAGGTCGAGGTCGGTCGCCGCGACATACTCGGTCACCGGTTGCCCCTCGACATGGTCCATGATCAGGAACGGCCGGTCCTCCCACGTCCCGCCGTCGAGGATGCGGCAGATCCCGACATGGTCGAGCCGCGCGAGGATGCGTCGTTCGAGGAGGAAGCGCTCCTGCAGACGGAGCGACGTCAGCCCGCTGCGCATCAGCTTGATCGCCACCGTCTGCGTAAACAGGCCGTCGTCGCGGTCGCCGCGCAGCACCACCCCCATGCCGCCGCGGCCGAGCACCCCGGTGATTGCAAAGGGGCCGATGCGGTCGGGCGCGCGATCCTCCTCGGCCGCCCACAGCCCGGGGCCTTCGGTCGGCATCCAGCCATGGGCATCGGGATTGCGGCGCAGCAGCCGCTCGACCGTCGCCGCCAGATCGGCATCGCTTTCGCGCAGCGCGCGCAGCGCCTCGGCCCGCGCCGCTTCATCCTCCAGGTCGAGCAGCTTTTCGACATGCTGGAGCGCGCGGCGATCGCGGTCGGGGTCGGACGTCTTTTCCGTCATCTCGTCTGTGCAGCCCCTCCCCTCGCGCGGCCAAATTACGCCTTCCTTTGGTCAAGGCGCAAGCGCGCCGGAAAAAGGGCCAGAGCGAGCCGCCGTTCGGCTCGGGCCTCTCGCAGAGCCCGCTTTTTGGACTATTCCGGCGTCGCATTACCCCCTACCGCAACCGCAAGACGCGACGACGGGGAGGGGTGAATGGCGGACTGGACGGCATGGATCGGGCGCCGCATCACGCAGCAGGATGTGCTGACACGCGCCGCGCTCGCCCGGTTTCGCGCGACGATCGACAGCGGCGCCACCGGTGATCGCGCGAGCCAGGCGATCCACTGGTGCCTGTGCCTGCCCGATGCGCCCACCGCAAAGCTCGGCGCCGACGGCCACCCGCTGCGCGAGGACAATCCGGACAGCTTCATGCCGCCGATCCCCCTGCCGCGCCGGATGTGGGCGGCGAGCGATGTGCGGTTCCTGGCGCCGATCAGCGCCGGGGCCACGATCGCGCGGACCTCGACCATCGCGGCGATCCGGGAAAAGACCGGCACGACCGGACAGCTCGTCTTTGTCGAGGTCGACCATGAGACGCGCGCCGACGACGTGCCGGCCGTGCAGGAGCGACAGACGATCGTGTTTCGTGCGCCGGCACCGGTGGCGGCCCCCGCGCCAAACTCGGCGCCCGCTCCCGCGCCGACCGGCGCACCCGACTTGTCGGGCTGGTCATGGCGGCGCGATGTGCTGCCGGGCGAGGCGATGCTGTTCCGTTATTCGGCGCTGACGTTCAACAGCCACCGCATCCATTACGACCTGCCCTATGCGCAGGATGAAGAGGGGTATCGCGGACTGGTCGTTCATGGCCCGCTCACCGCGACGCTGTTGCTCGACCTTGCCCAGCGCGAGCTTGGCCCCAACGCACTGTCGGCGTTCACCATGCGCGCGCAGGCGCCGGCCTTTGTCGGCGAACCGCTGTACCTGGTGGGCCGCGCCGCGAAAGACGGATGGGAAATGGCAGCGATCGGCCCCGACGGGCGAATCATCATGGCGGCGGAGGCAAAAGCATGAACGAACTGGTCCTGCGTGACGATAAGGACGGCGTCGCGACGCTGACGCTCCATCGCGCCGCGAAGCGCAACGCACTCAACCTCGCACTATGGGCCGAACTCGACGCGCACGCCGATGCGATTGCCGCCGCTAGCGACGCGATCGGCGCCGTGATCCTGCGCGCCGACGGTCCGGTGTTCTGCGCCGGCAACGACCTCAAGGAACGCGGGATCGAAGCGCCGCGCCCGCATTATCAGGCGTCGATCGTCACCAAGCTGGCCGAGCTGCCGCAGCCGCTGATCGTCGCCGTCCAGGGCGGCTGCTTCACCGGCGGCCTCGAGCTGGCGCTGGCGGGCGACATCATCATCGCCGGCGAAAGCGCGCATTTCGCCGACACCCACGGCAAGTTCGGACTGGTACCGATCTGGGGCATGAGCCAGCGCCTGCCGCGCCGCGTCGGGGCGTGGAAGGCGCGCGAAATGAGCTTCACCGGGCTGCCGGTGGACGGGCGCGAGGCGGCGCGCATCGGCCTCGCCAATCATTGCGTGCCCGATACCGAGCTGGACGCGACGACACGGACGCTGGCCGGCGCGATCGCCGCGCAGTCGCGGCACAGCGTCTTCGCGTACAAGAAGCTTTATCGCGAGCAGGCGGATTTGCCGCTGGGCGCCGGACTGGCGCATGAGGTGTTCAACAGCGCCGGCGTCGCTCCGGATTTTGCGGAACGGGTGGCGCGGGGGTTTTAGGTCGCTTTGGGCGGGGGCTCAGAGTGGAGAGCGGACGCCTATTTGATCGTCATCCCGGGCTTGACCCGGGACCCGCCTTCCTTCTGTCACCGTCGGAGCAAAGACAAGGCAGGCCCCGGGTCAAGCCCGGGGTGACGGGAAACGGAACGTCGACACTAGCTCGCTCCCACCCGCGACCGCCCGTTACCCGATCGCCCTACCCTCCTCGACGCTCGCCCATTGCCGCCCGTCGTGGCCGAACAGGATCTGCACCCCGGCGCGCCGCTGGCGCTGCAGATAATCCATCGTCCGCAATCCCGCCTCGCGATCGACCACCGCCTTTTGCAATATCATCAGGTCGAGATTGCGCTCGGTGTAGCAGCAGTCCGCCGCCAGCAGCACCTCACGCCCGCTCGGCAGCTTGACGATCACGCTCTGGTGCCCCGGCGTATGGCCATGGGTCGGCACGATCCGCACGCTGCCGTCGCCGAACAGGTCGAGTTCGCCGTCGATCGCCCGCACCGGCTGGCCGGTCGCATAATCGACCGCTTCATAGAGGCCCGCTTCCTCGGTCGCCTGCGCCGCTGCGAGTTCGCGCGACTGCACGATCATGGTGGCATTGGGCAGGCTGGCGTTGCCGCCGCAATGGTCGATGTGGAGGTGCGAGTTGATGACCCAGTCGATGCTGCCGGGATCGACGTCGATGCTTTTCAGCCGCGCCGCAATCTCCTGCCCCTCGAAAAATTGCAGCCCGAACTTGTTCGGCGGCAGCGCCGTTTCGAGCGTGCGGCGATAGCGCACCCCCATGCCGGTATCGAACAGCGCGCGGCCCTTCGGATGGTCGATCAGATAAGAAGGCACCGGGCCTTTGAGATAATCGCCCTCCTCGCCCTCGATGAAATAGCCGGGGCGGCACTGGAACCAGCCGGTGTTGAAGGCATAAAGGCGAAGCGTACCGATCACCGCTCGCGATACTCGGGCGCCCGCTTGCCCAGGAAGGCGGCGAGCGCCTCCTTATGATCCTCGGTCGCCGAGAGGATCACCTGCTGCCGGTCCTCGATCGCCATCGCCGCGTCGAGGCTCTGCGCATCGATGTTGAGGTTGAGCGCCTGTTTCGAGAGGCGCAGCCCCCAGGGCGCGGTTGCGAGCATTTCGTCGGCGAGCGCAAGGCCGCGGTCGAGCAGCGCCTCCTCCTCGACGATCTCGCTGATCAGCCCGGCGCGCAAAGCCCGCTCGGCGTCGATGAAACGCCCGGTCAGGATCATTTCGGCGGCGAGGCTCGCGCCGACCAGGCGCGGCAGGAAATAGCTCGACGCCATGTCGCAGCCGCCGAGCCCGATGCGGATATAGGCGGCGTTGCAGCGAAAGTTCGGCGTGCCATAGCGCACGTCGGAGGCGAGCAGGAGCGACAGCCCACCGCCCGCCGCGGCGCCATGGCCGAGCGCGATGATCGGCTGCGGACAGGCGCGCATCTTGCGATAGATATTGCCGATGCTCGTCTGGGTGCGCAGCGTCCGCAACACCGCCGTCTCGTCGCTCGAGCGATCCTCCTGGATATCGAGCCCCGCGCAGAAGCCGCGCCCGGCGCCGCGCAGGACAACGACGCGAATATCCTTGCGATCGGCGAGGCCGCCGAAATAGGCGTTGAGCGCATCGACCAGGCCTTCGCTAAGCGCGTTGAGCCGATCGGGCCGGTTGAGCGTCGCGATCTCGACCGCGCCGCGCGTCTCGATCAGCAGCTCATCGCTCACAGTGTCTGCCCGTCGTCGATGGTGAACACGCTGCCCGTGATGCCCTGCGCCGCGTCGGAGCAGAGCAGCAGCAGCGGCGCGTGCAGGTCGCTCGCGGGGCGCATGCGCTGGCGCGGGAAGCTCTTCACCATCGCGTCGCCGACCTCGCTTTCGAACATGACGGCGGTCATTTCGGAGTCGAAATAGCCCGGTTGGATCACATTGACGCTGATCCCGCGCCGCGCCCATTCATGCGCCAACGCCTTGCCCAGGTGGCGTACTGCGGCCTTCGTCGCGCCATAGACCGAGGTCGCCGGAAACACCTTGTCAGCGGTGATCGACCCGATCAGCACGATCCGCCCATGCTGCTTCTCGCGCGCGCCGTCCTTGTCGAGCCGCTTCGCCCCCTCGGTCGCGGTCAGGAAGACCCCGCGGACATTGGCGGCATGGAGGAAGTCGACGTCTTCGACGGTCAGCCCCATCGCCATCTTCTCGGTCGCGACGCCCGCGTTGGCGACGATGGTATCGACGGTGCCGAAGGCGGCCTCGGCGGCGTCATAGGCGGCGATGGTGGAGGCTTCGTCGGTGACGTCCATCGACACCGCAATCGCCTGTCCGCCTGCAGCCTCGATCGCCGCGACCTGTTCGGCGAGCTTGTCGGCGCGCCGCGCGGCGAGAACGACCTTGGCCCCCGACGCCGCGAGCGCCTTCGCAAAGCCCGCGCCGAGTCCCGAGGAGGCCCCGGTGACGAGCGCAACGCGGCCCGTCAGGTCGAATTTGGGTTGCTCCGCCATCGTCTCTCCCTTTTCGTCAGTTCACGCAGCCTTGGCGGCAATTGACGTTTACGTCAACCTGCCCGACCTCGCGGCGGCCGTAGCGACAAAGGGGTTGACGTGCGCATTTTGTTCCCTTAATGTTCTCATTGTGCACAACCAACCTTTCCCCCGTCGCGGCTGCCAAGTGCGGCGGACGGGGGATAATGGTTCCTCTCGATCCCCTTTCATCCGAGAGCATTGATCGCTGCGACAAACCGCGTCAGAAGTGATGCCGGATTTGGCGAATAATGCGGGGGATCAGCATGGCATCATCGTTCGGCATCGTCCGGGATCGGACCTGACGTCATGCACGCCGTCGAAGCATTCGAGCTTGTGCTGGGCCTGCTGGCCCTGGTTATCGCGCTCCACTGGCTCGCGCTCAAGCTGCGCTGGCCGCCCGCGACCGCGCTGCTCGTCGGCGGCGGAGCGCTGGCCTTCATCCCCGGCCTGCCGGAAATCTCGCTCGACCCCGAACTGGCGCTGGTGCTGTTCCTGCCGCCGCTGCTGATGGACGGCGCCTATTACACCGCGCTGGGCCGTTTCCGCCGTCACCTGCCGGGTATCTTGTCGCTCGCGGTCGGCGCGGTCGTCTTCACCACCCTCGTCGTCGGGGTGGTTGCGCATTGGGTTCTGCCCGAACTGCCCTGGGCGGCCTGTTTCGCGCTCGGCGCCATCGTCTCGCCGCCCGATGCGGTGTCGGCCCGCGCGGTGCTGAAGGGCGTCCATCTCCCCCGCCGCCTCGAAGCGTTGCTCGAGGGCGAGAGCCTGCTCAACGACGCGACGGGTCTCATCCTTTTCCGTTTCGCCGTGGCGGCGACGCTCAGCGGGGTATTCCATACCGGCGAGGCGGTGCGGAGCTTCGCCTTCGTCGCGATCGGCGGCGTGGTCGTCGGCGCCGTCGTCGCCAAGGGCTGGGTTTTCCTCGCGCGGCGCTTTCGCGATCCGATGCTGATCATGCTGATCACGATCCTGCTGTGCTGGGCCGCCTATCTTGCGGGCGAGGCCGTCCATGTCTCGGGCGTGATCGCGACCGTCACGGCGGGCCTCGCCATGGGCTGGTATCAGCATGAAATCCTTCCGGGGTCCGTCCGCCTGCGTGCCAATTCGGGGTGGCAGATCCTCGTCTTCGTGCTCGAAGCCCTCGTCTTCATCCTGATCGGTTTTTCGCTGCGTGGCGCGATCGAGCGGATCGGCGGCATCGAATCCATGCCGGCGTCGTGGGTCACCATGATCGTCGCGGTCGTCCTGACCGTCGCCGCCACACGCTTCGTGTGGATTTTCGCGTCGGAGGCGGTGCTGGAGATCGCCCGCAAGGCGGGGTTGCGGCGCGCGCGTCCGCTCGGCTGGCGGCAGGCGACGGTGTTGGGCTGGGCGGGGATGCGCGGCGTCGTGACGCTGGCGGTGCCGCTGACCCTGCCCGTCGACATGCCGGGGCGCGACCTGATGCTGATCTGCGCCTTCGCGGTGATTTTCGTGACGGTGGTCGTGCAGGGATCGAGCCTCGGCCTGCTGATCCGACGCGTCAAGCCGATCGATACCGATCCGCCGGCAAAAATGGCGCTGCCGACGGCGGAAGCCGCGATGGCGCGCGCGCGCTTCGCGGTGATCGAGCGGCTCGCCTATGACGAGAATGGCACGCTGATCCACCCGATGATGCTCGAAGAACATCGCAAGCGGATGAATTTCATGGAGCGCTACGAAGCCGATGCCAGCGCCACGATGGACGGCCTGCGCGCGCATTTCGACGTGCTGCTCGAGGCCATAGCGGGGGGGCGCGCCGAACTGATCCGCATCCACCGCGCGGGACTGATCGAGGATGAGGTGCTCCACGAACTCGAGCGCGACCTCGACGTCGAGGAACTGGCGATGACGCTCCAGCGCGGGGACTAGAGCGCGGCGCTAGAAGTCGAAGCCGCCCTGCGCCTCGTCGCGGCGCGCCGCCGCCTTTTTGACGGCAGGCTCGGCATCGATCGACACGCCTTCGAGGGCGAGCATCTGCGCTTTCGACGTCGATCCGCCGGGGGCCGAAAAGCCGCCGATCTTGCCGCCCGCGCCGGTCACGCGGTGGCAGGGGACGATCAAAGGCACCGGGTTTTTCGCCATCGCCTGCCCGACGTCGCGCGCATATTCGGGGCCGGCGCCGAGGTCCTTCGCAATCGCGCCATAGGTGCTCGTCTCGCCCCAGCCGAGCCGGCGGACGCGCGCATAGACGCGATCGAAAAATACATCCTGCGCGCCGAGATCGACCGGCACATCGCCGAAGTCGATCCGCTCGCCGGCAAAATAGCGGATAACCGCATCGACCACCGGGCCGACATGCGGCGGCGGGTCGGTCCGCCGCGCCTCGGGACAATGACGCAGCAACGCCCGCTCGGCATCGCGTACGCTCACCGCCGGGAGCCGCAAGCTGGCCACCCCGCGCTCGTTCCAGCCAAGCGCGACAAAGCCCGCAACGGTTTCGAACAGATGATAATCGACGCGCGTCGCCATAGCCCGGCCTATATCGGGCGGCGACGGCGCGAATGCAATGCGATGGGCACCGGCTGGCTGGGGCGGCAGGATTCGAACCTGCGCATGGCGGCATCAAAAGCCGCTGCCTTACCGCTTGGCGACGCCCCAACGGCCGGTGCGAGCGCGTCTATAGCGCTCGGCGCGTGAATGGCAAGTTGCCGGCTTAGAGCCGCGTCACCCAACCATGCGGGTCGGCGGCGCGGCCGCGCTGGATGTCGACGAGCTTGTCCTTGAGCATCGCCGTCACCTGTCCGGGACCGCCGGCGCCAATCGTGAATACGGTATCGCCGCGCGTCACCTTGCCGACCGGCGTGACCACCGCGGCGGTGCCGCAGGCGAAGCTTTCGGTGAGCCTGCCGCTTTCGGCATCGGCCTGCCACTGATCGATCGCATAGGGTTCCTCCCGCACCGTGAGGCCCGCATCCTGCGCCAGCGTGATAATCGTGTCGCGGGTAATGCCGGGCAGGATCGTGCCGGTCAGCGGCGGGGTGACGATGCTGCCGTCATCGAACACGAAGAACATGTTCATGCCCCCCAACTCCTCGATCCAGCGATGCTCGGCGGCGTCGAGGAAGACGACCTGGTCATGGCCCTTGGCGATCGCCTCGCGCTGCGCGACCAGGCTGGAGGCATAATTGCCGCCGCACTTGGCGGCGCCGGTGCCGCCGGGCGCGGCGCGGGTATAATCCTCCGACACCCAGAGCGAGATCGCGGGCGCGCCCGAGCGGAAATAATTGCCGACCGGCGAGATGATGACGAGGAACTGATATTCGGACGCCGGCTTGACGCCGAGGAACACCTCGCTCGCGAACATGAAGGGACGCAGGTACAGCGCGCCGCCGTCGACCGGCGGGAACCAGTGCGCATCGGCGGCGACGGCTTCCTTGACGGCGGCGATGAACAATTCCTCGGGCAGCTCGGCCATCGCCATGCGGCGCGCGCTGGCGTTGAAGCGGGCGGCATTCGCCTCGACCCGGAACAACGCCATCGAACCGTCGTCGAGCCGATACGCCTTCAGCCCTTCGAAGATTTCCTGCGCATAATGGAGCACCGCCGTCGCCGGATCGAGCGTCAGCGGGCCGCGCGGCATCACCTGCGCATCGTGCCAGCCCTTGTCCTCCGAATAGCGGATCGACACCATATGGTCGGTGAAAACGCGCCCGAAGACGGGGTCCGCAATCGCCGCCGCGCGTACCTCGTCCGCGACCTTGCTGGGGTGCGGCAGATGGGTGAAGGCGGGAAGCGACATGCTGGAACCTACTCGGTCTGGGGGTGAAACGTGCGCGCCTCTTGCCAAAGCGCGGCCCTTCGCGCAACGCTGGTGACTATGCCGAACGATAATTTTCTTTCACAAGTTCCCGCCGCATCAGCCCTTTTCTTACGCGAGGCCGAGGTCCGCCGCGGCATCGAATTTCTGTTTTTCGCCCATGCCTCGCTGTGGCGGTCGATCGACGCGCGACTCGCCGAGCAGGCCTTGGGACGGGCGCATTATCGCGCGCTCTATTTCATCGCGCGCCAGCCGGGGCTGACGATTTCGGACCTGCTCGCGCTGCTCGGCATCACCAAACAGTCGCTGGGACGCGTGGTGAAAGAGCTGGAGGCGCGGGCGCTGGTGTCGACCCGGCCGGGCGGGCGCGACCGGCGCGCGAAGGAATTGCGGCTGACCGAGGAAGGCCGCGCAACCGAGGCGGCAATTTTCGACCTGCTGCGCGATGCGATGAGCCGCGCCTACACACAGGCCGGGCAGCAGGCGGTCACGGGGTTCTGGCAGGTCAGCGAAGCCTTGCTCCCTCCCCGCGAGCGCGAGCGGATCGGGAAGCTGGGGGGCGACTGAGCGTCTACCCCTCACCGCGCGCGATATCGGCCAATTCGCGGCCGCGATCACGCGCCGCGCGCAGCACATTGGTCATCAGCGCGACAAGCTGGCCGCCTTCGTCGAGGACATCGAGGCCGGCCTGTGTCGTGCCGCCCTTGCTCGCGACCTGCGCGACCAGCGCGCCCGGCTTTTCGCCGCTGTCGGCGAGCAGCGCGGTCGAACCGCCGAAGGTCGCGGTGGCAAGCGCCAGCGCGTCCTCGCTCGACAAGCCAAGACGTTCGCCGGCGGCCGCATAAGCTTCGATCAGGCGAAAGACGAAGGCCGGACCGCTACCGGTGAAGGCGGTGACGAGGTCCATCGTCGAATCATCGGCGAGCGCGGTCACATGGCCGAGCGGCTTGAGCAGCGCGGTGACCGCCTTGTCGTCGGTGCGGCCGAGGCTGGCCACCGCCGACACCCCGGCGCCGATACGCGCAGCCAGGTTGGGAAGGATGCGGACCTGGGCCCGGGCATCGGGAAAACGCGCCGCAAGATCGGCGAGCGAAACGCCGGCGAGGATGGAGAGCAGATGGACGTCGTTGCCGACCTGCGGCCCCAGTTCGTCGGCGACGTCGCCGAGTTGCTGCGGCTTCATGCCGAGCATGATCCAGTCGGCGCTGCCACCCGCGGCGAGCCATTCGTCGAGCGAGGCGAATGACGCGATGCCTTCGCGCGCCGCCGCATAAGGATCGACGATCGCGACCTGCGCCGGGTCGAGCCCCGCCGCGAGCCAGCGATCGAGCATCGCCTCCGCCATATTGCCGCAACCGACGAGCAGCAGCCGGCCGGAAAAAGTCCTCAAAGTCTTGGTCATGGTCGTTTCTTTTCGTTGTTTAGCGGCAGCTCGTCGCCGGACCCGAGAGCAGGTCGAGACAGCGGCCGTCGATCTTGGTGGCGTCCACCGGCAGGCCGATCAGCCCCGCCAGTGTCGGCAGGATATCGACCGTCATCACCGCATTGGGCTGTTCGAAACCGGCGATCCCCTTGCGCCAGAAGAGCATCGGCACGCGGCGGTCATAGTCCCACACCGACCCGTGCGTCGCGACATAACCCAGCCCCGATTCGGGGATCGGTGTCACGCGCGGCTTGAGCACGACGACGAAGTCGCCCGAACGCTGCGGATTATACGACGCCCGCAGCTTGTCCATCATCGACCAGACATCGGGCGAGCGTTTCGAGATCGGATGTTTGGCGAGTTCCTCACCGGTCACCACCGCCTCGACCTGCGGATGGGCGCGCCAGCGGGCGAGGAGCTCGGCCGACGCCGCCTTGCGCTGCGCCGGGGTCAGCGTCTTCGCCAGATACATGTCGCCGAACGGGCCGTCGCTGTAGAGCAGCGGCTGCGGCAGGCCGAGCTTTTCAGCAACGGCCTTGCCCAGCTGGTCGGCGTCGAGACCGCGATCGACGCGCTCGGCGGCGGGCCAGGCGTTCTGGCGGTTGCGTTCGGGTAGGTCATGGCCGCCATGGTCGGCAGTGAGCGCCACGGCATAATCGACGCCGCTCGCGTCGAGCCGGGCGAAGAAATCGCCGAGTTCGCGGTCCAGCCCGGTCATCTGCAGGCACATTTCGCTGCCCTCGGTGCCATAGGTGTGGCCGACATAGTCGGTCGCCGACAGGCCGACGATGAGCAGGTCGGTGGTGTCGCCCTCGCCCATCTTGCGCGTCTGGCGCAGCGCGGCAGCGGTCGCTAGGACCGCGCCATCGGCTTCGGGCGAGGCCATGAAGCCGCGGAAATTGCCGCCATCGCGCGCGAGGCGGCCGGTGCCGACGCTGGCGCCCTTGCCATCCTTGCTGTCGATCGGGATCGCCACGTCGTGCGCGGCGCAATCGGCGGGCAGCGTCAGGCCGGGGCGCGGCTCCGCCATCGCGGCGGCGATTGCACTGCTCGCCTGCGTCGCGACCGGCGACAGCGCGGTGCCGCGATAGCTGGTGAGACCGGTGGGGACGAGCCACATCAGCTCGTCGGCCTGGTGCCCGCCCATCATAATCGCGGCGCGGTCCTTGCCCGCGACCGAGACGACCTGCGTCCGGGGATCGCGCGCCTTCATCAAATCGCCCAGCGTCGGGACGAGCAGATGCTTGACCGACGCGGCATATTTGCCGCTGCCCGACGTCGTGCCGGCGACGCTCTCATCCTCGGCGCAATAGACGCGCTTGTCGTCGCGGCTGGCCGACAGGTCGAAATAATTATTCGCGACAATGCCGGTGTGCGCGGGGTGATTGCCGGTCAGGATCGTCGAGTGGCCGGGGCAGGTCTCGGTCGCGCCGTGCGACTGATAGCCCGACGGGAACACGACCCCCGAGGCCAGGCGCGCGAGGCCGCCGGTGAACTTACCGCGATATTCGGCGAACAGATCGGCCGAGAACTGGTCGACCGCGACCATCACGATCAACTTGGGCGGTGCGGTTTCGGCTGTAACCTTTGGCGCCGACGCCGCCGAATCCTGCGCGAAGCTGACGCCGGTTCCGGCGAAACAAAGCGCGGCGGCAAGGGCGGTGTTGAGATATTTCATCTTCACGGGCGGCTTCTCCGATACGGGGGGTGTCAGCGCGGGCTGTCCTCTCGACGAAAGCCGCCTATATGGCAAGCCTCGAACGATGGATGGACACAGGACGGGCATGGATCGCAGCAGGGACGCTTTTGTGACAGGCGCTTGGCGCATGCTGCTCGCCATGCTCGCGCTCGCGCTGCTCGCGTTCGCTCCCGCCCGCGCGCAGCCGGTGAATATCACGCCGCAGCTGGTCGCCGAGTCGGCGGCGCCCGCGCCGGGCACGACATCGACGCTGGCGCTCAGCATGACGCCCGCGAAAGGCTGGCACGGTTACTGGATCAACGGCGGCGATGCCGGGTTCGGTATGTCGGTCGACTGGAACCTGCCCGAAGGTGTCACCATTGCCCCCTTCCGCTACCCGGTGCCCGAAGCGCTGATCCTCTTCGGGCTGATGAACCATGTCTATGAGCATCCCTATGCGCTGCTCGCCGATATTAAGGTCGACAAGGGCGTGGCGCCGGGAACCGACCTGACGCTGTCGGGGGTCGCCAACTGGCTCGCCTGTACCGACAAGATTTGCGTTCCCGAAAAAGCGGTGATCTCGGTCAAGTTGGTCGCGGGCGACGGCGCGATCCCGGCGGCGTCGCGGGCGCGCTTCGACGCCTGGCGCGCACGGCTGCCGCAGCCGCTCGACCGACCGGGGACGTGGGAGCGGCGCGGCGAAACGCTGCGCTTCGGGGTTCCCTTGCCCGAGGGCACGGCAATCGACGCGCCGCACCTGTTCCTCGAGACGCAAAATCTGATCGACTATGGCGCGCCGCAGAGTTTCTCCCGCAACGGCGACTGGATCGTCATCGAAACCCGCGCCAATGGCGACGCGACCGGTCCGGTGCAGGGGCTGGTCAAGCTCGCCGACGGGCGCGGGCTGACCCTGAACTTCGAGCCCGCGGCGGTGCGGACGGCGGGCAAGCCGATCGTCGGCAGCAAGGCCGGCGTCGACATGGGCATATTCTGGGCCGCGCTCGGCGGTGCGATCCTAGGCGGGCTGATCCTCAACCTGATGCCCTGCGTCTTCCCGATCCTCAGCCTCAAGGCGCTGAGCCTCGCCCGCTCGGGCGGCAATGCGCGCGAAGCGAAGGTCGAAGCACTCGCCTATACGGCGGGCGCGGTGCTGGTCAGCCTCGCGCTCGGCGGCGTGCTGCTCGCGCTGCGCGCGGCGGGCGAACAGGTCGGCTGGGCGTTCCAGCTCCAGCACCCGGTGAGCGTGTTCATCCTGCTGCTGCTCGCGGTCGCGATCACGCTTAACTTGCTCGGCACCTACGAACTCCCGTCGTTCGGCGGTGGCCAGAAACTGGCGAGCAAGGGCGGAGCGGTGGGTGGCTTCTGGACCGGCGCGCTGGCGGCTTTCGTCGCGACGCCATGCAGCGGGCCGTTACTCGGCGCCGCGCTTGGCGCGACTTTGGCGCTCCCCGCATGGGCCGCCCTGCCGATCTTCGGCGGCCTCGGCTTGGGCCTCGCCCTTCCCTTTCTTGCCATCGGCTTCGTCCCCGCGCTACGCAATCGCTTGCCCAAGCCGGGTCCGTGGATGGCGACCTTCCGCAAATGGATGGCGTTGCCGATGGGACTCACTGTTGTCGCACTGGCCTGGCTATTGATACGACAGGTCGAAGGGCTGCAATGGGACGACCTGATCACCATATTCATGGCCTGCTTCGCATTCATTGGGCTCTATCGCCATTGGATGAAGGGTCCCGACAGGGGCCATGTTGGCAAGCTGTTGCTGCTGGTCCCGCTGATCGCGGTCGGCAGTCTTGTTTATCAGGTCGTTACGGCCACGCCTTCGACCCTCGTGAACAAGGCGAACGGTGCTGCCTTCACTCCCGAAGCCCTCGCTAAAGCGCGCGCCACCGGCAAGCCGGTCTTCGTCTATTTCACCGCCGACTGGTGCCTGTCGTGCAAGGCCAACGAGGCGGGCGCGATCAACCGCGAGGCGGTGCAGGAGGTCTTCAAGGCGAAGGGCGTCGTCACCCTCGTCGGCGACTGGACCAATGGCGATCCCGTCATCACTCGCACCCTCGCCGAGCATGGCCGCAACAGCGTGCCGCTCTATCTCTGGTACGCCCCCGGCGCCGACAAGCCCGAAATCCTGCAGCAGATCCTGACCCCCGGCACGCTCACCGATCTGGCCGAACGCTGATGGCGAAGATCCGGGCTGACCAGTTGCTCGTCGACCGCGGCCTCGCCGAAAGCAGGACGCGGGCGCAGGCGTTGATCCTTGCCGGGCTCGCTTTCGTCGGCGACCGCAAGATCGACAAGGCGGGGCAGCAGGTCGCCGCCGATGCCGCGATCAGCGTCAAGGGTCGCGATCATCCCTGGGTGTCGCGCGGCGGGATCAAGCTCGACCATGCGCTGACGCATCTCGGCTGGGACGTCGCGGGCACGGTCGCGATCGATGTCGGATCGTCGACCGGCGGCTTCACCGACGTGCTGCTGAGCCGCGGCGCCGCCCGCGTCTATGCGGTCGATTCGGGCACCAATCAGCTCGCGTGGAAACTGCGCCAGGACGAACGTGTGATCGTCCACGAACAGACCAGCGCGCGCATTCTGACCCCGACCCATATCCCCCAGCCCATCGACCTGATCGTCTGCGACGCGAGCTTCATCGCCTTGTCGAAGGTGCTGCCGGTGCCGCTGTCCTTCGCGAAACCCGGCGCGCGCATGGTCGCGCTGATCAAGCCGCAGTTCGAGGCCGAGCGCGG
The DNA here is from genome assembly GCF_050725615.1 of Sphingopyxis sp. Taxonomy (GTDB): domain Bacteria; phylum Pseudomonadota; class Alphaproteobacteria; order Sphingomonadales; family Sphingomonadaceae; genus Sphingopyxis. Next base: position 43,234 of record NZ_JBOHHU010000029.1, read on the forward strand.
CGAGGTCGGCAAAAAGGGCGTCGTGCGCGACCCGTTAGTGCACGAGCGCGTGTGCGGCGAAGTCCGGGCCTGGCTGGAGGGCGAAGGCTGGGCGGTCGTCGACCTCGTCGAAAGCCCGATTACCGGTCCCGAGGGCAATGTCGAATTCCTGATCGCGGCGGTCAAAGGACCCGCTTGACGCTGCGCCGCGCAATCGCGACACCTTGCCGCGCAGAATCGCGAACAGGGGCCGCCATCCGATGAGTGAAATCGCCACACCGGGTCAGCTACGCATGTCCTATCTGCGCTGGGCGCTGGTCACGGTCCCGGCGGTCGTCCTGCTCGGCAGCCTGTCGGGCCTGCTCTCCAACAGCGGCTATGCCAATCGCTGGTTCGCGGCGCTCGATCTGCCGGCGATCACCCCACCGGGCTGGGTCTTCGCCACCGTCTGGCCGGCGCTCTATGTCTGCCTCGGCCTGTCGCTGGCGATGGTATTGCATGCACGCGGGGCGAAGGGGCGCGGCATGGCGCTGACGCTCTTCTTTGCCCAGCTCGTCGCCAATTTCGCCTGGTCGCCGCTGTTTTTCGGCGCGCATGAAGTGACCAAGGCTTTTTACCTGATCGTTTTCATCCTGCTGATGACGATCGCGACGGCCTTTGCTTTCGCGCCGATCCGCAAGGCGGCGGCGTGGCTGCTGCTACCCTATATGGTCTGGCTGAGCTTTGCCGCGATCCTCAATTTCCAGATCGACCAGCGCAATCCCGACGCCGAAACCCTTGTGCCGCACGCGGCAAGCACCCAGATATAACCCCGGCAAGGGGTTCTCCCCACAAAGGAAGTGACGAATATGCAGAGCGAAAACCGCTTTTTCGACGATCTGGCCAAGATGGTGAACGGCGTTGCCGGAACCGTCGCCGGCGCCGGCCGCGAGGCCGAATCCGCGATGCGCGAGCGCGCCAAGGAATGGATCGGCCGCATGGATTTCGTCAGCCGCGAGGAGTTCGAGGCGGTGAAGCAGATGGCCGCGACCGCGCGTGCCGACGCCGAAGCGCTGAAGGCGCGGCTCGACAAGCTCGAAGGCGCCGCAGCGCCCAAGGCAGCAGCAGCAGCCAAGCCCGCAACGTCGCGCAAGCCCAAGGCCTGACGCAGCGACTCGCCACCTTGCGCGTTTCCCGCTAAAGGCGCGCGCATGAGTGACGATATCTACGACGAAGACGACGGCCAGGACGCGGCGCCGATGGAAATGCTGGCGTCCTATTTCGCCGCGCACGACTGGCCGCATGAGATGGTCGGCGAGGACGAGATCGTCGCGACCGCGCAGGGCAGCTGGACGACCTATGAGCTGCGCGCCGTGTGGCGCGCCGACGACGGCGTCATCCAGCTGCTCGCCTTTCCCGACATCCGCGTCGTCGAGGACAAGCGCGCCGTCGCGCACGAAGCGCTGGCGCTGATCAACGAACAATTATGGCTCGGCCATTTCGAGCTGTGGTCGAATAGCGGCACGATCCTGTTCCGCCACGGCCTGTTGCTCGGCGGCGACGCGGCGCTGCCGCTCGACCTGACCGAGACGCTGATCGAAAGCGCAATCGACGAGTGCGAGCGCTTTTACCCGGTGTTCCAGTTCGTACTGTGGGGCGGCAAATCGCCCGCCGAGGCGCTGGCCGCCTCGCTGATCGAAACACGCGGCGAGGCTTAACGCTCACCCACATTCCGTTTGTGTCGAGCGAAGTCGAGACACTTGAAGTCATGCACGATGTC
>NZ_JBOHHU010000030.1:0-44676 GCF_050725615.1 Sphingopyxis sp.
TCTCGACTTCGCTCGACACGAACGGGTTTTAAGCGGCATTTCGCTTGCCCTTCCGTTCCTCGTCGATCCGCCCGTCGTGCATCACCAGCACGCGGTCGCAATGCTCGGCCAGCTCAGGGTCATGCGTGATCACCAGCAGGGTCGCGCCAAGCGCCTTGCCGCGCGAGAAGAGCAGGTCGACGATCGCATGCCCCGTCGCGGTGTCCAGATTGCCCGTCGGCTCGTCGGCGAACAGGATTGAGGGCTCCCCCGCCATCGCGCGCGCGATGGCGACGCGCTGCTGCTCGCCGCCCGACAATTGCGCCGGATAATGGGTGAGGCGATGGCCGAGCCCGACCGCCTCCAGTTCCTTCGCCGCGCGCCCGAAGGGATCGGCATGGCCCGCCAGTTCCAGCGGCACCGCGACATTTTCCAGCGCGGTCATCGTCGGCAGCAGGTGGAAGGCTTGCAGCACGATGCCGATCCGCCCACGTCGCGCGCGCGCAAGACCATCCTCGTCGAGCGTGGTGAAGTCGGTCCCGGCAATATGGATCGTCCCGCCGCTTGCGCGTTCGAGGCCCGCAAGCACCGCCATCAGCGAGCTTTTGCCCGACCCCGAAGGCCCAAGCAGCGCAACCGATTCGCCCGCGGCGACGCGGAGGTCGATCCCCCGCAAAATTTCGACGGGGGCCTTGTCGGTGCCGAGCGTCAGCGTCACATTATGGGCGGCGATCGCCGCGTCAGCGGGCGGTCGGGAAGGTTCGGTCAAGAAGGGACCCTTTGGAATGATCAAGGCCGGATGGCGCTCGTTTTTGGTATATGGTTGCGTCCTTGCGCTTTGCCAACCGCTCGCCGCGTGCGGATCGGCGGAAAAGGGCGCCGCTTCGACCAAGGAGGCAGAGCCTTCGACCAAGGCGGCGGCGATCCCGGCCGACGCCCCGCTGGTGATCGCCTTCGGCGACAGCCTTTACGCGGGCTATCAACTCGGCCCGAAGGAAGGCCTCGCGCCGCAATTGCAGGCCGCGCTGGCCGCCGACGGTGTGGTGGCGCGGGTGCAGAATGCGGGGGTGTCTGGCGACACGACCGCCGCAGGTCTCCAGCGCCTGACCTTCGTGCTCGACAATGCCAAGGTGAAGCCCGCGCTCGTCCTGCTCGGCCTGGGCGGGAACGACATGCTGCGCGGGATCGACGCGAAAGAGACCCGCGCCAATCTCGACGCGATGCTCGCCGAGCTCCGGAAGCGCGAGATCCCCGTCGTGCTCACCGGCATGATGGCCTCGCCGAACATGGGCAGCGATTATGCCAGGGCGTTCAACCCCATCTATCCCGAACTCGCGGCCAAATATGACGCGAGCCTCTATCCCTTCATCCTCGACAATGTGGTGACGAACAAGGCGTTGATGCTCGGCGACAATGTCCATCCCAACGCCAAAGGGGTCGGGGTGATCGTCGAGGGGCTCGCGCCGCTGGTCGAGGAAGCCTTGCCCGACGCCGATTAAGCCAGCAATTTCTCCGCGCGCACGCGCCAGTTCGCCGCGAGGACATCCATCGACGCCAGCGCCCGCAGGGCCGCCGGCTCGCGCTTGCCGTCGCCGCCGATCAGCAGGGCGAACACGCGCTCGACGTTCCATTCGGGCAAGGGTCGCGCGACCAATTCGAGGCTGTCCCCCGCCGCGACCGTCCCTTCCTCGATCACCCGATAATACCAACCGCTGCGCCGCGACGTCACCACCGTCGCGGTGACGCTCGCGATCCCGAAGCGGTGCCCGAGCTTCCAGCACGGCTGCCGTCCCTGGCTGATCTCGACCAACGTGCTGCCCAGCCGATAGCGATCGCCGATATAGGCCTCGGTCTCGACCAGTCCTGCGGTCGATATATTCTCGCCGAACGCCCCGGGGGCAGCGAGCAGATCGTGGCCGCCGAGCGTTTCGGCCCACCAGCCATAATGATCGCGCGGATAATGGTGGATCGCCTTGTCGGTGCCGCCATGGACGCTGAGGTCGGCCTGTTCGTCGCCGGCGATGCCGAGGAAACCGACGCGCCGGGCCTCATTGACCGGCGTTTTGGCGATGGCGCTGGTTTCGTCGCCGCGAAAGCGTTCGGCCTTGCCGGTCAGGATGGCGTCGATGGAGATGCGCATGAGGGCGGGTCTAGCGGTTTGGTGCGAATGGGGGAAGCGACGGTTTTGGGGTGGGTTGCAGACATTCCAACGAACCCCTCCCTCCCCTTCAGGGGAGGGGCTTTATGGCCGCTTCCGCCCGAAACCTGCCGTGCCCCCAAACGAAAAAGGGCGACCCCGCGGGGCCGCCCTTTTCCTGTTCATTTCTGCCCGAAGGATCAGAAAGCGAAGCCGACGCCCGCGACGAAGCTGTCGAAGTCGCCGAAGTTGCTCACGAACTGGTGACGATATTCGACCTTGCCGTAAACATTCTGGCCGAACTTGTGCTGGTAGCCGGCACCGACATAGGGATCGTCGAGATCGCTGAAGGTGTAACCACCGGTCACGAACAGCTTGCCCTTGTCGCCGATCTTGGCGCCGGCGCGGCCGCCGGCCGAGAACTGAACGTCGAAGCCGTCGACAAGAACCTTGTCGCCAGCGACTTCGGCGCCGACGAAGGCGCTGCTGCCGAGGTCGAAATCATAGCCCGCTGCGAGGCCGATCGTGCCTTCGTCGATCCCGTTGCCGGTGATCAGGCCGCCGCGAACTTCGACATGGCCTTCGCCGCCTTCGGCAGCGAACGAGGGGGTGGCGACGACGGCCGAGAGGAGAGCGGCTGCAACTGCGAATTTCTTCATTTTGTTTTCCTTTATTCGTGACGGGACGCGTCCCTTGGAGCGCGACCCGCCGCCTAAATGGCGTTTTTTACTGTCTGTTCAATGAACGAATGAACGGAAATGTGACAATTTCCTTACCTGTGTTGTTTTTGCAACACAGGGGCGGCGGTCAGCCGAGCGCGGCCTGCTTTTCCTCGGCAATCCGGTCGAGTTCGGCGCGTGTCGGCTTGGTCGCCGCGCTTTTCAACTGCCCGCACGCCGCCATGATGTCGCGGCCGCGCGGGGCGCGCACCGGCGCCGAAATCCCGGCCTTGAAGATCAGGTTGCTGAACGCGCGCACCCGCTCGGGGGTCGAGCATTCATAGGCGGCGCCGGGCCAGGGGTTGAAGGGGATCAGGTTCACCTTCGCGTGCAGGCCATAATATTTGATCAGCCGGACCAGCTCGCGCGCATCGTCGTCGCTGTCATTCTTGTCCTTGAGCATCACATATTCAAAGGTGATGCGCCGCGAATTGCCGACGCCCGGATATTCGGCGCAGGCGCGCAGCAATTCGTCGATGCCATATTTGCGGTTCAGCGGCACGATCTCGTCGCGGATTTCCTTCGACACCGCGTGCAGCGACACCGCGAGGTTGACGCCGATCTCTTCGCCCGCGCGCGCCATCATCGGCACCACGCCGCTCGTCGACAGGGTGATGCGGCGCTTCGACAGCGCGAGCCCGTCGCCGTCCATCACGATCTTGAGCGCGCCCTTGACCTCTTCAAAATTATACAGCGGCTCGCCCATGCCCATCATCACGATGTTGGTGAGCATCCGGCCGTCGGCGGTGTAGTTGCCGCCCGAATCATCGGCGCTTTCGTCGGCATCGTCATCCTCGGGATCGGCGCCGAAGCCCGCCATCGTGCCCTTCGGCCATTCGCCGAGCGCGTCGCGCGCCAGCATCACCTGTCCGACGATCTCGCCCGCCGCGAGGTTGCGCACCAGCCGCATCGTCCCGGTGTGACAGAAACGGCAATTCAACGTGCAGCCGACCTGGCTCGACACGCAGAGCGTTCCCCGATCGGCGTCGGGGATGAAGACCATCTCATATTCCTGGCCGTCGGCGGCGGCGAGCAGCCATTTGCGCGTGCCGTCATTCGACACCTGCGCCTCGCGCACCGTCGGGCGGCCGATGATGAAGCGGTCGGTCAGCCAGGGGCGCATCGCCTTGGCGATGTCGGTCATCGCCTCGAATTCGGTGACCCCGCGGTGATAGATCCAGTGCCAGATTTGCTTGGCGCGCAGCTTCGCCGCTTTCGCGTCCAATCCCGCTTCGACCAGCACCCCGCCGATCGCGTCGCGGCTGAGCCCGACCAGGTCGATGCGGTTGCCCCCGCGCAGGGGAACGGTGCCCGTCGTGACGGGGTCGATATGGCCGGGGATCTGCATGATGGCGGCGCCTATACGGCCGAAAGGCTTTTTGTGCAATCTATGCTCATCCCCTCCCGCAAGCGGGAGGGGCAGCGTGACTTACGAGCTTGCTCGTTAGTCGCAGCGGGGTGGGCCATTACAGCGTCGCTGCCCATCCCCAACCCCTCCCGCCTGCGGGAGGGGAGAGAAATATTCAGTGCGCGCGCGCCTCGCCCAGCGCTTCGGCAAAGGGTTCGGCGCATCCGACCGTTTCTTCGGGCGGCACGCCCGCGCATTTCGGGAAGATCGCGTCGAGCCGGCGCTTCAGCGTGTCGTCGAAGGTCGGCTGGTTCGAAATCCGCGCGTTGCACACGGTCAGTTCGGACCGGATCGCACCCTTGATTCGTTCGAGTCCGTCGGGGGACAGGATTCCCGCGTTGAGCAATTCCTCGCACAGCTGGATCAGGCCAACGGTCGTCGCATGGGCGCGCAGGCCGATAAAATCGAGCGTCCGGTGCCGCTCGCGGGCTTCCGCATCACAGCGGCTGGCTACAGTCATTCCGGCATCTCCCTCTCCATGGCCGTTGCGACCGAACGGCGCGCCGTGAGGGCGTCTTCCGTATCGTTCGGACGCGATCATGCGCCAATGGGGCAGGGCGGGCAAGGGATTATGTAACTAAGTGTCACAAGGAGAGGGCAGCGCGCAACGAAACCGCTTCCGATTGCGGAGGCGGCGGTTACGGCGCCAGCATCTCCGGGACCAGGCGAGCTGGTTTGCCGCGACTGGCGCGGCGGCTTCGGAATAAAAAGCTGTGTGCCCCCGCCGAAGCAGGGGCCCATCGCCGGTCGGAGCCATTCTGAACCGGCCCGAGATGGTTCTCCGCTGTCGCGGGGACACACAGATCGCCTGGAGTGCCTCAGGCGTCAGCGGATCATTTCGCGATCGAGCTAACCCGGATCGGTTCGCCGCGCGCCACGCTCGCGATCATCGCATCGGCCTGCGCGGCGGCCAGAAGCCGGGTTTCGCGGCGGCATTCGCGAATGTCGTTCTTGCCCGCGATGTCGAAGTCCGAAGCGGTGCCGCACACCTCGACGGCGGCGCGCCAGATACGGCGGTCGAGCGTCCGGGCGCCGCGTTCGGTCTTGAGGTCGAGGTCGCCGTGCTGGACGACGACGGTCGGATTGGCGGACGCGGTCTGGGCAAGGGCGGGCTGGCCGAACGAAGCGGCGGCCAGCGCGGCGAGGATCAGAAGCTTTTTCATCTCATGTCTCCATCGTCCGGCTGAAGGGGAGGGGAGGAAGCCGGTAGGGACACAGATAATCCGCCGCGCGCCGCCGCGGGAGCAACGATGTTGCGAAACCATTCTGCAAAATTGCAGAATGCGCGCAGGGAGCGTATGACGCAAAATACATCATGTTCGACTGGAACGACCTCAAATCCTTTCTCGCGGTCGCCGAAACCGGCAGCACGCTGGCGGCGGCGCAGGCGCTGCGCGTCAGCCAGACCACCGTCGCCCGCCGCATCGCCGCGCTCGAGCAAGCGACCGGCCTCACCCTGTTCGAGCGGCGGCAGGCCGGCTACGCGCTGACGGTGGCGGGGGAGGGCATGCTGGCGAGTGCGCTCGCCGTCCGCGAGGCCGCCGATCGTTTCGGCGAAGCGGCGGGCGCGCGGTCGCGCGACGCGGGCGGCACGGTCAGCCTGACGACGATGGAAATCTTCGCGGTCACCATCCTGCCGCCGATCCTGCGCGACCTGCGCGCGGCGCATCCCGAAATCCATATCCGCCTCGACACCGCCGACGAGCCGCGCGACCTCGCGGCGGGCGCCGCCGACATCGCGATCCGCAGCAGCAAACAGCCGACCGGCGCGGGGCTCGTCGGGCGCCGCATCGCCGACAATCCGTGGACCCTATACAGCAGCCGCGATTATGCCGACCGCCACGGCATCCCGCACAGCCGCGAGCAACTCGCCGCCCACCCCTTCATCGGCGGCGGCGGCGGGGTCTGGGAACCCTATCAGGCGTGGCTGCGCCAGTACGGGCTCGAGGAATCGGTGGTGATGCAATATGACAGCGCCTCGGGCCTGCTCGCCGGGGTGCGCTCGGGCATGGGGCTCACCATCCTCCCCGCCTTCCTTGCCGACCGCGAGCCCGACCTCATCCGCTGCATCCCGCCCAAGACCGAGGACACCACGGGGCTGTGGCTGCTGACCCACGAACGGCTGCGCCATGTGCCGCGGGTGCGGACGGTGCTCGATTTTCTGGCGAAGGAATTGACGGCGCTGGCGCGCGAGTAGCCGAAAAACCGCTTTCCTAAAAAAGATCGTCATGCTCCAAGCTGATAGATGGACCCAAAGCCATGTTTCGAATGCCGCTCGACGGTCAATTGTCAGCCCGGGATCTCCTCACCGCGTAAAGCGACAAAGGCGACAATTTCGTCGCGTGCATCCGTATCTTTTGTCGCTTTAAGGGGGCATCTGCGGGAGCTGCGATGCGATTTCAGCGTGAAGTTGCGCAGTTTTCCTTGCCTTCCGGGTTGCCCGCCCCATCGCGTCATCCCGGGCTTGACCCGGGACTCGCCTTTTTCTTCTGGGATCGCCGGATCGAAGGAAGGCAGGCCCCGGATCAAGCCCGAGGTGACGGCTGCTCACGGTAGTATCGCCAACCGTGATTCCAGTGTGAAGTTCGGCGGAATTACACCGTTTCTTGAGCGCCCCGCTTCACGCCAGCGCCGCCTCCACCGCCGCTTCGACATGCAGCGCCAGCGTGTCGAACAGCGGCACCGTGCTGTCGCTCGCATCGACCAGCAGCATGATCTCGGTGCAGCCGAGCACGATCGCCTCGGCGCCGTCGGCGATCAGCGCCGCGATGATGCGGCGATATTCGGCGCGCGATTCGTCGCGGATCACGCCCTGGACCAGTTCGTCATAAATGATGCGGTGAACGGTCGCGCGGTCGGCATCGCCGGGGACGATCGCCGCGATCCCGGCGGCGGCCATGCGTCCGGTGTAGAAGGGCTTCTCCATCGTGAAGGCGGTGCCGAGCAGCCCGACGCGCCGATATCCCGCCGCCCGGATCGCGGCGATGGCGGGGTCGGCGATATGGAGCAGCGGCACCGGCGTCGCCGCCTCGACCGCATCGGCGCACAGGTGCATCGTGTTGGCGCAGATCAGCAGCATCTCGGCGCCGCCCGCCGTCAGCGATTTGGCGGCATCGGCCATCTGCGTGTCGAGCACGTCCCAGTCGCCGCTCGCCTGCAGCCCGGCGATCGGCGCGAAATCGAGCGACAGCATCAGCACGCGCGCTGAATGCAGGCCGCCGAGCCGCGCCTTCACCCCCTCGTTGATCAGGCGGTAATAATGCGCCGAGCTTTCCCAGCTCATCCCGCCGATCAGGCCGATCGTCTTCATTGCCTCACCCCAAACTCGCGCAGCCCAGCGCCGCCGCATCGATCGCCGTCGCCGCGCCGCGCAGCCGATAGGTGTCGGCGATCGATCCGCCGCTGCCGCTCACGCTCTCGACGCTCATGCTCGGCGCCGATCGCATCGCGGCGATGATCGCCGCGTCCATTCGCGCGTCGCTCGCCCAGCCGTGCGCGCCATTGCCGGTCAGGATGAAACGGCGGCTGCCGATCGTCAGCCGCAATTCGCCGCCGGCGCGCCGCGCTTTCGACAGGCGGACGTAGAATTGGCCGCGAATGCGCGATTTGGGCCAGTAACCGACGCTGGCATAGGCTTTGACCTGCGGCGTGCCGATCGTCGCGGCGGGGGCGGCGATCGCATAGCAACGCGGCGTTGCTGGGTCGCGAAACGCGCCCCAGCCGTCGAAGACGCCGAGCGCGGTGCGCGGCGCGGCAAGCGCCATGGCGGGCAAGCCGGCGAGCAGGAGGAAAAAGGGCAGGGCACGGCGCATCGCGCCTCGTTTGCGCGAATGCCGTCGCATTGCAAGCATGGCTTGCACGCCGCCATAGGCGCGTTAAGGAAGGAAGACATTTTATGGGGGCAGGGAATCGGGGTGCTGCGGCGCCCATGGTACCCGTCCCTGAGGGACTTCTCCCGCACGAGCATACAGGATGGCGGAATAACAATGAAAGCGACGATCGAACGCGCGGTACTGTTGAAGAGCCTTGGCCATGTCCAGTCGGTGGTCGAGCGGCGTAACACCATCCCCATCCTGTCGAACGTGCTGATCGAAGCCGACGCCTCGGGCCAGCTCAAGCTGATGGCGACCGATCTCGACCTCCAGGTCGTTGAGACGATCGCCGCGAAGGTCGAAACCCCCGGCACGACCACCGTGTCGGCGCATACTTTGTTCGAAATCGCCCGCAAGCTGCCCGAGGGTACCGAGGTCAGCCTCGCCGCCGCCGAGGGCAAGATGCAGGTCAAGGCCGGCCGCTCGAACTTCAACCTGCCGACGCTGCCGCGCGACGACTTCCCGGTGATCGCCGAGGGCGAGCTGCCGACCAATTTCGAACTGCCGGTCGCCGAGCTGATCCAGATCATCGACAAGACGCGCTTCGCGATCTCGACCGAAGAAACGCGTTATTACCTCAACGGCATCTTCCTGCATGTCGCCGAGGATGCGACGGGTCCCGTACTCAAGGCCGCGGCGACCGACGGCCACCGCCTCGCGCGCTACACGGTGACCCGCCCCGACGGCGCCAGCGCGATGCCCGACGTGATCGTTCCGCGCAAATGCGTCGGCGAGATCCGCAAGCTGCTCGACGAGGCCGAGGGCAATGTCGAGATCAGCCTGTCGGCGACCAAGATCCGTTTCCAGCTCGGCAACGCCGTGCTGACCTCGAAACTGATCGACGGCACCTTCCCCGACTATAGCCGCGTCATCCCGACCGCGAACGACAAGCTCTTGAAGGTTGATCCGAAAAGCCTGTTCCAGGGCGTCGACCGCGTGTCGACGATCGCCAGCGAAAAGACCCGTGCGGTCAAGGTCGGTTTGGACAAGGATCGCATCACCCTGTCGGTGACGAGCCCCGAAAACGGCACCGCCGCCGAAGAACTCGCCGCCGCCTATGACAGCGAGGCGATGGAGATCGGCTTCAACGCCCGCTACCTCAGCGACATCCTCGGCCAGGTCGACGGCGACAATGTCGAGCTTCACCTCGCCGACGCCAACGCCCCGACCCTGATCCGCGAGAGCGAGAAGAGCCCGGCGCTTTATGTGCTGATGCCGATGCGGGTGTGACCGTTCGCGGGCAATATGGGCTCGGCGTGGCGGCTGGTATCGCGCTGCTGTTCTCGAGCGCGGCGTCGGCAGCGCCGCCGGCCGGGTTTTCGGAACAAGACCGGGCAGATACCAATTGCATTGCCGCGGTGAGCATCGCGATCGGCAGCGAATTGCCCGGACAATCGCTCTCGGCGGAAGCCAAGTCGGGCATGGCGACCGTGCTGACCTATTTTGTGGGCAAGTTGAAGGGGCGCTACGCCACCCTGAAAATGGCCGATGTCGTGACGCCGGAACTCTATGCCCAGATCAGCCCGAAACTGGCAGAAGAGATGAAGCGCTGCGGAGCCGAAGCCATCGCTATGGGCGAAGACTTGCAGGATGCCGGAAGGATTCTGACCGCCGTCGGCCGCTGAAAGGCAGCTCGCGCATCGACGAGGTCGGGTCTGCCTATCCCGCCTTCGCGACCCGCCAGATCACGCCGCCGGTATCGTCGGCGATCAGCGCGCTGCCGTCCTTCGCAACCTTCACATCGGCCGGGCGGCCGCGCGTCGTCTTGCCGTCTTTCGCCAGGAACTGGTCGAGCAGCGTGATCGGCAGCGCGTCGGCGGGCTTGCCGTTGGCGCCGAATTTCACGAACACCACGTCATACCCCGCGACCGGTTCGCGGTTCCACGACCCGTGGCGGGCGATCAAAGCCCCGTTCGCCCAGCGCTCGCCAAGGTCGAGGCCCTGGGTGAAGGTCATGCCCAGCGGCGCGGTATGCGCGCCGAGCGCATAGGCGGGGCGCTTGACATATTGGCGGCGGTCGTCGGCGTCGGGGGCGACGCGCGGGTCGACGAAACCGCCCCAATAATACCAGGGCCAGCCATAAAAATCGCCTTCGTCGATCTCGGCCAGATAGTCGGGGACCAGGTCGCTGCCGAGCATGTCGCGCTCGTTGACCACGGTCCACAGCTGGTTGCTGCCCGGATAGAAGCCCAACCCGACGGGGTTGCGAATGCCCGCCGCAAAGGTGCGGACATATTTCTGCTCGGGCCGCACCTCGAGGATGCGGGCGCGGCGCGCTTCGTTATTCTCGCCCTTTTCGCCGATATTGCTGTCGGCGCCGACCCCGATATAGAGCCAGCCATTGGGCGCCGCGACCAGGCTCTTGGTCCAGTGACGGTTGGTGCCGGCGGCGGGCAGGTCGGCGATCTTGCTCGGCTTGCCGCTCATCGCCGTCTCGCCCTCGACATAGGGGAAGGCGAGCAGCGCATCGGTGTTGGCGACGTACAGCGTCTTGCCGACCAGCGCGATGCCATAGGGCGAGTTGAGGCCGGTGATATAGGCGGTCTTGACCTCGGCCTTGCCGTCGCCGTCGGCATCGCGGAGCAGGCTGATGCGGTTCGCCGACTTGCCGCCGGCGCCCGCCTTGCTCATCATCCGGCCCATCACCGCGCCCTCGATGCCCGACGTGTCGCGCGGCGGACTCTCGCTTTCGGCGACCAGCACGTCGCCGTTGGGCAGGACGAACATCGTGCGCGGATGCGCCAGCCCCTCGGCAAAGCGCGCAACGCTCAGCCCGGCAGCGACGCGCGGAGCCTCTCCGGCCGGCCATTTGGTCGCCTCGGGCACGTTCATCGTCGGGATGGTCTGCGACGCCTGCGGCGCCATCACCGGCACCCGGCCGCTGAGTTCGGCGGTCGAGAAGCGCGCCACATCGGGGCGCGACATGGCATAAAGGGTGATGCCGCCGACGATCAGGACCAGCAGCAGGGCGAGGAGGAGATATTTCAGGATCTTGCGCATGGCAGCATGTCTACACGTGCCGGGCGCGGCGGCAAAGAGGCGAAACGTGGGCGACGCATGGTTAACCGAAACGCGCTGGCGATTAACCTTACCCGCCCGTTCAGCACTATTGGGAACGGCGCGGTGAGGCGGGGGGCGTAGAGCGGTCGGCGACATGATCGGGGACACCATGCAACTGCCAGCACCATTTCTTTCCGACCGCGCCGCGGTGGACGACGCGCATGCGCTGATCGCCCGGCATGGCGACGAGGCGGGCTATGCGGCGGCGGCGCGCGCCGAGCAATATCGCGTGCTCGGCAACCATATCCACTTCGCCCGCTGGCGGCAGATCGAGCGGCTGATCACCTATTTGTCGGTCGAGGATATCCTCGACACGGTGCATTGACGCCCTAGAGGCGCAGTCCCGCCGTCTCGGGCAAGCCCGCCATGATGTTGAGGTTCTGGACGCAGGCGCCGCTTGCGCCCTTGCCCAGATTGTCGAGCCGCGCGACCAGACGAAGCTGCGTGCCGTCGGCGCTCGCATAGAGCATCAGCTCCATCGCGTCGGTGGCGGCGTCGCCCTTGCGCAGCAACAATTCGCTCTCATCGCCCGCCCGGCGCACGCCAACCAGCGCCGACCCCTCATAATGCGCCGCCAGCGCGTCATGGGCCGCATCGGCAGTGGGCGCGTCGAAGCTCAGCGGCACTTCGACCAGCATGCCGCGATAGACCGGCACCACCGCCGGCGCGAAGACCGGGGCGTGGAGCAGCCCCGAACCCGCCTGCATCTCGGGCACATGCTTGTGGCCGAGCGCCAGGCCATAGCTGCGGAAACCGATATCGGGCTCCGCCTCGAAGCGCGCGATCAATTCCTTGCCGCCGCCCGAATAGCCCGACACCGCGTTGACGCTCAGCCGCGCATCCTTCGCGACGATGCCCGCCGCGACCAGCGGCGCGACGAGCGCGAGGAAGCCGGTGGGGTAGCAGCCGGGGTTGCTGACCCGCGCCGAGCCCGCGATCGCGTCGCGCTGCCCGGCGTTCAGTTCGGGAAAGCCATAGGTCCAGCCCGGCGCCACGCGGTGCGCGGTCGAGGCGTCGATCACCTTCGTGCGGTCGTTGGCGATCATGCCCACCGCCTCGATCGCCGCCGCGTCGGGCAGGCAGAGGATGACGAAATCGGCGTCGTTCAGCGCTTCGCGCCGCGCCCCGGCGTCCTTGCGGTGCGCCTCGCTCAGCGTCAGCAGCGAAAACTCGGGCCGTCCTGCGAGCCGTTCGGCGATTTCGAGGCCCGTCGTTCCCGCCGCGCCGTCGATGAATACCGTTTGTGTCATGGTGCTATTTCAGTCTTTTATAGCCGCTTACCGGCGGCTCCTGTCCTTTGGCGGCCGATCGTGCGATCACGTCGGCCAGCGGTTCCACCTTCACCGCCATCCATCGTCGGCTCGCGTGGATGATGTTGCTGGCGTCCGCCATGATCCCGACATGGCCGGGGAAGAAGACAAGGTCGCCGCGCTGGAGTGTCGACGGATCGACGTCCTTGTCGGCGTCGAGGGCGGCGAGCTGGAGGTCGCTGTCGCGCGGCAGTTGCACGCCGGCGGCGCCCCAGGCCAGTTGCACCAGCCCCGAACAGTCGATCCCGTTTGCGGTGCGGCCGCCCCAGACATAAGGCGCGCCGATCATCTCTTCGGCGACGCTTGCGGCATCGCTCTCGGCAGCATCGGCCTCGACGAGCGCCGCGAGCGGCAGATAGCCGTGCGCGGTGGCGAGCCATTCGCCCTCGGGCTCGCCCATTACCAGCGCACCGCGCGGCAGCACCGCCGACCCGCCGCTTGCGGCGTCGGGCGCGCTGTGGAGCAAGGCTTCGCTCGCCCGCACCCGGTGCGTCGGGGCGATCGGCGCGCCGAGCGCGTCGGCGGCAAGATAGCCGACATAGTGATCGGCGAGGCAATAGCCCCACGCCCAGCCGCCAGTCAGGTCGAGCAGGGCAAAGGCCTCACCGAACAGCAGCTCGCTCGTCTGGTCGGCATCGAGCGATGGCGCGCTGCGCAGGATCGCCGACGGCAGCACGCAGCTGCTCATCATCGGTGCGGCATAATGCGGCGCGAAATGCTGGCCGGCGACCGCGATATCGGCCAGGTCGGGGCGGATCGCGACGGTGCGCGGATCATAGCTCTGCGAGGTGCCGCTCAGGCCGAAACGATCGCGGCCTGCGCCGACCGCGCCGGGGCGCCCCATGCGGATGCGACCCGCCGCCAAATTTTCGCCCTCTGCTGCCACGTGATGTCCTGATACTGTATTGGAGCCGCCGTCCGGCGCTTAATCGCGGCGCATTAGCCCAGCGGCATGGCCTTTATCAAGAAGCATCGCTCTTGCGCCGTCGGTCGTATCGCGCCTGCAGCATCGCCCATGCCGCGCGCATCCCGAGCGCCGCTCCGCCCTTGGGCCGCCCATGCTTCGCCGACGGGCGCCAGGCGAAGGTATCGACATGCGCCCAGGCGATGCCGTCACCGACAAAACGTTTGAGAAACAGCGCTGCGGTGATCGTCCCGGCAAAGGCCGATGACCCGGCGTTGCCGAGGTCGGCGATGTCGGTTTCGAGCAAGTCGGCATAATCGTCCCACAGCGGCATGCGCCACAGGGGATCGTCGCGATTGATGCCGCCCGCCAGCATCGCGTCGGCCAGCGCATCGTCATTGGCGAACAGCGGCGGCAGGTCCGGGCCGAGCGCGACGCGCGCCGCGCCGGTCAGCGTCGCGAAATCGACGATCAATTCGGGCTTGTCCTCGCTCGCCTTGGCCAGCGCATCGCCGAGGACCAGCCGCCCCTCGGCGTCGGTGTTGCCGATCTCGACCGTCAGCCCGAGCCGGCTGGTCAGCACGTCGCCGGGGCGAAAGGCATCGGCCGAAATCGCATTTTCCGCCGCCGCGACCAGGCAGTGCAGCCGCACCGGCAGCCCGCTCGCCATCACCAGTTCGGCGAGCGCCAGCACATGCGCGCCGCCGCCCATATCCTTCTTCATCAACCGCATACCCGACGAGGGCTTGATGTCGAGCCCGCCGCTGTCGAAGCTGATGCCCTTGCCGACCAGCGCGATCTTGGGATGGCTGTCCTTGCCCCACATGATCTCGATCAGCCGCGGCGCGTGATGTTTGGCCGCCGCGCGTCCGACGGCGTGGATCATCGGATAGCCCTGTTCCAGCGCCTCGCCCTTGGTCACGACGATCTTGCCGCCATGCGCCTTGGCGATGCGTTCGGCCTGCTTCTCGATCGCGGCGGGCCCCATGTCGGCGGCCGGCGTGTTGACCATATCGCGCACCAGCGCAGTCGCGCGCATTTCGGCGACCATCGGGGCGATCGCGCCGACATCGCTGGTCAGCAGCACGCGCGGTCCGCGCGCCTCGGCCTTGGGACGATAGCGGTCGAAACGATATTGCGCGCTCATCCACCCGAACAGGGCCTTGCCGGGCTGCCCGCCTTCGATCCGGTAGCGGCCCTCGGGCAATGTCTGTCCCAGCTTGGCGAGGCACCAGGCCGACAGGCTGTCGACTTGTGCAACGGCAGTGACGACCGCCCATTTTTCGGGATTGTCGCCGGGCAGGATCGCATGGGCGAAGGCATCGGGTTTGAACCCCACGGCGGCCAGATGCGCCCGCTCGCGTGCGCTGCGGCCCTTTAGCCAGCCGTCATAGCTTTGTTTGTCGACGAGGTGGATCGGGCGCGCGTCCTGCCCCTTGTCGGGCTGGATCAGGTCGGAATAGTCGGTCATGCGCTTTTGCTAAGCCTCCGGGGAAACTTTGTCGATTCCCGGCGTTATGGGGGCATGACGCTCCTCATCTCCCATCGCTTCGCCGCCGCGCTCGTTCCGGCGATCCTGCTCGTCACCGCCTGTTCGGGCGAACCCGAACCGACCCAGGCCGAAAAGGCTGCCGCCGCGACTGTTCTCGGGGCGCCACCGGGTGCGAACGACGATGTGAAGGTGGCGAATGCGGCGGCGTCAAACGTCAAGGAAAGCAGCGACCTGATGGAATTTGCGTACAGCTACCCAAAGGAAGCCGCCGAAATCCCGAAGCTTGCCGAATGGCTCGACCAGGATCGTGCGACCAAGCGCGACGCGCTGACCGCGGAATCGCGCCGCGACCAGGCGCTCGCGCAGAAGGAGGGCTTTCCCTACCGCCCGCACAGCCATTTGCAGGCGTGGCAACGCGTCACCAACACGCCGCGCTTCCTCAGCCTGTCGAGCGAGATCGAAACCTACACCGGTGGCGCGCACGGCATGACCAATTTCGAAACACTGATCTGGGACCGCAACAAGACGGTACGGCTGAAACCGCTCGACCTGTTCACCAGCGGCAAGGCGTTCGACGCGGCCATCCGTACCGACTATTGTGCAGCGATCAAGCGCGCCAAGGCGGCAAAGGGCATCCAGCCGCCCGACGAAGAATTACCCGACGCGCTCGAATCGGTCTTCGCCAAATGTCCGCCGGCGTCGGCGCAGACAGTGTGGCTCGGCTCGTCCGACGGTCGCCATCTCGACCGGCTGACGATCGCCATCGCCCCCTATGAAATCGGCGCCTATGCCGAGGGTGATTATCGGATCAACGTGCCGGTGACGGCGGCGCTGGTCCGCGTCGTGAAGCCCGAGTTCGCGAGCGAATTCCGCGCCGCGCGGTAGGGAGCTGCCTGCGTGAAAACGGGGAGCATCATGCCCGCCAAGTCCAAAGCCCGGCAACGCGCCGCCGGCGCCGCGCTCAGCGCCAAGCAATTCTTCGAAGCGGAAGGGCGCGTCCGGGGGCAGGCCCGAGCATGTCGATGGGGCGGCGGTATCGCCGCACAAAACATAACCCCGGGCCGTTTTCGGACCCGGGGTTACGCGACTGCGGCCCAGTGCAGCTCTATTTCTTCGGCGCCGCCTTGGCGGGCGCGGTGCCGCCGGATGTCACCGGTAGGGTGTTCGGGACTTCATAGGCCGACCCGACCGCGATCAGATGGCTGATCGCGATGCGGCGCACCGGCAACGCCTTTGGCTGGATGCCCGCATAGGAGAAGCTTGTCGCGCTGTGGCATTCGAAGCAGTTATTGCCCTG
Organism: Sphingopyxis sp.; assembly: GCF_050725615.1. Taxonomy (GTDB): domain Bacteria; phylum Pseudomonadota; class Alphaproteobacteria; order Sphingomonadales; family Sphingomonadaceae; genus Sphingopyxis. The sequence continues at coordinate 16,179 of NZ_JBOHHU010000030.1, forward strand.
TTTCCCTTTGGCGCTTTGCAGGAAGGTTTCTGCGGTGCTGTTCATCAGACTGATCGCGCCGACCGCGTTGGTCTGGTTCAAATTCTGCCAGCCAGCGGCGGTCGTGACATAGGTGTTGGGCTTGAACCACGCCGTGCCGATCAGATTGTAATTCTGCAGCGGCGAATTGTTCGGGAAGTTGCTGGCGGCCTTCTGCGAAGCGACGTTGATCGCGGCGATGTTCGACGGGCCGTTCGGCTGGGTGTCGCCGCCGGTCTGGTTCATCTGGACGATCTGCGTGACCGGCGCGAATTTTCCCGTCGCTGCATCGAAGGTCACGGTCGCCGGATTGGTGTTGGTTTCGACCAGCAAGGCCGGTTGCGAATAGGGCGTCCCGGCCTTGTAAAAGGTGAAATTGCCCGGATTGCTTGCATTGGCGTCGAAAGTGAAACTGTTGTCGGCAAACATCGGCGCATTCAGCTTATGCTCGAACGTCGCCCACAGGAATTCGGGATGATTGTCGACATAGCCGACGACATGCATGCCGACGAGCGCGACGGTGACGACCTCATATTTGCCCGAGGGCACGACCGCGCAATTCGCGCCGTTACAGTTGTTTTGCAGCACCGGCACTTCAGCCTGCGTGGTATAAGTCCCCGCCGGCGCGGTCTCGCCGTCGGCGAGCCGATACCAGGTCGCCTTCACGATCGCGTCGCCGAGGGAGAAATAATCATCCTGGTTGGGATTGCTCTCATAGGCGCCGGTCGCGATCAGGTTGCGCTTGGTGACCGCGAAATAATTGGGCGTCATGTGGATCGAGGCATAGACAGGATAGCCGTTTTGGCCGATCAACATGCTGCCGTCGGCCTCGACGATCGCATTGTCCTGATTGCTCGAACCAAGGCCGGGGTGGACTGGCTTCATATGCGCATCGAGCCGCAATAGCGTGGTTCGCGGCGCGGCGTCCGGATCGGCGATCAGGTCGTCGGGAACCTGCCAGCCCAGAAAGCGCGGCTTGCCGTCGATCGGCGCGTTCGCCCAGACAAAGGCTTCCCACGACCATTGGTTGAACAGGCAATCGTCCGCGCTTGTGCTCATCGCGGTCGGCATCGTCGCGGTCGGGCTCAAATAGGCCTGGAGCCCCTCGGCCCAGCCGAAGCCTTCGGGGCAACTGGCCGCAGCAACCTCGTCCTTGCCGCCATAGCCGCCATCTTTGCACGAGGAGAGCAGGGTCGGCACGCTGACCGCCAGGGCGACAAGTTTTATGCCTTGCCAGACCTTGCTTTTGAAGATCGCGCCCATGATTTTCTCCCCCCGGGAAGCAGAGAGAATAATATAGGAGCAATTTGAAGTAAATATCTTGCAGTATAATATACTACGCTATTGCAACCAAACTGGCACCAATAGCGCGACGTGCATGAAGTTAGATAAGTTGTCCGTCCACGGGTCGATGTTGTCAACAGGCTGGATTTCGACGCGCCGTTGCCGCATCATGGCTGCGGGTCATTGATGGGGAGGGGAATATGCGCGCAATGGCGAAGGCGCTGACCGGGTGTCTGGTCATCCTTTTGGCGGGGTGTAGTTTTCAGGCCACGCTCGACAAGCTGGTCTCATCCGAACGGCAGAAAGAAATCATCGCGATTGCTCAGCGTTTCTGCAGCGATCCCGCGAGCACGGTGAGCCTGCTCCATCCCGAGATCGCCAACTCGGCTGTGGAGGCGGCGCCACTATTACCGCGCGAATGCCCCGAGGGTCCCGCGACCTGGCAGCTTGCCTCCTATAACTGGAAGACCAACGCCACCAACGGGCTGTCCCAGCGGCAGGAAGAAGTGGTCGTTGTCGGCGAGGCCAAGGGCAAATGGACGACCGTATCGCTACGTTTTTATGCCGAGAATGACGCTCCGCTGCAGATCGCCGAATGGAATGTGCTGGGCAGCAAGACCCGGCCCGAGGCGCTCGTCTTCATCGACCAATATGAGGCGGGGGCCAAGACGATGCGTATCGTCCTGCCGCTGCTTTTGCTCGCGATCGGCGGGCTGGTCTTCTGGCTGGTCCGGCGGCACCGCGCCAAAAAGCGTACCGCCGGTCCCGATTTGCCCTAACTACTCTGCGGCTTCGAGTGCCGGCGCTTCGTTCTTGGCAGCGCTCGCCGCGCGGGCGTTGCCAAAGCTGAGGACGCCGTCCTCGATCGCGCCGCTCCGCATGTCGACGCGGTCCTGGATATAATTTTGGTTGAGCCGCCAGGGCAGCGCATCGGCATTCTTCGGCATGATATGCAGCGAGCGCTGGATATAGCCCGACGAGAAGTCGAAGATATTCTCTTCCGTCAGGCTCGCCGGGTCGGCGAGCGCCGGGGTCGCGACGGTGGTGCCGGTCGCGTCCATATGATTGAGCACGCGGCAGACATATTCGGCGACGATATCGGCGCGCAGCGTCCAGCTGGCATTGAGATAGCCGAACACCGCCGAGAAGTTCGGGACGTTCGAGAACATGCACGCCTTGTAATAGAAATGCTCGCTCCAATCGACGAGGTCGCCGTCGACGCGGACCGGGATCTTGCCCGCGACCGCCAGGCTGAGCCCCGTCGCGGTGACGATGATGTCGGCGTCGAGATGCTTGCCCGATTTCAGTTGGATGCCGGTCGCGTCGAAGCGTTCGATATGATCGGTGACGACCGACGCCTTGTCGCGCTTGATCGCCTCGAAGAAGTCGGCGTCGGGGACGAGGCACAGCCGTTGTTCCCACGGATTATAGGGCGGGGTGAAGGCTTCGGCGTCATAGCGGTCGCCGAGGGTCTTCTTGACCTGCTTGGTCAGGAAGTCGCGGACTTTTTCGGGCTTGTTGCGGGCTTTCTGGAAGACGATGTCCTGCATCTTCACATTTTTGAAGCGCGTGATCCGGTAGGCCATTTCCTCGGGCAGGATTTTACGCAGGAAATTGGCGAAACCGTCCTTGGCGGGACGGATCGCGAACCAGGTCGGGGTGCGCTGCAGCATGGTCACATGTGCGGCGCCCGGACCGTTCTTCGGATCGGTCATCGCTGGAACGATCGTCACGGCGGTCGCTCCCGATCCGACCACCACGACCTTCTTGCCGGTGTAGTCGAGGTCCTTCGGCCAGAATTGCGGGTGGATGATCTGGCCCTGGAAATCGTCGCGTCCGGTGAAGTTCGCATCGAAGGGCGAGTCATAATCATAATAGCCGGCGCCAAGGTAGAGCCAGCGCGCGGTCGTGGTCGAGGTCGCGCCATTTTCGTCTTCCAGCGTCGCGGTCCAGCGCGCGGTTGCGCTGTCCCAGTCGGCCCCGACGACCTTTCGGTTGAAACGGATACGCTCGCGAATACCGCGTTCATCGACGATCTGGTTGAGGTAATCGAGAATCGCAGGGCCGTCGGCGATCGACTTTTCATGCTTCCACGGCTCGAAAACGAAGCCCAAAGTGTGCATGTCGCTGTCCGAACGGATGCCGGGATAACGAAACAGGTCCCAGGTGCCGCCCAGATCGGCGCGGCGCTCGACGAGCGTGAAGCTGCGGCCGGGGCTGTATTTCTGGAGATGCGCGGCCATGCCGATGCCCGAAATGCCCGCGCCGACGATCAGCACATCCTGATCAACCGGTGCAGCCGCGGCGCCGTCCGTGCGTTCCATGGTCGCGGTTCCTGCCATGATATCGTCTCCCATTTATCGTTAGGGTGCAGCTTACGCACCGCGTTGCATTTTGCAATGGATTAGACGGGGGTGCGCCGGGGGGGAGGCTAAGCGTCCTTGTCGCTGTCACAATATTGTCATAGGGGCGACACCAGTTTGCAATATGCGGCCGCCGCGCCGCTAAGAGGGAAAGGATCCGACCGACATGCGCCAGATCGCCGTCCTTCCCTATCGGTTTGGCGGGCCGACGCAGGATGGGCCGACCGAAGTGCTGTTGATCACCTCGCGCGAGACGAAGCGCTGGGTGATTCCAAAGGGCAATCCGCTGACCGGCATGTCGCGTCATGCCGCCGCCGCGATCGAGGCGGAAGAAGAGGCGGGTGTGATCGGTGCGGTGTGTCCGACCGCGATCGGCAGCTATCAATATCGCAAGCGCCGCGCCAATGGTGCGTCGGTGCTGCTGGACGTGGAAGTCTTCCCGCTGGCGGTCACCAACGAGCTTTCCGAATGGAAGGAAGAGGGCGAACGCGATCGCCAGTGGTTTCCGTTCCACGCCGCCGCCGCCGCGGTCGAGGAGCCCGATTTGCAGGCGCTGATCCGCTCGTTCGGCGACAGCGGCTTTCGGGCGGCGGCGCGGCCGAGCGGCATGGTGCAGAATGTTGCTGAAAAGACAGGGGTGAGTTGGATGTTCGCATGGTTTCAGCGCTTGCTGCCGCGACAGGGCAATTTTTTCGAATTGTTCGAAAGCCACGCGGCGACGCTGGTGGCCGGGGCCAACGCCCTGTCCCGCCTGTTGCAGGGCGGGCCGGGCATGGCCGATCATATCCAGGAAATCGTTGAGCGTGAACATGACGCCGACGCGATCACCCGCGAAGTGCTGCAAACGGTGCGCCGCACCTTCCTGACCCCGTTCGACCGCAGCGCGATCACCGACCTGATCGCGTCGATGGACGACGCGATCGACGAGATGCAGAAGACGGCGGGGGCGGTCGACCTGTACGATGTCACCGAGTTCGAGCCCGAAATGCGCGACATCGCGGGGATCATCGTCGATGCGGCGCGGCTGACCGCCGAGGCGCTGCCGCTGTTGCGCCAGATCGGCGCCAACGGCCCGCGCCTGCACGAACTGACCGAACGGTTGGTGCGGATGGAGGGCCATGCCGACGAAATCCACGCCGCCGGGCTCAAGCGCCTGTTCCAGGAACATGGTGAGAGCAACACGATCCAGTTCATCATCCGGCGCGAATTGTTCAGCCATCTCGAACGGGTCGTCGACCGCTTCGAGGATGTCGCGAACGAGATCGACGGTCTGGTCATCGACCACGCCTGAGCGGGGGCAAGCGCCATGCACGAACTCGCATTTCCCTTGCTCGTCGGCCTCGTCCTCCTGGCGCTGGCGTTCGACTTCCTCAACGGGCTGCACGACGCGGCGAACAGCATCGCGACCGTCGTCGCGACGCGGTTGCTCAAGCCGGTGCATGCGGTGCTGTTCGCCGCCTTTTTCAACTTCGCCGCCTATTTTCTGTCGGTCGTCTTTCCCGAATTGCACAAGGTCGCCGAAACGATCGGCAAGGGGATCATCGACAAGGACCTGGTGACCCCCGCCGTCGTGTTCGGCGCGCTGGTCGGGGCGATGTTCTGGAATGTCGTGACCTGGCTCAAGGGCATACCGTCGTCGTCGAGCCACGCCCTCGTCGGCGGCATCGTCGGCGCGGGCGTCGCCCATGCGGGCTTCGAGGGCATCGAATGGACCGGGCTCAACAAGACCGTGATCGCGATCTTCCTGTCGCCGCTGCTCGGAATGCTGCTCGCGATGCTGGTGATGCTCGTCAGCAGCTGGGCGCTGCGCCGGGCGACCGCCAAATTCGCCGAAACCACCTTCCGCCGTCTCCATCTTGTTTCGTCGGCCGCCTATTCGATCAGCCATGGGCTGAACGATGCGCAAAAGACGATGGGGATCATCACCGTCCTCCTCTATTCGACCGGCTATCTCGGCGGCGAGTTCCATGTCCCGCATTGGGTGGCGTTCAGCTGCTATATCGCGATCGCGCTTGGCACGCTGTCAGGCGGGTGGAAGATCATCGAGACGATGGGTGGCCGCATCACCAAATTGTCGCACCATCAGGGCTTCGCGGCATCGACCGGCGGATCGATCATGGTGTTCACCGCCAGCCTGCTCGGCATCCCGGTATCGACGACGCACACGATCACCGGCAGCATCATCGGCGCCGGCGTCGCGCGCCGTGCCAGCGCGGTGCGCTGGGGCGTGGCGGGCAATGTCGTCGCGGCATGGTTCATCACCATCCCCGCGAGCGCGCTGGTCGCAGCGGCCTTTTACGGCATCACGCGGCTGTTCTGACCTCAGCGCGCCGGGCGATAGTCGATGCTGGCGATCTGCACCGGCAAATAGAGGCCGTTGGACTACGCGCTTACCATGCCCCCGATGCGATCCATGCCCGACATAGCCCAGGATCGGGCTCAGCAAAGCTCGCGTCTGAATATTCGTATAATGATGATCCTGTGCGACTGGCTGATGGGGCCAGCGAGGCGTTCGCGCGGCCATCGTTGCGCTGGGTCGCTTCTTGTCGTTACAAGGTCGTCCGGCGGCGTTCGCGGTCGGGGCCGTTTGGCGGGAGCATATGATGATGCGTCGGTTTTTTCCTTTTCAGTTGGCAGGATGGCTTGCTTTTTCGTTGGCGGCTCCCGTGCTGGCGCAGCACTCGCTGCCGGAGAATGCCGTGGCCACCAACCTGTCGGACCTGACAAACGATCAACTGCTACAACGCCTGAAAGAGGCCTATGTCGCGAAGGACCCAAGTGCCTGCCGTGACATGATGCCGATGCTTGCAGAGGTGGTGCGACGCAAGTCGTTCGATCCCAGCTATGGCCCGTTCAAGCTGAGGTTCGACCTGCAATGCGCGGTCGACGAAAAGCGGTACGGCGATGCCTATCCGCTGCTCCTGCAAAACGAAAAGGTGAACGGACCCGTGGTGGCTCCGATCGCTGCGGTAATGATTGCGCTGGAGGCCAAGCAATATGACGACGCCGCCGACCGGCTGATCGCCGCAGCCGGACAGCCCGCCAATGCGGGCGGCCTTTCAGACAGTTTCAACAATATCCGTTGGCTCGACGGAAAGTTGGCGGCTGCGGATCGCCATGACCTGGCGTTGTCCCTGAATCGCCGCTTTCTCAAAACGCCCGCCTATCGCACGCTGGCTGAGCGCGACAAAGACTATATCAACGAAACGCTGTTCCGCCGCGAGGTCGAGGCTGGCAATATCGCCGCTGCGCGGCCGTTTCTTGGCAGCATGACCGAACCTTACTGGTACTTTCGCCTGCTGACGGACCGACGTTATGCCGCGTTCTGGCCTGACCTTGAACGCGCGGCAGGGCCGAACATGTCGACGGCTTTTGACGCCAATATTGAAAAGGCCCGATCGGAACTGCGACGCGAACCGAAGAGTAGCGAGAAGCTTTCGGGTCTTGTGACGGCGCTCAACGAGGCCGGGCATTATGAGGAAGTGCTGACCCTGACCGAGAGCTTCGCAGCGCCCGAGACATTGGCGACGCTGGAGGAGTTTCATTTTTGGGCCCTGGACGCACGCGCTAACGCCCTTGACGGGGTGGGGCGCGAGGCAGAGGCCAGCGCCTTGTTCGATGCGATGGCGGCGGTCCCGTTTGATCGCGAGAAAAATGGCTGGCTGGTCAATTTCGTCGCCAATCGTAGCGGGCGCCTTGCGCGGATGGGCGAATGGGAAAAGACGCTGGAGGCATCAGAGCGCGCGGCGTTCGTGGCGAATCAATTTGGCAGTCCTTATGTGCGGCAAATCATCGCCGTCGATCGGGCTTGCGCTCTGGCGGAACTTGGCCGCAACGAGGAGCTTCAGCCGTTGCTGACAAAAATTGATGAAAACCGCGCAGATGATCCGGCGTCGGCAATACAGGCTCTGCAATGTGCCGGTCGCAGCGACCGGGCGGCGGAGATCGTGATCGAGGCGTTGCGCGACCCCGATCTGCGCACCGACATGTTGCGCAATTTGCAAGGCCAGGAATTTACGACGTTTGCCGGCAGAACCGGTGCCGACGACATGTTCCTGCCGCTCAAGAAGCGCGCTGATGTGGCTGCTCTATTCAACGAGGTTGGCCGCGATCTGCCGCCATCGCTGATAACCCCAGCGGGCAAGCGTTGGCTTGCGCAACAGGACGCAGCGGCGCCGCAATCGGGCGGTTAGGCAACCACCCCGAACAAATCATGCTCGTCGGCGTCCTCGATGGCGACATCGACGATGTCGCCGGTCTTGAGGCTCGCCGCGACGTCGCGGAGGTAGACATGGCCGTCGATTTCGGGCGCGTCGGCCTGTGAGCGGCCGGTCGCGCCGACGCTGCCATCCTCGTCAGCTTCGCCGACTTCGTCGATGATCACAGGGAGGGTGCGGCCGATCTTGGCTTCGAGTTTGGCGGCGCTGATCGCGGCGGTTTTGGCCATGATGCGCTGGTAGCGTTCTTCCTTGACCTCTTCGGGAACCTGGTCGTCGAGCGCGTTCGCCTGCGCCCCCGCGACGGGTTCGAAGCGGAAGGCGCCGACGCGGTCGAGCTGGGCTTCGTCGAGCCAGTCGAGGAGATACTGGAAATCGGCTTCGGTCTCGCCCGGGAAGCCGACGACGAAGCTCGAGCGGATCGCGATGTCGGGGGCGATCGCGCGCCAGCTCTTCAGCCGTTCGAGCACCTTCGCTTCATTGGCGGGGCGCTTCATGCGCTTGAGGACGCTCGGGCTTGCGTGCTGGAAGGGGATGTCGAGATAGGGCGTGAGCAAGCCCTCGGCCATCAGCGGGATGACAGCGTCGACATGCGGATAAGGGTAGACATAGTGGAGGCGGACCCAGGGGGTGTTGCCGGCGGGGGTTCGAAGTTGGCTAAGGTGCCGCGCAAGGTCGGTCATGTGGGCGCGCACTTCGGTGCCGTGCCACATACGGCTTTCATGTTTTATATCAACACCATAGGCCGAGGTGTCCTGGCTGATGACCAGCAATTCCTTCGTCCCCGCCGCGACGAGCTTTTCGGCCTCGCGCAACACCGCATCGACGCGCCGCGAGACCAGTTTTCCGCGCAAATCGGGGATGATGCAGAAGGAGCAGCTGTGGTTGCAGCCTTCGGAGATCTTGAGGTAACTATAGTGCCGGGGGGTCAGTTTGAGGCCGCCCTCGGGCACCAGGTCGACGAAGGGCCCCTGCGTCGGCGGCGCGGCTTCGTGAACCGCATCAACGACTTGCTCATATTGGTGCGCGCCGGTGACGGCCAGCACCTTCGGGAAGCGGGCGCGGATCACCTCGGCCTCATTGCCCATGCAGCCGGTGACGATGACGCGGCCATTTTCGGCCATCGCTTCGCCGATCGCCTCGAGGCTTTCTTCCTTGGCGGAGTCGAGGAAGCCGCAGGTGTTGACGAGCACGACGTCGGCGCCGGCATAATCGGGCGACAGGCCATAGCCGTCGGCGCGCAGCTTGGTCAGAATCCGTTCGCTGTCGACGAGCGCTTTCGGACAGCCGAGCGAGACCATGCCGACTTTCGGCTGGGAGGGGAGGGTTTTGGTTGCCATGATTGGCGGCGCCCCTAGTCTATTTTTGCGGGTTTGTCACGCCCGCCAGCGTATCGGCAATGATCCGCCATACCCCGGGATTGATGCCGAGGCCGAGATGGGTGCCGTCGACTTTGATATTGCGCGCCTGCGGGTTGTAGATGTCGACCGCGATATCGGGGCCGACGATGCCGTCGCGGTCGGAATAAAGGACGGTGAGCGGCTGGATGAGGCCCTTGAGGTTGCGCGCGTGAATCTCGCGCTCGATCGCGTCGAAATCGCGCCCGGCGAAGCGCCGGGCGAGCGCGGTATATTTAGGGCCGCCGATGATCGGGGTGCCCATGGTGATGATCTCGCGCACCAGATGCGGATAGGTGCGCGCGGTTTCGCGGGCGATGACGCCGCCGAGGCTCCAGCCGATCAGGGTGAGCGGAGCGCCGTCGGTTTTTGCCCACTCCCCGGCTTGCGCCGCGAAGCGTTCGACGTCGGCGGCGACGCGGCCCTGATTGCGGCCCATGCCCCAGTCGCGGACCCGATAGCCGAGATGGCGCAGATAGGCCTCGAGCGGCCGCATCGACAATTCGCTCGCGCCATAGCAGCACCACCGGGCGTCCGTCGCCGCGCGGCGCGCCGATGAGCCGCCAGCCTGACAGGCCGAAGCGCAGCATGTCGAAGGGCAGGGCGAGTTCGCCGAGCTGGGCCCGGCGGCCGGGCGGCTTCAACCCCGTCGGAAGCGGTATGTCGCGGGGCATCGCCTTCTCCCTGTCATCGACCTATAGCTTGGCGTATCGGCATGGCATTGCAAGCGGATAAGGCGAGGGGTTTCGATATGGCGATAGGCGCGTTTGCGGCGATTTCGGCGGCGATGGCGGTCGCGGCGGGCGCCTTTGGCGCGCATGGCGCGGCGGGCCAGCAGGAGGCCGAGTGGCTGCGCACCGGCGGGATGTACCAGCTGGTCCATGCGGTCGCCGCGCTCGCGATCATGGGCTTTGCGCGGGGGCCGGCGATCCTGCTGCTGGCGGGCGGAGCGATCTTTGCGGTGACGCTCTACGCGATGGCGCTGGGCGCGCCCAAATGGCTGGGGGCGGTGACCCCGATCGGCGGCCTCTTGCTGATCATCGGCTGGCTGTGGGCGGGCTGGCTGTACTGGCGCGCCTGATCGCCTCAATCCCTGCAGGATAGGCTCTAGCCCCCGGCGACGCTCGCTTCGCATTCCTCGCAGCGGATGACCTCGACGACCATGTCGCCCGCCTCGAGGCGCTGGGTCTCGGTTTCCCAGAAGCCATAGGGCTTGCCGCCGCGATAGATGCGCAGCCCGCGTCCGCCGCTGGCGAGCTGGTCGATGCTGCGGCCGATTTCCTCGGCGCTGACCGTGCGTTCGCGCAATTGGACGCGGCCGCCGATGCTGGCGAGATCGGCCATATAGTCGGCGACATGCGCACCCTGCGCCGATCCGGCGAGCAACAGGCCGGTGAAACTGACCGGGTTGATGACATTGTTCGCGCCGGCCTGGCGGGCGAGTAGTTCATTGTCCTGCGCGCGGATCACGACGCTGATCGGCACTTTCGGCGACAGGTGGCGGACGGTGAGGACCATCAGGATCGAGGTGTCGTCGCGTCCGGCCGAGACCAGCACCGCCTGCGCGCGCGCGATATGGACGTCGACCAGCGTGTCGTCGTTCGAGGCGTCGCCCTGCAGCACGTTGCAGCCCGCCGCCTCGGCCTCGGCGATCCGCGACGGCGACTGGTCGATGACGACGATGCAGCCGGGGTCGGTGCCGCGCGCGATCAGTTCCTTGACCGCCTCGCTGCCGCTGACGCCGAAGCCCAGGACGACGATGTGATCGGTGAGCTTTGCCTGGATGCGGGCCATGCGCCATTTTTCCCATGTGCGTTTGAGGACGAAATTATAGGCGGTTCCGACGAAGATGAAGAGCACCGCGATGCGGATCGGGGTGACGATCACCGCCTCGATCAGCCGCGAGCGGTCGGACACCGGGGCGATGTCGCCGAAGCCAGTGGTGGTCACCGAAATCATGGTGAAATAGACGACGTCGAGGAAGCTGATATGGCCGTCGTGGCTGTCCTTCAGCCCGGCGCGGTCGATCCAGTGGACGAGCACGACGATGCCGACCAGAAAGAAGGCGACGCCGAGCCGCGCGATGACGTCGGCCCAGATCGGCCATTTGCTGGCGCGCTTCAGCGGCTGGAAACGATGCTGAAGCCTGAGTTTTTCGGACCGGCGCTGGCTCATCGCGGCGGCAATTGCTTGAGCGGGTCGACCGGAATGCGGTTCTTGCGCAGCTGGAAATGGAGCTGCGGGGTCTGGACCTGCCCGCTGGCGCCGGCGAGACCGATGATGTCGCCCGCCTTCACCGCCTGACCGCGCCGGACGTCGATCTGCTGGGCATGGCCATAGGCGCTGACCCAGCCGCCGCCATGATCGATCAGGATCAGCCCGCCATAGACCGCGATCTGGTCACCGGCATAGGAGACCACGCCGTTGGCGGTCGCGTGGATCGGGGTGCCCGCCGCCGCCGCGATATTGATGCCGTCGCTGACCTTGCCCGGCGCGAGCGGGCCGAATTTGGCGATGACCTTGCCCGGCAGCGGCCAGACGAAACGCCCAGTGAAGGCGGCCGGCGTGGCGATGGCGGCGGTGACCGGTTTGCGCGGCGCGGCCGATGCGGCGGCGGGCGCCTTGTTCGCGGCGAGCGCGGGCTGGCTGCCGGTCGCGATATCGTCGATGTCGAGACTGAAGGCGGCGGCGCGGGTCGCAACGTCGACCTGTTTGGGCGTCAGCGGGCGGGCGTTCGCGGGCAGGCGCAGCCGCTGGCCGACGCGCAAGATATAGGGTTCGGCGAGCGCGTTGATCGTGACGATCTCGCCCCAGTCGGCGCCATAGGCGTGCGCGATGCCGATGCCGGTCTCGCCCGTCGCGACACGGTGATAGAGGCCGGCGGGGATGCGCAGCCGCTGGCCCGGCACGAGCGTGTAGGGGGCGGCGAGGTCGTTCTCCATCGCGATGGCTTCGGAGCCGGCGTGGGTCATCTCGCCGATCGCGCGCAGCGTGTCGCCGGGGCGGACGGTATACAGGCTTGCGGGCACCTCGCGGGCGTTGGTCGCGACGGGTTGCAGGACCCAGGTCGGTTTGCTGTCGCCGCCTGAGACATCGTCATAGGCGAGGCTGTTGTTCGATGCGGTCGGCGGCGGTGGCGCCGCCGTGATCGGCGGAGCGGCCCTTGGCGGCGGCGCTGATGCGGGAATGCAGGCGGCGAGCGGCGCCGACAGCAACAGGATCGAAAAAATGCGACGGCGGTCCCCCATGATCCTTCTTTGCCAAAGCCTTGGCGGATTGACCAGCGTTGAGGTTGCGACGGGGAGGGTGGGGTGGAGAAGGGTTCCCGAGCATGACGGGTTCGGGGTGGGAAGCAGACGTTATGTTGCGGACAGGACAGCTTCCCCTGAACCGCTCGTAACGACTGCTTCGAGTTGCTCGCGAAAGCGATCGAGATCGCCGTAGGTCGCGTGGAACTGCGACTGGCACTTGTTCCAATCGCTACCGAAATCCTGCAACGCAACCTGCACTGATAGCGCGCCAACCGAGTTGATCGGCTCGATACGCAATGAAACGCATCCATCGTACCAGCGCTCATCAATAGGATTGGCCGCTGTGATGGGATAAGTCTCCAAGGCCGTTAGCAGATTGTCAAACTCGCTTGGCGGGCACCAATAAGAGCAGGTGCCTTTGAAATCGCCCGTGTCGAGGGCCGTAACCAGTCGCGATTCACCATAATCATCGACTTCAAACGAGAGCGAGAATGTATTCATCTCCACACGTTGCCCATAATCGATTTCGTCCGCAACCGGTCGCTTGCTGACGCGCTGCCAGTGCCGTGTCGACAGGTCCGGCTATTTGTTTCACGCAAAGGCGCAAAGGCACGAAGAAGTAGCGCTGGCCGCGAAGCGGCTTCCTCCCTTAACGCTGCCGCATGATGCACCGATGATGGAAAGGCGACCTTGCGGCCGCGGGCCAGCCTCTTTGTGCCTTTGCGCCTTTGCGTGAAATCTATCTCGCCGACGTTGCGGAGCGGAACCCCGGATCAGGTCCGGGGTGACGCAGAAGGAATGCCCGCTTCCGCCCGAAAGCGGCCGCTGCCAGGCCGCGAGCCTCTTCAGACCGGCGGCGCGTCCGACACCGTCATCGCCTGACCCGGAAAGGGCACGACCAATCCGCGCGCGTCCTTCCAGTCGGCGGTCAGCCAGCGTTCCTGCGCTTCGGCGGGCAGGATCAGCGGCATCGCGCCGCTGTGATGGTGCGCGACCAGCCGGTTGGGGTCGGTCGTCAGCATCGCGAAGGTCGGGACTTCGTCGGCGAAGCGGACAATGCCCGCGATGGCGAAGATCGGCTGGTCGGCGACTGCGAACCAGTGCTGACGCCGCGCGCCTTCGGCCCCCGACCATAAGGCAAAGCTGGTCGCGGGGATCAGGCAGCGAAATTCGGTGTGGCGCAGCGTGCCGATCCAGAAGGGGCTGTCGAGGTTGCGCACGCTGGTGATCGGGTCGGTGCCGCGCGGCGGCGGGGGGACGCCCCAGAACATCGGTCCGATACGGCGCATACGCGATTTCGCATCGCGGGTGACGATCGGGGCGGGGCGGCCGGGGGCGGCATAGCCGCCGGCCCATGGGTCCTTGCCCGCCTGCGCACCGAAATGCGCCGCGATGTCGGCGGCGGGGGCGTCGAGGCGGTAGAGGCGGGTCATGGCCTAAATGCCAATGCCCATCGGTTCCGTTCGTGTCGAGCGAAGTCGAGACACCCATAGCAAGCGCACGACTTCGGCGTGTCTCGACTTCGCTCGACACGAACGGGATTTGAGGGTGGCTTGCACCCTCGACGCGATATTAGCCGTAAGCCGCCCGCAACGCCGCCAGCGATGCGTCGTGGGTGAGGTCGAGCTGGAGCGGGGTGACCGCGATGTAATTGTCGTCGATCGCTTCGAGGTCGCTGTCATGGCCCGGCGAATGTTCGATGCCGTGCAGCCCGAACCAATAATAGCGATAGCCGCGCGGATCGGTGCCCTCGACGATCGAGCCGCGGCCATAGTCGTGGAAGCCCTGGCGCGTCACCCGGATGCCGCGCACCTCTTCGGCGGGCAGCGCGGGGAAATTGACGTTGATCATCGTGCGCGGCGCCATGTCCATGGTGAGCAGCGGGCGCAGCACTTTCGCGCCCCAGGCTTCGGCGGCGCCGAAGGGGACGCTGTCGCCCATGCCTTCCTTGGCATAGACCTGGCTCAGCGCGATCGAGCGGATGCCTGCGAGCGCGCCCTCGATCGCGGCGGAGACGGTGCCCGAATAGGTCACATCGTCGCCGAGATTGGCGCCGCGGTTGACCCCCGAGAGGATCAGGTCGGGCTTTTCGGGCATCAGCTTGCCGATCGCCATCATCACCGAATCGGTCGGGGTGCCGGTGCACGACCAGCGACGCTCGGCATGCTGGCGGACGCGCACGGGGCGCGAGAGGGTGAGCGAATGGCCGGCGCCCGACTGTTCCTCGGCGGGGGCGCAGACCCAGATGTCGTCACTGAGCTGGCGCGCGATCGCTTCGAGGACCGCGAAGCCGGGGGCGTGATAGCCGTCGTCGTTGGTGAGGAGGATGCGCACGTTTCTGTTCTTTCTCTCTTCGTCACCCCGGGCTTGATCCGGGGTCCCGCTGGTCGACGCCGCTGAGCGGGACCCCGGGTCAAGTCTAACGAGCCACGTGTCTCGTTAGAGGGTGACGGGTTTTCAGGTGGCCGGTTCCAGCTTCGTAATCCCGCTCATATAGGGCAGCAGCGCATCGGGAATTGTGACGCTGCCGTCGGCCTGCTGGTAATTTTCGAGGATCGCGACCAGCGTGCGGCCGACCGCGAGGCCCGAGCCGTTGAGCGTATGGACGAACTCGTTACCCTTCACGCCGTCGCGGCGGAAGCGGGTGTTCATGCGCCGGGCCTGGAAATCGCCGCAGTTCGAGCAGCTCGAAATCTCGCGATAGCTGTGCTGCCCGGGCAGCCAGACTTCGAGGTCATAGGTCTTGCGTGCGGCGAAACCCATGTCGCCCGCGCAGAGCAGCATCTTGCGATAGGGCAGGCCGAGCCCTTCGAGGATCAGCTCGGCGGCGCGGGTCTTGCGTTCGAGTTCGGCGTCCGAATCCTCGGGGCGGACGATCGAGACGAGCTCGACCTTCCAGAACTGGTGCTGGCGGATATAGCCGCGCGTGTCGCGCCCCGCCGAACCCGCCTCCGAGCGGAAGCAGGGGGTGAGGGCGGTCATGCGGACGGGGAGGTCGGCCTCGGGCAGAATCTCTTCGCGCACCGCATTGGTCAGGCTCATTTCCGAGGTCGAGATCAGCCAGCGGCCGTCGGTGGTCTGGAACAGATCCTCGCGGAACTTGGGAAGCTGCGTCGTGCCGAATGCCGCCTCGTCGCGGACCATCAGCGGGGTGGCGCATTCGGTATAGCCCTGCTCGATCGTCTGGCGGTCGATCATATATTGGCCGAGCGCGCGTTCGAGGCGCGCCATCTGGCCGCGCAGGAAGGCGAAGCGGGCGCCGGACATCTTCGCCGCAGTCTCGAAATCGAGGCCGAGCGCGGGGGCGAAGTCGGCATGTTCCTGCGGCTTGAAATCGAAGCTGCGCGGCGTGCCCCAGCGGGAGATTTCGACATTGCCGTCCTCGTCCTCACCCTCGGGGACGTCGGCGGCGGGGAGGTTGGGGAGCGCCGCGAGCCTGTCCTGCAGCGCGGCGAGCTGCTCGCGTTCGGCTTCTTCCTGCGCGGGCAGCGCGGTCTTGAGGCCCGCGACCTCGGCCTTCAGCGCCTCGGCTTTGTCCTTGTCGCCCTGCGCCATCGCCTGGCCGATCAGCTTCGATGCTTCGTTGCGGCGCGCGAGCGCGGCCTGCATGCCGGTCTGGAGCGCGCGCAGCGACGCATCCATCGCCAGGATTTCGGCGGACAGGGGCTCGATGCCGCGGCGCGCGAGGCCGGCGTCGAAGGCTTGCGGGTTGTCCCGGATCAGGCGGATGTCGTGCATGGGCGCGCTATGGCGTTGCCCTTCGCGTGGCGCAAGCCCGAGCTTGTCCTACGCGGGCGTCTCGAGCAGCGCCGCGAGCTGGCCCAGCACGGTGCCCCACCCCTCCCGAAAGCCCATCGCTTCATGCTTCGTGCTGTCTTCGGGGCTGCGGTGCAGGACGCGCGAGGTGTAGAGCGTGCCGCCGTCCTGCGCCTCGAAGGTCAGGATCGCGGTGAGCGCGAGCCAGGGTTCGACGGGCTGCCAGCCTTCGCGAAGCACGGTGGTCCAGACGAGGCGTTCGTTCGGCACCGCTTCGAGCACACAGGCTTCGACATGCGGCTGCCAGGCGCCGTCGCCCTCGCGCATCCGCGTTTCGAACCCGCCGCCGGGGCGGAGGTCGAGCTTGACCACGTCGCACGCGATCGGCGACGGGATCCACCAGCGCGCGAGCTTGGCGGGGTCGCTCCACGCGTCCCACACCGCCGCCGGCGGGGCGGCGATGAAGCGGGCGATCGAAAGCTCGGACGGACTGGGCATGATCATTCCTTCCCGGGGGGCTGCGATTCGACGAGGTCGGCGAGGCGGTCGGCGCGGCCCTGCCAGATCGCGCGTTGGTCGGCGAGCCAGCTTTCGGCGCCGGCAAGACGGTCGGCGTCGATGTGACAGGTGCGCACGCGGCCGCGCTTTTCGGAGCGGATCAGCCCCGCCCCCTCGAGCACCGCGAGATGCTTCAGAAAGGCGGGCAGGCCCATCGTGAAGGGGCCAGCCAGCGCCTTCACCGGCGCTGCGCCGTGCAGCAGGCGGCCGATCACCGCGCGCCGGGTCGGATCGGCGAGCGCGTGGAAGACGGTGTCGAGGGGCGTTTGTTGGTTCACCATATGGCGAACTATGGGGGATAGTTTCCCGGATGGCAAGCTATTTTGGCGGCGCATAGAAAAAGGGCCACCCTTTGGGGGTGGCCCTGAATTGGTGGTCGGGAGAGGCCCCCGACCTCCAGTGGATTCATGCGGCGTCCTGTTCCTGGCCGTTGCCGTTCGCGGCGCGGCGGCGCGCGACGAGCGCGGCGGCGGCGGCGCCGAAGAGCAGGAGCATCGGCGGCGCCGGAACGGGGGTCGGGGTGCCCGACGAACCACCGCTGCTGGTGCTGCCGCCCGAGCTCGACGACGAGGACGAGCTCGACGAGCTGCTGCTGCTCGACGAAGAGGAACTGGTGCTGCCGGTCGAACCGAAGCTGCTGCTGCCACCGGTCGCGCCCGACGAGGTCGCGCCCGACGAGGTCGCGCCCGACGATCCGCCCGAAGAGCTGCTGCTCGACGATGAGGACGACGAAGAGCTGGACGACGAGGAACTGCTGCTGCCGCCCGAGGACGAGCTGCTGCTGCCACCCGAACTGCCCGAGCTGCCGTTCGAGCCGCCCGAGCTGCCGTGCGACGAACCGCCCCAACCCGAGCTGCCATGCGACGAACCGCCCTTCGACGAGCTGCCGCCGCCGTAGGAGGAGCCGCCGTGCGAGCTGCCGCCCTTGGACGAACTGCCGCCGCCCGACGACGAGGAGCTCGACGACGAGGAGGAAGAGGAGGAACTCGACGACGAACTGCTGCTCGACGAGGAGGTCGAGACATTGCCCGACGAGGTGCTGACGTTACCCGAAGAGGTGCTGACATTGCCCGACGAGGTCGAGACGCCGCCGGTCGAGGTCGACACGCCGCCGGTCGAGGTGCTGACGCTGCCCGTCGAGGTCGATACGCCGCTCGAGGTCGAGACGCTGCCGGTCGAGGTCGACACACCGCCGGTCGAGGTCGAGGTGCTGACGCCGCCGGTCGAGGTCGACACGCCGCCTGAGGTGCTGCTCGACGTGGTGCTGAGGCCGCCGGTGGTCGTCGAGGTGACGACGATGCTGCCGCTGCTGCCGCCGCCGCTGCTGCCGCCAAAGAAGCCGCCGAAGAAGCCGCCGCCGAACCCGCCGCCAAAGCCGCCGCCGACCACGGTGACGCCGCCGCCGCCACCGCCGCCTTCCCAACCACCGCGCTGCGGGAAGGGGGCATAGGGGATCGGGGGCAGGGGGATCGTCTGGGTGACGACTTGGGTCTGCGGCGTCGCGGTGCGAATGATGCGCTTCGTCGTGACGACGCGGCGGATGCGCTTGACCGGCCGCTTGGCCGCATGGCGTTTGCGCACGACGGGCTTCCGGGTGCAGGGCGAGCAGGGCTTCGCTTTCTGCACATGCGCGGCCGCCGGCACGTCGCTGATCTGCATCGCGCCGGTCCCGATGATCGCACCGCCGCAGGTGCAGGCGCAAAGCTTGGCGAGGGCCATTCGGACAGACATAGGTTTCTCTCTCTTTTCCCGTTGCTGGTGGGAAGGCGCCACACCCCGGCACCCGCTTGCACCTCTTGCTATGGCTAAAAGGCCAAAGCTTTGTGAACGCCGCAATTGTGTTAACCGCGTTTGCCTGTCCGACAGCGGGAAAAGGAGGAGGGAATCAACACCCGTCGGGACCACTGTCCCAAAACGGAACGGAAATGGGAGCGATTCCCTGCCGTTGGTTAATCCGGGTGCCCAAAAGGCGTCTTCACACCCACCTCGCGAGCGGAGGAGAATCACCCCGCCGAGGCCTGTGGTTCAGCCCCGCTTCACGCGGCGAACTCTATCCGCCGCTTCGGCGCTTGTATCGCATCCAACGGCTGGTTATAGGCGCGCCCACTCCCCCGGTCCGCCACGCCCGGCGGTTCGCGAGACGAAAGGACGTTAGAGCCCGTCATGCCGACACAGACCGCCGACATTGGTGCCGACGCGCTCCGCGAAGCCAAATCCAACCTCGATTCGGATTACATCCCCAGCGACGACGAAGCGTTTATGAACGAGCGGCAGCAGGATTATTTCCGCGGCCTTTTGACGGCGTGGAAAAAATCGATCCTGTCCGAATCCGAATCGACGCTGGCACATCTGCAGGATGGCCCGCTGCGCGAGCCCGACCTGGCCGACCGCGCGTCGAGCGAAACCGACTGGGCGATCGAACTGAGAACCCGCGATCGCCAGCGCAAGCTGATCGCCAAGATCGACGCCGCGATCCGCCGGCTCGACGAGGGCGAATATGGCTATTGCGCGGTCACCGGCGAACCGATTTCGCTCGCCCGGCTGCAGGCGCGCCCGATCGCGACGATGACGCTCGAGGCGCAGGAGCGCCACGAACGCAACGAACGCATTTCGCGCGAAGACTGATCCCACACCGCAAAACTTGCTCCAGAGCGGGACGGCTTCGCGGCATTTACGTTTCGGCAATGGCTGCACCCTAGATTCGCGATCCTGATATTTAACGCGGAGAACGGGTCGCAATGGAATCGCGCGTGCCAACATCGGTGGACGAAGAGGTGGCGGCGCTGTCGCGCGGCGCCGATCGCGACAGCCTGTTCATGCAGGCCGATGTGACGATCGACGGCCGCCCGGCGCCGGTGACGGTTCGGGTGCGCAACCTGTCGGCGGGCGGGATGCTCGCCGAAAGTCCGGTGTCGGTCGTGCAGGGCGCGACGGTCGAGGTCGAACTGCGCAACGTCGGCGCGGTACCCGGGCGCATCGTATGGACGGGCGAGAAGAAATTCGGGATCGCGTTCGACCGCGCGATCAACCCACAGGCGGTCCGCCGCGACGTCGCACCGCAAAAGGAAGAAGTTCCGCCGACGCTGGCCGGGCTGCGCCTGAACAAGGGGCGGCCGCCGATCCGTCCGCGCTGACCCGTTCCGCTTTGGGAAGGAGCAGCGGGCGATCAGCGGCCTGACTTGCAGGACCCTCGGGCCCCGTCTTGATCGTCAGCCGTTCGCGAACAGCTCTTCCTTGATTTTCAGTTTCTGCTTTTTCATCTGCGCCAGCAGGGCCACATCGGGGGCCGGTCGCCGTTCTTCATTCGCAATTTTCGCATCGAGGTCCGCGTGGCGGGACTTCAGGGCGGAAAGGTGCGACATGTTCATCGGCCAGTCTCCTTCTTTTTCGACTCGGTTGGCAGGGGGAGTAAAACATGGATCGCAGCGATTGTGGAGCGGTTAACGCGGCGATTCGCCCAGCCGGTCCCCGTTGCGGACCAATTGTGATTCTGGCAGGAGGCGGGGCGTGAACCCCGAAGACATCAGCCAGCGCCTCGAACTCCTGCGTATCGAGCATCGCGATCTCGATGCCGCGATCGTGGCGCTCGGCGTGACGGTGGTGCCCGACCAGTTGCAACTGGCTCGACTCAAAAAGAAAAAGCTGCGTCTGCGCGACGAGATCGCCTGGTGCGAGGATCAACTGATCCCCGACATCATCGCCTGAGCGCGAAACCGCGCCGACTCAAAACGGGACGGCGCGGGATACCGAAATGATGGTTAGCATCGTTGCTACGACGCGGGTCGTCATGGCATCTGCTATGGCATGACGACGGGGCTTTCAGATTTGGCCAGGTTCGACCTGCCGGTGCAGCGCGCCCAGGTCGAAAATCTCTATGTCGAGGCGATGGTGCTCGCCGACGAGGCGCATACCGCCTTTGCCGCCGCCCGCGACCTGGGCGTGGTCGGCATCGGGGGCGCTCGCGACAGCCTGCTCCAGATCGGCCTTGCCTGCGAATCGCTCAAGACGACGACGCGGCTGATGCACATCATCGCCTGGCTGCTCCACCGCCGCGCGATGATCGCGGGCGACTCCGGCGCCGGACCGGGCGACAGCGCGGCGCGGATCGGCGAACCTGTCGCCGCCGACTGGGCGCTGTGCATCCAGTTCGATTCGCCCGTGCGCCGGATCATCGCCGCGAGCGAGCGGCTGTTCGAACGCATCGCGGCGATCGAGGCCGGATGGGATGCGCCGGTTGCGGCGACGCCGGTGCAGGCGATGCTGGCGCGGCTGGAGGCGCGGCTTTGAACGGCGGCTGATAGGATGGCGGTTTTGGGGTGGAAAGCGGACTCCTCATAGACAGAGAAGTGGCTCGCTCAGAGAGCTTCGTCCAAAGCCGATGGGTCGGGATTTTTGTTTCGCACAAAGACACAAAGGCACGAAGAGGCTGGTTCACGGCCGCAAGGCCGATATTTCATCACCGCCGCGTTCCGCCGCAGCGTGAAAGGAATGAAGCCGCTTCGCGGCAAGCACGACATCTTCGTGCCTTTGTGTCTTTGTGCGAAATAAATCTCACTGCCATTTGCCGCTCAGCGCCTCGGCTCAGGGGCGCGCGGCCTCGGCGGTTCGGCGCCTCTCACGTTCCGCCCTTGAGCCAATGTCCGCAACCGGCCGATAGCCGTCAGCCAGCCATCCACTCGATCCACGCGCCATGGGCGTGGGCGCGGCCGAGCATTTTGGGTTCGCCGCCGCCGGGCCAAAAGCGCACCACCAGTTCGTGATGATGCACCGTCCGGTTCGCTTCGAGGGCGATCCAGGCGAGCGGGTACTCGGGCGTCGCGCGCGCGCCCGCCGCCGCCATCGCGGCGGTGACGCGCGCCTGCTGGTCGGCGGGAACATATTGCCAGACGATCGAATGCATCAGCACCCGCGTCGTGCCCGCCGCCTGCGGTTTCGCGAGTTCGGCCTCGACAAAATCGGCGGCGGTCTGGTGGACGATATCGGGCTTTTGTTCGCTCGCGGCGCCGCTCGCCGCGGCCATGCGGTCGAAGCGCACGCGATGTTCGGGCCAGATATAGGCCTTGAGCCGCAGCGCCTGCGCGGGGTCGGTGAGGTCGACCGGCGCGACGTCGCAGCCTTTCGTGCTGGCGATTTCGATCTTGTGCTGCGGCGGATGGACGCCGCGCCATTCGGGGGTGAAGGCCATGACGCCGGGCTGCGGCCCGACCTGGACCCCGGCGAGGTCATAATGATAGCGCGCGAGCATCAGGTTGATCCCCGCGCTCGACCCGATTTCGAGGCACTGGAAATGCGGCGGCAGGCCTTGGTCGGCGAGCCAGAGCATCGCGGCGATGAAGCTCGACGAGCGTCCGGCCTCGTTGGTCTGCGGCGGGCCGTCGAGCCAGGGCAGCAGCGCCGCCTCGTGCCGCCGGACGACCCCGGCGACGACCGCGGCGTCGTTGATCCCGTCGGCATCGGCATAGATGGGGGCAAGTTCGTGCGCGGCGCCCGCGAGGTGCAGCGCGTGGAGCCCGCCGGCGGCGCGCAAGGGCAGGGCATCGGCGAGCGGTGGGCCCGGCCAGCCGGCGATCCGCTTCGCAAACGCCGTCGCCGGGGCGTCGAGCAGGGTCGCCAGCGCCGCGACGACGCGGGCGGTCACCGGCGCGTCGTTGGCGCGGCAATAAAGGACCTGGTTGGCGAAAGCCCCGCGCACCGCTTCGGCGCCGGTATCGCTGAGGTCCATCGGCTGCATACGCTCGCTCATTGCCCTTTCTCCCGTCGCCGCTTATGGGCTGGCGCGCTTATGCCCGAACCGATCATCTTTGCCATCCCCAAGGGACGCATCCTCGACGAGGCGCTGCCGCTGCTTGCCGCAGTCGGCATCGAACCCGCGGCCGATTTCTTCGATCCGAAGAGCCGCGCTTTGGTGTTTGCGACCAACCAGCCGCATATCTCGCTGATCCGGGTGCGCGCCTTCGACGTCGCGACCTTTGTCGCGCATGGTGCGGCGCAGCTCGGCATCGTCGGGTCAGACGTGATCGACGAGTTCGACTATTCGGAGCTTTACGCGCCGGTGGACCTTGGCATCGGCCATTGCCGCCTGTCGCTCGCGGGTCCCGCCGGCAGCGCGCCGCCGGGGCTGGGGTCGAGCCATATTCGCGTCGCGACCAAATATCCGGGCACGACGCGCCGCTGGTTCGAGGCGCAGGGCATCCAGGCCGAATGCATCAAGCTCAACGGTGCGATGGAGATTGCGCCGAAGCTGGGGCTCGCGTCGCATATCGTCGACCTGGTGTCGACCGGGCGGACGCTGGTCGAAAACGCGCTCGCCGAACAGACGATCATCAGCGAGGTGTCGGCGCGGCTGATCGTCAACCGCGCGGCGTTCAAGCTGCGTTCGGCCGAGGTGCCGGCGCTGGTCGAGCGCTTCCGTCAGGCGGTTGGCGATGCGGCGGCTTGATGCCTCCGCGCCCGGCTTTGCCGACGATTTTGCCGCGCTGGTCGACGACCGGCGCGAGAGCGACGCCGATGTGTCGGCCGATGTCGCGGCGATCATCGCGCGGGTGAAGGCCGAGGGCGACGCGGCGCTCGCCGATTATACCGCGAAGTTCGACCGCTTCGATCTCGACGCCAGCGGGTGGAGCATTTCGAAGGAAGAATGCGCAGCGGCCTATGCGGCGCTGGCGCCCGAATTGCGCGGTGCGCTCGATCTCGCGGCCGAACGCATCCGTGCCTATCACGCCGCGCAATTGCCCGAAGATCGCGATTATCGTGACGCGGCCGGGGCGCGTCTCGGCGCGCGCTGGAATGCGGTCGACGCGGCGGGGGTCTATGTTCCGGGAGGACGCGCGGCCTATCCCTCGTCGGTGCTGATGAACATCATCCCCGCGAAGGTCGCCGGTGTTGAACGCATCGTGATGATGACCCCGACGCCGGACGGCGAGGTCAATCCGGTGGTGATGGCGGCGGCGCATATCGGCGGGGTCGATGAAATCTGGCGCGTCGGCGGCGCGCAGGCCGTCGCGGCGCTGGCCTATGGCACCGCGAAGATTGCGCCGGTCGACGTCGTAACGGGGCCGGGTAATGCCTGGGTCGCCGAGGCGAAAAGGCAGGTCTATGGGGTGGTCGGCATCGACATGGTCGCCGGCCCGAGCGAGATCGTCGTCGTCGCCGACAATCGCAATGCGCCGCATGTCATCGCCGCCGATCTCCTGAGCCAGGCCGAGCATGACCCGACGAGCCAGTCGATCCTGTTCACCGACGATGCCCTGTTCGGCGATGCGGTGGCGGCGGCGGTCGCGGAGGTCATCCCGACGCTGACGACCGCCGCGACGATGGGCGAAAGCTGGGACGCGAACGGCGCGGTGATTATCGTGCCGACGCTGGTCGATGCGATCCCGCTGTGCGACCGGCTGGCGCCCGAGCATCTCGAGCTCGCGGTCGATGCCGATGTCGCCGATGCGCTGTTTGCGACCGTGCGCCATGCGGGGTCGGTCTTCCTCGGCCGCCATACCCCCGAAGCGATCGGCGATTATGTCGCGGGGCCGAACCATGTCCTGCCGACCGGACGCCGCGCGCGCTTTTCGAGCGGGCTGTCGGTCAGCGATTTCATGAAGCGCACCAGCTTCCTCGCACTGGACGAATCGGCGTTGGCTGCTATTGGCCCCGCTGCCGTTGCGCTCGCGGGCGCCGAAGGGCTGCCGGCGCATGCGCTCAGCGTCCAGAACAGATTGACATAGACCATGAACAAACGCGCCCAATCCCGCTCCGCCGCCCGGCTCGCCGCCGTGCAGGCGCTGTACCAGCATGAGATGGAAGGCACGCCGGTCACCCGGCTGATCCACGAATTCCATCAGCACCGCATCGGCGCGACGATCGAAGACGCCGAATATGCCGAGGCCGACACCGCCTTCTTCGACGATATCGTGAAGGGCGCGCTCGCCCGCGCCGATGAAATCGACGCGGCGATCGTCGCGCGGCTGGCGAGCGGTTGGTCGATGGAACGGCTCGACCGCACGATGAAAGCGATCCTGCGCGCCGGCGCCTATGAACTGATGGCGCGCGGCGACGTGCCGGTCGGCGCGGTGGTCAGCGAATATGTCGATGTCGCCAAGGCGTTTTTCGATACGCGCGAGGCGGGGTTCGCCAATGGGCTGCTCGATGCGATCGGCAAGGATGTGCGCCAAGCCACCTAGAACCCGTTCGTGTTTCGACTTCGCTCGACACGAACGGAATTAGGGCACATTGTTTCGGGCGAGAGGGATGCGCATGTCCGAAGCCGATTTCATCGCCCGCCTGCGTGCCATCGCCACCGATCCCGCGGCGCGTGCGCTGGCCGACGATGCGGCGGTGCTCGGCGATCTGGTGCTGACGCACGACATGATCGTCGAGGGCATCCACTTCCTGCCCGACGACACGCCGCAGGACGTCGCGTGGAAACTCGTCGCGGTGAATCTGTCCGACCTCGCCGCCAAGGGCGCGGTGCCGATCGGGGTGCTCGTCGGCTACAGCCTCGGCGACGAGGCGTGGAATGCGGCCTTTGTCGAAGGGCTCGATACCGCGCTGCGCCGGTTCAATATCATCCTGCTCGGCGGTGATACGGTGCGCGTGCCCGCAGGGGCGCCGCGCAGTTTCGGGCTGACCGCGATCGGCCGCGCGCCCGAGGGCGGCGCGCCTGCGCGGAGCGGCGCGAAGCCCGGCGACCAGATCTGGGTCACGGGGACGATCGGCAATGCGGGGCTGGGCCTGGCGATGCGGTTGGGGCAGGTCGAGGCGAATGAGACATGCCTGTCGGCCTATCGCCGCCCGCAACCGCAACTGACCTTTGGCCAGGCGCTGGTGCCGCATGTCCATGCGATGATGGATGTATCGGACGGACTGCTGATCGACGCGCAGCGCATGGCGGCGGCGAGCGGGTGCGAGATCGGCATCATGCTCGAATCGATCCCGCTGTCGGCGGCGCTGCTCGCGGTGCGGCCCGACGTGCTCGACACAAGACTCGCGGCGACGGCGGCGGGGGATGATTATCAGCTGCTGTTCGCCGCCGATCCGGGCGCGGCGGCGGCGATCCGCGAGATATCGGCGGGGCTGAATATCGCGGTGACGCCGATCGGCCATGCCGGCGTCGGCGAAGGAATCCAGCTGACCCACCGCGCCCAGCGCATTGCGCTTCCGCCGCGTCTCGGTTTCATGCACTGAGCCAAAACCGACCGAAAATTGCCCGATAAGCGGGGTTGCGCCGACCTTTCTTTCTTCCCATAACGCGGCGTCCAAATTTGGGGCGGTCGCATCAGGGGAGAGGGCGAACCGGCAGTCAATAAGTCGGACGTGCTCGATTGCTAACCTGGGTCCGCCCCGTTCTAGGGGAAGGAATATCCACGCATGAATCCGGTTATGATCGCGATAGCGTGCGGCTTGATCGCCGTGCTCTATGGCTTCGTTACCTCCCGACAGGTGCTCGGCGCCTCGGCCGGTAACGACAAGATGCAGGAAATCGCCGCCGCCATCCAGGAAGGCGCCAAGGCCTATCTGGGCCGCCAATATCGCACCATCGCCATCGTCGGCGTCGTCGTCGCCGTGCTGGTCGGGGTCTTCCTCGGCCCGATTTCGGCGACCGGCTTCGTGATCGGCGCGGTGCTGTCGGGCGTCGCAGGCTTCGTCGGCATGAACATTTCGGTCAAGGCCAACGTCCGCACCGCGGCCGCCGCGCAGACCGGGCTGCAGGCCGGCTTGACCATGGCGTTCCGCGCCGGCGCGATCACCGGCATGCTGGTGGCGGGCCTCGCGCTGCTCGCGATCTCGGTCTTCTTCTGGTATCTGATCGGCCCCGGCGGTTACACCGTCGGCGGTGAGGATCGCACCGTCGTCGACGCGCTCGTCGCGCTCGCCTTCGGCGCCTCGCTGATCTCGATCTTCGCGCGTCTCGGCGGCGGTATCTTCACCAAGGCCGCCGACGTCGGCGCTGACCTGGTCGGCAAGGTCGAGGCCGGAATCCCCGAGGATGATCCGCGCAACCCCGCCGTGATCGCCGATAACGTCGGCGACAATGTCGGCGACTGCGCCGGCATGGCCGCCGACCTTTTCGAAACCTATGTCGTCACCGTCGGCGCCACCATGGTGCTGATCGCGCTGTTGCTGAAAGGCACGGGCGACCTGTTGCTGCCGATGATGAGCCTGCCGCTGCTGATGGGCGGCGTGTGCATCATCACCTCGATCATCGGGACCTATTTCGTGCGTCTCGGTTCGTCGAAGAATGTGATGGGCGCGATGTACAAGGGCTTCCTGGTCACTGCGATCCTGTCGATCCCGGCGATCTGGTTCTCGACCCGTTTTGCCCTCGGCGGCGACATGCAGAGCGTCATCGCCGAAGTGAACGGCAAGGCGTTCAACGGCACCGACCTCTTCTATTGCTCGCTGCTCGGCCTGATCATCACCGGGCTGATCATCTGGATCACCGAATATTACACCGGCACCAATTACCGCCCGGTGCGGTCGATCGCCAAGGCGTCGGAAACGGGCCATGGCACCAACGTCATCCAGGGTCTGGCGATCAGCCTGGAATCGACCGCGCTGCCGACGCTCGTCATCTGCGCGGGCATTATCATCGCCTATCAGATCGCGGGCATCATCGGCATCGCCTTTGGCGCCACCGCGATGCTGGCGCTGGCCGGCATGGTCGTCGCGCTCGACGCTTATGGTCCGGTGACCGATAACGCCGGCGGCATCGCCGAAATGGCGGGCCTCGACGACAGCGTGCGTGAAAAGACCGACCTGCTCGACGCCGTGGGCAACACCACCAAGGCGGTGACCAAGGGCTATGCCATCGGTTCGGCGGGTCTCGCGGCATTGGTGCTGTTCGGCACCTATACCGCCGACATCACCGAATATTCGGCGAAGCTTGGCATTTCGGAACCGCTGACCTTCTCGCTGTCGTCGCCCTATGTCATCGTCGGGCTGCTGCTCGGCGCCTTGCTGCCGTATCTGTTCGGCGCGATGGGCATGACGGCGGTCGGCCGCGCGGCGGGCGAAGTGGTCAAGGACGTCCGCGACCAGTTCAAGGCGAACCCGGGCATTATGACCTATGAGTCGAAGCCCGACTATGCGCGGACGGTCGACCTGGTGACCAAGGCGGCGATCAAGGAAATGATCATCCCGTCGCTGTTGCCGGTGCTGGCGCCGATCGTGGTGTATTTCGTGATCCGTACGGTCGCGGGTCCGGCCGAGGCGCTCGAGGCACTCGGTGCGCTCCTGCTCGGCGTGATCGTCGGCGGGCTGTTCGTCGCCATCTCGATGACCTCGGGCGGCGGCGCATGGGACAATGCCAAGAAATATATCGAGGACGGCAACCATGGCGGCAAGGGCAGCGAAGCCCATAAGGCTGCGGTGACCGGCGACACCGTCGGCGATCCGTACAAGGACACCGCGGGGCCGGCGGTCAACCCGATGATCAAGATCACCAATATCGTGGCGATCCTGCTCCTCGCGGCGCTGGCGCACGGCGCGGTCTAACGACCATCGCCTGCGGGTAAAAAAGAGCCCCGCCGGAGCGATCCGGCGGGGCTTTTTGTTTGGTGGTTTTGGGGGTGGGGGCGGACGTGGCTCTCCCCTCCCGCAGGCGGGAGGGGTTGGGGGTGGGCCAGCAGCGTTGCGGTCTGCCCACCCCGCTGCGACTAGGG
>NZ_JBOHHU010000031.1:0-41663 GCF_050725615.1 Sphingopyxis sp.
GGGCAGGGTTCCATTCGACCTGGCGGTCGATTCCGAACAAAGGCACGGTCGACCCGGGACCGATATCGACCGGCACCACGGCCTTGCCGACCTGTTCGACCAGCCAATCCTGCTGTTCGCTCGCCCAGCGCAGCGCCTTGGCGGCGCTGCCGCGGCGCGGCAGGGTGAGGCGCAGTTCGGCGCGCGCGGCATCGAAAACGAGGCGATAGCGGCGCGAGCGGGCGTGGTGGACAAGGCGCACCGGCCAGGCGTCATCGCCGACGAAAATCAACGGCGCTTCGGTCGTCGGCGGCGCGGCGAATTTAAACAACACGTTCGACAAGATGATTTTCCAGCGGACCCGCCACCTGTTCGCCGACGGTCCAGCCGACGATCGACTGGCCTGCACGGTGGACGGCATCGCGGTCGCCGCTGACGAGATAATGCCAGTCGGGAAGCGGCCGGTCCTCGGCGCGCAAGCGATAGGCGCAAGTTTGCGGCAGCCACTCGATCGTGTCGAGCTTGCCCTTGGTCAGCGTCAGGCAGTCGGGGACATGGCGCCGGCGGTGTTTATAGTCGCCGCAGCGCGCGGTTTTCAGGTCGAGCAGCCGGCACGCGACATTGGTCGGATAGATGCGGCCGGTATCTTCATCCTCGATCTTGTGCAGGCAGCATTTGCCGCAGCCGTCGCACAAGGCCTCCCATTCACCGGCGTCGAGGCTGGCCAGCGGGGCTTCCCAGAAATGGCGCGGCGCGGTCACTTCACCCATTTCGCAAGGTCGGCGACGACCTTGTCGGGGACACCCTCGTCAGCTTCGGTCGAGGGATCGTCGAGCGGCAGCAAGGCCAACGGCTTGCCCGCTGGGTCCATCAGGAAGGCGAGCTGGGTGTGCGCCATCAGATAGCGATCGGGCGCCGACCCCTCGACCTTGTTATACGACACCACATAGGCCTTGGCGGCCGCCGCGATCTGGTCGGGGGTGCCGGTCAGGCCGAGCAGGCGCGGATGGTAGCGCGCCACAAACGGCTTCAGCGCCGCCGGGGTGTCGCGCGCCGGGTCGATGGTGATGAACATCGGCACGATATTCGCGCCGCGCGCCGGGTCGGTCTTTTCGAATTGCGCAAGCCCGAGCATCAGTTTCTGGATATCGACGGGGCAGATGTCGGGACAGAAGCTATAACCGAAATAGACGAGGCGATATTGGCCCGCGAAATCGCTGTCGCGGACCGTCTTGCCATCCTGGTCGGTGAGGGTGAAGGGGCCGCCGATCCGCGCGCCTTCGAGCGGGGGCCGCGCATCGGGGGCCGGGCCCGCCGGACCGCCGCAGCCGGCCAGCATCGCGCTCGCGCACAGGAGCAGACTTGCGCGAAGCAGCTTTTCGCCCATATTCATGCTATTCATCATGGCGCCAGCCTTGCTGGGCTAGGCGCCGAAAATCAACCTTTGTCGTCATCGCCTGTCCAAACGGGCGGATGGCGATCCGTCCACAGGGTCCCGCCACATGTTTCGTCGTGCCGCTTTTCGTCTCGCCTCGCTTTCGCTGGCCGCCACCGTCGTCGCGCTGGCGGTGGTGCCCGCCGTACAGGCGCAGTTCCGCGGCAGCTTTGCCTTTCTGCAGGCGGTCGACGGGCGCGACGGGGCCAAGGCGACCGATGCGCTCAAGGACGACCCGACGCTGATCAACGCCCGGCATCCCGACACCGGCGAAACCGCGCTGATCATCGTCACCAAGCGCCGCGATGCGGTGTGGGTGCGCTTCATGCTCGACAAGGACGCCGACCCGTCGATCGGCGACAAGCAGGGCATGACGCCGCTGATGCACGCCGCGCTGATCAATTTCACCGAGGCCGCCGACGAGTTGCTGAAGTATAAGGCGCCGGTCGACCAGACCAACCGCCGCGGCGAAACCGCGCTGATCCTGGCGGTGCAGGCGAAAAATGCCGCGATGGTGCGGCTGCTGGTGCGCAGCGGCGCCAATCCCGACAAGGCCGACCATATCGCAGGCATGTCGGCGCGCGCCTATGCCCAGCGCGACGACCGCAGCGGGCAGTTGCTGGCGCTGCTCGACGTCAAGGCCGACAAGCCGCTGCGCGACACGGGCGCGGTGTTCGGACCCAAGTGACGGTATCGCACCCTGGCGTAATGTGATCTCGATATTGACAATCACACCGTGATGTGATTTTGGTGCGACATGTCCACACAACTCATCGAGCGCCTCCGCGCCATCGTCGATGACGGCGCCATGTCCCGGTCGGGACTCGCACGCGCCGCCGGTCTTCACGCCAACAGCCTGCGCGACCTCGACTCGCCGGGGTGGAACCCCACCGCCGACACGTTGCGCAAGCTGGAACACTGGCTCGCGCATGGCAGCGACCTGTCGCCGATGGCGACTCCCGAAGAGATTATCGCCGAGGCGCGCAACGGTCGCATGTTCATCCTGGTCGACGATGAAGACCGCGAGAATGAGGGCGACCTGGTCATCCCCGCCCAGATGGCGACCCCTGACGCGGTCAATTTCATGGCGACCCACGGCCGCGGGCTGATCTGCCTGACGCTGACCAAGGCGCGCATCGACCAGCTCGGGCTCGAACTGATGAGCCGCCAGAACGGCACCCGCCACGAAACCGCCTTCACCACCTCGGTCGAGGCGCGCGAAGGCGTCACCACGGGCATTTCGGCCGCCGACCGCGCGCGCACCGTGTCGGTCGCGATCGACGCCTCCAAGGGCCGCGACGATATCGTCACCCCCGGCCATGTCTTTCCGCTGATCGCGCGCGACGGCGGGGTGCTCGTCCGCGCCGGCCACACCGAGGCGTCGGTCGATATCGCGCGGCTCGCCGGGCTCAACCCGTCGGGGGTGATCTGCGAGATTATGAACGACGACGGGTCGATGGCGCGGCTCGACGACCTGGTGCCCTTCGCGCGGCGGCACGGGCTGAAGATCGGCACGATCGCCGACCTGATCGCCTATCGCCACCGCAACGACCGGCTGGTCGAATGCGTGTCCGACGAGCCGTTCGAATCGGACTACGGCGGTGACTGGCGGCTCAAATCCTATCGCAACAAGATCGACGGCAGCATCAACATGGTGCTGCAAAAGGGCGCGGTCGACCCCGCCGGGGTGACGCTGGTGCGGATGCATCCGGTATCCCTGCTCGACGACCTGATGGGGCGGCCGGGCGCTAAAAAGCGCCGACTGCAGCGTTCGATGGATGCGATCGGCGAGGCTGGTTCGGGGGTCATCGTGATGCTGATGCGGCCGCTGCCCGGATCGGCCGAGGCCGATGCGACGCCGGCGCCGTCGGGCGGCATGGACCTGCGCACTTACGGCATCGGCGCGCAGATCCTGGCCGACCTTGGCGTCCATGCGATGGAATTGCTGACGCCGTCGCACAATAATCTGGTCGGGCTGGAGGGCTATGGGCTTTCCGTGATCGGCGAACGGTCCATTCCCGGGGAGGTTGCATAATGGCGCATGTCTTGATCGTCGAAGCCCGTTTTTATAGCCAGCTCAACGACATGCTGCTCGACGGCGTGCGCTCGGCGCTCGAGTCCGACGGGCATAGCCATGAAACGGTGACCGTGCCCGGCGCATTGGAAGTGCCCGCAGCGATTTCGCTCGCCGCCGACAGCGGGCGCTATGACGCCTTTGTCGCGCTCGGCGTGGTGATCCGCGGCGAAACCTATCATTTCGAGGTGGTGTCGAACGAGAGCGCGCGCGGCATCATGGCGCTGACCCTCGACGGCCTGGCGATCGGCAACGGCATATTGACCGTCGAAAATGAAGAACAGGCGCTTGCGCGCGCCGACAAGACGCGCAAGGATAAGGGCGGCGAGGCGGCGAAGGCCGCGATCGCCATGCTGGCCTTGAAGGAACAATTCGGCATTGGTTGATCGCCCGCCCCCCAGCCGATATTCCGTCGTCGAGCGCGGCGGCCGACTGGTGGTGATCGACAAGGAAACCGGCCAGACCCCGCCGACCGCCGCCGAACGCATGGACGTCCATGACCGCGCGCTGGGGGTCGAACCGATCCGTCCCGAACGATCGCGCGCCGCCCCCGACATATCGGCGGCAGCCCGCGCCGAATCGGGCTTGAGCGCCCGCCCCGCCCCGGCGCAGCCAGCAGCGCCCAAACCGGCGCCTGCCAAGGCGGCGGCCGCCGATCCGGGCAAGGCGCGGATGGCGGCCGCGATCGCCGAGATGCAGAAGCGGCCGTGGACGAAAGCGGCCAGCGACCGGCCGGCACCCAAGGCCGGCCCGGCCCCCGCGCGCATCCCCGATCGGCCGGCCCCCGCCGCCCGCGGGCGCAAGACGATCGTCACCGGCAAATGGTGGGACAGCAAGGGCCCGCGCACCATCGAGCTGGGCCCCAAGGGTCAGCAGGTACTGAGCAGCGGGTTCGTGACCTTGTTCTTCGTCGTGCTGATCGCGGCGATCGTGACGATGTTCATCGAGCCGATCATCCTGTTCGTCGGCGCCTTCCTGCTGTTCCGTTTCGGCGGCAACATATTGGGACCGATCGGCGCCGGCATCGTCGACAAGGCGGTTGCCGAGCGAAACTAGCCAGAAAATCCTCCCCCTGGCGCGGCCATGGGGAGGATCCTGGAACCGTCTTACGCTACCTGCAGCGCCGGATAGTCGATATAGCCCTCGGGTCCCGGGGCGTACCAGGTCTGCGGATTGTCCGCCGCCCATTCAGCGCCGTCGCGGATCCGCTCGACGAGGTCGGGGTTGCCGATATAGGGACGTCCGAAAGCGATCGCATCGGCGAGGCCGCTGGCGAGCGCGGCTTCGGCGAGGTCGACATTATAATCGCTGTTGAGGATCAGCGGCCCCTTGAACGCGGCGCGGATTGCGGGTGACTGTTTGGGCACGTCGGTGTTGCCGAAGGTGCCGTCGGGGCCGGGCTCGCGCAGTTCGAGGAAACCGATGCCGAGCGCATCGAGCGCCGATGCGGCGGCGGTGAACAGCGGCGCGGGGTTGCTGTCGTCGACGCCCTGCGAATTGCCGTTGGGCGACAGGCGGACCGACACGCGCCCGGCGCCCCAGACGGCGATCAGCGCCTCGGTGACTTCGCGCAGCAGGCGGATGCGGTTTTCGACCGGCCCGCCATAATCATCGTCGCGCAGGTTCGCATTGTCGCGCAGGAACTGGTCGATCAGATAGCCGTTGGCGCCGTGGAGCTGGACGCCGTCGAAGCCGGCCTTTTTCGCATTTTCGGCAGCCTTCGCATAATCGGCGATCAGACGCGGAATCTCGGCCAGCTCGAGCGGGCGCGCCACTTCGAGGTCGCGGCGGCCGACCGGGGTATGCGCGCGGCCTTCGCCCTGCGTCGCCGAGGCCGACACGGGCGGCTTGCCGTCGTTGAACACCGAATGGACGAGGCGGCCCATATGCCAGAGCTGCGCGACGATGCGGCCGCCGGCTTCGTGGACGGCGTCGGTCACCGGCTTCCAGCCTTCGACCTGCGCGTCGGTCCACAGGCCGGGCGCTGCGGGCCAGCCAAGGCCTTCCTGAGAAATGCCGGTCGCTTCCGAAATGATCAGCCCCGCCGAGGCGCGCTGGCGATAATATTCGCGCGCCAGTTCGTTCGGCACAAAGCCGGGACCGGCGCGGCCGCGGGTGAGCGGCGCCATGATGATGCGGTTCGGCGCCTCGATGGCGCCCAGCTTGATCGGATCGAACAGCAATACGGACATGGGTTTCTCCTCGGTATCTTTTGGGGAAAACTTTTTTAGAGCGACGCCCTTATGGGCCATCGCTATGGGCAGCGAAGCTATGGACGGACGGCGACCGACGCAAGCATCGTAGCAAAAGAAAATCTAACGACGAGGCAAGGGTGAACGACGCAGGCAGAGCAGAGACGCCGGGACGCTGGGCCTTTGCCGCGCTGCTCGCCGGCAATATCGCGCTGTCGATCGGCGCGATGCTCGTGCGGCTCGCCGACACCGGGCCCACCGCCTCGGCCTTCTGGCGGATGATGCTGGCCGCACCGGTGCTGCTGTTTCTCGCCTGGCGCGAAACCGGCGGGCGCCTGCCGCCTCGCCCCGCGATGCTGATCGCCGCCGCAGCGGGCATTTTTTTCGCGTTCGACCTCGCCGCCTGGCATATCGGAATCCTGCAGACCAAGGTCGCCAACGCGACCCTGTTCGGCAATTGCGCCAGCCTGCTGCTGGTGATCTGGGGCATTTTCCTGACCCGCACCCTCCCGCGCGGGTGGCAGGCGCTGGCGATCGCGCTCGCCTTTGCCGGGTCGGCGCTGCTCATGGGGCAAAGTTACGAACTGTCGCCCGATTATCTGGTCGGCGACCTGCTCAGCCTGCTCGCCGGGGTCCTCTACACCGGTTATGTCATCCTGATGCAGCGAGTGCGCGGGACGATCGGGCCGTGGTCGGCGCTGTCGATCGCGTCGCTGGTCTGCCCGCCGATCCTGCTCACCACCGCGCTGGTGCTGGGCGAGACGGTGATGCCGCAGAACTGGACGCCACTGATCCTGCTCGCGCTGACCAGCCAGATCATCGGCCAGGGGCTGATGATCTGGTCGTTGCCGCGCTTCACCCCACTCGTCATCGGGCTGACGCTGCTGATCCAGCCGGCCATCGCCGCGCTCGCCGGGTGGCTGATGTTCGGCGAACTGCTGGGGCCGGTCGACCTGCTCGGCGGATTGATGGTCGGCGCGGCGCTGGTGCTGATTAGGTTGCCGAGCCGCCGCGCGCAGCCTATCTGATCCTGATGGCCTCGATCCTGCCCGACGACCCCACCCTCGAAGAGATTCGCGCCGCGCTCGCGCCGCTGATCGCGCAGGGC
The DNA here is from genome assembly GCF_050725615.1 of Sphingopyxis sp. Lineage (GTDB taxonomy): Bacteria > Pseudomonadota > Alphaproteobacteria > Sphingomonadales > Sphingomonadaceae > Sphingopyxis. The sequence goes on from NZ_JBOHHU010000031.1 coordinate 6,789, forward strand.
GCCGCCTTCGACGGGTTCGGCGACGCGGCGCTGGTCGATGCCGCAACCCGCGTCCGCATCGACGTCGATGTCGCGCGGCTCGCCTTTCCGGGCGGCGGGCGCGACATGGTCGATGCGTGGTTCGGCTTCATCGATGCGCAAATGGCCGTCAAATGGCCGGCCGAGACACTCGCGGCGCTGAAGATTCGCGAACGGATCATGACTTTGGTCGAGGCGCGGATCGACCTGCTGGCGCCGAATCGCGAGGCGCTGCGCCGCGCGCTGGCGCTGCTCGCGCTGCCGACCAACATGCCCTTTGCCGCCAAGCTCGGCTGGCGCGCCGCCGACCTGATGTGGCAGCTCGCGGGCGACACGGCGACCGATTACAATCATTACAGCAAGCGCGCGATCCTCGGCAGCGTCTATGGCGCGACGATGGCGGTGTTTTTGAACGACGAAAGCGACGGCCACGCCGACACCCGCGCCTTCCTGTCGCGGCGGATCGACCAGGTGATGCGCTTCGAAGGCTGGAAACATCGCCGCGCCGCGAGCAAGATCGAACGCCCGAGCCTGGCGCGCTTTGTCGGGCGGCTGCGTTACCCGGGGCGATAAATAGCTGGCGCTTCGTTGTTGGTATTGATAATCGCTCGCAAATGAACGCTTTGCTCGATAGCGCGCCGCTGGGCGTTGCGGTGCGGATCGCCGGGATCGACTGGACCGCGATGTCCGAGGACGAAGGCCGGCGGCTGCGCGAATTCGGGTTGATGGAGGGGGTCGAGATCACCCCCCTGCATCGCGGCAGCCTGTTCTCACGCGATCCGCTCGCGCTGGCGGTCGGGCGGATGCAGGTGATCATCCGCGCGCGGCAGGCGGCGATGATCGCGGTCGAAGCCGTCGCGAGCGAGCCCAGGTCCGCATGACCGGCGCCATCCCCACCATCGCGCTGACCGGCAATCCCAACGCCGGCAAATCGAGCCTGTTCAACGCGCTGACCGGCGCACGGCAGAAGATCGCCAATTATCCGGGGGTGACCGTCGAGCGCAAGGCGGGACATGCGAGCTTTGCCGATGGGCGGCCGATGTCGCTGATCGACCTGCCCGGCACCTATAGCCTGATCCCCGCGAGCCCCGACGAGGCGGTCACCCGCGACGTGATCCTTGGGCGTCAGGACGGCGAGCGCCAGCCCGATGCGCTGGTCATCGTGCTCGATGCCGCGAACCTCGACAATCATCTGTGCTTCGCGCTCGAACTGATCGCGCTCGGGCTGCCGACGGTGGTCGCGCTCAACATGCTCGACCTCGCGACCCGCGACGGATTGACGCTCGACCCCGCGCGGCTGGCGGAGGAACTGGGCGTGCCGGTGGTGCCGACGGTCGCGGTGCGCAAGCGCGGGCTGGCCGAATTGCTGGCGGCGGTCGACGAAACGATCCGGACAGCGGGGCCCGTCGCGCCGATCTCAAAGATCCCGACTCCCAGCGACGCCGCGTTGCACCGCCGCGCGCGCGCGATTTCGCGCGCCGCGACGCTGTCCGAAACCCCGGTGCGCCGCTGGACTGCACGCGTCGATGCGGTGGTGCTGCATCCGGTCGCGGGCTTCGCCATACTGCTCGCGCTGATGTTCATCATGTTCCAGGCGGTCTATGCCGCCGCCGAGGCACCGGCAGACTTCCTCGAAGGCGGGATCGGCGTGCTGCAGCAATGGGTAGTGGCGACCTTCCCCGAAAATTTCCTGCGCGACCTGGTCGTCGAGGGGTTGCTTGCCGGCGTCGGCGCGGTCGTCGTCTTCCTGCCGCAAATCCTGATTCTCTTCCTGTTCATCCTGCTGCTCGAAGCGTCGGGTTATATGACGCGCGCGGCCTTCCTGATGGACGGGCTGATGGCCAAGGTCGGCCTGTCGGGGCGCGGCTTCATCCCGCTGTTGTCGAGCTTCGCCTGTGCGGTGCCCGGCATCATGGCGACGCGCGCGATCCCCGACGAGAAGGACCGGCTGACGACGATCCTGATCGCGCCACTGATGACCTGTTCGGCGCGCCTTCCCGTCTATGCGCTGATCATCGCCGCCTTCATCCCCGATCGCGCGGTCGGCGGAACACCCGTGGGGCTGCAGGGGCTCGTGCTCTTCGGCCTCTATCTGTCGGGAATCCTCGGCGCGCTCGTCGTCGCCTATGTCCTGCGGCGGACCGTGGCCAAAGGCCGCGCGGCGGGCTTTATGATGGAAATGCCGCGGTACCAGATGCCGCAGTGGCGCGACATCGCGCTTGGCCTGTGGCAGCGCGCGTGGATCTTCCTGCGCCGCGCCGGCACGATCATCGCGATGACCACCGTCATCCTGTGGCTTTTGCTGAGCTTTCCCAAAGCGCCGACCGGTGAAAGCCAGGTCGAATATAGCGTCGCCGGGCGGATCGCGAGCGGGCTGGAGGTCGTCGTCGCGCCGATCGGGTTCAACCATGATATCGCGCTCGCACTGATCCCCGCGATGGCGGCGCGCGAGGTCGCGGTGTCGGCGATGGCGACCGCCAATGCGATCGACGCCAATGGCGACGAGGACGCGATGGCGCAAACGCTGGGCGAACGGTTGCAGGGCAAATGGTCGCTCGCCACCGCGCTCGCCTTCCTCGCCTGGTTCGTGTTTGCGCCGCAGTGCATTTCGACGATCGCGATCACCCGCCGCGAGACCAATGGTTGGAAATGGCCGCTCTTCATGGTTGGCTATTTGTTCCTACTCGCCTATGCCGCAGCAGGTATCACTTATTGGACGGCCGTCGCCTTCGGACTCGGCTGATCCTTCCACATTCTGAGCGGGAGCGGAGCGGCGATGGCTGGCAGCGTCAACAAGGTTATTTTGATCGGCAATCTGGGCGCGGACCCCGAAATCAAGTCGTTCCAGAACGGCGGCAAGATCGCCAATATCCGCATCGCGACCAGCGAACAGTGGAAGGACCGGATGTCGGGCGAGCGCAAGGAGCGCACCGAATGGCACAATGTCGTCATCAACGGCGAAGGCTTGGTCGGCGTGGTCGAGCGCTATCTGAAAAAAGGCTCGAAGGTTTATATCGAAGGCTCGCTGCGCACCCGCAAATGGCAGGATCGCGACGGCAATGACCGTTATACGACCGAGGTCACGGTGGCGGGCATGGGCGGCACGCTGACCATGCTCGACGGCGCGCCGGGCGGCGGCGGGTCGCGCGGCGGCGGCGGCGGCGACTGGGGCGGCGATTCGGGTGGCAGCTCGGGCGGCGGCTGGAACCAGGGCGGCGGCGGTTCGAGCGGTGGCTCGGGTGGCTTCGGCGGCGGTTCGGGCGGCGGTGGCGGCGGACGCCCGCCGTTCGACGACGACCTGGACGACGACGTTCCGTTCTGAGCCCAGGCTGAGCCATGGCCAATGACCCGCTGATCGCCGCCGATGTCGCGCGCGGCGTGTGCCGGTTGTTTGCGCAGGCCGGGCTGGTCGCGATCCCCGAAGTGCCTTTGCCCAACGGGCGGCGCACCGACCTGACCGCGATCGACGCCAGGGGCCGGATCACCATCGTCGAGATCAAGGTCAGCCGCGCCGACCTGCACGGCGACGGCAAATGGCCCGATTATTGCGACTGGTGCGACCATTTTTACTGGGCGCTGGCGGCGGGGCTCGACCCCGCGATCCTCGATACGCCCGACTATCGCCCCGAGACGTCGGGGCTGATCGTCGCCGACCGCTATGGCGCGGCGGTGGTGCGCGAGGCGGTCAGCTGTGACCTCGCCCCCGCGCGGCGCAAGGCCGAACTGCTGCGCATCGGGCGGCTGGCGATGCGGCGGTCGATGATCGCGAGCGATCCCGAACTGGGGCTGGGTTGGGGCGAGGGTTAGAGCGGCTCAGTGCGTTCGTAGAAGTGAACCCAGGCGAAGCCAGCCGCCGAGAAGCCGCCCCACAGAATCAGACCAACGGCGAACCCCGACCCCATCACCAGCGGCGCGGCCACCAGCACAAGACCGAGCACCGTCGACATCAGGGCGGCGCGCAGATAGTTTCGGCGCGGACGTACCGTGCGTGTTTCGACATATTGGACCGCAAAGCCCAAAGCGACGAGGGTCGGGATCAGCGCGAGCGAAAAGACGTCAAAGCCCTGACGGAGCAAATGTACGGCGGCGACGACAGCGACGGTTAGCCAAATCAACTGTCGTATGCGCGACAGCGCCGGGCGCGAAGAGCCCTCCACGCTCATCCGCGCGCCTGCATCCGCGCGAGGTAGCGCGCGAGAATATCGATTTCGAGATTGACCGGCCGCCCGGCCGCCGCCTCGTCGAGCGTCGTCATCGCGCGGGTGTGGGGGATGATGTTGAGGGTGAAATGGGCGCTGCCGTCGGCCTGGTCGGTCACCTCGTTGACGGTCAGCGACACGCCCTCGACGGTGATCGAGCCCTTGGCGGCGATATGCGGCGCGAGGCTGGCGGGGGCGGCGATGACGAGGCCCCAGCTGTCGCCGACCGGGGTGACCGAGACAATCTGCCCCACGGCATCGACATGGCCGGTGACGATATGGCCGCCGAGTTCGTCGCCGACCTTCAGCGCGCGTTCGAGGTTGAGGCGGCGGCCCGCTTCCCACATGCCAGCTGCGGTGCGCGCGATGGTTTCGGCGCTGGCATCGATCGCGAACCAGTCGCCGTCGGCATCGCGTCCCTTGTCGACGACGGTCAGGCAGGCGCCCGAACAGGCGATCGAAGCGCCGAGGTCGATCGTGTCGGTGTCATAATCGGTGCCGATGACGAGCCGGATATCGCCGCGATCCTCGCGCGCGCGGACGGTGCCGATGTCGGTGATGATGCCGGTGAACATGGGGTCTAAAGTCCTTCTCTGACCCGCTCGTAGACGTCGAGCCGGTCGCTGCCAAGCAGGCGGCTGTCGGCCAGGCGCCAGCGGCCATGGGCATCGGCGAGATCGGCAAGCCCGATGTCGCCGAGCGCGGCGCGGCCCGCGCCGATCACGATCGGGGCGCGATAGAGCAGCAGCCGGTCGACGCGGTCGGCGGCCAAAAACGCGGAGGCCGCCCCGGCGCCGCCCTCGACCAGCAGCAAATCGACGCCGACGATCGATTCGGGCGAGGCGATGGCGGTCCAGCCGGCGGGCGCGACGCCGTGCGTGAGCAGCAGGCGCTGCGGGCTTCGGTCTTCGAGACCGGGTAGCCGCACGTCGAGCGCCGGCGAATCGGCCTCGAGGGTGCCGCGTCCGACGAGGATGGCCTGATGGCGCGCGCGTTCGAGATGGCCGTGGGCGCGGGCGCGGGCGCCGGTGATCCAGCGGCTCGCCCCGTCGGCACGCGCGATACAGCCATCGAGCGAGGTCGCGAGCTTGAGGGTGACGAAGGGCCGGCCCTGGCCTTGCCGGGTCCACCACGGCGCCATCGCCGCCCGCGCTTCGGGCGCCAATATATTGAGGACGACCTCGATGCCCGCATCCCGCAGCCGCGCGATACCCTGGCCGTTGGTGCGCGCATCCGGATCCTGCGCCGCGATCACGACGCGCGCCACGCCCGCCGCGATCAGCGCGTCGGTGCAGCAGGGACCGCGTGGGCTGGCATGGGCGCAGGGTTCGAGGCTGACATAGGCGGTCGCGTCCCGCGCCGCGTCGCCCGCAGCAACCAGCGCCATCGCCTCGGCATGGGGACGGCCGCCCGCCTGGGTCCAGCCGCGCCCGACGACACGGCCCGCGTTGACGAGGATGCAGCCGACATTGGGATTGGGCGCCGAGGCCGGGCGTCCGCGCAGCGACAGCGCGATCGCCGCCGCCATCCAGTCGGCATCGGCGGGGCCGCTCCGCATGTCTAGCGGGCGGTCGGAGCGGGAGGTGCGGGGGTGGTCGGCTCCGCCTTGGGCCCGCGCGCGGCGCGGTCGGCGAGGGTCGAATGTTGGGGCGGTTCGGACTTTTTCACGATCGTGTCGGCCTCGGTGCCCAGCGTTTCGCGCGTTTCCTTGTCGGCCTCGCTCGAATCATAGTCGACCCCCATGCGGTCGGCGAGCTTCTGATATTCGGCGCGGCGCAGCGCGTTGGCGCGATTTACTTCCTTGGCGCGTTCGATCCAGCCGGCGCCGACCTCGTCGGCGGTGCGTCCGGCGGTCCAGCTTTCGAAATAGATGATCTGCGCCTTGGGCTCTTCGGTACGGACGATATTTTCGGCGATGCCGTAAAAGATCGCCAGCGTCGCCGCGATCGTCGCGACCCAGAAGGCCCAGCGATGCGGACGCGGGGCGCGGATATAGGCCCAGAAGTCGGAGACGCCGCCACGAACGTCCCAATTGTTCATCATCACTCTCATCACGCCAATTTAGGGGACGCGCGCGCAATTTGCGAGAGGATAGCGATGGCGGCTGTTTTTGGCGCTTCCGGCGTCCACCGGTGTCACGATTGCAAAAAATGCAATTGCGGATGCTCATTTCGCAGTTGCAACATTTTTTGTGCGCTGCAATATGAGCATGCCTTTTAGGCATCCTCTCCCAAAACTTTCACGGGCCACCTTCGGGTGGCCCTTTTTTTTGGCCTGGAACGGACCTTTTCTCGACTTTTCCAGTCGAGAAATGCGATTCGGTTCGAATCACCGGGAGCGAATCAGTCCTGCGCCGGCGTTCGCGATTCGAATCGCCGCACTTCGGCGATGAAGCTGCCCGGCAGCGCCGTCGGCTGCCCGCTGTCGCTATCGATATGCGCATAGCTGATTTCGATGTCGGTAAGCCGCTCCGAACCCCGAAAAATTCCGCAATGAAGCGTAAAGCTCGTACGCCCGAAGGCGCTGATTCGCGCGGCGATGGTAATCAGCTCGTCGAGCCGCGCGGGAGCATGATAGTCGATCTCGCAATGCGTCTCACGGATATCTGTACCATATTGGTGAAAATAGAGTCCCGGCTGCCCCTCGCCGAGCGCGCGGAAATATTCGGTCACCCCGATATCGGCGTAGGCGAGATAATGGGCGTTGAAGACGATATTCTGCCCGTCGATCTCGTTGAACCGCACGCGCACCGTCTCGGTCACGCGAAAATCGGCGAGCGGAACCTGTTCCATCAAAGCCTCAGGCCGCGAGCGCGGCGGGGGTGCGGTCGAGCGGCGCGCACGCCGATTCGAGCCAGGCCCGGTCATCGCCGTCCATGCCCGGCGCGAGCTTATCGAACACCTGGGCATGATAGGCGTCGAGCCAGTCGGCCTCAGCGGGCGACAGCAGCGCTGTGTCGACGAGATTCTGCGCGATCGGCGCGAAGGTGATCGTCTCGAACCCCAGCATATCCTCCTCGGCGCCATCGATGCTCTGCGGGGTGACGATGACGAGATTTTCGATGCGGATGCCGAAATGGCCGGCCTTGTAATAGCCGGGCTCGTTCGAGAGAATCATGCCCGCGTGCAGCGGTTCCTCGGTCCCCGCCTGCCCGCCGGCCGGCTTGGCGATGCGCTGCGGCCCTTCGTGCACCGCGAGATAGGCGCCGACGCCATGGCCGGTGCCATGCGCATAATCGACCCCGTCGGCCCAGAGATATTGGCGCGCGAGGATGTCGAGCTGGCTGCCGCGCGTGCCCTTGGGGAAGCGCGCCATGGCGAGCGCGATATGGCCCTTCAGCACCTGGGTGAAGCGGCGGCGCATTTCGGCGGTCGGCGTGCCGATCGCGATCGTGCGCGTGATGTCGGTAGTGCCGTCGGCATATTGCCCGCCCGAATCGACGAGGTAGAGCGTGCCGGTCTCGATCGCGCGGTTGGTGCTCTCGTCGACCTTGTAATGCGGCAGCGCGCCATTGGGGCCGGCCGCCGAGATGGTGTCGAAGCTCAAATCGACGAGCCCGCCATTCGCTTCGCGGAAGTCACGCAGCTTGGCGGCGGCGGCGAGTTCGTCGAGGCCGCCCTTCGGCGCGACATCCTCCATCCATTGCAGGAAGCGCGCAACCGCGACGCCGTCGCGGACATGCGCGGCGCGGGTGCCGCCCAGTTCGACTTCGTTCTTGATCGCCTTGGGCAGCACGGCGGGGTCGCGGTGGCGCTCGATCTTCGCGCCCGCCTTTTCGAGCGCGGTGAAGATCGCCGCAACTGCCGAGCCCGGATCGACCGCGACCTTCCTGTCCTTGAGCGCCGCGAGCGCCGCCTCGAAGGCGCTGCGATCATGGATACGGACGCTGTTGCCGAGGTGCGCGCGCACCGCGTCGGTCATCTTTTCGGGCGCGATGAACAGGTCGGCGGTGGCGTCGGCGTGGAGCAGCGCGAAGGCCAGCCCCACCGGCGTGTGGCTGACGTCCTGCCCCCGGATGTTGAAGGTCCAGGCGATCGAATCGAGCGCGGTCATCACGCTGGTGTCGAGGCCCTTGTCCTTGAGCCAGTCGGCGATGATCGCCCGCTTGTCGATCGCGCTCTTCCCGGCGAGCTTGACGTCATGCACCGCGACCGGCGCGTCGCTCGGCGCCGGCTGGTCGTCCCACACCGCATCGATCGGGTTGCCGTCGACCGCGACAAGGCTGGCGCCCTTGGCCGCGAGCGCCTTCGCGGTAGCGTTCGCCCAGTCGATACCGTGCAGCCAGGGGTCGTAACCGACCTTCTGCCCCGCGCTGATATTGGCGCCGAGCCATTCGGCGACGCTCGACTGCGGCACGCCGACATAGTCGAACAGCGCGCCATCGACCTGGTCGCGCACCTGCACCGTGTAACGGCCGTCGATGAACACCGCCGCCTTCGCCGGCAATACCGCCGCCGTCCCAGCCGAACCGCCGAAGCCGGTGAGCCACGCCATGCGCTGCGCATAGGCGCCGACATATTCGCTCATATGCTCGTCGCTGATCGGCACGACAAAACCGTCGAGACCGCGCGCGGCGAGGGTGGCGCGGACGCGGGCGAGCCGCTCGGCGTAGGGCAATCCGGGGACGGGGCTGGACATGGCGGCTTCCTTGTTCCTACATCGCGGCCGATCCGGCCCATCGGGGGCGGCACCGCGGAGTTTCCTGATGCGCGCTATTTGGATGGTTATGGCGGCAATTGCCACCCCGCTTGTCGCGGCCCCGGGCGCTTTCGCCGAAGAGAAAGAGACAGCATTGACCGACAAGACCCCTGCCCCGTCCGTCGCCCCCGTCGCGGACAAGCGACCGCACGAAATGACGCTGCACGGCAAGACGCTGTCCGATCCCTATCATTGGCTGAAGGATGACAGCTATCCGGTCGTCAATGACAAGGATGTGCTCGATTATGTGAAGGCGGAGAATGCCTATTTCGACGCCGCAATGAAGCCGCATGCGGCGCTGGTCGAAACCCTGTTCCAGGAGATGAAGGGCCGCATCAAGGAGGCCGATTCCTCCGTGCCGCAGAAGGACGGCGACTGGATTTACTGGGTCGAGTATGAGGAAGGCGCCGAGTATAAGAAATGGTACCGCAAGCCCGCCGCAGGCAATGGCGCGGCGGCGCTGATCCTCGACGAGGTCGCGATGGCGAAGGACAAGGAGTATTTCCGCCTCGCCGAGCTGTCGATCAGCCCGAACGGCAAGTTGATGGCCTATTCGTTCGACGACAATGGCTCCGAACGCTTCGAGTTGCGTATCCGCAACCTCGAAACCGGCGAGATGCTGCCCGACGTCATCCCCGGCACCCTGTCGTCGCTCGTCTGGACCTCGGGCAATGACGCGATCCTCTATGGCCTCGCCAACGAGAATTGGCGCACCGACAATGTCCGGCTGCACAAGCTGGGCACGCCGATCACGCAAGATAAATTGCTCTACAAGGAGCCCGACATCGGTTTCGGGGTCGGCATCGGGAAAACCGCCGCCGACAATTATATCGTCATCGCGACGGGCGACAACGAGACGAGCGAAGTCTATCTGCTCCCCGCCGACAATCCGGAGGCGCCGATGCAGCTTGTTTCGGCGCGGAAAAAGGGCCGCGAGTATAGCGTCGATGAACGCGACGGTACGCTCTATATCCACACCAACGACGAGCATCCCAATTTCCGCGTCGCCACCGCGAGCATCAAGACGCCGGACGCATGGAAGACGCTCATCCCCGGCAGCGATCACAGCTACATCACCGGTTTCTCGGTGTTCCGCGACTATTTCGTGATCGAGGCGCGCGAGGACGGGCTCGACCAGGTCGATGTCCGCACATATGACGCGCCGCTGACCCCGGGACGGATTCGGTTCCCCGCCGCCACCTATGTCGCGGGGCTCGGCGACAATCCCGAATATCATCAGGACAAGCTCCGCCTCGATTATGAATCGATGGTCACCCCCGACACCGTCTATGATTACGACCTTGCGAGCGGCAAGCTCGAGACGCTGAAGGTGCAGGAGATCCCGTCAGGTTATGACGCAACGCAATATGTAACCGAACGGGTTAGTCTGCCGAGCCGCGACGGCAAGACGATGATCCCCGCCTCGCTCGTCTACAAGAAAGGCACCAAGCTCGACGGCAGCGCGCCGATGCATCTCTATGCCTATGGCAGCTATGGTTATCGCGTCCCGCCGGGTTTCTCGACGACGCGGCTCAGCCTGGTCGATCGCGGCATGGTCTATGCGATCGCGCATGTCCGCGGCGGCGACGACCTCGGGCGCGAATGGTATCTGGAGGGCAAGACTGACCAGCGCAAAAACACCTTCAACGATTTCATCGACGTCGCGAAAGGTCTGATCGCCAAGAAATACACCAGCGCGGGCAAGATCTCCGTGGAAGGCCGCTCGGCCGGCGGACAGGTGATGGGGGTGATCTACAATGAGGCCCCTGAGCTTTGGGGCGCGGTGCTCGCGGGGGTGCCCTTTGTCGATGTGATCAACACGATGGTCGACGAAACGCTGCCGCTGACCCCCGGCGAATGGCCCGAATGGGGTAATCCGATCACCGACAAGGCCGCGTTCGACTATATGCTGAGCTACAGCCCCTATGATAATGTGACCGCCAAGGCCTATCCGCCGATGCTGGTGTCGGCGGGGCTCAACGACCCGCGCGTGACCTATTGGGAGCCGGCCAAATGGGTCGCGAAACTGCGCGCGACGCGGACCAACGACGCCACGTTGCTGCTGCGCACCAACATGGGCGCGGGCCACGCGGGCAAATCGGGCCGCTGGGGCGCGCTGCGCGAGGACGCCGAGGAGTTTGCCTTTGTGCTGACGCAGCTGGGGGTGGAGAAATAGCCTTCACACCTCTGTCGGCTCGGTCAGATCGCCTTGCCCAGTCGCAGCAACCAAGCCTTCGCCTGTTTTGGCTCGCCGGGTGCGTTGGAAGCGACGGGGCCGCGCGACGCCTCAAACTCTTCGTGCAACGAAAAGGGCTGCAACCCCAGCTGATCGCGAAGCACGTCGATTTCTTCGCCCCGATCGCGCAAGTCCGCGATTATCGGCGCCCACTTTTTCGCAGTCCAACGATCCCCATTATGACCGAATAGCCCCCAAGACCCTGAGGCGACGTCATGCAATGCTGCAAGCAGACGCTCTTCATACTCCGCCTCAAGCTCGGCGCGGCGTCCATCGAGACGCTCAAGGCGATCTGCCCGGCTCATGGGTTCAGGTAAGCCCGAGCGACCAACTCGCGCTCCAGCGTCGCCGCGTCGCGAAACACATGCCCCGCGATGCCCACCGATTCGGCGCCCGCGACATTCGCGGCGACATCGTCGATGAAGAAAGCCCCCGCCGGATCGATGCCGAATCGCTCGATCGCGAGGGCGTAAATCGCGGGGTCGGGCTTCATCATCTTCTCGGTGCCCGAGACGATGATATCGCGGAAGCGGTCGAAGACCGGCTGGGTCGGGCGGAAGCCGTGCCAGAAATCATGCCCGAAATTGGTGATCGCGAACAGCGGTACACCCGCAGCGTCGAGCCGCTCGACCAGTTCGAGGCTGCCCGGCACCGGGCCGGGGATCGATTCGTTGAAGCGTGTCGCATAGGCATGGATCAACGCGCTGTGCTGCGGATATTCGGCCTTCCGCTCGGCGACCATGTCGGCAATCGGGCGACCGGCGTCGTGCTGGAAATGCCAGCCGGGCGTGACGATATTTCCGACGAAATGGTCGAGCTCGGCCGGGTCGGCAATGAGCTTGGCGAACAGGTGCCGCAAATCCCATTCGAACAGGACGCGGCCGACGTCGAAGATGACGCAGCGGTCGATCATGCGGCGCCCGGACACGCGAAAGCGCCGCCGGAGGGGTCCGACGGCGTTACGCGGTTCAGCAAAAGCAAACGGGGCAAAATTGCCCCGCGCAGGGGCATCAGCCCTGGCGCGCCTTAAAGCGACGGTTGGTCTTGTTGATCACATAGGTCCGGCCGCGACGGCGGATCACGCGGTTGTCCCGGTGGCGGTCCTTCAGCGACTTCAGGCTGTTGCGAATCTTCATGGCTCTGATTTCCGTAAAACTTGGCGTTGCACGCGAAGCGGCGCAACTATGGGGATGAACGATAAAAGTCAACCGCCCTTGGCGCGGAAATCAGGCCGCGAGGCGGCGTTCCTGCAAAGCGCGTTCCCAGGCCAGCGCATGGGCGACGATCGTGTCGAGGTCGGCATGGCGCGGCTGCCAGCCGAGGATGCTGCGAATCGCGCCATTGTCCGCGATCAGCGCGTCGGGATCGCCCGCGCGGCGGTCGCCCATGCGGCGATCGATCTTGCGATTCGTGGCGCGGTCGACGGCATCGAGCACTTCGAGCACCGAAAAACCGCGGCCATAGCCGGCGTTGAGCCGGTGACTGACGTTGGGCGCGGCGATCAGCGCGTCGAGCGCGAGCAGATGCGCGGCGGCGAGGTCGCTGACATGGATATAGTCGCGCACCCCGGTGCCGTCGGGGGTCGCGAAGTCGGTGCCGAAGACGTCCACATGAGGGCGGCGGCCGAGCGCGGCCTCGACCGCGACCTTGATCAGATGCGTCGCGCCGGCGGTCGACTGGCCGCTGCGCGCCGTGGGATCGGCGCCCGCGACGTTGAAATAGCGCAGCGCGGCATAGTTGAAATCGTGCGCGGCGGCGACGTCGGCGAGCATCGCCTCGGTCATCAGTTTCGACATGCCATAGGGGTTGATCGGCCGCTGCGGCGCATCCTCGCGCACCGGGATGACGTCGGGAATCCCGTATGTCGCGGCGGTCGAGGAGAAGATGAAGTGGCGCACCCCGGCATGGACCGCCGTGTCGATCAAAGTGCGGCTGCGCGCGCTGTTATTGTCATAATATTTGAGCGGGTTGGTCACCGATTCGGGAACCACGACCGACCCCGCGAAATGCATGATCGCGCCGACGTCCTTTTCCGCGATGATCCGCGTCACCAGCGCCGCGTCGGCGACGTCGCCCTCATAAAAGGCCGCGCCCTTGGGCACTGCCCAGCGAAAACCGGTCACCAGATTATCGAGCACCGCGACGGACCAGCCGGCATCGAGCAGCGCCAGCACCGCATGGCTGCCGATATAACCGGCGCCGCCGGTCACGAGGACGGTGAAGGGATGGGCGGTGGCTGACGTCACGGGCTTTCGGCTCCTTTGGCCGGAAAGCTAGCCGCGACGTGGTTAGGATATGGTTAGCGGATGGTCAGCCGCCCCCGTTCCGTTCGTGTCGAGCGAAGTCGAGACACCTGCCGGAGCGCGTGCCTTCACGTATCTCGACTTCGCTCGATACGAACGGGTTTAGGGGTCAGTGCGCTGGATCAGCCCGCCAGCGCTTTCTGCCGCCGCCGTTGCACCGACGAGCCATAACCCATCGCCTCGCGATATTTCACCACCGTGCGGCGCGCGATGTCATGGCCCTCGGCCGACAATTTCTGCGCGATCGTCTCGTCGGAGAGGATCGCTTTGGCATCCTCGCCCTCGATCATCGCCTTGATCCGGCTCTTGATCGATTCGGACGATACCGCGCCGTCGCCCTCGGTCGCCGAAATGCCGCTCGAAAAGAAATATTTAAGCTCGAACAATCCGCGCGCACAGCTGAGGTACTTGTTACTCGTCACCCGGCTGACGGTCGATTCGTGCATGCCGATCTCCTCGGCGACCTGGCGCAGCGTCAGCGGGCGCATATGCGCGACGCCGTGCAGGAAAAAGCCCTCCTGTTGCTTGACGATCGCGCTGGCGACCTTGACGATCGTGCGCTGGCGCTGGTCGAGCGCGCGGACCAGCCAATTGGCCCCCGCAAGCTGTTCGGAGAGCCACGCCTTGCTCTTCGCCGCCGCGCCGGTCGCGAGTTCGGTGTAATAGCGACGGTTGACGAGCAGGCGCGGCAGCGTACCGCCGTTGATCTCGACCGCCCAGCCCTTCGCGACCTGCCGCACATAGAGGTCGGGGACGACCGCCTGCGTCGGCGAGCCGCCGAAGCGCAGCCCGGGCTTGGGATCGTAACCGCGCAATTCGCGAATCATGTCGGCGAGATCCTCGTCATCGACGCCGCAGATGCGCTTCAATTGCGGAAAGGCGCCCTTGGCGACGAGGTCGAGATGCGCGATCATCGTCGCCATCGCGGGGTCGTAGCGATCGGCCTCGCGCGCCTGGATCGCGATACATTCGGCAAGGTCGCGCCCGCCGACCCCCGAGGGGTCGAAGCATTGCACACCGCCGAGCACGGTTTCGACGAGCGCGAGCGGCACGCCGAGGCGCTGCGCGAGGTCGGCGAGGTCGGCGCGCAGATATCCCGCCTCGTCGATCATCGCGACCAGCTGCTCGGCGATGAGCGCCTCCAGCCCCGAGAAGCGCTCGCCGACCTGCGCCAGCAGATGCTCGTAGAGGCTGTCGGCCTCGCCGGCGAAGCTGTCGAAGTCGATGCCTTCGCTGTCGCCGGACAGGCCGACGCTGTCGCTCGCGCTGTCGTGGTGGAAGCTTTCGGCGCCGAGGTCGACGTCGAGATCGTCGGTCGCGCCGCTGTCGGACGATAAGGCCTGATCGGCGTCGAGCGTCGCAGCCTCGACCGGCACGGCGTCGCCCTCCGGCGTGTCATCACCGGCACCCTCGCTGTCGGGCGAGGCGGTGTCGAGCAAGGGATTGCCTTCGAGCGCCTCGGCCAGATAGGCGTCGAGTTCGAGGTTCGACAGCGCCAGCAGCTTGATCGCTTGCTGCAGCTGCGGCGTCATCACCAGCGATTGCGACTGGCGTAAATCGAGGCGCGGACCCAACGCCATCAGCGTGTCACCACATCACAGGGAGAAACCCTCGCCGAGGTAGAGGCGACGCACCTCGGGATCGGCGACGAGTTCGGCGGGCGAGCCGGCGAGCAGCACCTTGCCGTCGTAAATGATGCAGGCGCGGTCGACGAGGTCGAGCGTTTCGCGGACATTGTGATCGGTGATCAGCACCCCGATGCCGCGCGTCTTGAGGTCGGCGACAAGGTCGCGGATATCCGAAATCGACAAGGGGTCGATACCCGCGAAAGGTTCGTCGAGCAGCATGATGGACGGGTTTGCGGCAAGCGCGCGAGCGATTTCGGCGCGGCGGCGTTCGCCGCCCGACAGCGCCATCGCGGCGGCGCCGCGCAACCGGGTCAGGCCGAATTCGTCGAGCAGCTCCTCGAGCCGGCGTTCGCGCGCGAGCTTGTCGGGCTCGCTGAGTTCGAGCACCGCACTGATATTCTGTTCGACGGTCATGCCGCGAAAGATCGAGGTTTCCTGCGGCAGGTAGCCGAGGCCGAGGATCGCGCGGCGGTACATCGGCAGCGCGGTGATGTCGGCACCGTCGAGCATGATGCGCCCGGCGTCGGGCTTCACCAGCCCCATGATCGAATAGAAACAGGTGGTCTTGCCCGCGCCGTTCGGACCGAGCAGGCCGAGCACCTCGCCCTTCGCCACCGACAGCGAGACGTCGGAGAGGACGACGCGCTTGTCATAGCTTTTGGCGATCGACACGACCGCGAGCCCGTTGCCCGCCGCCGCTTCCTCCTGGACATGCGCCCGATGTTCGGAAACGCCATGGTCGCCGCTGGCCGGCGGGGACGCGAGGGAGGTGTCGTCGGTCATATCGTCGTCGCTGTCCGTTCAAAACTTGGGCTGCGTTACCCGAGGAGCGGCGCCAAGGTCAATCTGGCAAGATTTTTGCAGGGAGAGATATCGACGATCAGTGCCCCGCCTGCTCGCCGCGCACGACGCCCGACAATGCCAGCTGTTCGTCGATTGCCGCCATCAGCCGCTCGAGCGCGGCCTCGTCCTTCGCCTCGGCGCGCGCAACGAGCACATCCTGTGTGTTCGACGCGCGGAGCAGCCACCAGCCGTCATCGGTGAGCACGCGCGCGCCGTCGGTGCGGTCGACCTGTGCTCCCGATGCCGCAAGGCGAGCGAGAACCTCGTCCACAATGGCGAATTTGCGCACCTCGTCGACCTGGAAGCGCAGTTCGGGAGTGTTGACCATCGGCGCCATGCTGCCGCGCAATTCGGTTACGCTCTGCCCGAGCTTGGTCGCCGCCTCGATCAGCCGGATCGCCGCGTAAGGCGCGTCGTCATAACCATAATAGCGGTCGGCGAAGAAGATGTGGCCGCTCATCTCACCCGCGAGCGGGCTGCCGGTTTCCTTCATCTTCGCCTTGATCAGGCTATGGCCGGTCTTCCACATCATCGGCTGGCCACCCAATTCGGCGACGCGGTCGAACAAGGCCTGGCTGGCCTTGACGTCGGCGATCACCGTCGCACCCGGGATTTCTCGGAGTACCGCCGCGGCATAGATTTGCAACAGCTGGTCGCCCCAGATCACGCGGCCCTGACCGTCGATCGCGCCGATGCGGTCGCCATCTCCATCGAAAGCGACGCCGAAATCGAGGCTCCTTTCGGCGACGAGCTTGCGCAAGTCCGCCAGATTCTTTTCCTCGGTGGGATCGGGATGGTGGTTCGGGAAATGACCGTCGATGTCGGTAAACAGCAGGAAATGTTCGCCAGGAAGCCGCGCCGTCAATTTCTCGATGACGGTGCCCGCCGCGCCGTTGCCGGCGTCCCAGCCGATCCGGTACGCGCCGCCGGCGAAACCCTCGACCAGCCGGTCGACATAGGCGTCGACGATGTCGAGGCTCTGCGCCGATCCGTTGCCGCTGTCCCAGTCGCCCGCCGCCGCCATCGCACCGATGCCCGCGATGTCGGCGCCGTAAAAGGGACGCCCCTGAAACACCATTTTGAAGCCGTTATAATCGGGGGGATTGTGGCTGCCGGTTATCTGTATGCCGCCGTCCACCTCTTCGGTTGACGCCGCATAATAGAGCATCGGGGTCGGGCCGAGTCCGACGTTGAGCGCATCGATCCCGGCGGCGTTGATCCCTTCGATCAGCGCCTCAGCGAGCATCGGCGAGGACAGGCGGCCGTCATAGCCGACCGCAACCGACTTGCCGCCGGCGCGGCGGATCAAGGTCGCGAAGCTGCGGCCGATCGCATAGGCGTCGGCGGCCGACAGCGTGTCGCCGACGACGCCGCGGATATCATATTCGCGCAGCATCGTCGGATGAAAGGCATGGCTCGTGATGGCGGTCATGGGTCGCTCGCTTTCGGGGGAGAAGAGAGGTCAGGCGGCGGCGAAGAGATCGCCGTCGGGATGCAGCCGTTCGCGCGCCGGCAGGTTCAGTCCCGCCATCGCTTCGCGCAATTCCTGCCGCGCGACGACATGACCGATGCCCATGCCGCCGAGATGCGCCTTGTCGAGCAGGGTGAGACCAGCCGGGAACAGCTCGCGATAGATGACGCGCTCGCCGAGGCCCGGGATGACGCGGAAACCGACGCGGCGCGACAATTGGGTCAACGCTTCGCCGACGCGGCGCATATTGTGCGCGTCGACATGCTGGAGGCGGTTGCGCAGGATGATCCAGTCGATCGTGCGCCCGTCGGTCTTGGCGCGCGCCTTGCGCGTGTCCCAGATCAGCTCGGAATAGAAGCTCGGGCGGGTGACCTGAAACGTCTCCGGATCGACCTGCCCGATCAGGTCGAAGTCGATGAAGCTGTCGTTGATCGGGGTGACGAGCGTGTCGGCGCTGGTCGCCAGATGGCGTGCGAAGATATCGTCGCGGCCCGGCGTGTCGGCGACAAAATAGTCGGCGCCTTCGGACAGGCGCGCGACCTGCGCGTCGAGTTCCTCGATCGTCGATCCCTCGAACACCTCGAAATCGGGGATCGGCAGCGTGATCTCGCGGCGCTTTTCGGTCTGGACACGATTTTCCAGATAGCGGTGGAAGGTGCGCTGGCGCGGGTCGAGGTCGAGCCCCGCGACCTTCCAGCCCTGGCTCGCGAGCGCGACCGCGAAATGCACGGCGCAGGTCGATTTACCCGTCCCCCCCTTTTCATTGGCAAAGATGATGCGGTGCGGCGCGGGATGCGAAGCTTGGAGTGACATGGGGCGTTGCGAATTTCCTGTCGGCGGCGCATGGGGGCCGCATGGGGTGGCGTCTCAGCCGCCATTATCGGAGGCGGGGCAGCCGTGCAAATCATCCGTGACATCGCCACGCTGCATCGCGCCGTCGATGCCCTGAAACGAGACGGCAAGAGCGTCGCGCTGGTGCCAACGATGGGCGCGCTGCACGATGGCCATCTGTCGCTGGTCCGCATGGGCAAGCGCGTCGCCGACCATGTGATCGTGTCGATCTTCGTCAATCCGACGCAGTTCGGCCCGAACGAGGATTTCGCCGCCTATCCACGCGACGAGGCACGCGATGCCGCGTTGCTCGCGGACGAAGGCGTTGCGTTGCTGTGGGCGCCCTATGTGGCGGTGATGTATCCCGCCGGGCACAGCACGCATATCGAAGTTGCCGAACTCGGCGCCGATTATTGCGGCGCTGCCCGCCCCGGCCATTTCGACGGGGTCGCGACCGTCGTCGCCAAATTGTTCAACCAGGCGCGCGCCGATATCGCGATTTTCGGCGAGAAGGACTGGCAGCAGCTGGCGATCATTCGCCGCATGGCGCGCGACCTCGATTTCAAGCTCGACATATTGGGTGCGCCGATCGCGCGCGACACCGACGGGCTCGCGCTGTCGTCGCGCAACGCCTATCTGTCGGAGGCGCAGCGCGCGGCGGCGACCGCCTTGCCCACCGCGCTGAAAGCTGCAGCGGTGGCGATTGCCGGCGGCGCCGACGTCGGCGAAAGCCTCGCCGTCGCCGAGAAGGCGATCATCGCCGGCGGGTTCGACAGCATCGACTATGTCGCGCTCGCCGATGCCGACAGCCTGGAAAGGCTGAGCATTTTTCGTACCCCCGCGCGGCTGCTGGCGGCGGCACGAATCGGAAAAACCCGGCTGATCGACAATCTGGCGGTCGGTTGATAAACTCCGGAAACGTCGGATTTCTGACGGTTTCAGTCATAATCCCCGAAAAAGTCCGATCATCGTTAACGCTTTGTTGACCATGATCCGCAAGGTTGGCCCACGAAGCTTCCTGTGGGGGGAGGCGACAGGGGGTACTCATGGCCAACAGTCTGAAGTCCGCACAATATCTGATCGAAAGCCGGTTGCTCGATGCCGCGCGCGGCGACGCCAACGCCTATTTCGACCTGGGGATCGCCTTTTCGACCGGCACCGGCGGGGTCGATGTCGACCTGATCCAGGCGCATAAATGGTTCAACCTCGCGGCGCTCGGCGGCAACCGGGAAGGCCAGCAATGCCGCGCCGACCTGTCCGATGAAATGACCCGCGACGAAATCGCCGAAGCGCAGCGCCAGGCGCGCGCCTGGCTCGACGAAACCGCGCGCCGTCCGGCCGCACGGCGGTTTGCGGCCTGAACGGAGCATTTCCCGCAGCGGCGTGAATTTTGTTTCACGCGAAGACGCGAAGGCGCGAAGAAGTTGGCTCGGGGCCGACAGGCCCATTTCTCCATCACCGCGCAGTTTGTCGCGACGCTGAAGGAAGAAGGCCGCTTCGCGGCGAACACGACCTGTTCGCGCCTTCGCGTCTTCGCGTGAAATTCTTTCCAGGGCTGCGGTTCAATCCGCCCGCCTGAAGGGCATATGCCCCTCGAGCCAGTCCATTTCGGCTTCCTCGGCGCGGCGTTCCTGTTCCAGATAGTCGGCGACCGCGCGCCGGAAGCCCGGATCGGCGATAAAATGCGCCGACCAGGTCGCGACCGGCCCATAGCCGCGCGCCAGCTTGTGCCCGCCCTGCGCGCCCGCCTCGACCCGCGCGAGGCCGCGCGCGATCGCGATGTCGATCGCGCGATAATAGCAAAGCTCGAAATGGAGATAGGGGATGTCGGTGAGGCAGCCCCAGTAACGCCCATAGAGCGTATCGGCGCCGATGAAATGCATCGCGCCCGCGAGCGGCCGATCACCGTCATACGCAAGGACGAGGATGATATCGTCCGCCATCGTCGCGCCCATCAGGTCGAACGCTTCGCGCGTGAGGTAAGGCTGCCCCCATTTGCGCGCGCCGGTGTCCTGATAGAAGAGCCACATCGCATCCCAATGTTCGGGACGGATCGCAGCGCCGGTGAGATCCTCGATCCGCAAGCCTTCGACAGCGCGGGCGCGCTCCTTGCGCAACTGCTTGCGCTTCGCAGAGGTGAGCGTCGCGAGGAAATCGTCGAAGCTGGCGTAGCCGGCGTTGGCGAAATGAAACTGGATATCGCGGCGGACGAGCCAGCCGGCATCCTCGAACAGCCCCATCTGATCGGGCGCCACGAAAGTCGCGTGCGCCGACGACAGGCCGTTCTGCCGCACCACCGCCTCGGCGGCGCGGATCAGCAGGGCCGCGTCGTCCCGATCGGGCGCGAGCAGGCGCGGGCCGGGCACCGGGGTGAAGGGCGCGGCAATCTGGAGCTTGGGATAATAATCGCCGCCGGCGCGCGCCCAGGCGTCGGCCCACGCATGGTCGAAGACATATTCGCCCTGGCTGTGGGTCTTGAGATAGGCGGGCGCGGCGGCGAGCAGCGTCCCCGCTTCATCTTCGACGAGCAGCGGCGCGGCCTGCCAGCCGGTGCCCGGCCCGACGCTGTTCGATCGTTCGAGCAGGGACAGGAAGGCGTGGCCGACAAAGGGGTTGCCGCCATCGTGCAAGCCGTCCCACGCCGCAGCATCGATCGCATCGACACCGGTGCCGAGCGAGATGCTGCGCGCGGGCGGATCGGCCTCGGCCATCGGGTCCTTAGGCCGGCCGCACCGCGACGATCGCGTCGGCCTCGACCGCAGCGCCGAGCGGCAGCACGGCGACTCCGACGGCTGCCCGCGCATGGCGCCCGGCATCGCCGAACAGCGATTCGAACAGTTCGGACGCGCCGTTGGCGACCTTCGCCTGGTCGGTGAAATCGGTGGTCGAATTGACGAAGACGCCGAGCTTCACGACCTTTTCGATCCGCGACCAGTCGCCGTCCAGCGCGTTGCCGATCTGCGCGAGCAGCATCAGCGCGCAGCGCCGCGCCGCGTCATAGCCGCCGGCGACATCGACATCGGCGCCGAGGCGGCCGGTGACGACCTTGCCATCGTTGAACGGAAGCTGGCCGCTGACATAGAGTAGGCCGCCCTGCTCGACGACGGGCACATAGGCGGCGACCGGCGCGGCGGCCTTCGGAAGTTCGAGGCCGAGGGTGGCGAGTTTGGCGGCAATATCCATGAATTTGTCCTTATACGGCGACGGGTGCGGGAGCGGGAATATTTTCGGTGAGGCGCGCGAGGATCCAGTCCTGCGCCTCGGTCCAGTCATCGATGCGCGCATGGGCGTGTCTCGACGGCGCGATCTTGTCGGCGATCGCGGGTTCGCCGACGAGGTGGAGGCGCCATACGTCGGGCGCGACCTCCGCCACCGATGTGTGATGCCCGCCGAGGTCGTCGATGAACACCGCGACCGACGGCCGATATTCCTCGATCAGGCGGCGCACCGGTTCGCCCTTGCCGCCGCGGCTGCCGATGACAGGCGCGTGAAAGTCATGGAGCGCGAGCTGGTCGATACGGCGCTGCTGATGGTCGGGACCGACGTTGGTGAGCACGACGATGTCGGCGTGCCGCGCGATCTCCGCCATCGCGGCGAGCGCGCCGGGGATCGGCGTTTGGCGCGTCATTTCGGTGGTGAAAAAACCGTCGAGCAAAGGCCAGACCTCGGCGGCCTCCAGCGGCGTGCCGCATTCCTTGCGCTTCAGGGCCCCGGCGAAACTGGCGTCCTCGATGCGGAAGATCACGCCATGTTCCTGATCGACCCACTGGGCGAAGGGCACGACCATGTGCATCAGCACCTCGTCGCAGTCGGTGATGACGAGGGGGCGGTTCATGTTTCGATCCTTTCGTCGCCGGACAGGCGGTGGGCAGCGGCGGCGATCTCTTCGGGTTTCCGGTCGAGCCCCACCGCACAGGCGACAAGGTCGGCCTCATGCGCGGTCAGGAAGGACAGGATCGCGGCGAGCGTCGACCGTTCGCCGAGCGATTCGCGCAGCTCATGGGGCGCGAGGCCGGTGAGCGCGAGCAGCCGTTCGGCGCGCGGTTCGTCGGTCAGGATCCAGCCCAGCGCCTGGAGCGCCAGCGCCTCGTCGGCGTCGTGCACGTCGCTTTTCCCTTTCGCGCGAGGCAATTGTATCGCCGCGCCGATTCGCCTAAACCGGCGCCGAACGCAAGGTGGGGACGCGAAATATCATGGGCAAGACCATATTGGTCGTCGAGGATAATGAACTCAACCTGCGCCTGTTCTGCGACCTGCTCAACGCCCATGGCTATAGCGCCCACCCGGTGCGCGACGGGCGCGACGCGCTGGCGAAGGCGCACGAGGTGTCGCCCGACCTGATCATCATGGACATCCAGTTGCCGCATGTCAGCGGGCTCGAACTGATCGGCCAGATGAAGGCCGACCTGACGCTGCGCGCGGTGCCGATCATGGCAGTGACCGCTTATGCCGGGAAGGGCGACGAGGACCAGATTCGCGCCGCCGGGGCCGAAGCCTATGTCTCGAAGCCGATTTCGGTGATCAAGTTCATCGAGAGCGTCGGAGCCTTTGCTTGAGCCCAATCGCCCGATCATAGGCCTGCATAGAATCGATAGGAGCATCACCATTCCGACGAACGGGCCAATCGATTATCGCTGGGCATCCGACATAGATTTCGATGGCCTTCGGTTGGAAGCCCTGTCGCACCACCACGAGGTCCTGTTTGACATTAGCGTGCCCGACGATGGCCAGATGACGATCAATACGTTCGGCAACGAGATCGCTGCGGAGCAGGTTCTCGCTGCCTTGCAGATCGTGCAGCAGCGCCATTAGCACACACCCTTCCTTTTCATTGGGGAGGCAGCGAGACTAACGAACTTGTTCTTCAGTCGCAGCGGTGGGGTGCACTCTCGGCCTGAGGCGGGGGTCGAAGCACGCACCATCACCCCCAACCAACTCCGCCTAGGCCGCTTCGCGGCCAAGGCTTCATATCCTTCCCCCATCTAGGGGGAAGGACGGGTGCTCAACGAAATGTCAGGCGTTGGAACCGGTGCGCTTGCCCTGCGGCCGGTTCCACGGCGCGGCATAATGGACCGCAACGGCGGTCGCCGAGGTCTCGATCACGGCCGCCAACAGCCGGTTGATCCAGTTCGATTCGTTGGTGAAGTGCGTCATATCATGTCTCCTGCGTCCGGGCCGGCAAGGGAGGGGAGAGCGGCCCGAACGCGATTCTTCTACGCCCGGGCGCCTGACGATTGGCGCCGAAATTGACCATATGAACGACCAATTTTCGCGCTATATGGAAAATCATGCGAAAAATGATCGACCTGGACGTTTTCGACCGCCGCCTGCTGGCTCTGGTGCGCGAGGATAATCTTCAGCCCGCGCGCATCCTTGCGGACAAGGTCGGGCTGTCGCTGTCGGCGGTGCTGCGTCGCCTGCGGCGGCTGCGCGACGAGAAGGTGATCGTCGCCGATATCGCGGTCGTCCATCCGGCGCTGACCGGATCGGCGCTGACCATGCATGTGCTCGTCCAAATGCAGCAGGCGGGGCCGCAGACGATGGACAATTTTGCGCGCGATATCGCCCGGCACCCCGAGATTACCGCTGCGTGGGACGTCACCGGCGATGACGACTTCCTGCTGAAGGTTCAGGTCGGGACGATGGAGGAATATGACCTCTTCACCCGCCGCGCGCTCGGCGAGGACAAAGGGGTGCATTCGTTCACGACGATGATCGCGATCCGCAACATCATCGAGAATGAGGTGGCGCGGCGCCCTTTGCGCGAGGGGTGAAGTCGGGAGGCTGCTTCGCGCGGGAGCGGACAAGCCGCCTTTCACGCACGAAAAAGGGCGGCGCAAAGGCCGCCCCTTGATCCCCGCTTTCGCAGGGATGGTGCATCGTCCTTCCGTTCAGCGGCGCCGAACGGGTCGATGCATCACTTGATCTTGGCTTCCTTAAACTCGACATGCTTGCGCACGACGGGGTCATATTTGCGCTGCGCCATCTTCTCGGTCATCGTGCGCGGGTTCTTCTTGGTGACATAGAAGAAGCCGGTGTCGGCGGTGCTCACGAGCTTGATCTTGACGGTCGTCGGCTTGGCCATGGCCCTGTTCCTCGAAATTTTGACGCAGCAACCGGCGATCGGTCGATACGGCGGGGCGGTGAGCCCCGGCTGATGGTGTGAAAAACAACAGGGCAGCGCGCAAGCACACCGCCCCCGATAAGCGCGCGCCTCTGACCGGATTCGGCGCTTATGTCAAGCGAAACGAACGAACGACGACCAGTGTCAGGAGCCCGGCCGCCGCCCGCCCGGGAGAGTCAGGCGTTGCGGATTTCGAAGCGCACCGTCATCTCTTTCCAGCTTTCCTCGGCCACCCCGCCGCGCGTGGCGGGCTTGAAGCGCCATTTGGCCAGCGCGCGTTTCTTGGTCGCCTCGAAAAAGCCGGGGCTGTCGGTGCTGACCAGTTCGACCTGTTTCACTTTGCCATCGGTGCCGATCAGGACGCGAACCTTCGCGACACCCTCGATCTCTTCGCGCTGTTCGCGCAGCGGATAATCGGGCTGGAAACCCGCAAGATAGCGCTGGTCGAGCTGCGCGAGCACGAGTTTGGGGGCCGGCGGCGGGGCGGGCGGATCGACCGTAATCGTCGTGCCGGTGCCCGCGCCGACCGGCGGGACATAGGGTTCCGGTATGAAGATGGGCGGGTCTTGCGTCGTGGGCGGGAACGGCGTCGGCACCGTCGTTACCGCCTGTTGCTGCTGCTTCTGCTGCGGCTTCGCTTCCGGCGACGGCGGGAGCGGTTTTTCGATCGGAATCGACTCGACGATGGTCGGTCCGGGCTTATCGACGATCACCGAAAGCATCGGAGTCAGCGCGACGACGGTAAGCAGCGCGATCGGTACGCCGACCGCAAAAACCGCAGCGAACGGACGGTGCCCGGCGCCGGGAGTATAGCTGCCGCGCTGCAGCAGCGAGCCACCGGCGGATGCCGCCGTCGCCGAGCGCGGCGACAGGGCGGCGGAAATCATCGGTATCAGGGTCATGGCCTCTCTCCTTGCCTTCCCGACCCGGGGCCGCCGCGCTTGTGCTGCTATCCGGCCTGGTCGCAATCATGTGATATTATAACATACCTGTGATTGTCAAGCGCAGAGGTCGGCAAGCGGACCATCGCGGGATACCAGGGGGTTCAGGTGGCGGAGAGCCGCGCGATCGCCTGATCCTTTGCGATCAGCGGCAACAGTTCGCCCATATCGGGGCCATGGTCGCGTCCTGTGAGCGCACGGCGCAGCGGCAGGAACAAGGCGCGGCCCTTGGCGCCAGTCGCGTCCTTCACCGCATTCGTCAGCGCGTGCCAGGGATCGGCACCCCAATCGACGGCGGGCGCGGCGGCGGCGGCGGCGGCAAGCACGGGGCGATCGGCCTCGTCAGCGGGCGCGACGGTCAGCGGCCCGTCGAACACCGGCACCCAGTCGGCCGCCTCCGCGATCGTCATCAGGTTCGGGCGAATCGCGTGCCAGCGCGGCGCGTCGATCGCGGCGGGCAAGCGATCCGCCACCGCCGCATGATCGAGCTGGTGGACGATCTTCTGGTTGACCAGCGCCAGTTCAGCCTCGTCGAAGCGCGCCGGGGCGCGGCCGAAATGGGCGAAGTCGATCGTTCCGACCAGCGGCGCGGCGTCGGTGACCGGTTCGACCGGATCGCTGGTGCCGAGCCGCGCGAGCAGGGCGACGAGCGCAACCGGTTCGATGCCCTGTTCGCGCAGCGCGTCCATGCCGAGCGAACCGAGGCGTTTCGACAATTTGCCTTCGGTGCCGACGAGCAGCGCCTCATGCGCAAAGGCGGGCGGGGCGGCGCCGAGCGCCGCGAACATCTGCATCTGCGTGGCGGTGTTCGACACATGGTCCTCGCCGCGCACGACGTGCGAAATGTCCATCGCGATATCGTCGATCACGCTGGGCAGGAGGTACAGCCAGCTGCCGTCGGCGCGCCGCACCACCGGATCGGACATGGATTTCGGGTCGAAATGCTGATCGCCCCGGATCATGTCGGTCCAGACGATCGGCGCATCATGGTCGAGCCGGAAGCGCCAGTGCGGCGCGACGCCCTCAGGAACCGGCGCATCGGCGGGCTTGCGTTCGTAGACCGGCGGCAGACCGCGCGACAGCAGCACCTTGCGGCGGATGTCGAGTTCTTCGGGAGTCTCGTAACAGGCGTATACACGCCCGGCCGCCTTCAGCCTGGCAAATTCGGCCTCATAGAGAGCGAAGCGTGCCGACTGCCTTTCTTCGCCGTCGCTATCGAGCCCGAGCCACGCGAGGTCGGCGCGGATGCCCTCGACATACTCCTCTTTCGACCGCTCGCGGTCGGTGTCGTCGATGCGGAGCAGGAAGCGCCCGCCATGTTTCCGCGCCCACATCCAGTTGTGGAGCGCGGTGCGGACGTTGCCGACATGGAGGTTGCCGGTCGGCGAGGGGGCAAAACGGGTGGTCACGGTCATCCGCGCGCCTATAGCCCCGCTTGGCGCCCGATGGCGACCATAAGTTGGCGCGGCGCGGGGGTCCGGACTTAACCGCTTCTTTTCCCTTTGCAGCGTAGCAAGGCGCCATGGAGGGTCGAGCAACAGGTTGGCGGTCGCGGCTGTGGCCGCAGGTGCCGGCGGCGATTGCCGACGAGCTGGCGCTCGCCCGCGTCGCCCGGCTTCGGGTGCTCGCTCCGATGCTCTATTCGACGATGATCGCCGTGATCCTCACCGCGATGGCCGCGACGGCTGGCGACGCGCCGGCGCTGGCGGCCGGTGACGACGCCCCCTGGCTGATCCGTTATGGCATGCCGCTGGCGATCGTCGGCATCGCGGCGATCCGGCTGTTCCACTGGCTGCGCCGCCGCAACGCCCCGACCAGCGCCGCCGCCGCGCACCGCCTGATCGGGCGGATGGTCCTGATCGCCATACCGATCGCGGCGCTGTGCAGCATCTGGGCGGCATCGAGCTGGTGGCTGTCGGTGCCCGGGCAGCGCTCCTATTATCCGATGTTCGTGGTGATGGGCACGCTCACCACGGCCTTTTGCGTGGCCTCGGTGCGCGGCGCGACGCTCGCGGCGCTCGCGGCGGGGCTGACTCCCGTGATCGCCACCTTGCTGATCGCGGGCAATTGGATGGACCGATCACGCTGCTCGCGGCGGCCTTCCTGACGCGGCTGGTGCTCGATCAGCACGACCAGCAGGTCGAGATGCTGATGCTGCGCCACCGCCTGCAGCGCCAGGCGCTGACCGATCCGCTGACCGGGCTTGCCAACCGCCGCGCGCTGCACATCGCGGCCGAGGATTGTTTTGCGGCGGACGGTGCCGGGCCGGCGCTGATCCTGATCGACCTCGACGGCTTCAAGCCGGTCAACGACCGCTACGGCCATGCCGCCGGCGACCTGTTGCTGATCGCGATCGGTGGACGACTCAGCGCGCAGGCGGGCGAGGCCACGACCGTGGCGCGCATCGGCGGCGACGAATTTGCGATATGGCTGCCGCACTGCGACGCCGAGAGGCTCGACATCTGCGCGAGCGCGCTGCTCGCGGCGCTGGCCGCGCCCTTCCCGATCGATGGCCAGCCGATTCGCATCGGCGCCAGCGCCGGGCTGGCCCGCGCGCCCGAGGACGGCGACTCGCTGCTCGACCTGATGCGCCGCGCCGATGCCGCGCTCTACGCCGCCAAGCCGCGGCGCGATGCGGCGGAAACCAGCGCCGTCAGCCCGCTGGCCCCGCTCGCTGCGGCCACCAGGCCCAGGCGATCGCGAGCAGCGCGGCGATAAGCAGCACGCTATATTCGACACCGTTGCGCCCGGCGCCGACAACGAACCAGCCGAAGGGCAGATGGACGAGGACGAGCCCGAGCGACAGGATCGCGGCATGACCCAGCGCGGCAAGGCTGGTCCAGCGGCGCGCCAGCATCAGGACGGGGCCGGCGATTTCATAGAGCGTCACCGCGAGCGCCCAGCCATAGCCAAAGGGAAAGCCCAGGCTCTCGAGCCAGACGCCGAAGGGAGCGACGCCGCCCATCGTCAAGCGATAGACGCCGTGGATCAGGATCAGCAGCGCGACGACGATCCGCAGCAGGTCCAGCGCCCGCGTCGCGCGCGCCGGCGGCGCGCCTTTGCCCATCAAGCCCATGTCGCCCTCCCTGTCTGGCGTCACCCCGTGCGAAAACCGTGGGTGATCGGATAGCGGCGGTCGCGCCCGAAATTGCGCGTCGAGAGCTTCACCCCGGGCGGCGCCTGACGACGCTTATATTCGGCGATCGCCAGCAACCGCTCGATGCGGACCACGGCGTCGCGATCGAAGCCATAGCGCGCCACGACATCGTCGACGCTCGCCTCCTCCTCGACGAGCATATGGAGCATGCGGTCGAGGTCGGGATAGGCGGGCAGGCTGTCCTCGTCCTTCTGGTCCGGGCGCAGTTCGGCGCTCGGCGGCTTGGTGATGATGGTGTCGGGCATCACCGGGATCACCGGGTTGCGCGACAGGCGCGGGACATTCGCGTTGCGCCATTTCGCCGCTGCGAAGACCGTCATCTTATAGGCGTCCTTCAGCGGATTATAGCCGCCCGCCATGTCGCCATAGATGGTCGCATAACCGACGCTCATCTCGCTCTTGTTGCCGGTGGTCAGCAACATCGGGCCGAACTTGTTGCTGAGCGCCATCAGCGTCACGCCGCGAATGCGCGACTGGACATTTTCCTCGGTGGTATCGACCGCCGCGTCGGTGAAACTGTCCGACAGCATCATATCGAAGGCATCGACCGCCGGCACGATCGAGATGGTGTCGAGGCGGCAGCCGATCATCGCCGCGCAGCCCGCCGCATCGTCGAGGCTTTGCTGGCTGGTGAAACGGCTGGGCATCATCACGCACCACACTTTGTCGGGACCGAGCGCGTCAGCGGCGATCGCGGCGCAGATCGCCGAATCGATGCCGCCCGACAGGCCGAGCACGACCCCGGGAAAGCGATTGCGTTCGACATAGTCGCGCAAGCTGAGGATCATCGCGCTGTAGATGTCGGCGGGATGCGCCTCCCACTCGGCGATCGCGCCTGCGTCGCACGTCCAGCCATCGTCGTCCTTCGCCCAGTGGGTGACGCGCTCCTCGGCCTCCCAGTCGGTCAGCCGATGCGCGGTCGTCCCGTCGGCGTTCAGCACGAAGGAACAGCCGTCGAACACCAGCTCGTCCTGCCCGCCGATACGATTGAGGAAGATGAGCGGCAGGCCGGTTTCGGCGACGCGGCCCGCAAAAACCTGGGTCAGGCGCCGGTCGTCCTTGTCGATCTCATAGGGGCTGCCGTTGACCGAAATGAGGATTTCGGCGCCCTGCGCGGCGAGATGCGCCGAGACCTTGGGCAACCAGCCGTCCTCGCAGATCGGCAGCCCCAGCTTGACCCCGCGCCATAGGACGACATCGGGCAGCGGGCCGGGGGCGAAGACGCGCTTCTCGTCGAAGGTGCCGTAATTGGGCAGCTCATGTTTGCGCCGCGTCGCGACGACGCGGCCGCCGTCGAGCAGCGCGACGATATTGTAGAGCGCATCGCCGTCCCTCTCCACCGAGCCGACGAGCATCGCGGGACCGCCGTCGGCGGTCTCGGCGGCGAGCGTGGCGAGGAGGGTCGCCGCGCGCGCCGCGAGCGCGGGCTTGAGCACCAGATCCTCGGGCGGATAACCGATCAGCTGGAGCTCGGGATAGAGGATCAGGTCGGCGTTGGGATGCCGGGCCCGCACGGCGCGCATCGCATCGGCGTTGGCGGCAAGGTCGCCGACCACCTGGGTCATCTGCGACAGGACGATGCTAAGCTTCTGGGTCATGCCAGCGGTTTAGGCCGAACCGTTCCGATTTCAACCGAAGACGAGCATCCACAATGTCCGGCCCGGCGCCATCGCGAAAAAGCCCGCCGCGAGCAGCCCGAAATAGACGCCGCGCATCGTCGTCAGATGGCGATCGATCTGGCCGTTGCGCGCGAACCAGATCGCGCGCGGCAGCTGGACGAGCGTCAGCACCGAGAAGAGATGGATCGGGCCGATGCCGCCGGTGATGGTGCGGATCCAGAAACTGTCGATCGCGGTGACGATCATCAGCAGCGCCCAGACACGCCCGCCGATGCGGTGCGCGGGGTCGCCCTTGACCGGCCGCCAGAGCAGCCAGGCACCGAGCGGCAGCGCGGGAATGACCGTCGCGAGGTGGAGCTGGACCGCCCAGGCGGGGGTGCGATAGTCCGACGCCCCGGTGAAGGAGCGGACGAGCAGGGTCGCGACGATCAGGACCAGAACGATGAGCGCCGTCGAGGCGAGGCGACGCAGATGGGCGGTGCGGGCGGGCTGGGCGGCGAGGATGGTCATGGTGAAATCCCTGTTGATCGATGCGATGCCCCTTCCCTGCCCCGGCGCCGTTCGCCGGCAAGCGACCCTGCGCAAATGCGGCCGATTTCTTCGCAAAACGGGGCACTTCGCCGATTGACGCTTCGTGAAATGGCACGCACAAGCGCGGCATGGCGAAGCGGCTGACGATCGAATTGCTGGTGATGGTGGCGCTCGGGCTGTTGATCGGGCTGCTCGGGCCGTTCGGCACCTTTGGCGCGCCGCCGGCGCAGCGGATGCTCAGCTGGGTGATCTGGCTGCTCGCCGGCTATGGGCTGTTTCGCCCGACCGGGGTGGTCGCCAGCTGGCTGTGCGAGGCGACGGGAATGCCGCGCTTCGCCGGCACGTTGCTCGCGCTCGTCGTCGCGAGCGTGCCGCTGACCCTGATCATCACGATGATGGCGATGCGCATGGATTTCGCCGCAGCGCTCCGCTGGCCGGGCTTCTGGACGATGTATCTCTATATCTTGATCATCGCGGCGGTCGTTTCGATCGCGATGGGGGCGGTCTTCGGGCGCGCCGCCCCGCCGGCCGAGGCGGCGACGTCCGTGCCCACGGTGCCGTCGGCTCCCGAACCGGCGGCGGTAAAACCCGAGCAAGAAGCCCCTACCCTGTCCCTGCCGCCCGGATTCGGCCCGGTGTGGGCGCTGAAGGGCGAGGATCATTATGTCCGCGTGATCGGCGAAGGCCGCGAGGAACTGATCCTGATGCGGATGCGCGACGCGATCGAGCGGCTGGGCGATGCCGGGGGACTGCGTGTCCATCGCAGCTGGTGGGTGGCGAAAAATGCCGTCGAAAGCGTGCGCCGCGAGGGCCGCACGGCGGTGATCGTGCTGAAAGACGGCCATGAAGCGCCCGTGGCGCGCGACATGATGCCCGCGCTGCGCGCGGCGGGGTGGCTTTAGGCCTTCCCCTTCGCGCCCGCGCTGGCTAAGGGGCGCGCATCATTCCCGCGCGAAAGGGCGTCGCACGCCATGAAACTGATCTCCGGCAACAGCAACCTGCCGCTGGCCCGCGCCATCGCCGACTATCTGGAACTGCCGCTGACCGACACCAGCGTCCGCCGCTTCGCCGACGAGGAAGTCTTCGTCGAGATCCATGAAAATGTTCGCGGCCAGGATGTCTTCGTTGTCCAGCCGACCAATTTCCCGGCGAACGACAATCTGATGGAACTCCTCATCATCAACGACGCGCTGCGCCGCGCCTCGGCGAAGCGCATCACCGCCGTCGTCCCCTATTTCGGCTATGCCCGCCAGGACCGCAAACCCGGCCCGCGCACGCCGATCTCGGCCAAGCTCGTCGCCAACCTGATCACCACCTCGGGCGCCGACCGCGTGCTCGCGATCGACCTGCACGCCGGGCAGATCCAGGGCTTCTTCGATATCCCGACCGACAATCTTTATGCCGCCCCGGTGATGAGCGCCGACATCCAGGCGCGCTTTGCCGGCAAGAATCTGATGGTCGTGTCGCCCGACGTCGGCGGCGTGGTCCGCGCCCGCGCGCTCGCCAAGCGGCTCGACAACGCCCCGCTGGCGATCGTCGACAAGCGCCGCGAGCGCGCCGGCGAATCCGAAGTGATGAACATCATCGGCGACGTGTCCGGCCGTTTCTGCATCCTGATCGACGATATCGTCGATTCGGCGGGCACCCTCTGCAACGCCGCCGGCGCGCTGAAAGCCGCGGGAGCCGAGGGCGTCGTCGCTTATTGCACCCATGGCGTGCTGTCGGGCGGCGCGGTCGCGCGCGTCGAGGCGAGCGAGCTGACCGAGCTGGTCATCACCGATTCGATCCAGCCGACCGACGCGGTCAACGACAGCAAGAAGGTCCGCGCGCTGACCGTCGCGCCGTTGCTGGGCGAAGCGATCAAGCGCATCGCCGACGAATCGAGCGTTTCGAGCCTGTTCGACTAAATGGTGCGCGAACCCGATCTCGCCCTCGCCCATCGCCTGGCCGATGCGGCGGGAGCCGTCATTCGCCCGTTGTTCCGCGCGGCCTACCAGTCCGAAGCCAAGGCCGACGCCTCGCCGGTGACCGAAGCCGACCGCAGCGCCGAGGCCGTCATGCGCAGCCTGCTCACCGCCGAAGCGCCGCGCGATGGCATCATCGGCGAAGAATATGGCAGCGAACGTCCCGAAGCCGCGCGCCAATGGGTGCTCGACCCGATCGACGGCACGGTGAGCTTCATGGCGGGGCGCCCGATCTTCGGCACGCTGATCGCGCTGCTGCAGGACGGCTGGCCGGTCCTGGGGATCATCGACCAGCCGATTGCGGGCGAACGCTGGGTCGGGGCCTTGGGTCGGCCGACCCTGTTCAACAACGCGCCCGCGCGCACGCGCCCCTGCCGCTCCCTGGCCGACGCCGTGCTCGCGACGAGCGGCCCGCAATATTTCAGCGACCATGACGGCGAACATTTCATGGGGCTGGCCGCCCAGACCTCGCACAGGCGCATGCTCTTCGGCGGTGACTGTTATAATTATGGCCTGCTGGCGAGCGGCCATATCGACCTGGTGGTCGAGGCGGGGTTGAAGCTCCACGATTTTGCCGCGCTGGTGCCGATCGTCGAGGGCGCGGGCGGAACGATGTGCGACTGGAATGGCGATCCGCTGAACGCCGACAGCGCCAAAGACGGGGGGGGCCATGTGATCGCACTCGGCGATCCGGCGCGGCTTGAGGATGTCGTCGAAGGGCTCGCCTGCCACCATTGAGGGCGAACCGCGCCGCGGCGCGAACACGGCCCCGGCC
The DNA here is from genome assembly GCF_050725615.1 of Sphingopyxis sp. Classification (GTDB taxonomy): domain Bacteria; phylum Pseudomonadota; class Alphaproteobacteria; order Sphingomonadales; family Sphingomonadaceae; genus Sphingopyxis. The sequence continues at coordinate 40,127 of NZ_JBOHHU010000031.1, forward strand.
GGGCACGCGGATCACCGATCGCTTTACACCGACTGCCAAGCTGGTAACGGCGCCCCCGGCGCTGGACCCAGCGCCGTGTTAACAGGGGATATTTTGTGAAAAAACTGATTACGGTCGCCGTTCTTGCGGCCGGCTTTGCGACGCCTGCTTTCGCGCAGGAAGAGGCCCAGGGACATGACAAGGCGGGTTTCCGCGTCGAAGCGCGCGCCGTCTATGAAACGCCGACGGTCAGCAGCATCGCCCAGAACAACGACGTCTACAAGGTCGGCAGCGCCGTGGCGTTCGGCGGCGAGGCGGGTTTCGACATCGCGGTGGGACCGTCGGTCGTCGTCGGCCCCTATGTTACCTTTGAAAAATCGTCGGTCGAGGCGTCCGATGGCGTCGATACGCTGAAGGTGAAGGACAATCTCGGCGCCGGGCTGCACGTCGGTTATGCAATCGGCTCCAAGGGCCTGATCTATGGCAAGGTCGGCTATGCCAAGCTGCGCGTCGAGGCGCGGAGCGGCAACCTCAGCGCGACCGAGAGCGGCTCGGGCTTCCAGGGCGCCGTCGGCTATGAGCATGGCTTCGGCGAGATGTTCTACGGCCGCGTCGAATTCGGCTATGGCGACAATGGCCGCATCGGCGGAATCAATTTCCAGCGCCGGCACGCCGGCGTCGCGCTTGGCGTGCGTTTCTGAACGACACGGCCCGGCGGAATAGAGACGGGGGTCCGGCGACGGGCCCCCGTTTCCATTTCCGGCCCGCAACGCTTGCAATTCCGCGCGAATCCGTCTAGGCGCGCGCCTTCCGATTGTAACGGCTGGCTGAAAGGGCTGCCATGCCGCTACGCAAACGGACTTCCAAAGGAGACCAAAATGCCCAAACTGAAGACCAAGAGCGGTGTGAAGAAACGCTTCAAATTCACCGCCTCGGGCAAGGTGAAGCACGGCGTTGCCGGCAAGCGCCACCGCCTGATCAACCACAATGCCAAATATATCCGCACCAACCGCGGCACCAGCGTGCTGAGCGATGCGGATGTGGCCCATGTGCGCCTCTGGGCGCCGTACGGCCTGAAGTAAGGAGCGCAGGGAATGTCACGCATCAAACGCGGCGTCACCACGCGCGCCAAGCACAAACGCGTATTGGAACAGGCGAAGGGCTATTATGGCCGTCGCAAGAACACCATTCGTGTCGCCAAGCAGGCGGTCGAAAAGGCCGGCCAATATGCCTATCGCGACCGCAAGGTTAAGAAGCGCAGCTTCCGCGCCCTGTGGATCCAGCGCATCAACGCGGCGGTTCGCGCCGAAGGCCTGACCTATTCGCAGTTCATGCATGGCGTGAAGCTGGCCGGTATCGACCTTGACCGGAAGGTCATGGCCGATCTGGCGATGAACGAAGGCGGCGTGTTCGCGGCGGTCATCGCGCAGGCGAAGGCGGCGCTGCCCAAGGCGGCCTGAGCCTTCCAGCATCGCTGAACGAATTAAGGGCGGTCCCGCGAGGGGCCGCCCTTTTTCGTGTCGATCGTATGGAGAGCCGGACGCCCGAAAACAGAAAC
>NZ_JBOHHU010000032.1:0-40500 GCF_050725615.1 Sphingopyxis sp.
CTCGCTGCCGGCGCGGCCGGCGCGACGCTCGCGGGAGGAGCGGGCGCCACCGCAGCGCGCGGCGCCGCTTCAGCAGGAGCGCGCGGCGTCGGCAGCGCCTCGGCGGCCTATTCCGCGGGAGCGGCCGGGAAGGGCGGTGCGGGCGCGGTCGGCTCGGGCCTTGCCAATGTGGCCCGAAGTGCCGCGAGCGGCGCCGCATCACCGCTCCGCCGCGCCGCTCAGAAGCTGAGAGCCGACTTCGAGGCCGGACGCAGTGGGCCCGCCGAGAGCGCTGGGGCTTCACCGCCTGCCGACGGTCCTCCCGCATGGGCGGCCGCGATGCGCCGCCGACAGATGATGACACAGGGCGCGACCATCGGTGCCCACACCTTGAAGAGCGGCGATAGCCATGGCGGCGGCTCGGCGCCGGATATCAGCGAAAAGGACTGATCATGTTCAAGAGACCCAGCAATCACTATGGCCGTACGCCCGAGCCGGTCACGCCCTATCAGCGTGCCGCGCAGGTCTGGGACGACCGCATCGGGTCGGCAAGGGTGCAGGCCAAAAACTGGCGGCTCGCCTTCTTCGGCTCGCTTCTCCTCTCCGGGGGGCTTGCGGGCGGTCTCATCTGGCACTCGGCGCGCGGCACGATCACGCCCTGGGTCGTCGAAGTCGACAAGCTCGGCGAGGCCCGCGCCGTCGCGGCGGCGGACGAGGATTATCAGCCGACCGATCCGCAGATCGCCTTTCACCTCGCGCGCTTCATCGAGCATGTCCGCTCGATTCCCGCCGATCCCGTGGTGCTGCGGAAGAATTGGCTTGCTGCCTATGACTTCACGACCGCGGCGGGCGCGCAGGCGCTCAACGACCATGCGCGGAACAACGACCCGTTCGCCGAGGTCGGCAAGCTCCAGGTCGCGGTCGATGTCTCGAGCGTGATCCGCGCCTCGAAGGACAGCTTCCGGATCGCGTGGAGCGAACGGCGCTATCAGGATGGCAGCCTCGTCGAGACCTCGCGCTGGTCCGCGATCCTCACCGTCACCCATGTGCCGCCGCGCACGCCGGACGCGCTTCGCCGCAACCCGCTCGGCGTGTTTGTGTCCGCTATTTCATGGTCGAAGGAGCTCAACCAATGAACGCAATTTCCCGCATTTCGCTGCTCGCCGGCGCCGCCGCTTTCGGGATGGCGTTGCCGTCGGTTGCTGCAGAAATCAAGGATCCGAAGCAGAATGTGGGCCGGGCCAATGACGCCGCGCGCGTGCAGCCCGATCGCGCGACCTTTCTCAACGCGATCCAGAAATATGCATGGGCGGAGGGCGCCTTGTTCCAGGTCTATGCGTCCCCCGGGCAGATTACCGACATCGTGCTGCAGGAAGGCGAGGAGTTGGTGGGACCGGGACCCGTCGCTGCCGGTGATACGGTGCGCTGGATCATCGGCGATACGGTGAGCGGTAGCGGTGCGGCCCGCCGCGTGCATATCCTCGTGAAACCAACGCGGCCCGACATCATGACGAATATCGTCATCAACACGAGCCGGCGCACCTATCATATCGAGCTGCGCGCGACGCCATCGACCTACATGGCCTCGGTGTCCTGGTCCTATCCCGAAGCTGAGCTGATCGCTTTGCGTACCGCCGAAGCCGAGCGTGAGCGGGCGGCCCCGATCGCGGCGGGGCTCGATCTTGCCACTCTCAACTTTCGCTATCGCCTTTCGGGCGACAAGCCTGACTGGCGCCCGGTCCGGATCTTCGACGATGGTCGACAAACTTTTGTCGAGTTTGACGACGATATCGGAACGCGCGAGATGCCGCCGCTGTTCGTTACCGGTTCGAAGGGCGAGGCGGAGCTTCTCAACTATCGTGTCCAGGGACGCTACATGATAGTCGACCGACTGTTCGAGCGCGGTGAACTGCGGATGGGTGCCGGCCGCGCGGCGCGCAGGGTGATCATCGAACGCGCCTCGCGCGGCGGTGGTCGCTCATGAGCGCGCCGGAACAGGACAAGGCGATTGAGGCTGAGCCTGCAGCTGCCCCCGCCTCCGGTGCCGAAGCCTTCCAACTCGGCGCGGAACCTCCAAAGGTTATGCGTCTCTCGCGCAAGGCGCTCGCCATCATGGGCGGTGCTGCGGGAATCGCGATCGGTGGTGCGCTGCTCTACGCACTCCAGTCTTCGGAACCGAAGGTAGCGGAAAACCTCTATAGCAGCGAGCGGGCAAACCGGTCCGAACTCGTCACCGGTGCGCCAGGTGATTATGACAAGATACCGAAGCTCGGGAACCCGCTTCCTGGCGATCTCGGGCGGCCGATCCTGACGGCGCGTGAGAGGGACGAAGCAGGGCCCGTCGCGGCTATTGACGCGCCGGTGCCCGATCCAAAGCAAACTGCGGTCGAACAGGCCCGCGTGCGGGCTGCGCAGGAGCGGGACAGCGCGCGCGCCAGCCAATTATTTCTTGGTAGCGGAGCGTCAGGTCCGTCGTCGCTGCCGGTGCTTGCAGATGCGGCGTTGCCACCTGCTGCCAGCGATCCGGCAGTCCGCCAAACCGCGGCGGATAAGCGAAAGGCCTTTCTCGTTGGCGGCGGCGAGAGACCGACGGAAAGCGCGGCTCGGATCGTCGCGCCCTCGTCGCAGCACGTGCTTCAGGCGGGCAGCGTGATCCCGGCTGCCCTCATCACGGGCATCCGGTCCGATCTCCCCGGGCAGATCACCGCGCAGGTCACCCAGAATATCTATGACAGTCCTACCGGCCGCATCTTGCTGATCCCGCAGGGCGCGCGGCTGATCGGGGAATATGACAACGAGATCGCCGACGGGCAAAGCCGGGTCCTCCTCGTCTGGGAAAGGCTCATCCTTCCGGGCGGACGGTCGATCGCTCTAGATCGCCAGCCGGGCGCCGATGCGACGGGGCAGGCGGGGCTCACCGATCGCACCGACCATCATTGGGGCCGGGTGCTACGTGCAGCGCTCGTTTCTACTTTGCTCGGTATCGGCGCCGAAGCGGGAACGGGCAGCGACGGTGTTCTGCTCCGAGCGCTTCGCGACGGGGCGCAAGACAGCGTGAATCAGGCAGGGCAGCGGATCGTCGAGCGCGAAATGAAGGTGCCGCCGACGCTCACGATACGTCCGGGTCATTCGCTGCGCGTGATCGTGACGCGTGATCTCGTCTTCGAGACCAAGAGCAACGAAGGATGAGCGCGCTCCGCCTCGGTCCGATTATCGACGACAAGCCGGTCAAGCTGACCATCGAACTTCCCGGAAGCCTGCACCGCGATCTCCTGACCTATGCCGAGATCCATGCCAAGGCGACGGGCCTCGCCGAGCCGCTGGCTCCCGAAAAGATCGCGGTTCCGATGATCGAGCGCTTCATCGCGGCCGACCGTGGTTTCGCGAAAGCTCGGCGGCAGCGTTGAGAGGCGCAAACCGAGCGCCTGGGCTTCGCGGGGAGCACGCTTTTGTGGAAACCAGATCCACGTCGCTTTTGGCGTTTTCGTACAATTTCTGGGATTCGCCAGCACCTAAGGCCGCCTGGCGACCCAGAAGAGCTCGTCTTTCTTGCAAAGGCTGGATCTTCATTCCTGTGCCCGCCCGGCTCCTGTCGGGCGGGCCCTTTTTTTTCCTCGTGCTGAGATGCCTTCGGCTTTCCATTTCTGGACGGGCGGGTTGCGCAAGTGTCATTGTCGAAAGTTCGGATTCGATGCTGGAAGGATCTGACAAGTTAACCGCGCGCGGCTGACCTAGCCGCAAGGATGATTGAGGAAACATGATCATTCCACAGCTTCAGCGCTTCCTGCTTTTCCTCCTTCCAATCGTGGCGCTGGTATATTCCGGCTACGCCCGCGCGGGATCCGCCCACATGGTTCAGAACGGCTTCGGTGACTTCGAAGCGGATACCGAGCCGCTGGAATCCTGTTGCGAGCGTGCGCCTCAGATCATGCAGACGCCAGTCTGGCACTGGCTCGCCGCCGTCCTGCGATAAGAGCAAAACCAGCTTGTTTTTGCCCTTGCTGTAGCCCGTGAATGCGCCACCGCGTGCCGTCGCGAACAGCTTCCCGGCACGCGGCCATTTAGCCGTGCCGGCCATCTGATCCAAAACGGCAACCGCTAGATCGTTCAGTGGTATCTGGTTCGACTTGCCATTCTTTGCCCGCTCCTTTGGCAAGGTCCACATACGTTCGACTTGGTCGACTTCCTCCCAGCGGAGCGACGAAACTTCCTCTCGCCGCTGGCCGGTGACGATCAACAGCCGTATGATCGGGCCGAAGCAATGGTGCGTGTGGGGCGCCGCGAGCCAGACACGCGCGAGCTCCTGGTCGGACAGCCAGCGGTCGCGCGGCGTAACGGCAGGCGGTGTCTCCATCCCCTCCATTGGACTGCGGTCGATATCCCCGCGGCTCACCGCCCAGCGAAACAGCCGGCGTATTACCGCAAAGACGTTTCGGATATTGCCTATTTGCTCCCGGGGCATCCGGTCGATCACCGCAACAATATCGGACCGGACAAGCCGGGGCAGGGGTTTGGAACCCAACACCGGCTTCACATGCAGTCTCAGAGCTTGCTCCGCGAGCCGCTTCCAACCTTTGCCAACGCAAGACTCGACAAACCGATCGGCATAATTGTCGAATGCCAGATCTACCGCCTCACGTCGACGCTGCCGCTCTGCCTCTCCGGGATCTGTGCCGTGGGCGACGAGTATGAATAACCGCTCTGCCTCGGCTCGCGCTGTGGTTGGCGTCCAAGGCGAGCCGTGACTGCCGATGGTATATCGGCGGGTCTTGGATTCTCGTCCGCCCATTCGAAATTGCAGAACATAAGAAACGGCCCCGGATTTTGTTCGCTTGGCGCCAAAGCCTCTTATGCTATCATCCCAAAGGATGTCATTTTCGCTACTTGCGATGAGAGCATCGATAGAGCGTTTCGTGATCTTTCCGCGTGCCATAAATGGTCTCCCAATACGGCGTTTCCAGCAATCACCGGGCAATCACCGTGACGGAAATTGCCGCGTAATTGGGGAAAAGATAGCATAGGGAAGAGCTAGAAAAAACTAGCCTTTTCAACTCTATAGCACTCTTATCTACGCCTCCAGCGGAAATACCAGACCTCATGCCCCTGCGCGCGCGCCTTCGCCTCATAGCGCGTTTCGGGCCAGCCGGCGGGGCGGGTCTGGAAATCATTGGCGTCCTTCGCCAGCCATTCGAACTGGTGACGATGGCGGCGCATCACCATCAGCGCATGTTCGAGGTAGATCGGATGGTCGGTGCCGAAACGGAACTCGCCGCCGGGCTTCAGCTTGGCCGCGATCAGGTCGAGCGGGCCGTCGTTCATCATCCGCCGCTTCGCGTGGCGCGCCTTTGGCCAGGGGTCGGGGTGGAGCAGATAGGCGAAGCTCAGCGCGCCGTCGGGGATACGCCGCAGCACCTCCAGCGCGTCGCCGTGATGGATACGGACATTGCCCAGCGGCAGGCCGGCGCCATGGTCGCCCGCGACATGGACCAATGCTTGGGCAACGCCGTTGATAAAGGGCTCGGCGCCGATGAAGCCATGGTCGGGCAGCATGTCGGCGCGCCCCGCCATATGCTCGCCGCCGCCGAAACCGATCTCGAAATGCAGCGGCCGGTCATAGCCGAACAGCGCCTCGGCGGTGACCTCGCCCTCCAGAGGCACCGCGATCTGCGGCAGCAGCGTATCGACCAGATCCTGTTGGCCCGCGCGCAGCGGTTTGCCTTTGGATCGGCCATAGAGGCGGTTGATCGTCGTCGGATCGCCGGGCTTGTAAGCAGTCATGGCGCGCGCGTTAGCGCGGTGTCCGGCGCGGCGAAAGCGCTTAATCCCTATTTGATGTCGCTGTTGATCTGGACGGCACGCTCTTTCCCCCAGGTCGTCACGGTGCTGGTGCGGCGGTTCGCATTGACGATTTCGGCGGCGCGCTCGGGCGACGGCAGCCGATCCTGCGCCATGAAATTCACATCCTCCGCCGCCGTGTGGAGCGTCACGCTGTAGCGCGGTTTCGCCTTTTTGCCTTCCAGTTCGGCCATGATCGCATTTACGCCGGACAGTCCGACCGACACGCCATTGCCGTTGTCGCCGAAGGTCAGCAGATAGGCATCGGTCGCCGCGTCCGCGCGATAGGTCGCGATATTGTTGCTCAGCTGATCGTCGCGGCACCACTGAACCGGCGTCGTCGAGGCCGGTTCCTTCTGGATCGAATCGTCGCCGGCCGCCGCCGAAACCAGCGCCGCCGCTAGTATCTCTTCCATGCCGCCACCGGCCAGATCCTTCGATTTCTTGTCGAAGGCGAGGGGCGTGGGGCAGGGCACGACCGGCAAAGCGGCGAGGGCGGGAGACATTTGCGACGGCCACTGGATTTCGCCGATCACGCGGTCGATCAGCGCGTCGAGCTCGGCCGGGGTGCGCTGGCGCGACGAGATTCGAAGCTTGGCATACCAGTTGCCGACCGGAACGAGCGCCACGCCCGTGCTCGTGAAAAACCCGCCGTCGCCCTGCGGCGCGTAGACCGCGCGCAGGCCGCTGGCCACCGTCTGGCCCGGCAAGGCGAAGGCGCGCGGCGGCCCGGCCAGCTTGGGCGCGCCATAGATGTCGCGATTCTCGATCGCCCATTGCGCCTGCGCGAACCACACCGGCGCCGCGCCATTGGTGTTGCGAAAGACATAGAAGGAAATGAAATCCTCGGCCCCGTCGGGCTCGAACGACAGGCCGACGTCGAGTTCGTCCTGCGCATAGGCCTTGGCCTTGGTCAGCGCATTGCCGCCCAGCGCCGGCGGCACAATGATGCCGCTATGGGCGTGGGTCCAGGCCTCGCCATGCTTGATCGCCAGGTCCTGCTGCGCGGCGGCAGGTGAGCCGAGCGCCAGCGCACCCGCGACAATAAGACCTTTAATCCAACGACTTCGCATGACTGCCCCCTCCGTTCGCGCCGCGACGCTGTCAGAACGGGAGGGCGATGGCAAGCCGCGTCAGCGCGCCGGCCAGGTTTCGACCATCGCGACCGCACGTTCGGCGGCGACCAGGTCGAGGATGCGTTGCGGTGCGGGCATATCGGCCTGGGCGACGAGCGTGAAGGTCCGGTTCGCGCCGATCATATTGGCCGAATAATAGGTCGCGCCGGCGGCGCCTTGCGGTTCGACCGCGAACGCCTTGCCATTGTCGCCGGTCGCCAGCAGGTAACGGTCGCGCGCGCCGTCGGGGCGGTACACCGCCTGATTGCCGCGCACGACATGGTCGAGGCACCAGCGCGCGCCGACCATCCGCGCCGCCGCCGTCTTGACCCCCGCCGTCAGGCTCGCGTCGGGCAGCGCCGAGTCGGCGGCGTCGGCGGCAAAGGCCAGCTTCGGCGCGCAATCGGCGATCGGGCGGACGGCGAGCGCGGTGCCGCGCGGCAGCGTGAGTTCGCTCAGCACCCCTTCCATCCAGTCCGACAGGTCGGCCGGGGTCAGGCTCGCCGAATTGGCGCGCAGCTTCACATACCAGTCGCCGACCGCGAACAGCGCGACCCCGGTGCTGCGGAGACCCTCGACCCCTACCGGTGCAAACACCGCCTTGATCCCGCTCGCGCTGCCTTGTCCGGGCGGGGTGAAGGCGACGGGCGCGACGGCGAGCGGCGGATCGGCGAGGTCGGTGCGCAGGCCGATCGCGCGCTGCGCCTGTGCGAACCACAGCGGGACCGCGCCATTGGTGTTGCGGAAGATATAGACGGTGAGCGATTCGCGCCCGTCGTCCGACGCGAAACTCTGGCTGATGTCGAGTTCGGGGGCGACGAAGCTGGTGGCGCGCACGCGCGGCAGTTCGTCGAGCGCGGCCGGGATGGTGATGCCGCTATGCGCGTGCGTCCACGGCTTGCCGTCGGCGACCGCCAGCGGCTCCTGCGCCGCAGCGGGCGCCGCGACCAGCGCCGCCGCGATAAAAAATGCCCGATACCAGATACTTGTCATCATCGATCCCCCCGCTCCCAGCCGATAGCTGTCAGAACGGGAGGGCGATGGCAAGCGGGCCTGGCGGCGCCTTATGCGGCGAGCGCGGCCTTCAGCTTGTCGACGAGATCGGTGCGCTCCCAAGGGAAGCCGTCGCCGGTCGCGGTGCGGCCGAAATGGCCATAGGCGGCGGTCTGCTTGTAGATCGGCTTGTTGAGGCCGAGGTGGGTGCGGATGCCCTTCGGCGTCAGGCGCACGAGCTGCGGGATCACCGACTCCAGCTTGCCTTCGTCGACATTGCCGGTGCCGTGCAGGTCGACATAGATCGACAGCGGCTCGGCGACGCCGATCGCATAGCTGAGCTGGATCGTGCAGCGGCGGGCGAGGCCGGCGGCGACGATATTCTTCGCCAGATAGCGGGTGATATACGCCGCCGAGCGGTCGACCTTGGTCGGGTCCTTGCCGCTGAACGCGCCGCCGCCGTGCGGGCTGGCGCCGCCATAGGTGTCGACGATGATCTTGCGGCCGGTCAGCCCGGCGTCGCCGTCGGGACCGCCGATCTCGAAACGCCCCGTCGGGTTGATGTGATAGACGGTGTTCGCGGTGAGCAGCTCGGCGGGCAGCACGTCGGCGATGACGCCCTTCACATAATCGCGCAGCTCGGCATATTTCGCCGCATCGCCTTCGCCATTGTGGAAATAATAGCCCGGCGCATGCTGGGTCGACACGACGATCGCGGTCGCTTCGACCGGGCGTTCGTTGGCGTAGCGCAGCGTCACCTGGCTCTTGGTGTCGGGCTCGAGGAAGGGCGCGGTGCCGGCCTTGCGGTCGGCGGCCATGCGCTCGAGGATCTTGTGGCTGTAATCGAGCGTCGCGGGCATCAGGTCGGGGGTCTCGTCCGACGCATAGCCGAACATGATGCCCTGATCGCCGGCGCCTTCGTCCTTGTCGGCGGTCGCATCGACGCCCTGCGCGATATGGTCCGACTGGCCGTGCAGGTTGTTCTCGAAGCGGAAGGTCTCCCAGTGGAAGCCGTCCTGTTCGTAACCGATGTCCTTCACCGTGTTGCGCACCGTGGTCTCGATCTCTTCGAGCGCGCCCGGCGCCCATTCGCCATTTTCGAACACGCCCTTGCAGCGGATTTCGCCCGCGAGCACGACGAGCTGGGTCGTGGTCAGCGTTTCACAGGCGACGCGCGCTTCGGGGTCCTTCGACAGGAACAGGTCGACGATCGAATCGCTGATCTGGTCCGACACCTTGTCGGGATGGCCTTCGGACACGCTTTCGGAAGTGAAGAGGAAGCTGTTGCGCATGGGAGCCTTCTTGGATCGAATATAAAGGAAGCTTTATGTGTGGGCGCTGTTAACGCCCGCGCCGTCGAAAGGCAATGGCGAGCACGAGCAGGAGCAGCGCAAATCCGACGGGCAGCACATTGCCATGGCGCGCGAACAGCGTCGGTGCGTGCGCCGGCGGCAGCAGCGTGTCGATCCGCCCCGCCTGATGCATCGGGATTGATTCGCGCACCCATCCGTCGGCGTCGATCACCGCGCTGATCCCGGTCGGGGTCGAACGAACGACGGGTAGCCCCTCCTCGATCGCGCGCAGCCGGGCCTGCGCCAGATGCTGCGGCGGACCCCATGACCCGAACCAGGCGTCGTTCGACGGGTTGAACAGGAAAGCAGGACGGTGGTCACGGTCGACGACCTGGCCCGAAAAGATGATCTCGTAACAGACCTGCAGCCCAACCTTGCCGAAGCGGCCGAGGTCGAGCGTGTGCGGGCCGGGGCCGGGCCAGAAATCGATGTCGCCGGGCGCCAGCCGCGACAGGCCGATCGCCGACAATATCGGCCGCATCGGCAGATATTCGCCATATGGGACAAGGTGCGACTTGTCGTAGCGCGGGCCGAGCCTGCCGTCGGCGTGCACCGTCATCACCGCATTGCGCGCGCCGACCACATCGCCCGTCTTGTCGAGCTCGAGCTTGAGCGCGCCGAGCAGCATCACGTCGTCAGGGTTCATCAAGGCCACGAGCCGCCCGCGCGCTTCGGCGGGCGAGCGGTCATAATAGACCGGCGGATAACCGGTCTCGAGATAGTCGGGCACCGCCGCCTCGGGCCACAGGATCAGGCGCGGGGTGTCGTTCTTCGGTGCTGTGAGGCGCGCGAGCTTCGCGAAATTGGCGTCGGCCTTGGTGCCGACCCATTTGTCTTCCTGGCCCACATTGGGCTGGACGACGGTGATGGAGGTCGCGTTTCCGGGTATTCCACGCACATAATCGTCGCTCCGACTGGCCTTGTCCAAGAGCGCTACGGGCGCATTGAGCACCCCTACGGCAAGCCACCAAACAAAAAATTGTGCAAAAGGCCGACCCGCCAATGTCGGGTGGTCGGGCCTATGAAGATACTGCCACAACCAGATCATTGCACCGATCTGGGCGACCAAAATACCCGACGCGCCATAAGTGCCGACCCATCGGATAACGGCCGGACCGAAAAAATCCCGCAACATCACTACGGACAGCGGATTCCAGGCAAAGCCGGTGAACACCCAGCTGCGCAGCCATTCGGTCAGCGTCCAGAGCGCGGCAAAGGCGAGGATGAAGGAGACGGAGGCGGCTGTGCCCGCGCCGCCCTTGAAGCGCGCGACCATCCACGCGCCCCACGCCGCCAGCGCGGGATAGACGGCGAGATACAGCGCCAGCAACACCACCGCGATCCAGCCGAGCCAGGCGGGCATCGCTGCCTGATAGGTGAAGGCGGTCGCGATCCAGTTCAGTCCGATCGTGAAATGCCCGACGCCAAAGGCCCAGCCGATCCCGAAGGCGCGCCATCCCTTCGGGCTGCGCGCCACCAGCGCCATCCAGCCTGCCAGCGCGAGCAGGGTCAGCGGCGAGAAATGCAGTGGCGCAAAACCGGTCGCCGAAACGGCGCCGAGCAGCAGGGCGATCAGCTTGGGCCAGCGGTCGGCGAAAGCGGCGATGCGGGGGGATGGCGCGGTCACGCGCGCTGCTTTAGCGGCGCGGCGGTGCGCCCACAATGGCGCTTGCCAAGCCCCGGCGATTTCGCCAGCATTCGGGCGGGGTCGCGCCTTCACGGGAGGCGCTTATGTGGTGGGCGATGCTCGCGCTGCTGTCGGGCAGCCATGTCGATCTGGTCAATAATCCGGCGGACCTGCGCGTCTGTGCCGCCGCCGCCGAGCTGTCGGCGCAGCAGGCCGAACGCAAGGGCGCGGACGATTTCGACATCAGGCTGAACCGGATGGTGGCGAAAATCTATCTCGACCGGCTTCGCGAACTCGGCGCCGACGATGCGGCGGCGCTGGCGGCAGTGCAAAAGGGATTGGGCGACTCTCCCGACGAGATGGCGCTTTATGAGAAATGCCAGACGATCGTGATGGCGATGCCCGCCGACGGATCGTTGATCGAGGGGGCGGAGGCGGCCGATGCGATGGGCAATGGCGACGCGTCGGCGGCGGCGGACGAGGCTGCCGAAGCGGCCGAGGCGAGCGGGCCGGCCTATGACGGCGATACCCTGCTCGCCGCGCTGTCCGAACCGCGCCGTGGCGAGGTGCGCTGCGCGACGATCGCCAGCGCGATCATGTACGATGTCGGGCGCGGCGTGTCGGACAGGAGCTATGGGCTGACCACGGAAAGCGCCGAAACGCTGGCGGGGCGGCTGGCCGAGACGATCATGGCTGAAACCGGGATGAGCGAGGCCGAGGTCCGCGCCGCCTATAAGGCCGATTTCGAGGCCTTCACCTTCGGCCTGCTTGGCGAGGATCAGGATGAGAAGACGGCGCTGGCGACGGTCGAGGCCGGGATCGACCAATGCCGGATGCTCTACGACAGCATCGACCTGTCGGGTCACGGCGACGGCGTCGTCAGGGGATTGAGTCCCGCCGCGATGCTGGGCGGCGCTGCCGCGCCCGATGCGGCGCAATGCTATGCGATCATGGCGCGTTTCGTGCCGGGACTGCCCGAGGGGAGCAAGGAGGCGAAAGCGTTCGGCGACATCGTGGCGCGGCTCGAACAGCGGCATTATGCCGAGAAGGGGCAGACGGCCGAAGCTGCCGCCGATCTCGCCACCGCTGTCGCGAGCTTCGACGATGCGGCGTTCGAGGCCTTGCCGGAGGCGGAAGCCGAAACGCAGATGAGCTATTGCATGGAGATGGCGGGCCAATAGGCGCGCCTAGAACATATATTTCATCTTGATCGACTGGCTGGTGTCGCCGGTCACCGCAAAACTCGCCGATTTGAAGCTTGGCGGGCCGACGGTGATCGTCGGGTTGCGCGAGAAGCCGAAGCCTTCCTTGGGCAGGAAGATCGCGACGTCCATCTTGTTGTTGCTGTTCTCGTCATGGACGACGGCGATCGCATAGGTGCCGGCCGTCGGCGCGACGACCTTGAAATGGGCGGCGTCGGTTGCCTTTACCGCCATGCGCACCGACGCCTTGTCCTTGCTGCAATCGGGAAAGGCCTTGGGATTGGTGGTCAGGCACACCAGCACCTGGCCCTTCATGTTGCGCAGCCCGGTGATGCCGACCTCAACGCTCGGCGCCTCAACGCTCGGGGGCGGGGCGCTCGCGCCGGTCAGCAACGTCAAAGCGGCCAAGGCCCAGATCGGTGCCGCACGCCTTGTCCCAGAAGCGGAAATAAAGCCCATAATTCCCCCGGTAAGCGGCGTGATGCTGCTGATGATGCGTCGCGGTTATCAGCCAGCGCCCCGCCGGTCCATGAACAAGCGCGCGCGGGAACATCTCCCACCCCATATGATTGCCGACCCCCATGATCGTCATCACCGTCAGGACCAGGCCGAGGACCGCGACATGGATCGGGATCAGGAAGACGAGCGCCGGAATGACCACCGCGCCGGTGATCGCCTCGACGGGGTGGAAACTCATCGCCGCCCAGGCGGTCGGGGGGCGGCTGTCGTGGTGGACGGCGTGGGCGATGCGGAACCACTTGGGCTGATGCATCCAGCGGTGGGTCCAATAGAACCAGCTGTCGTGGATCAGCAGGTAAGCGAACAGGCTGACCGGCAGGGCCCAGAGCGGATAATCGCTGACGTCGGTGTAGATGCGCGTCCAGCCACGCTCCTGCCACCCCCAGGCGACGATGCCCGCGGGAATGCCATAGATTGCGGCGCTGGCGAGGCTCCAGCCGATCTCGCGCTTCATCTGCCCTTCCAGCCCGCGATAGAGGCCGGGATGGCGAAGCCGCGTCGCGAGCGCGAAACCGCCGCTGCTGATCAGATAGCGCACCCCGACGATCAGCGTCATGGCGAGCGCCGACAGGGCGATCCCGGCGCTCATGCCGGCGGCCTCGCCGTGCCGCACCCAAGGCTGCGCTGCATATAGACCGTGTCGAGCCAGCGCCCGTGCTTCCACCCCATGCCCGCGAGACGCCCGGCGTGGGTGAAGCCGCACGCCGCGTGCAGCGCGACCGAAGCGGGCTCGGCGCCGCCGATGACCGCGACCATGGTGCGGAACCCGCTCGCCTCGGCCGCGACGAGCAGCGCGTGCAGCAGCGCGCGGCCGACCCCGCGACCCTGCGCGGCGGGCGCGACATAGATGCTGTTCTCGCACGCCCAGGCATAGGCGGCGCGCGGGCGGAACTGGCTGGCATAGGCATAGCCGAGGAGCGTGCCGCCCGCATCGCGCGCGGCGAGGAAGGGCCAGCCTTTGGCGCGATGGTCGGCGATCAGCGCCTCGGTCGTGACGACGCTGCGTGGCTCGGTGTCGTAGCTCGCGGTGCCATGGGCGACATGATGGGCATAGATGGCGGCGACGGCGGCTGCGTCGTCGAGGGTGGCGGGTGCGATGCGCGGCGCGATCATGCGTTCGGGATAGCGGGTGCACGCCATGGCGCAATCGCTTTGCGCCGCCCGCGAAGCGCGGCTAGGACCGTAGGCATGACCCGCGCTTCCTCTTCCTGCGACATCGCCATCGTCGGCGGCGGGCTGGCAGGCGGGCTGGCGGCGCTGGCGCTGGCGGCGAAGCGCCCCGACCTCGATGTGCGGCTGGTCGAGCCCGAGGCGATCGGCGGCAATCACATCTGGTCCTTCTTCGACGGCGACATCGCGACACGCGACCGCTGGCTCGTCGCGCCGCTCGTGCGCCATTATTGGCACGGCTATGACGTCCATTTCCCGCATCATCGCCGCACGTTGCGCATGGGGTATAAGAGCATCACCGGCGAGGCGCTGGCCGAGGCGGTCGCGGCGGCGCTGCCCGCCGAGCGCATCATCGCCGACCGGGTCAAGCATGTGGCGCCCGATCACCTGCTCTTCGGTCGCGGCGGCCGGCTCGACGCGAAACATGTCATCGACGCGCGCGGCGCCGCCCATGTCTCGGCGCTGACCTGCGGCTGGCAGAAATTCGTCGGCCAAGCGCTGACGGTGAAGGGCGGCCATGGCCTCGCCCATCCGGTGGTGATGGACGCGCGCGTCGCGCAACTCGACGGCTATCGTTTCATCTATCTGCTGCCGCTCGATGAAGAGACGATCTTCGTCGAGGATACCTATTACAGCGACAGCCCCGATCTCGACGCCGAGCTGATCCGCGAACGGATCGGCGCCTATGCCGCCTGGCGCGAGTGGGAGGTCACCGGGGTCTCGCGCGAGGAAAGCGGGGTGCTGCCGGTGGTGATCGCCGGCGAGTTCGACCGTTTCTGGCCCGAGGGCGACAAGGTCGGTCGCATTGGCACCCGCGCCGGGGCCTTCCACGCGACCACCGGCTATTCGCTGCCCGATGCGGTGCGCACCGCCGCCGCGCTGCCGAAACTGGTCGATCGCAAAGACCTGCCGGCGAAGCTGCGCGAGCGTGCGGCGCGGGGGTGGCGGCGCCAGCGTTTCTACCGCCTGCTCGATGCGATGCTGTTCCGCGCCGCCGAACCCGCGCAGCGCGTGCGCATCTTCGAACGTTTCTATCGCCTGTCGCCGCGGCTGATCTCGCGCTTCTACGCCGGACAATCGACGCGCGGCGACAAGCTGCGCCTGCTCGCGGGCAAGCCCCCGGTGCCGGTCGGGCGCGCGCTGAGCGCGGTGCGGAAATTCGACTGGAAATGAGCCGGAAAGCCATCATCATCGGCGCCGGTTTCGGCGGCCTCGCGCTCGCGATCCGCTTGCAGTCGGCGGGGGTCGAAACAACGGTGGTCGAGGCGCGCGACAAGCCTGGCGGGCGGGCGTACCACTGGAAGCAGGATGGCTTCACCTTCGACGCCGGACCGACGGTGATCACGGACCCGCCGTGCCTCCATGAATTATGGGCGCTGACCGGGCAGGATATGGCGGCCGATGTCGATCTGGTCCCGGTCATGCCCTTCTATCGCCTCAACTGGCCCGACGGCACGAACTTCGACTATTCGAATGACGAGGCCGCGCTCGCCGCCGAGATCGCGAAGCTCAATCCGGCCGATGTCGCGGGCTATGCGAAATTCCTGACCTATTCGAAGGGGGTCTATGAACAGGGTTATGTGAAGCTCGGCGCGGTCGCCTTCCTCGACTTCGCGTCGATGATCAAGGCCGCCCCGGCGCTGATGAAATATCAGGCCTGGCGCAGCGTCTATGCGATCGTTTCCTCCTATGTGCAGGACGAACGGCTGCGGCAGGCCTTGTCCTTTCACACGCTGCTCGTCGGCGGCAATCCGATGACGACGAGCAGCATCTATGCGCTGATCCACACGATCGAGAAGGACGGCGGCGTGTGGTTCGCGCGCGGCGGCACCAATGCGCTGGTCAGCGGCATGGTGCGTCTGTTCGAGCGGCTTGGCGGCACGCTGCGGCTTGGCGATCCGGTGACCGGCATCGAGACGCAGGGCGACCGCGCGACCGGCGTGAGGGCCGCGAGCGGTTGGCGCGGCGACGCCGATATGGTCGCGACCAACGGCGACCTGATGCACAGCTACCGCGACCTGCTCGGCCACAAGCGCGGGGCCAAGGTCGCGAAAAGCCTCGCGCGCAAACGCTGGTCGCCCTCGCTGTTCGTCGTCCATTTCGGGGTGAAGGGCGATTATCCCGATATCGCGCACCACAGTATCCTCTTCGGCCCGCGCTATCGGGGGCTGCTCGACGACATCTACAGGAACGGCGTCGTGCCGAGCGATTTCTCGCTCTACCTCCACCACCCCAGCATCGCCGACCCCGGCATGGCGCCGCCCGGCCATGCGAGCTTCTACGCGCTCGCCCCGGTTGCGCATCTCGGCAAGGCAGAGGCCGATTGGGACGGCGATTTCGGGCGGCAGTTCGCCGATGCGATATTGGACGAGGTCGAGGCGCGCGTGCTCCTCGGCCTCCGCGCCAATCTCGTGACGCGCTTCCACTACACCCCGGCCGATTTCGGCCGCGACCTGTCGGCGCATCTGGGGAGCGCCTTCAGCCTCGAACCCGTGCTCTGGCAGAGCGCCTGGTTCCGCGCGCACAACCGCGACGATGTGATCGGCAATCTCTATTTCGTCGGCGCGGGCACGCATCCGGGTGCCGGTATTCCGGGGGTCGTCGGCAGCGCCAAGGCGACCGCTGCGCTGATGCTGGAATCCTCATCCCGTTCGGCCTGAGCTTGTCGAAGGGCCGTTCTTCCTTCAAAGCGCAGGAAGAAAGAGCGGGGCTTCGACAAGCTCGGCCCGAACGGATTTTTGAAAGCACCCCAGCGATGAAACGCCTTGCCGTCTATTGTGGCTCCGCCACCCCCGCCGACCCAATCTATATCGAAACCGCGCGCCATGTCGGCCGCACCCTCGCCGAAAAAGGGATCGGCGTCGTCTATGGCGGCGGCCGCCTCGGGCTGATGGGCGCGGTCGCCGACAGCGCGCTGGAAGCGGGCGGCGAGGTGATCGGGGTGATC
Organism: Sphingopyxis sp.; assembly: GCF_050725615.1. GTDB lineage: Bacteria > Pseudomonadota > Alphaproteobacteria > Sphingomonadales > Sphingomonadaceae > Sphingopyxis. The sequence continues at coordinate 16,740 of NZ_JBOHHU010000032.1, forward strand.
CCCGATGCGCTCGTCGGCAGCGAGGTCGCGCATCGCGGCTGCACCGAGCTGCATGTCGTCAGCGGCATGCACGAACGCAAAAAGATGTTCACCGACCTGTCGGACGGCTTCCTCACCATTCCCGGCGGCGTCGGCACGATGGACGAATTATGGGAAGCGATCAGCTGGGCGCAGCTCGGCTATCATGCCAAACCCGTCGGGCTGCTCAACGCGGCGGGTTTCTACAATGAACTGATCGCATTCAATCGCCACATGATCGACGTCGGCTTCATCCGCCCGGCGCACGCCGGGATCATGGTCGTCGACGCCAGCCTCGAACCGTTGCTCGACAAGATGGCCGCCTATGAGCCGCACGCGCCGATCTTCGCGATGAAAGCCGACGATCTGTGAGAGCAGGGCGACGCGCTATCTTCTCCCCTCCCGCTTGCGGGAGGGGTCGGGGGAGGGCGTGTTTCTTTCCCAACGGCTTAAAACATGCCCTCCCCTAGCCCCTCCCAAAAGCGAGAGGGGGACTTTCGCTACGACCCCCAAACCCTCCACGGCTTCGCGCACGACAGCATCGCGCGCGGCTCGAAAAGCTTCGCGCTCGCCAGCCAGTTGTTCGACCGCGCAACGCGCGAGCGGGTGTGGCTGCTCTACGCCTGGTGCCGCGCCGCCGACGATTTGACCGACGGGCAGGACCATGGCGGCGCGATGACGGCGGGCCATGACGCGAAGGCCGCGGTCGCGCGCATCCGCGACCTGACCGACAAGGCCTATGCGGGCCAGCCGACCGGCGTTCCCGCCTTCGACGGGCTCGGGCTATTGCTCACCGAAATCGCCATCCCGCGCCCCGTCATCGACGACATCATCGCGGGTTTCGACCTCGACGCCGCCGACTGGCGGCCGCGCAGCGAACAGGATCTGCTGCGCTATAGCTATCATGTCGCGGGCGCGGTCGGGGTCGCGATGGCGCTGGTGATGGGGATCGACCCCGCCGACGAAACCACGCTCGACCGCGCTTCCGATCTCGGCATCGCCTTCCAGCTCGCCAATATCGCGCGCGACGTGGCGGAGGATGCCGCCGCCGACCGCTGCTACCTGCCGGTCGAATGGATGGTCGAGCTCGACATCCCGCCCGGCCAGCATATGCATCCGGCCTTTCGCCAGCGCCTGTCGGTGATGGCGAAATGGCTGTCCGAACTGGCCGAGGAATATGAGGCGTCGGCGCGCTGGGGCGCGCGCAAGCTGCCCCCGCGCAGCCGCTGGGCGGTGCTCGCCGCCGCCGGCATCTATGGCGATATCGCGCGCGAGGTGCGCGCGCGCGGTGATCATGCGTGGGACCATCGCGCCGGGACGTCGCTCTTCGCCAAGCTCGGCTGGGTCGCACGCGCCGGCTGGTCGGTGCTGCGCCGCCCGCCGCAACGGCGGATCAGCCGCGACGGGCTGTGGACGCGCCCGCGCGGAAACGGGCTCCGCCCGGGCGTGGCCGGATGAGCGAGCTGGAATGGCTGGCCGCCGCGCTGGTCCTCACCAATGTCGCGCTCGTGGCGTTGCGCAGCGTGTGGAACTACCCCTTCGCGCTCGTCGCGGTTAGCGTCTATGCGATCGTCTTTTTCGAGGCGAAGCTTTATAGCGACATGCTGCTCCAGGGCTTTTTCTTCGCGCTCAACCTCTATGGCTGGGCCGCGTGGGTACGGGCGCGCGCAGACGGCGGGGTGCCGGTCGGCTGGATGACCGACCGCGCCCGGATGGGCTGGGGACTGGCGACCGCCGCGGCCTGGCTCGGCTGGAGCTTTCTGATGCACCGCTACACCGACGCGGTCGCGCCATGGATCGACGGCGGCATCGCAATGCTCAGCATCACCGCGCAATGGCTGCTGGCGCGGCGGCGGGTCGAAAGCTGGTGGCTGTGGATTCTCGTCGACCTGATCGCGGTGCCGCTCTTCGCCTGGCGGGGCCTCTATGCGACCAGTGTCGTCTATGTCGTGCTGCTCGGGCTGTCGATCGACGGGCTGATCCAGTGGCGCCGCGCCGCTGCGACCGCCCATGCGGGCGATGTTTTCGCATGACGCGCCAGATCTGCCTGCACGGTGCCGAAAGTACCGGAAAATCGACCCTGGCGCCGCGACTGGCGAAGACGCTCGGCGGGGTGGTCGTTCCCGAATATGGCCGCGACTATGCCGAGGCGAACGGCACCGATCTCGACGCCGCCGACCTGCTGGCGATTTTTGACGGCCATGTCGCGGCAACGCGCGCGGCCTTGGCGGCGGGGCCCGACTGGCTGATCTCCGACACCGATCCGCTGATGACGCAGGCGTGGGCGGTGATGCTGCTCGGCGAGCGGCTGCCGGCGATCGATGCCTGGACCGACGTCGCCGACCTCTATCTCGTCCCCGCGATGGATCTGCCTTGGGAAGAGGATGGCACGCGCCTGTTCGGCAGCGATTCGGCGCGGCGGCAGTTCATGGAGGTGGCGATCGGCGAGCTCGACCGGCGCAAATTGCGCTGGGCGTGGGCCGAGGGTGCGGGCGATGCGCGGCTACAAAGCGCGCTGGCGGCGATTCAGGCGTCGGGACTTTAAAACGTCGTCATTGCGAGGAGCGAAGCGACGCGGCAATCCAGAGCGTGCGTAAGCCGCCCTGGCTTGCTTCGCTTCGCTCGCAATGACGAAACGATGAAATCAGGCGGCAGGAGTTCCCGCAAATTTATCGCGCAGCTCGCGCTTCAACACCTTGCCGATCGGGCTGCGCGGCAGCTCGTCGACCATGGTGATGGCGCTGATCCGCTGGGTCTTGCCGACCTTGGCGTTGCAGTCGGCGCGCACGCTCTCCGCATCGGCGCCTTCCTTCAGCACCACGAACGCCACCGGCGTCTCGCCCCACTCCTCGCTCGGCATGCCGACGACCGCCGCCTCGACGACGCGCGCGTCGGCGAGCAATATGCCTTCGAGGTCGCTCGGGAAGATGTTGAAGCCGCCCGAGATGATCATGTCCTTGGCGCGGTCCATCAGCGTCAGGAAACCGTCCTCGTCGATGCGGCCGATATCGCCATGGCGATAGAAGAGGTTCCCGTCGGCATCGTACCAGTGCATCGCCTTGGTCGCGTCGGGGCGGTTGTTGTATCCGGTCATCATCGCCGGGCTGCGGCCGACGACCTCGCCGACCGACCCTTGCGGTAGTTCGTTGCCGTCTTCGTCGATCACTTTCGCGATATGGCCCGGCGCCGGGCGGCCGACGGTGTGCAGCTTGTCGGGGAATTGATGCGCTTCGAGGATGAAGGCGGCGCCGCCCTCGGTCATCCCGTAGATCTCGACGAGCCCGCCCGGCCAGCGCTGCAGCACATCGGCTTTCAGCGACGCCGCGAACGGCGCCGAGGTGCAATATTTCATCACGAAGCTGTCGAGGTCGAAGCGGTCGAAATCCTCGAGCGCCATGATCCGGCGATATTGCACCGGCACCAGCATGCAGTTGGTCGCGCGCTCGCGGCTCGCGAGTTCGAGGAAACCGCGCGCGTCGAATTTCTTCATCAGCACCGTCTGCCCGCCCGACCCGATCGTCGGCATGAAACTCGCCATCGTCGTGTTCGAATAGAGCGGGGTCGACAGGATCGTCACCGCGTTCGGACCATAAGCGGGGGCGCCGCGCTGGATATGCTGCCAGCGCATGGCATGGCTGTGGATGATGCCCTTGGGGGTGCCCGTGGTGCCCGAGGAATAGATGATGTTGAAGCCGTCTTCGGGCCGGATGTCGACCGGCGCAGGCGTCGCTCCCGCCAGCGCCAGCCAGGCGTCGAGCGGTGTGCCGACATCGCTGCCGTCCATCGCGACGCGGTCGCTCGCGGTCACCACATGGCCCTCCAGGCTCGCCGAGGCGGCGCTGTCGAGGAACAGGTGGCGCGCGCCGGTGTCGGCGATCATCGCCGCCATCTGCTCGCCCGTGGCGCTGTTGGTGATTAGTCCCGCAACCCCGCCGGCGCGCAGCGTGCCGAGGATGGCGGCCATCTGTTCGACGCTGTTCAGCCCGGCGATCGCGGTGCGGTCGCCCTTGGCAAAGCCGTCCTGCTGCAACCGCGCGGCAATGCGATCGACCAATGCGTCCAGTTCGGACCAGCTCAGCCGTCGCACCGGATCGGCGGCGGCTATGGCGTCGGGACGATCGGCGGCATGGGCGCGGATCAGGTCGGGCAGCGAGGCGAAATCGCCAGCGAGCAGGTCGGTCACGGTCATGGACGATTCGTTAGCACAGCCGGCGGTGCGTGCAACGGAGCGAAGCGAGCGATCGAAAAGGCGTCGGGGCGGGAGCGGGGCAGGGGGGAGGGGCGATGGAGCAAGGCGACGGCCGCGCCGCGACCGGCCCCCCGCCGCTTATCGGCGTCTGTCACGCGAACGAGGCGCGCGCTGATCGGCTCGGCCGCGCGCTCGTTTCGGCGGGATTTCGCACTGTATCGCTGCCGCCCCTGACCACCGGGACGCGGACGTGGCGCGACAGCTGCTTTGACGTGCTGGCTTTCGATCCGTTCGGCGATTCGCACGAACCCGCCGGTCTTGTCGGGCTGGCGCGCGCCATCGCGGCGCGGCGACCTTTGCTGGTCCTGTCCGATCGCGACAGTCGTACCGACCGGATGCTCGCGCTCGATGCCGGGGCCGACGACGCCGTCGGCTGGGCCGATGATCCCGCCGAGGTCGTCGCGCGCATCGCCGGCCTGCTGCGCCGCAGCCGGATGGCGGCGGGCCAGCTCGGCGACGGGGAATTGCGGATCGACCTGATCGACCGGCGCGTCGAGCGCGCGGGGCGGCTGATCCGCCTGCCGCTGCGCGAATTCGACCTGCTCGCGAATCTCGCGCGCGCGCCTGACCGGCCGGTATCGCGCAGCGCGCTGCTCAAGGCGGTGTGGCGGATCGACTTCGATCCCGGCACCAACCGCGTCGAGGTGCATATGTCGCGGCTGCGCGCCAAGGTCGACCATGGTTTTGGCTGGCCGATGCTCGCGACGGTCAAAGGCCGTGGTTATGCGCTTCGCTCGCGTCCCGACCTGCTCGCTTGACCAAAAGTTTCGGTTTGCTACGGGTTGGGGACATAAAGAAACCAATGCCCTGCTGGAGAGTCCCCGATGCACCCGTCCGTCCATGCCCGCACCCATCCCGACAAGCCCGCGATCATCGTCGCCGAAACGGGGGAGGCGATCAGCTATGCCGAACTCGACGCCGCGTCGAACCGGGTCGCGCAATTGTTCCGCGCGCATGGCCTGGGGCATGACGATGTCGTCGCTTTCATGCTCGACAACAGCCCGCATTATTATGGGCTGACCTGGGGGGCACAGCGCGCCGGGCTGCGCTATGTCTGCATTTCGTCGCGGCTGACGCAGGATGAGACCGACTATATCCTCGAAAATTCGGGCGCGAAATTGCTCGTCGTCTCGGCGAGCCTCGCCGAGGCCGCACAGGCGCTGACCACCGGGATCGGGCGCTTTTCGATGGGCGGCGCGATCCCCGGTTACAAAGGCTGGGAGGATGCCGTCGCGGCGATGCCCGCGACGCCGGTCGCCGACGAGCGCGCGGGCACCGACATGCTCTATTCGTCGGGCACCACCGGCCGCCCCAAGGGGGTGCGCGTGCCCTTGCCCGAGGATCCCGCGATCGACGCGACCAACAGTCTCGTCATGCTCGCCTCGGCGGTGTTCCAGATCAACGCCGACAGCATCTATCTCTCGCCCGCGCCGCTCTATCACGCCGCGCCCCTGCGCTGGTCGATGACGATCCATCGCCTCGGCGGCACCGTCGTGCTGATGAAGAAATTCGACCCCGAAGCGGCACTGTCGTTCATCGAAAAATACCGGGTGAACGCGAGCCAATGGGTGCCGACCCATTTCGTGCGGATGCTCAAATTGCCCGACGACGTGCGCAGCCGCTACGACGTCTCGTCGATGAAGGTCGCGATCCACGCCGCCGCGCCCTGTCCGGTCCCGGTCAAGCAGGCGATGATCGACTGGTGGGGGCCGGTGCTGTTCGAATATTATGCGGGGTCGGAGGGGAACGGCATGACCTTCATCTCCAGCGCCGACTGGCTGGCGCACAAGGGCAGCGTCGGCCGCCCGATCCTCGGCGCGGTGCACATCATGGGCGAGGATAATGAAACCGAACTTGGCGCGAACGAGGAAGGCTGCGTTTTCTTTGAAAGCGAAAATGTCTTTGAATATCATGGTGATGATGAAAAGACCGCATCGAGCCGCAACTCGAAAGGCTGGTCGACCCTTGGCGATGTGGGCAAAGTTGATGAAGATGGCTTCCTCTACCTCACCGACCGCAAGAGCTTTATGATCATCACCGGCGGGGTGAATGTCTATCCGCAGGAAATCGAAAATCACCTCGTCACCCACCCGAAGGTCGCCGACGTCGCGGTGGTCGGCGGCCCGCACGATGATTTCGGCGAGGAGGTGATCGCGGTGATCCAGCCCGCTGACATGGCCGACGCGACCGATGCCTTCCGCGATGAACTGATCGGCTATGCGCGCGAGAAATTGTCGGGGGTCAAAATCCCGCGCCGCATCGATTTCATGGAAGCGCTGCCGCGTCACGACACCGGCAAGCTCTACAAGCGCCTGCTGCGCGACCAATATTGGGCCAAGGCAAAGGCCGAGGCCTGAACCATGGCCGCGCGCGTCGAATTCTTCTTTGACCTCTCTTCGCCCTGGACATGCCTGGCTTTCCACAATCTGCCTGCGGTTCTGGAGCGCAGCGGGGCCAGCGCCGTGTATCGCCCGATCCTCGTCGGCGGGGTGTTCAACGCGGTGAATCCGGCCGTTTATGCGGCGCGCGAACAGGTCGACAACCGGCGGCTCCTGCATAGCTGGAAGGTGCTGCAGGACTGGGCGCGGCTCGCCGATGTGCCGATGAACTTCCCCTCGCAATGGCATCCCGCAAAAAGCATCGCGGCGATGCGCTTCTGTTGCGCGCTCGAGGAGGATCAGGCGGCGCTGGTGCGCTTTGCGCGCGCGGCCTTCGCCAGCTATTTCGATCGGCAGGAAAATCTCGACGACCCGGCGGTACTCGCGACCGTGGCCGATGCCGAGGGGCTCGACGGCGCGGCGCTTGCAGCGGCGGCGACCAGCGATCCGGTCAAGGCGCGGCTGCGGACCAATACCGAGGAACTGATCGCGCGCGGCGGCTACGGATCTCCGTCGCTGTTCGTCGATGGCGACGATATGTATTTCGGCAACGACCAATTGCCGCTCGTCGAAGCGGCCCTGACCCGTCAAGTTTAGAGGATTCTCCCATGAAAGACCGGATTACGATCACCATGCTCGAAGGCGGCATCGCCGATGTCCGGCTGATCCGCACCGACAAGATGAACGCGCTCGACGCGGCGATGTGGGCGGCGCTGAGCGAGGCGATCGACGAATTGAAGGCGAAGGCCGGGCTGCGCGTCGTCGTGCTGTCGGGCGAAGGCCGCGCCTTTTGCGCCGGTCTCGACCTGTCGAGCCTCAGCAACGATCGCGATCCCGGCGCGAGCAGCGCGGGCGGGACGCTGTCCGACCGGACCAAGGGAATTTCCAACAACGCCCAATATGCGGCCTGGGGCTGGCGCGAACTGCCGGTGCCGGTGATCGCGGCGGTGCACGGCGTCGCCTTTGGCGCGGGCAGCCAGATCATGGCGGCGGCGGACATCCGCATTGTTCACCCCGACACGCGCATCGCGATCATGGAAATGCGTTGGGGTCTGGTCCCCGATGTCGCGGGCATGGCATTGTGGCGCACCCAAGTCGCCGACGATGTGCTCCGCGAGCTTGTTTATACCAACCGCGAATTCAACGGGTCGGAAGCGAAATTGCTCGGCTTCGCGACGCATGTCTCGGATGATCCGCTGGCGAAGGCGATGGACCTGGCGCAGGTGATCGCGAACAAGAATCCCCATGCGATCCGCGGTGCCAAGCGTCTCTGCAACATGCTGGCCGACGCGAGCGACGCCGAGATTCTGCAGGCCGAAAGCGACGAGCAGGTCAAGGTGATCCGCACGCCCAACCAGGTCGAGGCGGTGATGGCGGGTATGGAAAAGCGGGTTCCGAATTTCGCGGACTAAGCGCCGCGCCGCGCCGCCTTCTCATTCTCCGTTCGTGTCGAGCGAAGTCGAGATGCCCATAGGTCGTGCATGCCTTAGGGGTGTCTCGACTTCGCTCGACACGAATGGGTTGAGGGGCAGGCGCTTTAGATCAGGCTCAAAAACCGCGCCGCATTGTCCCAATCGGCCTGCTTCTTCTCGCGCGCCGCCGTCGCCAGATCGTCGGCGCCCCAGCGGCGTTCTTGATAGAGCTCGTCGAGGCTGACCGCCTGCCACAGCGCGCCGCCATCGTTGGCGCCCTCGATGAGCGCCAGCCCCGCGACGAGCGACCCGCCGATCGTGACCAGCGGGGTCAGCGCGGTCATGCGCCATGGGTCGAGCGCCAGCACCGCCGCGCGCAGCGCGGCGACCGTCGCGGGCGGCTGGTCGATCGGCAAGATGCCCTGGGTGATCTCGAACTCGATTCCGAAGCGCGTCTCCGCCCAGGCGAGCAGGGGGTTCCACGCGGCCGCCTGCTCGGCCTGCAGCAGCGGGTCGCGGTCGTCGCGATAACAGAGCAGGTCGGTGGCGGCATAAGCGGCGACGGGTTCGGCAAAGGCGGCCGGATCGGGCGTCGCCAGATCGATCGCCGCGTTCGTCAGCCCGGTCATTGGCATCGCCGCCGGGTCGATCGCCTCGCCCTGCGCCTGCCACTCGGCGGCGATCGCCTGGGCGAGTGCGGGGTTCTTTACGGCGAGCGCGGCGCGCTGCGGCGTTCGTACCGGACGCCCGTCGAGCGCGATGCCCCAGCCGCCGTCGATTTCAACGACGCTCGTGTCTTTCCAGAACCGCTTCACAGCTCCCTGGGACTCCGCCAGCGCCGCGCGAGCAGCATCGGGAAGACCGCAAAATCGAAGGCGCCCATCAGCACCACCGCGACGCCGATATAGCGGTCGGTCGGCTGGCCCATGATCGCCCATTCCCCTGCGATCAGGACGAATCCCGCCATCACGAAAAAGGCGCCGATAATGCGCATCAGGTTGATCGCGAAATAGCGTTTTTTGGCGAGCGCCTCGTCGGCGGGGGTCATCGTCTTTCTCCTCGGCCAGCGAGCTGGTCCATCAAATGGGCGAGCGCGCCATGGCCCTGCGCCTTGAGCGCGTCGATCACGCGCGTGCGCTCGTCGGCCGGCTTGTTCTGCGACAGCTTGATCGTCGGGCGCCACGCGGTGATCGTCAGCTCAAAGCCGGTGATCGCATCGGCCAGCTTGCCGAAAATCGCGGGGCTCATCTTGGCGCGGGTCCAGGGCGGGTCGATGCCGCTCCGCGCTTCATGGGTTTCCGACAGCGTATCGAGTTGCGCGACCAGCGCCTCGCGGTCGAGCTTGCGGGCCACTCCCTCCATCTCGACCGCGACATAATTCCAGGTCGGGACCTGGTCGGCGGCGGCATACCAGTTCGCGCTGACATAGGCGTCGGGACCCTGCACCACCACGAGCGCCGCCGCGCCGTCGAGATGCTTCGTCAGGCCGTTGCCGCGCGACAGGTGGAATTGCAGCGTGCGGTTGTCGGCGCCGAGCACCACCGGCGCATGGGCGGCGCGCGGGCCATCGGGGGTGCCCGCAAAGATCGCGGCGAAACCGATCTCGCGTACCAGCAGCGCGGCGAGGTCGTCGTCCTTGGGCCGAAAGGCGGGATCGGGATGCATCAGCCGGGTTTCGCGGGCCGCGCCGGATGTTTCCTGGCGGTCGGCTTTTTGCCGGTGGGCTTGGGCCCTGCGGGTTTGCCGGATTTCGCCTTGGTCTTGGGTTTCGGCTTGCCGACGAAGTCGGTGGGCTTGCCCTCGGCGGTGCGCCCGCGCCTCTCGCCGCGCCGCGCCTTGCGGATCTGCTTGCTGTGTGCCTTGGCCTGCGCCTTCAGCGCCGCCTTCGGCGGCGGCCCCTTTTGCTGCGCGTCGATGCCGATATCGCCCAGCAGCGTGTCGAAACCCAGCGCGTCGATCGTCGCCGCGAAATGGTCGGGAACCTCGGCGCTGATATCGATCGCGCCGCCGTCGGGATGGTCGATGCGCAGCCGGCGGCTGTGCAAATGCATCTTGCGGCTGATCGCTCCGGTCAGGAAGGCGCCTTTGCCGCCATATTTGCCGTCGCCGACGATCGGATGGCCGATCGCCGCCATATGGACGCGCAGTTGGTGGGTGCGCCCGGTCAGCGGCTGCAGCTCGACCCACGCGGCGCTGTTGCCGGCGCGTTCGATGACACGGTAGCGCGTCTTCGACGGCAGGCCGTCGTCATGGACGTGCATTTTCTCGCCGCCCGATCCGGGCTGCTTGGCGAGCGGAAGATCGATCTCGCCCTGCTGGATGTCGGGGACCCCGACGATGATCGCCCAATAGGTCTTCTTCGCACTGCGGTTCGAGAAGCTTTTGGCGAAATAGGCGGCCGCCTTGGGCGTGCGCGCGATCAGCAGGGCGCCCGACGTGTCCTTGTCGAGCCGGTGGACGAGTTTCGGCCGTACCGGCCCGTCAAATTTCAGCGCGTCGAGCAGGCCGTCGACATGCTGCTCGGTCTTCGTCCCGCCTTGTGTCGCAAGCCCTGGCTCCTTGTTCAGCACGATAGCGCTCGCGTCGCGGTGGATCATCATCCCCGTCGCCAGCTCGATATCGGCGTCGGTCAGCGCGCGGCCCTTGCGCGCCGGGCGCGCTGCAGTCTCGACCGGCGGCGTCGGCATGACCAGCGTCTGCCCGGTCGCGATCCGGTCCGACACATCGGCCTTCCTGCCGTCGAGGGTCAGCTGCCCCGAGCGCGCCCAGCGTGCGAGCAGGGCATGCGGCGTGCCTTCCCGGTGGCGCTTGAACCAGCGGTCGAGCCGGATGCCGTCATCCTCCTCGGCGATCGTCGCCCCGTCCATTTTTATTTTGTCGCTCATGCTGGCACCTGTCGCATAACGAGCAGGCCGATTCCGCAGGCGGCGACCGCGCCGACCACCGAGACGAGAACGTAGGAAAAGGCCTGTGTCGCCTGGCCGCGCTCGAACAGGGTCCAGAACTCCAGGCTGAACGCCGAGAAGGTCGTGAAGCCGCCGAGCAGGCCGACGCCGATAAAGAGGCGCACCGTCTCGGTCCCCCCGCTCCGCGTGAGCCAGCCGATCAGCAGGCCCATCAACAGGCTGCCGACGATATTGATCGACAGCGTTCCCCAAGGGAAGCCGGGACCGAGGCGCGCGAGTATCGCGCCGCCGACAAGGTGCCGCGCGCCGGCGCCGATGGCGCCGCCGATCATCACAGGAAAAAGGCCGTTCATCCGCCCGCCCTAGCCGCAAAAGCGCGCGGCGGAAAGCCGTGCATCGTCAGCGGTCGGCGGCGGGCGCGCCGACGAGGGTCGCGGCGCGTTCGTGCGCTGCGCGCCAGTCGACCGGGCGGTCGAAATCGCCCCGCCAGATCCCGCGGCGCGCCAGTTGTGCTTCGCCCTCTTCCGGCAGGTGGGCGTCGTCGGTGGCGACCGCCCAGCCCTGGCGGATCATCTCGGCCGACAGGTCGACGCCATCGGGCTCGGGCCGTGTGCGGCAGGCGGCGAGCGTGCGGCCATATTTGTCCTTCGCCGTCAGCGCGCAAAACAGCGGGCCGCGCCCCGCGAGCTTGGCGAGCGCGGTGCGGGCTTCGTGACCGCAAGCCCAGCGGCTGCCGTCGGCGCGGGCGCAATCCTGCCGATACTCGACCGCATCGAGCCCGATCAGGCGGACGGTGAGCGCGGCGCTGTCCTGAGTCACGATCAGGCTGTCGCCATCGATGACATGGACGAGCGGTACGGCCTCGGTCGGCGCCGGCTGTGCGAACCAGACCGCCAATATCATCGCGGCGAGCAGCAGCAGGGCAGCCAGCGAGCGCAGCCGCCGTCGCCAGCGCAGGCGGGTGGAGAGGGAGAGGCGGAACAGCATCTTATTGCGAACCGTGCGAGGAGGAAGCCGAACTGGCAAGCGCGAATAGGGGATTGACGAGAAGAACAAAACATGTCCAAAATGGAGGCAATTCCACCCGCTTGGTCGCGACCAGCACTGTCTGCTTTTCGTCAGTGTCCGGATCGGCGGCACTTTGGAACGAACAAAAGGTGAATGTCGCCATATTGACGACATAAGGACGCCAGGGTGGAGATACGGCAAGGAAAGGGCGGCGCGATGGAACCTGTGATCGATCCGAACGCGCGGGGTTCGGCTTTGGCGCCCCCGCGCTTCGACCAAAATGGACCGTCGGCCGGACCGTCGCGATGGGCGGCCGCGAACGATGCTCCGGCGGCGGTGCTTTTCGTGGGGGCGCGGGCGATCGGCGCCGAACTGACGCGCACCGGCCGGGCGCGTGTGATCGATCATATTCCGCCGGCGCGCGTGGCGGCGCATCTGCGCACCATGGCCTTGCCCGATATCGTCTGGTTGATGGATGCCGAAACGATCGACATCGAAACGCTGACCGAAATTTGCGATGCCGCGATCGTGATGGAATGCGGCCTGGTGTGCGAAACATCGCTCGGCACGCTCGATCGGGTCGCCGCGATGGTTCCGGCGTCGATCCGCACCGAATGGCTGGTCGATGCCGACGCCGCCGATCGGCTGGTCGCGCTGGCGGCGGCGTCGCGTTCGCAAGGCGCGGCGGTCCACGATGTGGCGCGTGACGAGGCGATGGAGCGGATCGACCGGTTGCAGGACGAGGTCGCGCGCATCGCGCGGCTGCTCGGCGATCTGTCGGGCCAGCGCGGTCTCGCCGGCACCCCGCCGGCTTTCGCGCCGCAGGGCGGGGATGTTGGCGACCCCGGGGGTCAGGTTCGTTCGCCGGTACGCGACTATGCCGCCGGACCGCGCAGCTTCGAACCCGAGGAACGCACGGTGCATCGCCAGCGCGCAAAGGCGGTACGCCGGATGCTGCGCCAGCGCCGGATGCGCGAGCAATATTTCCCCGCCGACCTGTTTGCCGATCCGGCGTGGGACATGCTGCTCGACCTCTATGCCGCAAGGCTGGAACGTCAGCCAGTCTCGGTATCAAGCCTCTGCATCGCCGCCGCCGTGCCGGCGACGACCGCGCTACGCTGGATCAAGACGATGACCGATGCGGGGCTTTTCCTCCGCGAAGCCGATCCGCACGATGGCCGCCGCATCTTCATCGGCCTCGCCGAAGCGGCGTTCGATGCGCTGGCGCGCTATTTCGAGGCGCTCGAGGAATGAGGCCCGAGCTTGCCCCGGCCGCGAAGCTGTGGCAGGGGCGCGCTTCTTCCGAAAGGGGGCGCTTAGCTCAGTTGGTAGAGCATCTCGTTTACACCGAGAGGGTCGGCGGTTCGAGCCCGTCAGCGCCCACCACTTCTCCGGCCTTGTTGCGATTGTCACGGCGGCGCTAAAGGGATTCGCCTGTCACGAGGGATTCCCGATGAAACGTCTGCTTTCCGTCATTGCCACCGCCCTGCTTGCTATCGCGACCCCCGTGCTCGCTGCGCCGAAGCAGGGCGACGTCGTCATCCGCCACGTCACGCTGATCGATGTCGAGGCGGCGAAGACCGTCATCGACCAGGCCGTGGTGCTGCGCGGCGGCGATATCGTTGCGGTTGGGCCGGATGGCGCCATCGCGCGCGGCTGGCGGGCGAAGCAGTCGATCGCGGGCGAAGGCAAATATCTGATCCCGGGCCTGTGGGACATGCATGTCCATTTCGGCGGTGGCCCTGACCTGATTGCCGAAAATGAAGCGCTCTTCCCGCTCTATGTCGCGAACGGCATTACCACGATCCGCGACTGCTCGGGCGACCTCGCCGACCAGGTGCTTGCCTGGCGGAGCGCGATCGCGGGTGGCACGCTGTTCGGCCCGCGCCTGCTCACCTCGGGCGAGAAGATCGAGGGGATCGCGCCCTTGTGGAAGGGCACGATCGAGGTCGGGAGTGAAGCCGATGTTGATGCGGCGCTCGACCGGTTGAAGAACCGCGATCATGTCGATTTCGTCAAGATCACCGACAGCACGTTGAAACCCGAACTCTTTCTCTACGCGCTGAAACAGGCGAAGGCGCTGGGCATGCGGACCTCGGGTCATATCCCGATGGCGCTGACGACGGGGCAGGCGGTCGATGCGGGGATCAGTTCGATCGAGCATCTCGACTATGCCTATAACGCCGGAGCGAAGGACGAGGCGGCAATCGCGGCCGATTTCGCTGCGGGCCGGATCGACCGCGCAGAAGCGAACCGTCGCCTCGACGCCGGCTTCGACCGCGACACTGCGATGGCCGCCTATCGCCGCTTTGCGAGCCAGGGTGTCTCGGTTACCCCGACGCTCAACGGCAGCCGGATCATCGCCTATCTCGACCGCGACGATCACAGCAAGGATGCCGGGCTGGCCTATATCGGGCCGAAGCTGCGCAAAACCTATGAGTGGCGCGTCGAGCGCGCGGCGAAGGCCGATGCCGCCGCGATTGCGGCGCGGCACAAGCAGATCGAGGATATCGGCGCGATCCTGCCGATGCTCGCCGAAGCGGGGGTGCCGATCATCGCGGGGACTGACGCGGGTTTCCTCAACAGCTTCAACTATCCGGGTTTCGGGTTGCACGACGAACTCGCGCTGTTCGTCGAAAAGGGGCTCACTCCGGCGCAGGCGCTCGCCTCGGCAACGCGTGCGGGACCCGCATGGTTCGGCTGGCTCGACCGTTATGGCGCGATCAAGCCGGGCATGGCAGCGGATCTGGTGCTCCTGGATCGTAATCCGCTGGAAGATATCGCGGCGACGCGCGCGATCGATGCGGTGGTGATGCGCGGGATCGTCCATGATCGCGCGGCGCTCGACAAAATGCTCGCCGATACGCGCGCCAAGGTCGCGGCCTGGGATGCCGAGGTGGCGAAGCCCTAGGGCGTCGCCGATCGCGCCGCAGCGCGGGCGCGCCAGACGCTCCACAAAGTGAACAGCCCCATCGCTGCCCAGATGACGTTGAGCACCGCCGAGGGCAGCGCGCCATTATAGCCCGAGTTGATGACGAAGCCCCCCGCGCCGATCACGTTCATCCACTGATAGGCATAGCCGCGCGGTTCGAGCCGGCCGAGCGACAGCAGGATATAGGCGGCGAGGATGAGCGCGGCCGCTGCCCAGCCGATGGCTTCGATGCCGATATTGAACATGCTCATATCCTGCCCCTTTGTGGCGGTCCTGCGGTCCACCGATAGCGGGGGACGATGGTCAGCGCATGTCCCGTTCGAGTGCTTCGACCGCATCCTTGGCTTCGGCGAGGCCGAGCCCGGTCTTTTCGCGCATCAGTTTGATCGCCTCGATCTTGCGGTTCTGGCGGATGAGGTCGAGGATGTCCTCGTCGCCGATCCGCTCGTCGCCGACACGGACCATTGGTCGCATTTCGGGCGTGCGCGGCGCTGCGCGTGGCGGTGGGGCGGTGAGGTCGCGCCGGTCGCCCTGGCCCTTGCGGATCAGGAACAAGGTGAGCGCGACCCCGAGCAGCAGGCCGAGGACGAAGGGGATCAAGACGCCCATCGTCCCCGCCTAGTCCTTAAGCGGCCAGCTTGCGCAGCACATAGTGCAGGATGCCGCCGTTCATATAATATTCGACCTCGTTCGCGGTATCGATGCGGCAGAGCGTGTCGAAGGCGAAGGTCGAGCCGTCGGGGCGGGTGACAGTCACCGTGACGGTCTGGCGCGGCTTGAGGTCTGCAACGCCGGTGATGGTGAAAATGTCGTCGCCGGTCAGGCCCAGCGTCTCGCGGCTCTGCCCTTCGAGGAATTGCAGCGGCAGCACGCCCATGCCGACGAGGTTCGAGCGGTGGATGCGCTCGAAGCTTTCGACGATCACCGCGCGGACGCCGAGCAGGTTGGTGCCCTTCGCCGCCCAGTCGCGCGACGAGCCGGTGCCATATTCCTTGCCCGCGATGACAACGAGCGGGGTGCCGTCGGCCTTGTGGCGCATCGCGGCGTCGTAGATCGGCATGACCTCGGCGCCGTAGCGCGACATGCCGCCTTCGATGCCGGGGACCATTTCATTTTTGATGCGGATGTTGGCGAAGGTGCCGCGCATCATCACGTCGTGGTGGCCGCGGCGGGCGCCGTAGCTGTTGAAGTCGGCCTTGCTAACCTGATGTTCCATAAGCCATTTTCCGGCCGGCGAGTCCGCCTTGATGCTGCCGGCGGGGCTGATGTGGTCGGTCGTGATGCTGTCGCCGAGGATCGCGAGCGGCTTCGCGCCGACGATATCCGACACCGGCGCCGGGGTCATCGACATGCCCTCGAAGTACGGCGGGTTCGCCACATAGGTCGATCCGGCGCGCCACTGGTACGTATCCGAACCCTCGACCTCGATCTTCTGCCAATGCTCGTCGCCCTTGTAGACATGGGCATAGCGCGCAACGAACATGTCGCGGTCGACCGCGCCCGCCATCGTGTCGGCGACTTCCTGGTTGGTCGGCCAGATGTCCTTGAGGAACACGTCGTTGCCCGACTGGTCCTGCCCGATCGGCGTGGTCGTGAAATCCTCGATCACCGTGCCCTTGAGCGCATAGGCGACGACGAGCGGCGGCGAGGCGAGGAAGTTGGCGCGCACGTCGGGCGACACGCGGCCTTCGAAGTTGCGGTTGCCCGAGATGACCGCCGCGGCGACCAGGCCGTTCTCGTTGATCGCCTTCGAGATCGGCTCGGCGAGCGGACCCGAATTGCCGATGCAGGTGGTGCAGCCATAACCGACGAGGTTGAAGCCGATATTGTCGAGATGCGATTGCAGCCCGGCCTTTTCCAGATAGTCGGTGACGACTTGCGACCCCGGAGCGAGCGAGGTCTTGACCCACGGCTTGGGCTTGAGGCCGAAGGCGTCGGCCTTTTTCGCGACGAGGCCGGCGGCGATCAGCACGCCGGGGTTCGAGGTGTTGGTGCAGCTGGTGATTGCGGCGATGGTGACGTCGCCGTCGCCGATGTCGAAATCCTTGCCCTCGACCGGCACGCGCGTCTGCGCCTTTTTATAGGTGTTGACCATGTCGGCGTTGAACACATCGTCGACCTCGGGGAGCGAAACGCGGTCTTGCGGGCGCTTGGGCCCCGCGAGCGACGGCACGACGGTGGCGAGGTCGAGTTCGAGCGTTTCGGTGAACACCGGGTCGGCGGCGCCCTCGACGATCCACAGCCCCTGCGCCTTGGCATAGGCCTCGACCAGCGCGATATTCTCTTCGCTGCGGCCGGTCAGGCGCATATAATCGAGCGTCTTGTCGTCGACGCCGAAGAAGCCGCAGGTCGCGCCATATTCGGGCGCCATATTGGCGAGCGTCGCGCGGTCGGCGAGCGACAGCGAGGCGAGGCCGGGGCCGAAATATTCGACGAAGCGGCCGACGACGCCTTTGGCGCGCAGCATCTGCGTCGCGGTGAGCACGAGGTCGGTCGCGGTGACGCCTTCCTTCAGCGCGCCGGTGAACTTGAAGCCGACGACTTCGGGGATGAGCATCGACACGGGCTGGCCGAGCATGGCCGCTTCGGCCTCGATCCCGCCGACGCCCCAGCCGAGCACGCCGAGGCCGTTGATCATCGTCGTGTGGCTGTCGGTGCCGACGCAGGTGTCGGGGTAAGCGACGGTTTCACCCGACGCGTCGTCGCTCGACCACACCGCCTGCGCGATATGCTCCAGATTGACCTGGTGGCAGATGCCGGTGCCCGGGGGAACCGCCTTGAAGTTCGACAGCGACTTCGACCCCCATTTCAGGAAGTCGTACCGCTCGCCGTTGCGATAATATTCGATCTCGACATTCTGCTCGAACGCCTTGGGGTGGCCAAATTCGTCGACCATGACCGAGTGGTCGATGACGAGGTGGACGGGGACGAGCGGGTTGATCTTGGTCGTGTCGCCGCCGAGCTTGGCGATCGCATCGCGCATCGCGGCGAGGTCGACGACGCAGGGAACGCCCGTGAAATCCTGCAGCAGCACGCGCGCCGGGCGATACTGGATTTCCTGGTTCGAATGCGGGTCCTTCTGCCAGTCGACCAGCGCCTTCACATCATCGGTCGACACGGTGAAGCCGCCATCCTCGAAACGCAGCAGGTTTTCGAGCAGCACCTTCATCGAGAAGGGCAGGCGCGACACGTCGCCGAGCTTCGCCGCGGCCTTGTCGAGCGAATAGTAGGCGTATTTCTTGCCGCCGACGTCGAGCGTCGAGCGGGTTCCAAGCGTGTCGTTGCCGGTGGTCGTCATGGTGCAGCAGTCCCCTGTTGTGCGCGGCGGGGAAATGACGACCGAAGCCCGATCGGGAGAGCGGGGCAAACGGGAGTCGCGCGCGCGGTTTTTGTTGGGGACGCCTTACGCCGGGGGTGGGGAATTGCAAGGGGGTGGGGGAGGTTGGTGCGCGCGGCGGTGGCGGCTTATGGCAAAGGCGGCGATTTCGCCGACCATCTCCATTTGGTCGCGGCGAAGGGCGTCGAGGCGTTTGTGACGTTCGATCAGCGCGTGGAGGTGAACGATGCGATCGGGGTGAGGGTCGAAATCGCCGGTTGAGACTGCCGATTTGGGATCGTTGCACCTGTCGCCGTAATTCCCACCGTGATTCCCCGTGGAGCCCATTCCATTTGATCCCCTGAAATCCGCAGCCAAAGCACGCTCCGCGCTGCAAGGGCGGAGCGCGCATGGATATCGATTTCGGGCGATGCCTAATTATTGTTGCATTCGCCGGGCGTGCACGAATCCGGATCCCCCGCACCATCGATCGCGACGAGCAGCCCCACACCGGCCGCGGCGACAAGGCCAACCAGAGCGAGGGCGACGGTTCCGCCGTCTGACAGATTGTTGCGGCTTCGTGTCGGCGTCCTTCCGTAGGGGGCGTAGCGCGACGGGGTCAGGCGCAGGCCCGCGAGCGATAATTGCGGCGTCGGGTCGTCGTCGCGGAAACCGAATTCCAATCCGTCGCCGATGCGCCAGGCGGGGCTCCGGAGATCGGCGCCGCTGCCGAGCAGCATCGGCGCGACCGTCAGGCCGGCGCGGATCGTCGGGTCTTCGGCGCTGTTTCCCCCCAGCGAAAGGCGAAGCCGCGCGCCAACGAAGCCGCCGGTCGACACCGGACCGGCGCCGGTCATGTGCAGGGCGGGATCGGCGGTCTGCGCGTGGAGCGGCAGAGCGAAGGACGTGATGGCGAGCAATGCTGCAAATATTCTCATGGTCATAATAGCCTGTTGTTGTGGCGCGTCGATTTCCTCAAATGGACCGGTCTTATCGCCGGACCGTCAGCACCCCGGTCATCCCCGGGTGATAGACGCAGTAATAGGCGATCGCCCCGGCGCGCTTGAGCACCACGCGTCCGCTTTTTCCCGCCGGCAGGTCGACGTTGAAGCTGCCGTCGCGGGCCGTCGCGGTGTGGCGGAACATGTCCCGGTTGACCCACAGGATCGTGTCGCCGACGCGCGCGCCCGGCGGTACGGCTCCGAATTTCATCTTGTCGACGACGATGGTGTGGACTTTCGGGGCGGGAGCCGCGCCGCCGAGCAGCGGCGCGGCAACCATCGCGAAGGCGCAAAGCAGCGCGCGTGTCACTGGAGGCCCGCGGCCAGATGTTCGGCATGCGCCTGATGCTCGCCGAACAGCGTCAGCCCGGTTTCGAGCAGCGATTTGAGTTCGCCGTTCGTCGCCGACGGGATCAGCAGGTCGCGCAGCGCGCCGTTGACCGTGGCGTGATAGGCGACCTCGTTTGCGACATAGGCGCGATCGAA
This sequence comes from Sphingopyxis sp., assembly GCF_050725615.1. Taxonomy (GTDB): domain Bacteria; phylum Pseudomonadota; class Alphaproteobacteria; order Sphingomonadales; family Sphingomonadaceae; genus Sphingopyxis. The sequence continues at coordinate 36,446 of NZ_JBOHHU010000032.1, forward strand.
GGCGGCGCCTTCGAGCCTGGCGAGTTCGGCGTGCTTCTGCGCCGCCTGTGCCGAGAGCGCGGTGCTGGTGGGGTTGGCTTCCGGCTTGACGCCGAGCTTGCCGACGAGCGCAAGCGCCTTGTCGTTCACCGCAGCATGATCGCGCACCATTTCTTCGGCGAAGGCGCGCACCGCGGGGTCGTGCGACTTTGCGAGCGCCTGTTTGCCCGCGTCGATGTCGATCTGTCCCGCCGTATAGGCGATATGCGCGATCTGGGCGTCGTTCGGCCTGGCCGAGTCGTGCGACAGCGCCGGGCCGCTGATGGTCAGCGCCGCCGCGGCGCCGAGCCAGAGGAATGTCTTTCGCATCATCGATCTCCTTTTTCGAATGCGGCCATTGGATGGCGCGGCCGGATAAAGGTTCCCGGGAACCTGAAGCGCCGTGCGGCATCCAATGGGCATCACAATCCGGAGATGCGAATGGACATGTACGACGCCGCCCCCGAGCCGGCGGCAATTGAAACCGGCGAGAGTTCGGCGCAGGCGCGGGTGCGCCCCGGGAGAGCCGAGATCGAGGCGGCGGTTCGCACCCTGATCGCGGCGACGGGTGATGATCCCGCGCGGGAAGGGGTGTTGGAGACGCCGGCACGGGTGGCGCGCGCCTATCGCGAATGGTTCGCCGGCTATGCGATGGACCCCGGTTCCCTGCTCAGCCGGACCTTTGGCGAGGCCGAGGGCTATGACGAAACCATCCTGCTCCGTTCGATCCCGCTCGTTTCCACCTGCGAGCATCATCTTGCGCCGATCACCGGGGTGGCGCATGTTGGGTACCGCCCCCGCGATCGCGTGGTCGGCATCTCGAAACTGTCGCGGCTGGTCGATGCCTATGCCCGCCGGCTGCAATTGCAGGAGCGCCTGACGCGCCAGATCGCCCATGCACTCGACGACGCATTGCAGCCTCGCGGCGTCGCGGTGATCATCGAGGCGGCGCATGGTTGCATGTCGACGCGCGGCGTGCGGCAGCATGGCGTGTCGCTCGTCACCCAATGCTGGTTGGGCGAGTTCGGCGACAAGGAAGGGCTGCGCCGCGAATTGCTCGGTTCGCTGCCGCGCCGTGGCAGCGAATGGGGAGGCGAGGGATGACGGCGCAGACATGGCGCGACGCTTCGGGGCTTTCCGACCTCGAACTTGCGGCGCGGATCGCCGTTCGCGACCGCGAGGCGGTGCGGATCGTGACCGAACGCAACAACCAGCGGCTGTTTCGCGTCGCCTGGAGCGTCCTCAAGGAACGGGAGGAAGCCGAGGATGTCGTGCAGAGCACCTATATGCGCGGCTTTGAAGCGATCGACAGCTTTGCCGGGCGTTCTTCGCTGTCGACCTGGCTGACGCGGATCGCGATCAACGAGGCGCTGGGCCGCGCCCGGGCGACGGCGCGCCGGCGGAAACGGCTCGACGCGACGTCGGTCGTCGACCTCAACGCATATCGGGATCATTTGATGCGCGGATCGATGCAAGGGGGAAAGCCCGACGCGGAACTGGCCCGGGGCCAGATCCGCGAGACGCTGGAGGCGGCCATCGCGCAGCTTCCCATCGAGTTTCGCACGGCATTCGTGCTGCGCGAAATCGAAGCGATGTCGGTCGAGGAAACGGCGGCCCTGCTCGACATCGCGCCGACGACGGTCAAGACGCGCTGCCTGCGCGCCCGGCGGCGGTTGCAGCAATTGCTGGCACCCGAACTCCGGTCGGCGCTCACCGGCAGCTTTCCCTTTGCCGGGGCCGATTGCAGCGCGATGACCGAGCGGGTCCTTGCCGGCTGGTGTTGAGGCAAGCGGCGAGACCGGCGCGACGACGGTTTTGAAAGGTCCGCTTTTTCCGCTTTCCTAAATTATCCAAATAGGTTCAAAATGATTCCGATTCATTCCAGGTGATTCGGGAGATGGAGCTATGGGGCGTAAGGTGGCGCGGGTTTCGCAGGGGAAATCGGTTGTGGTTTCGGGCAGTGGTGGGGGACATGCCCACCCCGCTGCGACTAACGAGCAAGCTCGTAAGTCTCGTGGTCGGAGCCACGGGTCTCCGACCACCCCCTCCCGCTTGCGGGAGGGGAGCAGGGCGAACGCCGGCGCTGGGGCGACGGACGCCAATCCCTTCATGCCTGGCCTGCGTATCCGCGAAGACGGGTGGACGGTGGCGCGGACGCGGGTGTTTTTGGCGACGCTCGCGCAGACGGGGTGCGTGGCCGATGCGGCGCGGATCGCCGGGGTCAGCACGACATCGGTCAATCGCTCGCGGCGGCTGTTCCCGCCCTTCGATGCGGCGTGCGTCGAAGCCTTGGCGAACGCGCTGCGCGGGCTGGAGGCGGTGGCGTATCAGCGCGCGGTCGTGGGGCGCGAGACGGTGATCTTTCGCGGCGGCAAAGAGTATGAGCGGCGGATCGCGCCGTCGGACAATCTGCTGCGGCTGCTGATCCGGCGCGGCGACCTGTCGGGCGCGCTGGGGCGGGCGCTGAGCCCCGCCGAGGCCGAGGCGTTCGTCCTGCCCGAGGCGGTGCGCCACCGCTTTATCGACCGCGCCGAATATGAAAGCGGGATCAGGTTCGAGCGCGGGGTAAAGCAGCAGCGCCATATCGCGACGCAGGAGGAGACCGACGCCGTCCTCATCCACAAGATCCGGATGGTCAAAAAGATGCGCGCGGCGCGCGGACCCGAGCATCCTTGCTGCGCGGCGTGCGGGCAGAAGATGCCGCTGACCGAGGCCGAGATGGACGCGATGGAGGCCGAATGGGAGGCCGGGGCGGAGCGCAAGCGCCTGCCGCCGCCGGGTGCGGCTTGAGGCGCGGCGGTGCTTGCGCCCGCGTCTGGCGGGGTCCCCTTCGCGCCCGTGATGCGAAGCCGATAAGCCGCCATGGCCGTCGGCGCGCTTTCCCTTGCCCCGCGCGCGGCTTGTCGGCAACAGGGGCCGGCGGGGAGGAGTGCGTGTGACCGGCAGCGACGACATCATCGACGACAGGACGCTGGGCATCCGGATCATGAAGCTCTCGCGCGTGCTGCGGCTGCGCTTCGACCGGCGCGCGGCGGGAGTCGGGCTGACCAGCGCGCAGTGGCGGACGATCGCCAGCGTGCGGCGCTTTCCCGGCGCGACCCAGCGCGAGATCGCGGCGCTGCTCGAGGTCGGCGAGGTGACGGTGGGGCGCTCGATCGACAAGCTGGTCGAGGCGGGCTGGCTCGAACGCCGCGCCGACCCCGCCGACCGGCGCGCGTACCGCATCCACCTGACCGACGCGATCGGGCCGGTGACCGGTGCGCTGACGCGGCTGGGGATCGAGGAGGAGGCGGTCGCGCTGGCGGGCTTCAGCGCCGAGGAACATGCGACGCTGCTCGCGATGCTCGAACGCATCGCGGCGAACCTGGGCGGCGACATCGACCCCGCGAGCGCGACCTGCGCGGCGGGCGGGGGCGACGCCTAGCGCGGTTATTTCTGCCGGAGCGCTTCGCTCTTGGTCAGCGTGGTGACGAGCTTGCCGTCGACGATGCTGAGCGTGCTCGCCGGGATGCGCACGGTCTGGCGGTTGACGATCGCGAGGATATTGCCCGACGGCTGGACCTTGTAGACCTGACCGACGATGCGGGCGCCGCTGTCGCGCAGCACTTCGCCTTCCCTGGGCGCGCGATCGAGCGTGGCGGCGGCTTCGGCGGGGGCGGTTTCGATCGCGAGCGCGGGGGTGGCCGCAGCGGCGAGCAGGGCGAGGGAGACGAACAGACGCATGGCGTGATCCTTTGACGACTATATACTAAGCTATATTAGTATATGCCAGATTAGTGTGCAATGCACAAAAATCGTCGATCGCGAAAGCGCGGCTTGGGACGGGGCCTGGGAGTGCGACGGGGGACGGGGACGGGGGCGGCGCGGCGTCAGGCGCCGTTGGCGGCGCGGGATGCGGGCACGGGGGCCGGGGTGAAGGCGCGAACGCGGTCGCGGCCCGCGCGCTTGGCTTCGTAGAGCGCCTGATCGGCGTCGCGCATCAGGCGTGACAGGCCGGCGCCGGGGGCGCTGACCGCGAGGCCGATGCTGGCGGTCGG
>NZ_JBOHHU010000033.1:0-39205 GCF_050725615.1 Sphingopyxis sp.
CCTCCGTCAGCCCTACGGGCTGCCACCTCCCCACAAGTGGGGAGGAATGTCTTAAACCCACCCCAAGGCTGCCGTTCCGGTACAATACCGCCTTGCTTTTCCGCGCTATAGGTCCGCATTTGTGGGCGCAGGACCAGCAGGGGGCAGGGCGATGACGGCACCGTTTGATTTCGGGCAACTCAAATTTCTGAAGACATTGACCGAGGCGCTGTTCCATGGCGTCGATATGGCGATCACCGCCGATCAGGTCGTCGCCAATGTCGTCGAATTGTTCGGCAAGGTCGGCGGCACCAAGCTCGCCGAGCTGCGCTTCTCGCTCAACATGACCGAATTGGCGCTCGCGCCGGTGTTCGTCGAACTCGACGTCGAAACCCGCGCCGAACGCGTCCGCGACCGGCTGCAGAATGGTCGGCTCGACCTGCTCCAGGACATGGCCCGGCTGCGCGGAATTATTTATGCGTGTTATTATGGCTATTGGGAGGGCGGCGAGCAGGCGCGCGACGCGGGGCAGGACGCCAATGTCGCGAACCCGGTCCACAAGCAGATCGGTTTCAAGCTGCCGAAATTCCGCGCCCGCACCGACCCGCCGGAGATGCTGATCACCGATGTGACGGGGCGAGAGATCCACCCCGACCATATCCTGACCGCCGACACGCTGGCGGACGAGTATGACGTCGTCGTCATCGGCTCGGGCGCGGGCGGCGCGGTCGCCGCCTATCATGTCGCGGCGCAGGGCTATAAGGTGCTGATCGTCGAGGCCGGGCCCTTTTATCCCTCGCCGCGCATCACCCACCGCGAACTCGACATGATTGCGGCGCTTTACAAACATGGCGGCGTCCAGACGACGACCAACAATGATTTCGTGATCTTCCAGGGGCGCTGCGTCGGCGGATCGTCAACGGTCAACAACGGCATCTGCCTGCGCGTCAACGAAGCCGGGCGCACCCATCCCGACGCGCCGGATGTGCTCGCCAAATGGGCGAGCATCGGCGCGCCGATCGACGCCGCCGCTTTTCACGCCAGCTATGATGCGGTGCAGGCGAAACTCGGCATCGGCCGCGCCGAACCGCGCAGCGGGCGGCACAATGGCACGCATCTGATCAATGGCTGGCACCAATATGCCGCCGCCTCGTCGAACCCGCGCGAACAGCGGGCGGTGACCGACTGGTTCGACAAGAATTTCGGCCCGCCGAACACGCCGAACGCCTGCGCCTATTGCGGCTATTGCAATTCGGGTTGCCCCTATGGGCGACGCATGGGCATGGCGCAAACCTATCTGCCGCAGGCGTGCCGCGATCATGGAGCGCGCATCCTGCCCGAGACCAAGGCCGAGGAAATATTGTGGCAGGAGGCGGCGAACGGCAAGCTGGAGGCCGAGGCGGTGCGGCTCGTGATGCCCGACGGATCGCGCCGGCTCGTCCGCACCCGCGTCGGGGTGGTCGTCGCGGGCGGCACCATCGCCTCGTCGAAGCTGCTCGACAGCAGCGGCATCGAAGGAACGGGTTATCAGATTTCGCTCAATGTCGCCTCGCCGGTGGTCGCGCTGATGCCCGCCGGGGTCGGCGGCAACGCCTGGGACGAGGACCAGATGTCGAGCTATGTCGACTGCGGCAAATATCTGCTCGAAAGCCATTTCCAGCCGCCGATGGCGATGGCGTCGCTGATGCCCGGCTGGTTCGGCACCCATGCGACACGGATGCGGAATTTCAGCCGCGTCCATTCGGCGGGCATCCTGTTTCCCGCCGACCGGCGCGGGCAGGTGGTCGACGGCAAGCTGCACTTCCGCCTCGACGTCGACGACGATATGCCGGTGCTGCGCGATGCGATGGCGACGCTGACCAAGGTCCATTTCGCGGCGGGCGCGATCGAATGCTATCCCGCGCTGGCGAATGGCAAGACGATCACGCCCGATATGGACGTCGACGAATTTTTCCATCGCGAGATCAAGCAGCAGGACGATCTGACGCTGTCGAGCAGCCACGCGCATGGCGGCAATGCGATCAACGAGAATCCGCAATATGGTATCGTCGACCCCGAATGCCGCGTCCATGGGACGACCAATGTGCTGGTCACCGACGCGAGCACCTTCCCCAGCTGCATCCGCGTCAACGCGCAATGGACGACGATGGCGATGGCGCATTATGCGACGGGGCGGGGCGATCCGTTTTCGTGAAGGTTTGAGCCAGGGCGAGAGGTCGGTTCTATTTTGGTTTCACGCAAAGGCGCAAAGGCGCAAAGAAGAGAAAAAAGGGCCTCACACAAAGACACAAAGAGGGCGGTGCTTTTCTGCGATAGCGTGACAGGATCGCGCGGAGCGCCTTTTCTGGTCGCCTGCGGCGACAGGTCTCCGCAGCATGGTTGGCGCGACCTCTTTGTGTCTTTGTGTGAGATTCTATTTTTTCTTCTTCTTCGCGCCTTTGCGCCTTTGCGTGAAATTCTCTGGAGCCACCCTCTCGCCTTCGACAACCGTCATTGGAGTGGCTATGGCGCGGCGCCATGACCTTCACCGTCGCCGCTCTCTACCGCTTCGCGCCCTTTGACGATCCCGCCGCGCTGCGCCAGCCGTTGCTCGACCTGTGCGCGGCCGAAGGGGTCAAGGGAACGCTGCTGCTCGCGAGCGAGGGAATCAACGGCACGATCGCCGGGTCCGCCGAGGGCGTCGCCGCCGTCCTCACGCATATCCGCGCGCTCCCCGATTGCGCCGATCTCGATGTCAAATATTCGGCCGCCGCCGCGATGCCGTTCCAGCGGCTCAAGGTGCGGCTGAAGAAGGAAATCGTGACCATGAAGGTCGCGGGCATCGACCCGTCGCGCGACGTCGGCCGCTATGTCGCGCCCGCCGACTGGAACGCGGTGATCGCCGATCCGGACACGGTGGTCATCGACACGCGTAACGATTTCGAGGTCGGTTATGGCAGCTTCGACGGCGCCTTGAACCCGCACACCAAAAGCTTCGGTGAATTTCCCGACTGGTGGCAGGATCACAAGCACGCGTTCGCGGGCAAGCGGATCGCGATGTTCTGCACCGGCGGCATCCGCTGCGAAAAATCGACGGCGTTTTTGCGCAGCGAAGGCGTCGACGATGTGGTTCATCTCAAAGGCGGCATCCTCGCCTATCTCGAACAGGTTCCCGAGGCGACAAGCCGCTGGCACGGCAGTTGTTTCGTCTTCGACGAGCGGGTGAGCGTCGGGCACGGGCTGGTCGAGGTGGGGGAGAAGAACGACTCCCCTCCCTGAAAGGGAGGGGAACTCACTCCGCACTCACCCGATAGGTCACCTTATACTCGCTCCGGTCGCCATTGATCGTGCGCGTGAACGTCCCGACGCGCGGCTCGAGGTCGATCGTCCCCAATATGTCGTTGCCCCCGACATCGTCGTCCTCGAGCAATTGCACCGTCGCATTGCCGTCGAAGTCGAAGCTGCGCGGCACGACCCAGCGCTGGCCCTTTTTCATCGTATAGCTGTCCTTCTTGCTTTCGGGGAAGCGCTGGCTGCCCCCGAAGCGCAGGAAGAGCTGGTCGGGCAGGCCGAGGAAACCCGTCACCTTGATGCATTCGATGACGATATCCGACACGCGGTACTTGCCGCCGCGCACGGCGCTGCCATCGGCGCCGGGTGCCAGCAGCCGCGCGATCGCGTCCGAGGCATCGCCGGCGTAACGGCCGCTCGGAAACTCCGACAGATAGGCGCTGAACGCGCGGACGCTGCTTTCGGCGAGCGCGCCTTTCCAGAAAATCTCCTCGCTCGCGCTGCGGTCGCCCCTGGGCACCGCCGGCGCCGCGGCGACCAAAGTCGGCACGGTGCGCGGGACGAGATAGACCGGGGTGCCGGTGATGCTGGCGCTGACGAAGGGACGCTGGTTGCCGCCGGTCGCGGCGAGCACATCGTCGCGGATCGCGCCGCCGAGCAATTGCACCGGCAGATCGGGTTCGGGCAATCGCCGTGCCAGCGCGAGGGCGAAGGGGCTGTTCGCGCCATTGCCGTCGCTCGCGGTCTGGCCGGGCGCGGCGGCGAAGATGACGAGTACGTCGTCGGCCTCGACCCCCGCCATGCCGCGCGCCACCGCGCGGGTGCCCGACCGCCATTTGCTGCCGAAGGGATTGTTGCGGCACGCGTCGAGCACGACCATGCGCACTTGCGCCCCCGACACCGCCTCCATCAACCGGCTGAGCTCGATCGCCTCATAGGGCAGGTCGAGATCCGATTCGAGCTTGGCATCGACCGGGAGCAGCCAGTTCTTGCCCTGCGCCTCGATCCCGTGCCCCGCGAAATAGACCATCGCCACCTCGGCGCCGTCGGCCTTGGCTCGGAAATCGCGCATCGCGCCCTGAAAGGCCTGATTGCCGAGGTTGCTCGCGGTGACCACCTCGAAGCCTGCGGCTTTCGCGGCGTCGGCGACGATCTTGATGTCGTTCGCGGGGTTGGTCAGCGCGCCGGTGTTGGCATAGGCCGAATTGCCGATGACCAGCGCGACCTTGCGCGCCTCGGCGCTGGCGGGCGCCAGCAGCAGGAGGAGGGTCAAAAGGGGTAGCCAGAAACGCGTCATCTTAGCTGTCCTTTCGTCGTCAGTTCGGGCGGGCGGCTCCATATTCGACCCAGCCGAAGGGGCGCGGGGTCTTGGGCATATACAGCGCGGCCTGCCGCTCGACCGCGAAACCCGCGGCGGCATAAGCGTCCGAAATCGGCCGGGTGAGGTGGCAATTGCCGCCGATGCGTTTCCAGATCGGCTCGATCCGCCGCTGCCATTTCGCGACCCCGGCATCGGGCGCGCCGCCATGTTCGAGGAACAGCGCGGTCCCGCCGGGTTTGAGCACGCGGCGGATTTCGCTCAGCACCGCGCTCTGCTCGGCGACCGAGCAGAGGGTGAAGGTGGTCACCACCGTGTCGAACCGTCCGCTTTCGAACGGCATCGCCTCGCCGACCCCGCCCTGGATATCGGCGTCGATGCCATGCGCCTGCGCCGCCGCGCGGCTCATCGCCAGCAATTCGGGCGAGGGGTCGAGCCCGGTGAAGCTGGTCACGCGGGCGGGCACGTAAAATTCCATGTTGATCCCGCCGCCGCAGCCGAGTTCGAGCACATCGCCGACTGCATGCGGCACGACCTTGCTGCGCGCCTTCATAATCTGCCCCTGCGAACAGGCGCATTTGATCAGGCGCGGTACTCCGTGACGTTCCCACCAGTTCGCCATATCGGCACACTCCCCTTGGCGTGCAGCCTGTCCCTTGCTAGCGCGGTTGGCAACACCCATTTAGGCGAACCCCGCCAGTTTAAGGACGATCATGCCCGCCACCCACCACACCAAGATGCTCATCCTCGGTTCCGGCCCTGCGGGCCTGTCCGCCGCCATTTACGCGGCGCGCGCGGGTATGAAACCGATCGTGGTGCAGGGGCTTCAGCCCGGCGGCCAGCTCACCATCACCACCGACGTCGAAAATTACCCCGGCTTCGCCGAGGTGGTGCAGGGTCCCTGGCTGATGGAACAGATGACCGCGCAGGCGACGCATGTCGGCACCAGCACGATCTGGGACACGATCGTCGACGTCGACCTGTCGCAGCGCCCGTTCAAGCTGACCGGCGACGGCGGCGATGTGTATCTCGCCGAAACTTTGGTGATCGCAACCGGCGCGCAGGCGAAATGGCTGGGCGTGGAAGGCGAACAGGAACTCGGCGGCAAGGGCGTGTCGGCGTGCGCGACCTGCGACGGTTTCTTCTATCGCGGCAAGAAGGTCGTGGTGATCGGCGGCGGCAACACCGCGGTCGAGGAAGCGCTGTACCTCACCAACCACAGCGACGATGTCACCCTCATCCACCGCCGCGATCATCTGCGCGCCGAAAAGATCCTGCAGGACCGGCTCCATGCCAATCCCAAGATCAAGGTGTTGTGGAACAAGAAGGTCGACCGCTTTGTGGCGGGCGCGGGCGTCGCGGGCCTAGTCGGGGTCGACCTGATCGACACGGTCACCGGCGAGAGCAGCCATGAGCCGACCGACGGCGGCTTCGTCGCGATCGGCCACAGCCCGTCGACCGAGCTGTTCAAGGGCAAGCTGCCGCTCGACGCCGATGGCTATCTGGAGGTCACGCCGGGCACGTCGTTGACGTCGATCCCGGGTGTCTTCGCGGCTGGCGACGTCACCGACAAGGTGTACCGCCAGGCGGTGACTGCGGCGGGCATGGGCTGCATGGCGGCGCTCGACGCCGAGCGGTTTTTGGCCGAGGCGGAGTATAAGGCGTTGGTGGAGGCGTAAGCCCGACGAAGCAGGCGCTTCCGGGCGTTAGCGGTCAAGCTAAACTCATAAATTCCGTTCGTGTCGAGCGAAGTCGAGACACGCGAAGACTGGTGCTTCCCAAGCGTGTCTCGACTTCGCTCGACACGAACGGAGTGGGTGGTCTGGAAACCGCTGCAAAGCGGACATCAGCGGAGTTGCTCCAATATCCGCCCCGCCAGCCACTCGCCATCGTCTCCTGCAAAGCTGTGCGACGGGCTCGCCAGCCGTTCGACGCGGATCGACCCCGGGTTCGCGTCGACATGCGCAATCGACGTCGCAAGCTTTTCCATAAAGGCCTGTGCGGTGCGGTCGCCGGTCGCGAGCAGGATCGTCACCGGGCAGAAGGTTTCGGCCAGCAAGCCGTCGAGTTCGTCGGCGAGGCTGCCGACAGTCGGGGGCGTGGGCTGTTTGCCCAGTGCCGACAGCCCGCGAAACAATTTCCGGACATCCACCTCGCCCTTCATCAGCCGGAGCAGGCTTTTCGGGTCCTTCAACCGCGCCAGATAGCGCGCCCGGATCGCCGAAGCGGGGGGCAGGGCGGGTTCGTCGGCTTCCGTGTCGTCGCCGCCATCATCCTCATAGGTCCAGGGGTTGGCGAGGATCAGCGCGTCGAGCGCCAGCGGCTGGTGCAGCAGCAAGGCGCTCGCCGCATCGCAATTGCCGAACGCGACCACGCGGGTGAGCTGCGGCGCCGCCTCGCGGAACGCGGCGATCGCCGCCATGAGGTCGGGCCCGCTCGAGCGATAGCCGCCGTTTATTCCCTCGCTGTCGCCGATCCCGCGCCGGTCGAAGCGGAAGACCGGATGCCCCGCCGCGGCGACGCGCTGCGCCAGCATCGCCATGCCGCGATGCGCGCCGCTGCGGATCTCGTTGCCGCCCGACACGATCAGCAGCCCGGTCGTCCCCGGCGCTTCGTCGAGCGTGGCGGCGAGCGCAGCGCCGCCGCAGGCGAAGCTCAGATGACGCCGCATGACGCGCTCCACGTTGCGATATCGTCGGCGATCGCCTCGGCCATCGCGGCATCCTCGCCGGGTTCGGCGCGCAGCCACAGCGGGGTGCCCGTAATGCCGTCGGCGCCGAGCGCGACGTTGCGTAGCGGCTCGACCGGCTGCGCCTCGGCGCTGCTCAATTGCGCGACCATCGCGGGCGACAGGCGGTTGCCCGCCAGCAGCAGCGGTTCGCTTTTCGCCGTCTCGCTCAGGCTTTCGAGCGACGATGTGACCCCCGCCTCGCGGTCGGCCGAGACGCGCGCGCGGAGCAGGGTGCGCAGCAGCGATGCCCCGCCCACCGGCGCCAGTCGCCACCAAGCGGCGGCTTTCACGCGATGGTCGATCAGCGCTCCGCCGCGGACCGAAGCGACGAGGACGGGGCCGTCGATTGTCTTCGCAACGTCGAAGAGGGCGTTTTGCCACATGTCGAGGTCGACGCTTTCCAGCGCCACGAGGCTCTCATTCTGCCCCGGCAGGTCGGGCATCGCCGCCGCGAATCCGCGCGCCGCGAGCGCGCGCATCACGAGCACAAGGGTGCGGCGCGTGCGGTTCGCTTCCTCGAACAGCGGGGGGACGATCAGGACGGTGGCGCGCGGCGCTCCGGCGGGTGTGACGCGCAGATGATGTTCGCCCATGCGCGCGCCGATAGCGGTCAGTCGGTCACTTTGCGCAGCGAAAATGCCAGCAAATTACCGTAGGTTTCGAAAATCTCGCCGTCGATCTCGTCGTCGTCGATGATGATGCCGAGGCGGTCCTCCATCTCAGTCAGCACCGTCGCGACCGCCATCGAGTCGAATTCGGGCAGCGCGCCGAACAGGCCGCTGTCCTCGGTCAGCGCGGCGGCGCGGGCTTCGCCGAGGCCCAAAATGTCGGCGAGCAACGCACGCAGGGTCGCATCGACGCTGTTGGCGGGGGTGTCGGTCATCGCATCCTCACTCGCGCCCCAGCCGGGAGCGCGCAAAAGCCTTTATCGCGGGTCCCCATGCCGCGATGTGCGACGGATTGAAAGCCTCCAATCGCCACAACGGTTCGTGGCGGTTCATCCAGTCCTTTTTGTATCCGTCGTTGCCGGTGCCGAAATCGATGCGCTCGACATGGTCGACGTCGATGACATGGCGGAACAGCGCCGCCGAAAGGAGCGTGCCGGGCGAGGCCTTCAGACTGTCCTCGACATGCGCCAGCTTGTGGATGAAGGCGGTGCCGTCCTCGACGGTCCAAAATTGCGCGGCGACCGGGATGCCTTCGATCCGCGCGATCCCCATGCGCAGGGTGCCGCGCGCGCTCTCGGCCTCGGCAAAGGCGCGCAGCAGGGCGGGATGGCCCTCCTCGGGCTTCCAGCTCGCGGCATAGATGCTCTCATAGGCCGCCCAGCTGCCGGGATCGAAGGCGGTGAGCAGCTGGATATCGACCACGCCTTTCTTCGCCTTGCGTTTGACGGTGTTCTTGAGCGCGCCGGGACGACTTTCCCACCAGTCGTCATGCGTCAGGCCGGTCAGGTCGAGCCAGTGGCGGTCGCCCGCCGGGGTCGCCTCCACCCACCAGCCGGCCTTGCGCAGCGCGGCCGCGATCTCCGGCTGGTCCTCGTCGCGAAGCGGGTACAGCGACAGGCGGGCCGCGCGTTTGCGCAATCCCGCGAACAGGCTGCGTAGCGCGGCGTCGCGCGGGCCGCGATGGTCCGGCCCATCGAACAACGGCCGGATCGAAAAACTATACCAGTTGGTCAGCCCGCTGAACCGGCCGCGTCCGTCGCGGCGCAGCGGCAGCCAAGCCGTGACGTCGCCTGCACGGCCATGCGCATCGACGCGCCTCTCGCCGGCAAAACCATAGTCCGTCAGCAAGTCGAACCAGGCAGCGCGGTCGAACGGCGACGCGGGCGCGGCGGCGCGCGCACCGTCGGGCAGCCCCGCGTCATCATTAGCGCGATGTTCACCGTTCCCTTGCATAGGCTGGCGCTCTATCACCCAGTCCTAAAGAACCGATGACCGAAGCCCTGATCCCCTCGTCGCGCCCGATCGACCATCTCGCCCTTTGCGGCGCGGGTGATGCGCCCGCGTTGCTGATCGGCGACAAGGTGACGACCTTCGGCGAACTGGACGCGGGCGTCGGCCGGCTTGCGTCGTGGCTGCTCGAACAGGCGGGCGGTCCCGGTGAACGCGTCGCCAGCTGGAGCGCGAAGACGCGTCTCGCGTGCCTGATGCCGCTCGCGGCGGCGCGCGCGGGGCTGATCCATGTGCCGGTGAACCCGCTGCTGAAAGCGCCGCAGGTTGCGCATATCCTGGCGGACAGCGGCGCGAAGCTGCTCGTCACCAATGCGGCGCGCAGCGACACGCTCGGCGAAGCCCTGCCGGTCGATTGCGTCGTTCAGGATTTGAAGATCGTCGAGGAAGTGATTGATTCGGGAGGGCAGGCTCTTCCCCCGTCGCTGGCCGAAGCCGGTGACCTGGCCGCGATCCTCTACACGAGCGGCTCGACCGGGCGTCCCAAGGGGGTGATGCTCAGCCACGCCAATCTGTGGCTGGGGGCGGAGGCGGTCGCGTCCTATCTGGAGATCGTGCCCGCCGACCGCGTGCTGGCTGTGCTGCCGCTGAGCTTCGATTATGGCCAGAATCAGCTGCTCTCGACCTGGTATGCGGGCGCCGCCGTCGCCCCGCTCGATTACCTGACCCCGCGCGATGTGGTGAAAGCGGTGGCGCGGCATGGCGCGACGACGCTCGCCGGGGTGCCGCCGCTCTGGGTGCAGCTGGTCGAGGCCGACTGGCCCGCCGAAAGTGCGGCGCATCTGAAGCGTCTGACCAACAGCGGGGGGGCGCTGACGCCGTCGCTGATCGACGCGATGCGGGGCATTTTCCCGAACGCCGACATCTATCCGATGTATGGGCTGACCGAGGCGTTCCGTTCGACCTATTTGCCACCAAAGCTTGTTGCCGATCATCCGACCTCGATGGGCCGCGCGATCCCGCATGCCGAGATATTGGTGTGCCGTCCCGACGGCACGATCACCGCCGACGAGGAACCGGGCGAACTCGTCCATTGCGGGCCGCTCGTCGCGCAGGGCTATTGGCAGGATGCCGAACGCACCGCCTTGCGCTTCAAGCCCGCGCCGCGTGCGTCGCACTATGGCGGCATGGCGGTATGGTCGGGCGACACGGTGCGCCGCGATGCCAATGGCCTCCTTTATTTCGTGGGCCGCGACGATGCGATGATCAAGACCGCAGGCAATCGCGTCAGCCCGACCGAGGTTGAGGATGTCGCGATCGCCTCGGGCCTGATTTACGAGGCGGTGGCGTTCGGGGTGCCCGATGCGCGGCTTGGCGCGGCGATCGTGCTGATCGTGCGCGGCAAGGGGGAGGGCGATCCCGACGGTCTCGCCGCTTATCTCAAGGCGAACCTGCCCAATTTCATGCAGCCGCAGGCGATCGAATGGCGCGCCGAACTGCCGCGCAATCCCAATGGCAAGCTCGACCGCGTCGCGATCGCCGCCGACTGGAAGGTGGCGGCATGAAACCGCATGGTCCGATCCCGCCCGGCTTCGCCGCCGATGCCGACGGCATGTTGCTGATCGGCGGCCAGCGCGCTGACGACCTGGCCGAGGATGCCGGCGACACCCCGCTCTTCGTCTATGACAGCAAGCTGCTGACCGCGCGGGTCGCCGAATGGCGCGCCGCGATGCCGAGCGAATTGCAGCTGCATTATGCGATGAAGGCGAACCCCTATGGTCCGCTGCTCGGTCATATGGCGGCGATGGTCGACGGGCTCGACGTTGCGTCGGGGGGCGAGCTTCAAGCCGCGCGCACCAGCGGCATGGCGACGGGGCACATCAGCTTCGCCGGGCCGGGCAAGCGCGACCGTGAGCTCGAATATGCGATCAAGGTCGGCGCGACGCTCAATCTCGAATCGGCGGGCGAGGCCGAACGGGCGCTGGGGATCGGCGCGCGGCTCGGTATCGTCCCGCGGCTCGCGGTGCGGGTCAATCCCGACTTCGACCTCAAGGGGTCGGGCATGAAGATGGGCGGCGGCGCCAAGCCCTTCGGGGTCGATGCCGCCGAGGTCGCGGCGCTGGTCAAACACCTGCTCGCTGCCGGCGCGGACTGGCAGGGCTTCCATATTTTCGCCGGATCGCAGGCGCTTGATGCGGGCGCGATCGCCGACACGCAGGCGCAGACCGTCGCGCTCGCCGCGCGGCTCGCGAACGAGATCGGCGCGGTGCCGCCGCTGGTGAACCTCGGCGGCGGCATGGGCGTGCCCTATTTTCCCGGCGATAATGCGGTCGATGCGAAAGCCGTCGGCGACGCCTTGGCAAAGACGCTTGCCGCGCGCGACCCAATGTTGGGGGCGAGCCGCTTCGCGATGGAACTCGGCCGCTGGCTGGTGGCCGAGGCGGGGGTCTATCTGACCCGCATCGTCGACCGCAAGACGAGCCATGGCGAGACCTTCCTCGTCACCGACGGCGGGCTTCATCACCAGCTCGCGGCGAGCGGCAATTTCGGTACCGTGATCCGCCGCAACTATCCGATCGCGCTCGCGAACCGCTTCGGCGCCGAGCCGGTCGAGACGGTGTCGGTCGTCGGCTGCCTCTGCACGCCGCTCGACCGCCTCGGCGACCAGGTCGCGCTGCCGCGCGGCGACGTCGGCGATCTCGTGGCGATCTTTCAGGCGGGGGCCTATGGCGCGACCGCCAGCCCGTCGGCCTTCCTGGGGCAGGGGCCGGCAAGGGAGATGTTGGTTTAAAGGGCAAGCCGGCCAACCTCTGAGGGGCCAATAAATAGGGACAGTCCCTATTTAATCTCTCCAGGTCGATGAGGACGGATAGGGGCGAGGCGATTAAATAGGGACTGTCCCTATTTATTGGCGGCGTAGCTCCTCGGAGGCATGGGCCGTTTCTGTCCCGGACTGGCACAAGTCCCGACAAGTGCGGTGTAAACCTGACCGACTACTAACGGTATATTCACCCTTTTCCGCCATCGCTGATCCTGACGCATTGGCTTTCGCTCTGGGCATTTAGCCCATGGCGGGGCCGCTGCCGCAGGAAAGGTGATTTGATGATGACGTCCTTCCCCGCCCTTCGCGCCGCGCGCGTGGCTCTGGTTTCGGGCATCGCCGCGACCGCGCTGACCGGCTGCATGGGCGGCGGCGCCGCCGCGCCGCAACTGCCGAGCGCGACCTTCGTCCAGAACCAGGAAGGGCCCGGCGAGGAATATATCATCGGCCCGCTCGACGAGCTGCAGATCTTCGTGTGGCGCAATCCCGAGCTGGGCGGCAAGGTCCAGGTGCGCCCCGACGGCCGCATCACCACCCCGCTGATCACCGACATGCCCGCGGTCGGCAAGACCCCGACGATGCTGCAGCAGGACCTGAAGCTCCAGCTCAGCCAGTATATCACCGACCCGATCGTCAGCGTCATCGTCACCAGCTTCAACAGCACCTTCTCGCAGCAGGTGCGCGTCGTCGGCGCGACCGAGAAACCCGCGTCGATCCCGTTCCGCGCCAATATGACCGTGCTCGACGCGATGATCGCGGTCGGCGGCCTCGGCGAATATGCCGCCGGCAACAAAGCGCGCCTCGTCCGCTACGACAAGGGCAGCGGCAAGCAGCATGAATATGGCCTGCGGCTCAACGACCTCGTCAAGCGCGGCGACATCAAGGCGAACGTCCGGCTCCAGCCGGGCGACGTGATCATCATCCCCGAAAGCATGTTCTGACGCGCAAGCCCGCACCGCCGACCGACTCGATTTGCCAAGGATCAAGACCAGACAATGAACGGCCTTTACGACGAATTCCGGGTGGCGCTGCACAGCGTCTGGACGCGCCGCTGGCTGGTTCTGGCGGTGGCCTGGGGCATCTGCATCCTCGGCTGGCTGGCGATCGCGTCGATCCCCAACCGCTATGACTCGCGTGCGCGCCTGCTCGTCGACATCAACGAGATCGTGCCCGCCGACAGCCAGAGCGGCCCCTATGCCGACCGCGCGCAGATCGACCAGATCCGCGAAACGCTGACCAGCGCCCGCAACCTCGAAAAGGTCGCGGTGACCACCGGCATGTTGCCCGCCGGCGCCGGCGAGCGCGAAAAGGCCAGCGCGGTCGCGATGCTGCAAAAGAATATCAAGGTCGTCCCGCAGCAGGAAAATATCTTTGAGATCACCTCGGCGATCGGGGTCGGCAGCCTGTCCGACGCCGACAATGCGAAGCTCGCATCGGGCGTGCTCGACAGCCTGATCACCGTGTTCCGCGACGAACAATTGCGCGGCGGCCGCATGACCGCGCGCGAGGGGCTGAAATTCCTCGACGCCCAGCTCGCCGACCGCGAAAAGGCGCTCGGCGAGGTCGAGGCGCGCCGCGCCGCCTTTGAAGCGAAGAATATCGGCCTGATCTCCAGCGGCACCGGCTCGCCCGGCCAGCGCATCGACGCCGCGCGCGCCGAACTCAGCCAGATCGAGACGCAGCTGGCCGCCGCGCAGGGCTCGCTCGCCGCCGCGAACGGCCAGATGGCCTCGACTCCGGCGACGATCAACGTCCCCGGCATGGGCGGCGTCGGCGGCGGCGTCGCGCGCCAGCAGCTTGCGGGCGCGCAGAACGAACTGTCGTCGATGCGCGCGCGCGGGCTGACCGACGCGCACCCCGACGTCATCGCGCTGAAAAGCCAGATCGCCTCGCTGAAAGCCATGGCCGACCGCGAAGGTGCGGGCGGCGGTGGTGGCGGCAATGCCCAGAACCCTGCCTATGCGACGCTGCAGGCGATGCGCGCCGAACGCCAGGCGACCGTCGCGGCGCTGTCGTCGCGCAAGGCGCAGCTGACCAGCGACATCAATCGCATCACCACCGCGCAGATCCAGAATCCCGGCGTCGCCGCCGAATATGAACGGATCAACGGCGAATATACCGCGCTCAAGGCGCAATATGATCGCCTGATGGCGCAGCGCGAACAGGTGCGGATGCGCGGCGAGGTGCAGACCGAAACCGACGCGATCAAGGTCGAACTGCTCGATCCGCCGACGAAGCCGACCTCGCCCGCCGCGCCGAACCGGCCGCTGTTCCTGACGCTGGTGCTGTTCGCCGGGATCGGCGGCGGCATCGGGGTCGCCTTCGGTCTCGGCCAGGTGCGCACCAGCTATGCCACCGCCGCCAAGCTCGAACGCGCCAGCGGCCTGCCGGTCATCGGCTCGATCACCGAGGTGGTGACGCCCGACCGGCACGCCGACCGCAAGAAGAAACTCGTCTGGCTCGCGGGCGGCAGCGGCGCGCTGGTGGCGCTGTTCGTGCTGCTGCTGATCGCCGAATTTGTCCAGCGCGGCATGGTCGCCTGAGGGGTATGACATGAACGAACACCGCCCCGTCAAGCGCACGCCCTCGCTGCTCGAACGCGCCGCCGACATGTTCGGCACCGATCCGGCGGCCGGCGCGCCGACGATCGACGTCTCGGGCCTGCCCGAAGAGCCCGTCCGCAAGGGCAACGCGAAGAAGAAGGCCGAGCCCGAAGCCGTTTTCACGCCCGCCCCTTCGCCAGAGGCCGAAGTCCTCGACCCCGTCGTCGAGGCCGCGCCTGCGGTCGAAGCCGCGCCGAAGCCGTCGCCGCGCAAGGATATCGCTCGCGCGGCGCCCGCCGTGGTGGCGACGCGTCAGGGCAGCATCGACCGCGAGCGCCTCGCGGCGCGCGGCATGATCGTGCCCGGCACCGCCGTCAGCGGCATCAGCGAAGAATATCGCATCGTGAAGCGCGAAATCATCCGCAACTTCGCAGGCGCCGGCAATCGCCCGGTGCTGCCGCGCGGGCACCGCGTGCTGATCGGTTCGGCCAATCCGGGCGAGGGCAAGACCTTCTCGGCGGTCAATCTCGCGCTCAGCCTCGCGGTCGAGACCGACCATGATGTGCTGTTGATCGACGCCGACATCGCCAAGCCGAGCGTGCTGGAGGCATTGGGGCTGGAGGATGGTCCCGGCCTGATGGACGCGCTCGCCGATCCGCATCTGCCGCTCGGCGACTGCCTGATCCAGACCGACATCGCCGGGCTGAAGGTCATGCCCGCCGGCACCCAGCATATGCATGATACCGAGTTGCTCGCCTCGGCGCGCACCGAAACGTTGCTGGCGCAACTGGAGCAGGGCGCGCCGGGCCGCATCATCATCCTCGATTCGCCGCCGGTGCTCGCGGCGTCGCCCGCCGCCGTGCTGGCCGGCCATGTCGGCCAGCTCATCATGGTGGTGCGCGCCGACGAAACGCTGGAAAGCGCGCTGCGCGACGCGATCGGGCTGATGGGCGCCTGCCCGCACATCCAGCTGCTTTTGAACGGCGTCAAATATTCGCCGGGTGGCCGCCGCTTCGGCACCTATTACGGACAAGGAGGCGCCTGACCATGCGCACCACTCTTCCTCACGCCCGCCGTGGCGTCATGGCGTTCGCGGCGCTGCTCCTCGCGGGCACCGCGACCAGCGCGCAGGCGCAATTTTCCGGCCCCGAAAGCGGCGGTGGCGACAGCGCCAGCGCGTCGGCGCCGGCATCGGCCGACAGCGGCGGCGACGCGAAGCGCGACAAGCGCGGCGAACGCCGCAGCAAGCGCGCGGTCGAGGTCAGCCCCTATCTCGAAGTCGGCCAGGTGCTGACCGCCGATCTCAAGAACAATGGCGACGTCCTCACCTACACGACGCTCGCCGCCGGGGTCGACGCCGTCGTCGCGACCCGCCGCGCCGAACTCGCCGCGACGGTGCGTTATGAATATCGCATCGGCGAAGCGGGCGGCATCGGCAATTCGGATTCGATCAGCGGCCTGCTGCGCGGGCGTTACGAACTGGCGCGCGGGTTGAACGTCGAGGCGGGGGCGCTCGCGACGCGCAGCCGCGCCGACGGGCAGGGCGCCGACAACACAATCTTCCTCGGTAACGGCTCGAACTCGGCCGATGTCTATTCGATCTACGCCGGTCCGACCTTTGCGCGCCGCATCGGCGGGCTCGACGTCGGCGCCGGTTATCGCTTCGGCTACAATAAGGTCGAGGTCGACACCCCTGCGGTCCTGCCGCCGGGGGCGACCAGCCAGGATATTTTCGACAGCTCGACCAACCATGTCGCCTGGGGCAGCGTCGGCCAACGGCCCGGTGACCTGCCGTTCGGCTGGCAGGTATCGGGCGGTTATGAACGCGAGGACGCGAGCCAGCTCGATCAGCGCTTCGAGGGCAAATTCGCCCGCGCCGACGTAACGGTGCCGATCGGCCCGACCGTCGCGCTGCTCGGCGGCGTCGGTTATGAAGATATCGAGATCAGCGAACGCGATCCCGTCGTCGACGCGAACGGCGTGCCGGTCCGCGACGCCAACGGCCGCTTCGTCACCGACAAATCCTCGCCGCGCCAGCTGTCCTTCGACACCGACGGGCTGATCTGGGACGCCGGCGTGATGTGGCAGCCCAGCCGCCGCACCTCGCTGACCGCCAAGGTCGGGCGCCGCTATGGCGATACCATCTACACCGGCAGCTTCTATTACCGCCCCGGCCATGCGACGCAGATCCAGATCGGCGTCTATGACGGCATCTCCAGCTTCGGGCGCGGCCTGTCGGCGGGGCTGGCCGGGCTGCCGACGCAGTTCGACCCGACGCGCAACCCGATCGACGGCGACATCAA
This sequence comes from Sphingopyxis sp., assembly GCF_050725615.1. Lineage (GTDB taxonomy): Bacteria > Pseudomonadota > Alphaproteobacteria > Sphingomonadales > Sphingomonadaceae > Sphingopyxis. The sequence continues at coordinate 16,861 of NZ_JBOHHU010000033.1, forward strand.
CAGCTGCCAGTTCGGCGCGCAGGGTGGCGGCTGCCTCAACAATGCGCTGTCGAACGCGACCGGCGCGCAGTTCCGCAGCCGCAGCATCCAGGGCATCTTCACCAGCCGCGCCGGACCGTGGAGCTATGGCCTTGGCGCCGGTTACGACCGCCGCCGCCTGCTCGTGCCCGCCCTGTCGCAGATCGCCGACCTCAACGGCGTGACCGACGAGAATTATTATCTCTTCGCCTCGATCGGGCGTCAGCTCGGCCGCGATGCCGATTTGTCGTTGAGCGGCTTCTACAATTATTTCGACAATGGCTCGCCGGGGGCGACCGACGTGCAATCCTATGGCGCATCGGCGGTCTATTCGCAGCGCTTCTGGCGCGGCCTGACCGGCAGCGCGGCGGCCAGCCTCACCGGCTTCGACCAGGACGGTTTCAACAGCCAGCTCGTGGCATCGGCGTTGTTCGGTCTGCGCTATAATTTCCGGTAACGGGGAAGATAATATGTACGATCAATATTATGGCTTTACGGGACGTCCTTTCCAGCTGACGCCGGACCCGAATTTCTATTTCGAGAGCGGCACCCACCGCAAGGCGATGTCGTACCTCGGTTACGGCCTTGCACAGGGCGAGGGCTTCATCGTCATCACCGGCGATGTCGGCGCGGGCAAGACGACGCTGGTCGGCCATTTGATGAACACGATCGACCCCAATCGCCTGACGGCGGTCAAGCTGGTGTCGACGCAGGTCGAGGGCGACGATCTGCTCCGCCTCGTCGCCGAGCAATTCGGGCTCGACTGGGAAGGCGAGAGCAAGGCCGAACTGCTGCGTTCGATGGAACAATATCTGCGCGAACAGGCGCGCGCCGGCCGCCGCACCCTGCTGATCGTCGACGAGGGGCAGAATCTCGCGATCTCGGCGCTCGAAGAATTGCGCATGCTGTCGAACTTCCAGCTCGGCGGCCATTCGCTGCTGCAGATATTCCTGCTCGGCCAGCCCGAATTCCGCCAGACCCTGTTTCACTCGCCGCAGCTCGAACAGCTGCGCCAGCGGGTGATCGCGACGCATCACCTCGATCCGATGGAGCCCGAGGAGGTCGAGCCCTATATCCTCCACCGCCTCGGCAAGGTCGGCTGGACCGGCAATCCCAGCTTCAGCCCCGACGCCTTCGAGGAAATCTTCGATTATAGCGAAGGTGTGCCGCGCAAGCTGAACGTGCTGGTCAGCCGTATCCTGCTGTTCGGTGCGGTCGAGCAGCAGCATCGCATCACCGCCCAGCATGTCCGCGACGTCGTGGCCGAGGTCGAGGCCGATCGCGGCATCGACGCGAAGACGCTGGCCCCGCCGGTGCCCGAACCCGCCGTATTCGCGGCCGCCCCCGCGCCGGTGGCGTCGCTCGCGGCGATGGCGACGCCGGCGCCGAAACCCGAACCGGTCTGGGTGGAGGCCGAGGTCGACGAAGAACCGTTCGATCTGGTCGAAGCCTTTATCGAGCCGGAACCCGAGGTCGAGCCGGTCGCCGAACTGGTCGAACCCGAGGTTGAGCCCGCACCTTTCGCGCCGCCGGTTGCCGAGGCCGACGCGCCGCTCGAATGGCCGGCCGTCGTCGCCGAACCCGAAGCGGACCGCGCCGCCGCCGCGCCGCCGCCGTTCGCCGCTCCGGTCGCCGAGGCGCCGATGCTGGGGCTGGAACGGCTGTCGATGCGCGCCGCGCTCGAAGAGGTCGATATCCTGCCGCCGTCGCATAGCGCGACCAGCTTTGTCGAAGCGCGCTCGCTCGTCGCCGAACAACTGGGCCTTGCGCCCGCAGCGCCCGCCGAGCCTGAGGCCGTCGTCGAAGCCGAACCAGTCGCCCAGGCTCCGCGCTTCACGATCGCGCCCGATCCGGATTGGGTTGTCGCCGCGCCCGAAGAGGAGGTCGTTGCGCCCGACGACGCCATTGCCGAGCCCGCGCCGGTCGAACCCGAAGGCGAACCGGAGTTGGAGGCCGAAACCGACGCACCCCTCGCGGCGCCGATCGACGACGAACATCTGGTCGCCTTGCAGCGCCAGATCGCCGGGCTCGAAGCGCGGATCGCCGAGCAGGATGTGGCGCTGCGCCGCGTGCTTGATTTGTTGATCGATTGGGTCGAACGCGATCCGGCCAATGCGCCCGACCCGACGCTGTCGCAGACCTGGGCCGCCTGACGGCGCTCGGGTCGGCCTCCGCGCCGGATCGATGAAGGTGAGCGATGATGCAGAACGGCCTGTCGGTCGATGTCGAGGACTGGTTCCAGGTCGGCGCCTTTGAGCGCGTGATCGACCGCGCCGACTGGCCGACGCTCGAATGCCGGGTCGAGGCCAATTGCGACGCGGTGCTGCAAATCTTCGCCGAGGCCGGGGTCAGCGGGACTTTCTTCACGCTCGGTTGGGTTGCCGAACGCTATCCGGCGCTGATCCGGCGGATCGTCGATGCGGGCCACGAACTCGCGAGCCATGGCTACGACCATCAGCGTGTGTTCGCGATGACCCCCGACGCCTTTGCCACCGACCTGAAGAAAACGCAGGCGATCCTCGAGGATCTCGGCGGCGCCCCCGTGCGCGGTTATCGTGCGCCGAGCTTTTCGGTCGATCAGCGCACCCCCTGGGCGCACCCGATCCTTGCCGAACAGGGCTATGCCTATTCGTCGAGCGTCGCGCCGGTGGTCCACGATCATTATGGCTGGCCCGCCAGCCCGCGCCACGCCTGGCGCCCGGTCGCGGGCAGCGATCTGGTCGAATGGCCGGTCACCACCGCGCGCTTCGCCGGGCGCACGCTCGCGGCCGGGGGCGGGGGCTTCATGCGCCTGCTTCCCTATGGTTTCACGCGCTGGGCGATCGCGCGGATGAACGCCGAGGGGCATCCGGCGATCCTCTATTTCCATCCGTGGGAAATCGACCCCGGCCAGCCGCGCGTCGCCGATGCGCCGCTCAAGTCGAAAATCCGCCATTATAGCGGCCTGTCAGCGATGGCGGGCAAGCTCAGGAAACTGCTCGACGATTTCGAATGGACGCGCGCCGACGCGCTGCTCCCGGCGCAGCAGGGGCGTGCGGCGCCGTGGCTGCAGGCGGCATGAACGCGCCCCTGCATCCGGTCGCCGCGCCGCTGTCCGACGATGCGGCGTGGGGCGCCTATGTCGCCGGGCACCCCGACGCGACGCCCTTCCACACGCGCGCCTGGTGCGAAGCGATCACCCGCGCGACGGGGCACCAACATCATCTGATCGCGCAGCGCGATGCGGCGGGGCAGATCGTCGGCATCCTGCCGCTGCACCATGTCCGCTCGCCGCTGTTCGGGCAGGCGCTCGTCGCCAGCGGCTTTGCGGTAGGCGGCGGTATCCTCGCTGACAATGACGCGGTCGCTGCCGTGCTGGCCGATGCCGCGATCGACCTCGCCGCCTCGCTCGGCGTGCCGTCGGTCGAATTGCGCGGCGGTCCTTTGCCCGACGGCTGGCCTGTCGAGGAGGACGTCTACGCCGGCTTCGCCCGCGACCTCGCGGCCGACGAAGAGGCCGAGCTCCTCGCCATCCCGCGCAAGCAGCGCGCCGAAGTCCGCAAGGCTTTGGCGAGCGACCTGACCGTAACCACCGGCAGCAATGCCGGCCAGCGCGCCGACCATTATCGGGTCTATGCGACGAGCGTCCGCAATCTCGGCACCCCGGTCTTTCCCAAGGCGCTGTTCGGCTGCGTTCTCGACGCTTTCGGCAACAGGGCCGACATACTGACCGTCCATAGCGGCGGGGAGGCGGTGGCGAGCGTCCTCAGCCTCTACTGGCGCGGAACCGTCATGCCCTATTGGGGCGGCGGGCTTGCCTCGGCGCGGGGCTTGCGCGCGAACGAAATGATGTACTTCGCGCTGATGAACCACGCGCGTTCCCGGGGTTGCACCCGCTTCGACTTCGGTCGCTCGAAGCTCGGCACCGGTCCCTTCGCGTACAAGAAGAATTGGGGTTTCGACCCCGAACCGCTCGCCTACGCGCGCTGGCTCGCCGAGGGTGAGAGCCCGCGCGACACCAACCCGACCAGCGCCAAATATCGGTTGCAGGTCGAGCTGTGGAAGAAGCTGCCGCTCTGGGCCGCCAACCGCATCGGACCGCTGATCGCGCGCGGGCTGGGGTAGATCGATATGGCGAACTCCTCGTGGCCATTAAATAGGGACAGTCCCTATTTAATGGAAAGCTGCGCGCACGATCGCGCCGACTGGTCGCCATTAAATAGGGACTGTCCCTATTTAATGGCGGGAGTGCATTGATGGCCGAGATCCTGTTCCTCGTTCACCGCGCGCCCTGGCCTCCCGACCGCGGCGACCGCATCCGCAGCTGGCATATGTTCGAGGCGCTGGCGAAACTCGCCCCCGTCCATGTCGCGGCGCTCGCCGACAATGACGCCGAGGCCGAGGTGGCGCGCGTAAAAATGGCGCCGCTCTGCGCCAGCCTCGCCATCGAGGTGCGCAACGTCTCGCGCCCGCTGGCGCTGGCGCAGGCGGTGCTGCTCGCCGAGCCGGTGTCGAACCGATTGTTCCGCAACGCGGCGCTGGCGCGCCATGTCGGCGGCCTGATCCGCCACGGCGACATCAGCCATATCGTCGCCTTCTCGGGCCAGATGGCGCAATATCTGCCCGCCGATTTCGACGGCCCCGTCGTCATGGACTTCGTCGACGTCGATTCGGCCAAGTTCGCGACCTACGCCGCGCAGGACAAGCGCCAGCCGCTGCACTGGGTCCATGCGCGCGAGGCGCAGCGTTTGGGCGATTATGAGGCCGAGGTCGCGGGGCGTGTCGATGCCAGCCTGTTCGTCAGCACCGCCGAGGCGACCTTGTTCCGCGACCGAAGCGGTCTCGGCGAGGCGCATGTCCGTGCGGTCGAGAATGGCATCGACACCGACACATTCGATCCCGCGCTGGCCTTTGCGCCGATAGGGCAGGGCGGGGGCCCGCTGGCGGTGTTCACCGGCCAGATGGACTATCGCCCCAACATCGACGCGGTACGCTGGTTCGCCACCGATATATTGCCGCTGATCCGCCGCCATCATCGCGACGCGCGCTTCGCGATCGTGGGCCGCGCGCCGACCGACGAGGTCAAGGCGCTCGCCAGCCTGCCCGGCGTGATCGTCACCGGCGAGGTGCCCGACGTGCGTCCCTGGCTCGCCGCCGCCGATGCGGTGGTCGCGCCGTTGCTGCTCGCGCGCGGCATCCAGAACAAGTTGCTCGAAGCGATGGCGATGGCGCGGCCGGTGGTTGCGAGTGCCGCCGCAGCGGAGGGCATCGATGCGAAGGCGGGCACGCATCTGCTCGTCGCCGACGGGGCTGATGCCATGTCGGCTGCGGTGTGCTCGCTTTTCGACGACCGCGATCGCGCGCGGGCGATGGGACAAGCCGCCCGCGCACAGATGATCGCGCGCTACGGCTGGGATGCGCGCCTTGCGCCGCTCGGACAGTTGCTCGGGCTTGCCGCATGAGGACGGGCGCACGCAACCTGACCCAACCGAAAAGCTGGACCCGCTGGCAGGCGCACCTCGTCGCCTTGACCGGGCTGTCGGCGGCGATCCTGGCGCTCTTTCACCGCGACGCCGCCGACATGGCGGGCATCTGGTGGCACAGCTCGACCTTCACCCACTGCCTGCTGATGGTGCCGATGATCGGCTGGCTGGTGTCGCAGCGCGCCGCGTTGCTGCGCCCGCTGACGCCCGCCTATTGGTGGCCGGCGCTGATCTGGATCGCGGGGGCTGGGCTGGTGTGGCTGGTCGGCGAGGCCGCCGGGGTCGGGCTGTTCCGCCAGCTTGGACTGGTGCTGATGCTGCAGGGCGCCGTCGCGGCGACGCTCGGCGAAAAGCTGGTGCGCGGGCTGCTCTTCCCGCTCGCTTATGCGCTGCTGCTCGTGCCGTTCGGCGAGGAACTCGTGCCGCTGCTCCAGACGCTGACCGCGCATATCAGCATCGTCCTGCTCCATCTGGTCGGGCTCGACGCGCAGATGGAGGGGGTGTTCATCACCACCCGTGCGGGTTTCTTCGAGGTCGCCGAGGAATGTTCGGGGATCAGTTTCCTGATCGCGATGTTCGCTTACGCGACCTTTGCCGCGCATCTGTGTTTTCGCAGCTGGACCCGGCGCATCGTCTTTGTCGCGGGCGCACTCGCGACGACGGTCCTCGCCAATGCGCTGCGTGCCTGGGGCACGATGGTCGCGGCCGAAATCTGGGGGATCGAGGCGGCGGGCGGGATCGACCATATCTTTTATGGCTGGATCTTCTTTGGCGTGGTGATCGCGCTGGTGATGCTGGTGGCGCGGCGCTGGTTCGACCGGCCCGCCCATGATGTCGCGATCGATGTCGCTGGGCTGGATGGAGCGCCGCGTTTCGCCGGTCCGGCGCGCGCGGTTCTGCCTGCTGCCTTGGCGTTGCCTTTGCTGTTCGCCGGCTGGGCCGCGCTGGTCGGGGCGCGTGAGGCGCCGCTGCCGGCGAAGATGGCGATCGCCGTGCCCGCCGGGTGGACCGAGACGCGCGGCGAAGGTACTGCGTGGGCGCCGCGCTTCGATGGCGCCGACCAGCTGTGGCTCCGCCATTTCGTTGATGGCAAGGGACGCCGCGTCGCGGTCGCGATCGGCGGTTATGTGCGGCAAGCCGAAGGGCGTGAGATCGTCGGCTATGGGCAGGGCGCGATCGATCCCGACAGCCAATGGGCGTGGAGCGCGGCGCTGCCCGCCATCGACGGCGGCAAGACCGAAAGACTGCTCCACCCCGGCCCGGTGCTGCGCGACGCCGCGACCTTTTATGTCGTCGATGGCGCGGTCACCGGCAGTCCGCGCGCTGCAAAACTCGCAGGATTGAAGGCGCGTCTGCTCGGCGGCGATCCCCGCGCCCTGTCGCTGATCGTCTCGGCTGAGGAGGGGCGGGGCGGGACGAAAGCGATCGCCGATTTCGTTTCCGCGTCGGGCGGAGCGCAGGCGATGGCTGACCGCGCGCTAAAACTGCGCTAGAGCCGCACCGAATATGTGTGGGATCGCGGGCCTTTATCATCTGGACACGGCAAAGCCGGTCGACCCGGCGCGGCTGCGCGCGATGCTCCATCCCATGAGCCATCGCGGCCCCGACGGCACCGGCGTGTGGACCGCGCCGGGCGTCGGCCTAGGCCATTTGCGCCTGTCGATCATCGACATCGCGGGCAGCCCGCAACCGATGGCGAGCGACGATGAAGCGGTGACGCTCAGCTATAATGGCGAAATCTATAATTTCCGCGAGTTGCGCGCCGAACTGGAGGAGCGCGGCCACCGCTTCCGCACCAGCGGCGATACCGAAGTGATCATCGCGGCCTGGCGGCAATGGGGCGTCGAATGCCTGTCGCGGCTCAACGGCATGTTCGCCTTCGCGCTCCACGACCATCATCGCGGCTGCCTGTTCCTGGCGCGCGACCGGCTGGGGGTGAAGCCGCTCCACCATGCGCGGCTGTCCGACGGGTCGCTGGCGTTCGCGTCCGAACTCAAGGGGCTGCTGCGCCACCCGCTGCTGCGGCAGGATGCGAACCTGTCGGCGATCGAGGATTTCCTCGCGCTTGGCTATGTCCCCGACGACAATTGCATCGTCGCGGGGGTGCAGAAGCTCCCCGCCGGCCATTATCTGCTGCTCGAGCGCGGCAAGCCGGTGCCGCCGCCGAACTGCTGGTGGGCGCCCGATTTCTCGAAACGCATCCGCGCCAGCGAAGGCGAGGCGGCCGAGCATCTGACGCACCTGATGCGCGCGGCGGTGACCGACCGCATGGTGGCCGACGTGCCGCTCGGCGCCTTCCTGTCGGGCGGGGTCGATTCGAGCGCGGTCGTCGCGCTGATGGCCGAGGCGAGCAGCAAGGCGGTCAAGACCTGCACCATCGGCTTCGACCAGGCGGCGCTCGACGAGACCGCTTATGCGCAGGTGGTCGCCGAGCGTTTCGCGACCGACCACCGCACCCGCACCGTCGCGGCGAGCGATTTCGCTTTGATCGACACGGTCGCCGACATGTTCGACGAACCCTTCGCCGACGCGAGCGCGCTGCCGACCTATCGCGTCTGTGAACTCGCGCGCGAAGAGGTCACCGTCGCGCTGTCGGGCGATGGCGCCGACGAGGCGTTCGCGGGCTATCGCCGGCTGGTGTTCCAGCATCAGGAGGAAAAGCTGCGCGGGCTGATCCCCGGGGTGTTGCGGCGCAATCTCCTCGGTCCGCTGGCGAAGGTGTGGCCGCAGATGGATTGGGCGCCGCGCCCCTTGCGCGCGCGCGCGACGCTCGCCAGCCTGTCGAAGAGCGGCGCGGAGGGCTATGCCGAGGCGGTCGGCGTGACCGGTCCCGGCCAGCGCGCGCGGCTGTTCAACGATGCGGCGAAAAACGCGCTGGGCGATCATGTCGCCGAGGCGCGCTATTGGCAGGCGATGGCCGATGCGCCCGCGCGCGAGCCGCTCGACCGCGCGCAATATGCCGACCTGAAAATCTGGCTGCCCGGCGACATTTTGACCAAGACCGACCGGATGAGCATGGCGGTGAGCCTCGAGGCGCGCGAGCCGTTGCTCGACTATCGCCTCGTCGAATTTGCCGCGTCGCTGCCGGCGTCGATGCGGGTGAAGGGCGGCACCGGCAAGGCGATCCTGAAGCAGGCGATGGAGCGTTACCTGCCGCACGACATCCTCTATCGGCCCAAGATGGGGTTCGTGACCCCGGTCTCGCACTGGTTCCGCGGTCCGCTCGTCGAACAGGCGAAGGCGTTGGCGACGTCGGCGACGCTGGCGCGCTCGGGCTGGTTCGACATGGCCGAGATCGAACGCATCGTGACCGCGCACCAAAGCGGGCGGCGCGACCATGGGCGGCTGATCTGGCAATTCTTCATGCTGGAAAAGTCGTTGGCGAAATTGTTCGGGATTTAATCTCCCCTCCCGCAAGCGGGAGGGACTTATGTTTGCAGCCACCTCATCTTAACCCCTCGCTGCTAGCCTCGCCGCAATGACGGTCCACCCCGCCTTTCCGGTCGACGGCACGCCCATGGCCGCCAGCGCCGCGCCGCTGACGGTGCGCGTCGTCGATCCGCTCGCGCTGTCGCCGCCGCTCGCTGCGGCGTGGGATGCCGTCGCGCAGGAGGCGAGCGAGCCGAACCCCTTTGCCGAACGCTGGTGCCTGCAATCGGCGCTGCACCTGCTCGATCCCGAACGGCAGACGCGGCTGGTGATGGTGCGGGACGGCGCCGACGGGCCGGTGATCGGGGTGATGCCGCTGGCCCCCGCGACCCATTATGGCCGCCTGCCGCTGCGCCATGTCACCGGCTGGTCGCATCCCAATCATTTTCTCGGGCTCCCGCTGGTGCGGGCGGGCTTCGAAAGCCTCTTCTGGTCGATCCTGCTCGGCTGGTGCGATGCCGCGCCCTGGGCAAGGACGCTGGTCCATGTGCCGCGCCTGACCGAGGGCGGACCGCTCCACCGCGCGCTGGTCGACGTCGCGCGGATACGCGGCGGCGAGGCCGAGACGGTGCACCGCGAAGAACGCGCGCTGCTCGAAAGCTCGCTGTCGCCCGAGGACTATTGGGACGGCGCGGTGCGCGCGAAAAAGCGCAAGGAGCATCGGCGGCAGGCGAACCGGCTGGCCGAACAGGGCGCGGTGGCCTTTCGCCGCTGGTCGGCGAGCGAACCCGTCGAACCCTGGATCGACGCTTTCCTCGATCTCGAAGCGCGCGGCTGGAAGGGCCGCGCCGGATCGGCGCTCGCCAGCCATGGCGAGACCGAGGCCTGGTTCCGCGCCATCCTTTCGGGTGCGGCGGCGGCGGGCAAGCTCGACATGCGCGCGCTCGACCTCGATGGCCGCCCGCTCGCGATGCTGGTCAACTTCCTCTGCCCGCCCGGCGGCTTTTCGTTCAAGACCGCGTTCGACGAGGATTTTGCGCGCTTCTCGCCCGGGGTGCTGCTCCAACAGGCCAATCTCGACTTGCTGGACGATGACCGCATCGCCTGGGTCGACAGTTGCGCCGCGCCGGGTCATCCGATGATCGACAGCGTGTGGCGCGAACGCCGCGCGCTGGTGTGGGTCAATGTGCCGCTCGGCGGAACCGGCGACCGCTGGCGCTTTTCGATGCTCAGCAAGGCGGAAAGGGCGTGGCGGCGCTGGAAGCGGCCCGAGCCCGCCGCCCCGTCCGAGGACCAGACATGACCGCGCACCAGCCCATCGACACCCGCGTTTTTCCGTCCGACACGCTCGCGGTGATGGAAAATCTCTATCCGCAACGGGCGGGCCTGCTGCACCACCGGCTGCCCGACCATCCGCTGCTGTCGCTCGACGCGCTGGCGGCGCTCGGCGAGAGCCTTCCCGCGAGCCAGGTCGAATATAACCCCGGCAATGTCCCGATCGGCATCTTGCCCGAGGACGTTCCCTCGAACGGCCTGTCGATCGGCGAGACGATCCGCACCATCGACAGCAATGGCAGCTGGGCGGTGCTCAAGAATATCGAGAGCGAGGGGCCGTATCGCGATCTGCTGATGACGCTGCTCGGCGAACTCGAACCCGTGGTGAGCCCGCGGACCGGCGCGATGCTGACGCCGCAGGGCTTCATCTTCATTTCCTCGCCGGGATCGATCACGCCGTTCCACTTCGACCCCGAGCATAATATCCTGCTGCAACTGCGCGGGACCAAGGTGATGAACGTCTGGCCGTCGGGCGACGAGCGTTTTGCGCATCGCCGCGAGCATGAACGCTACCACACCGGCGGCCATCGCAACCTGCCGTGGCAGGAAGGTTATGAGGGCGGCCAGCAAGCCGTGCCGCTCGCTCCCGGCGATGCGGTGCTGATGCCGGTGATGGCGCCGCATTATGTCGCCAATGGCGACGCGCCGTCGATCTCGCTGTCGATCACCTGGCGCAGCGAATGGAGCTATCGCGAGTCCGAGGCGCATGCCGCCAACGCGGCGCTGCGCCGCATGGGGCTCGACCCCGCCATGCCGCCGCGCTGGCCGAGCTATGCCTGGGCCAAAACCGTCGGCTGGCGGATCGCGCGCAAACTGCGGCTGGTTGCGTGACAGACGGCTTCCCATTGCGCGCTTTTGCCGCTATGGGCGCCCATCCCAATTTGTTCGAGACCCTTGAGGATTGATGGCCAAAGAAGAACTTCTGGAAATGCGCGGCCAGGTGGTCGAACTGCTTCCCAACGCGATGTTCCGCGTCAAACTGGAAAATGACCACGAGATTCTCGGTCACACCGCCGGCAAGATGCGCAAGAACCGCATCCGCGTGCTCGTCGGCGACGAAGTCCTCGTTGAAATCACCCCCTATGACCTGACCAAGGGTCGGATCACCTATCGCTTCAAGTGAGCGGCGCGGTGGATAGCCCCGCGCCCATGCCCGATCTGGTGCTGGCCTCGACGTCGCCGCGCCGGCTGGAACTGCTCGCGCGCATCGGCCTGACCCCGGCGCGCATCGCGGCCCCCGAAATCGATGAAACGCCGCTGAAAGGCGAACTCCCGCGCGCCTATGTCGCGCGGCTCGCGGAGGGGAAGGCGCTCGCGGTCGAACGCGCCGCGCACGAGGTGGTGCTGGCGGGCGACACCACGGTCGCGGTCGGACGCCGCATCCTCGAAAAGCCCGTCGACGAGGCCGACCTGCGCCGCATGCTCGGCCTGCTGTCGGGGCGGCGACATCATGTCTGGTCGGGGGTCTGCGTCGTCGGCATGGACGGCAAGCCGCGCGTCCGCGTCGCCGACACCATCGTCGCCTTCAAGGTGCTGAGCGCCGCCGAGATCGACTGGTATGTCGAATGCGGCGAAGGCATGGGCAAGGCGGGCGGCTATGCGATCCAGGGCCGCGCTGAGAGCTTTGTCCGCTTCCTCTCGGGCAGCCATTCGAACGTCGTCGGCCTGCCGCTGTTCGAAACGCGCAGCCTGCTCAGCAGCGCGGGCGTTCCGCTTGGCTGAGTGGCTCTATGAGGCCGGGATCGGCGAAGCGCGCGCCGCGTTGGTCGAGGATGGCCGGATCGTCGAGGCCCGGATTGAACGTGACGACGAAGGGCCGCCGGTCGGCACCGTCCAATTCGCGCGGCTGCTCGAAGCGGGAAAGCGACCGCTGGTCGTGCTCGACGCGCCGGGTGAGCCGGTCGTCTCGCTGGCCAAATTGCCGCCCGGCCTCTCGATCGGGTCGCGGCTGACGGTCGAAACCACCCGGACCGGATTGCTGGAGCGCGGCCGCGACAAGCTGGGACGGGTACGGATCGCCGATCCCGACGCCGAAGTCGGTCCGGGCCCCGATTTGCGCGCGCGCGTCGCCGCGACTGGCGTCAGAGTCGTCGACCTGTTCGGCCCCGGGCCGGACCGCCTCGAAGAGGCGGGCTGGTCCGAGGTCATCGCGCAGGTCCAACGCGGTCACTGGCGGTTCGACGGCGGCGCGCTGTGGGTCGACGCGACCCCGGCGATGGTGCTGATCGATATCGACGGCGACGGAGATCCGTTGGCGCTGGCGCGAGCCGGCGCCGCTGCGGCGGTCGGCGTGATTCGCTGCTGCGACATCGGCGGATCGATCGGCATCGATTTTCCGTCGCTGTCGGGACGCGCCGACCGGCACGCCATCGACGCGCTGATCGACGCGCTGTTGCCGCAGCCTTTCGAGCGTACGGCGGTCAACGGATTCGGGTTGATGCAGATCATCCGCCGCCGCGTGCGTCCGTCGCTGATCGAGCAGATTCGCCTCGATCCGGTTGCGACCGACGGGGCGTTGTTGCTGCGCCAGGCGGAACGCGCGCTGGGGACAGGGGTTTTGAAACTGACCGCGCGGCCTGCCGTCGTCGATCATATCGGCGGCCAGCCGCACTGGGTCGACATGCTGCAAAAGCGGACGGGCCGCCCGGTCGAACTCATCGCCGATGCCCAAGTCAAAGGATCGGGCCATGCCCAGTAAACCAGCCGCCCGGCCGCGTGCCTGTCCGCTATGCGGCCAGCCGCGCGCCGAGGAACATAAACCCTTTTGCAGCCGCGGCTGCCGCGACCGCGACCTGCTGAACTGGTTCGGCGAGGGCTATCGCGTGCCCGTCGACCAGCCCGCCGACGGCACCGCCGACGAGGATAGTTTCACCGACGAATAGGTGGCAAAAAACCTGCAACAAAGGTGCTGGACAGGACGCGGCACCCTGCCTATAGCCGCCGCTCGCCAGCGGGCCGGTCGGCTTCGCGAGGCCCGTGCCCGGGTAGCTCAGTTGGTAGAGCATGCGACTGAAAATCGCAGTGTCGGCGGTTCGAATCCGTCCCCGGGCACCACTTTTCTAAGTCTTTGGCTACGAGATTTGCAGTCAGTCTGATTGCGCCTGTCAATCCCGGAGTTCTGCGGGTATCCGGCGACGCCATTTCTAACGACCGTGCCGGGAGACGATTTCGACCTGCCGCATGACGCTCGTTCGACCGATATTCTCTGTGGGGGGTTTTGGCAGTCGGGCGATGCGATGCGCATCAGTTGCGCATCTGCGGGCGGTCTCAGCCGAACCCGAGCATCTCGCGCTGACGCTGCCATTCGATCGGAAGATTCGTAGCGCGCGCCAACCGCTGGCGGTTGAAGTGAGCCGGCTGGCGACCATCCAATATCGCTGTGACAATGTCGGGCGCGAGATACCCGATGCGGACCAGCACACCAAAATAGTCCTTCGTATATCCGTGGGCCGATGCAACCTCCGCGACCGATCGCTCGCCAGCGAGCGCGAGCGCTTCACGCGCCATGTGCGCTTTGACGACCAGCTTTATCAGCGCAGGGTCCCGCTGGGCCGTCCGCTGTTGATCTGGCGGGACCGCTATTCTTTTCTCGCGCCCGCGACTAACAAGTGCGGCTGGGATTGACGTAGACCTTGCTGCAATCGGGATCTCTGCCGAGAATGTTATGTCGATCCGATCGGGGCAAACGTCCACGCGTTCGACATAACGCGCGATGGCAGTCCTCCGCTCAAGTCCGTCGCCGGTAGATAGGGAGAGCAGCTGGGTCGGAACATCATCCTCGTCGAACAATCGGCAAAGCTGGGCGATCACGATCGCTTCCAAGTCTCCGGCGGGAACGCGCAGTGCCTTGCTTTGCCCGATCTCGGTCGCGCTGACATAATAGCGATATCTCTTGGTGCGCCGCGATGTGTGGCTGGGCGACATACGTCGTCCAAGATTATCCCAGACCTTGCCGACGAGGAGGCTCGGATCTTTTAGCCCCACGCCATCGGCGTTGTTGTTGCGGTTCTGCGCGAGGAGTGTCTGCACCGCCGCGAACAGTTCCGGTTCGATGATCGCCACATGCTCGCCGGGATAGGATTTGCCCTTGAAGTTCACCTCCCCGAGATAGGTCCGGTTCTTGAGCATCAGATATAACGCACCGCGACTAAATGCGGCGCCGCCGTAGGTCTTGCCGGTGCGGCTGACCCGAACCTTGCTGCGCACCCCTTGTGTATCAAGCTGACCCGCAAGGGCGCGAACAGAACCTAAGGCGAGATATTGCTCATAGATCATCTGCAGCTTGGCCGCGTCGTCAGGGACGATCACGAGCTTCCGGTCCTGCACCTCATATCCCAGCGGGACATTGCCACCCATCCACATCCCGCGGGCCTTCGAGGCAGCAATCTTGTCGCGGATGCGTTCGCCAGTCACCTCGCGCTCGAACTGGGCGAACGACAGCAGCACGTTCAACGTCAACCTCCCCATGCTCGTCGTCGTGTTAAACGCCTGCGTGATGCTGACGAATGATGCACCTTGCTGGTCCAGCACATCAACGATCCTCGCGAAGTCCGCGAGGCTGCGAGTGAGTCGATCGACCTTATATACGACGATAACATCGATCTTGCCCGCCCCGACGTCGGCGAGCAGATGCTGCAGACCCGGCCGATCTATATTGCCGCCGGAATAACCTCCATCATCATATAGGTCGGGAACCAGCACCCATCCTTCATGTCGCTGACTGGCAATATAGGCGGAGCAGGCCTCGCGCTGTGCATCGAGGCTGTTGAACGCCTGCTCCAGACCCTCTTCGGTCGATTTGCGGGTGTAGATGGCGCAGCGTACCGGCTTGCCGTCACGCATGGGTCGGTCCCTTCAACCCGAAGAAGCGCGGACCAGACCAGGCCGCGCCGGTGATCTCGCGGGCAATCGGGGTCAGCGAGCGATAGTGGCGATCCTGGAACTGGAACCCATCCTCAAGCACCAGGACGGTGTAGGGCTCGCCATGCCAGTGTCGCACCAGCCGGGTCCCCGGCTTGAGGCGGACCTCGCGCGCGATATCGAGCTCGCCGCCATTTTCCAGCTGCTGGGCTAAGCGGCTGAGCTGCCGGAGAGTTGCGGGTGTGAGGCCGCCGCTGATGCGTTCCTGCACACGCCATGCCAGTGCCCTGCTGGCGAGGTCGCGACCAAGCCCGGCTGGCATCGTGCGGCCCTTATGGGCCTTGCGCCATTCGGTGCGGAGCTGAGCCGGCGACATGGTCGCCAGCTCAGCCAGTTGATTATCAATGCCGATCATCTCAGCGCTCGATGCGCCAGCAGGTATCGCCGCTCGGGCGGCATTCTCGGATGAGTTTGAAGCCCTTCTTGCGCAGGCCGGTAAGGAAGGCGCGGGCGCTATGCGGCTGCCAGCTCGTCGTGTTCGTGATCTCGGGAAGGGTCGCCCCCTTATTCCGGCAAAGCAGCTTCTGCACTGTCGCGGCCTTGGTGGTCGCGGGGCGTGCAGCAGGCTCTTCGGCGGCCTGGGTCGTCTGGTCGGTCATGTTCAGTCTCCGGTGGGGCGCAGCCTTATGCCGGCCCCACCGGCTCAGGCTCCGGATCCTTGGGGATCGGAGCGAAGCGCGTTCGTGCAGGCGCCGTCGGACCAATGCTTGCGGTGCCTGAGAAGTCGAATGATTTAATCGCCGACGGAGCAAAAGCTGCGTCTGGACTTCTGTGCGTCACGAGAGCGTGTTCACACACATGGACCAAGAAACCTCAGATCTAATCACCCAGATCAGCACCCGCATCGGAATGATTATGGAAGACGCCAGCGTGATCGCCCTGACGTTGGGGCGTGTAGGCTCGGCACTCGGCACGCGGCTTCACATCTCAAGGAACTGCTTCGGCCGCTTTAGCTCCATGCTGACGGTAACAAATTCAAGACGTGCAATAAGATGGAGAATTTGCCAGATCGAAAGGCAGGCGAGCAATTTCGCGGATGGGGGGCGTGAATTGACCAAATATTGCGGGCAATGTGGTGCGGCGGTTCCGGCCACAAATCGTTTCTGTCAGAATTGCGGAGTGCCGCTCCCCTCGGTTGAGGAAAGCCCGACCTCCGCGTCCGTGGATCCTCCTGCGATTGCTCCTGCCGACATCTCGCAGGCATCCACTGCTTCTGCGCCCCTTGCGTTGCCGGCGGCAATGCTGGTCAATCCGGTCATCTTCTTTTTCGCTTATGCGCTATTGATGGTTCCAACCTACGTGCTGCCGTATTTTGGTTCGAACTCGGCCTTGCTGAACAGCGTGGGCGTAGCAGCGGGGGCGGGAGCTCTCCCGCAGTTCTGGCTCCATCTGATCTGCCTATATCTTTTGGCCGCTATCAGTTGGATCCGCGGCGGCGCCATCGGCAAAAACTGGCTACCGGTTCTTCCCGGCATAGCGGCGCTGTTTGATCTGATGCCGGGCCTCAACTGGGTTCCATTGGTGCCCACGGTGCTTCACGTCGCCACATTGATCCTGGGTGTGAAGGGCCAGGCGCAGAATCTGGGCGGCGCGATCCTCGCCCGTCGAGTATTGTTCACGCTGATTGGCCTCGGCGTTCTGGTGGTGCTGATGATTTATCAGGCAACCAATTTTGCAAGCGGCGGCGGATCGTCCGAGGAAATAGATCAGTCGTCCGACCTGTCTTCCGTCAATTCAGGGCCGAACGCCCAGCAGGCACCGGCTCTTCCTACACAGCCACCGCCCAATGTTCAATCGCAAGGCAAACTGCCCGATTATCTCACCGGTCGCTGGTCGACGAAAGAGAGCTGCAATGGGGTCGGCTCGGACCTGGAAATTTTGGTCACGCCCGACAAGATCCAATTCTACGAAGCCATCGGGCGCGTCCGATCAGTGACCCAAGAAGGTTCTGACTACCTCGTCACCCTAGACATGGAGGGTGAGGGGCAGCGCTATGTTTCAAGATTGAGGGTTATGCCGTCAGCCGATGGCCGGTCGTTTGAAACGTCCGACCCCGATCATCTCGACGTGCCGCCGACCATCTATTTCGAGAGCGCGCTGAACTGCGACCAGCTGATCGCAAATTGAATTAATCTCGAATTCAGAGCCGCGGATTGCCGTGATCGCCGTCTCAATCCACCTGTCAGACGAGCTCCGCGTCGATGGGCCGTACAGCATCTACACGTTCAGGTAGCAGTTTGTCGCAGCTAAATCGCGCAGCGCACCCCGAAGAATGATTCCCCTAACGAGGCCAGATACCGCCCTCTTGCGCCCGATCCATATTGACCGGCCCGACCGAATGTCCGCGTGGTTTTAGTCAAAATGCATCGCATCGCACGTAACAAATCTTGATGATACCCAGCCAGCGCCGCCTCGCTTCAAGAGGTCGGCCCGATACCAGGTCTCTCGATCCGGGGTCACCCGAACGTCCAAGAGAACGAACATCTCGCCATTAGGTAGGGATGCAACCTGCCGTCCCGCCGGTGTTGACCGTAGCGCCAGCGGGCTGCCTGCCACACGAACGGTACAGAGATAGCCATAGGAATCACCGTTTCCTTGCCACTCCTTAAACTCCTTGGGTGTCACGGGGGCTAATCGGGCTTGCTCGGCTGGCACCGAGTCAGGAACTTGCGCAACAGTTTGCGGCGGCGTTGAATCGCGCCACGTCGGCGGCAGCCGTGCTTCGGAACAGTGAGAATAGCGCAAGCCATCGCGTTCATACATGCTTTGGCTCAGAACAAGAAAATTGACGCGATAGGTTTTATTATCTTCCCATCCCTTTACGTCTGCGACGAAGGGCTGAGAGCCGTTTGGCTGAGCCGGGCCGACGGCACGAGGATAGGCGGGATGTTTACGGCCTCCCGAGAAGAACTGGCCATTCCACCATTCAAGAGTAGCGTTTGATGCCTGGGCGCAGCGCGTGGGAAACGCGACATAGGCACCGGTGCGTAGTCCGGGCATTTGCGTGGAAGGCGGAAGAGCGACCTTGGGCGTGTTCGCCTTTGGAACTGGCACGGTCTCAGCAATATTGTCAGGTCGAAGATTGCCTTCCCACACATAACCGAACGGCCCGAGGGGCGAATAAACTTCCATCGCCGCCAGCTCGACCTTCAGCCAACGTGACTTTCCGTCGTCCCCGTTTACCCAGCTTCCGTAAATGAGCGACCCCTCGCCGCGCGTTGCAAGAACTTGTGAACCGGCCGTCGAGGGCTGGCTGCGGACATTGGCTGCGGACGTTACCCAGGCACGTACATCCTCGATCTCTGCGCTTTCTAATTTGGGAATGATTAGCGCGTTCTTCCCAAATGTCGCGACCTTGGGATCCGCCCAGTCAGCCAGAAATTCTGCGGATTGCCGTTTATCCCCTTTTCCGTAGATGTTGAGCCAATCAGGGTGAAGACGGCTCGCAAAATGCCGCACCTCAAAATGCAAATGGCATCCGGTGGCAACGCCAGTCCGCCCGACCTTTCCGATCCGGTCTCCCCGCGCAACTTTGGTGCCGACAGCGAGATCTGTGCGCTCGTCCAACTTAGGCGCGCTTTGTAGGTGCAAATAAAGCGAGAAGGTGCGCTTGCCCACCGATGACCATGTGCCGTGGTCAATCATCACCATGTAGCCAAGGCTGTTAAAGTTTCGATCGGTGGAATCGGAGACAACGTCGATTACGGTACCCGCTTGCCAGGCGCTAATCGGGCTTCCGCAATCGCCGACGATATCCACGCCGGGGTGAGTCATGTTGCCCAGTGAAGGGTAGGTGCCGTGCTCGAACTTCCCAACTTGGCCGCCTTTCACGACCTCACTGGCAGTCAGCGGCCTTTGCTGCGCTTCTGCCGCATGAAACGAAATTCCGCAGGCGATGGCAAATGCTGCAACTCGGATAAAATTCTTCATCGCCACCCCCATCTTTTGGCGAGATAGATGTCATTAGTTCAGCAGTTCCCAGCCATTGTTGGTCAGGGTAAGCATCGCGCTGCCTTCGCCCTCCAATGGAAGTCGGTCGCTTCTGTAACTGCCAATTTTTGACCATGGATCACCTGGCAGCGCATCGATCACATTGCCCTTGTCATCCACCGTGTTCCAGCGGATCGTGACTTGTGTTGTGTTCTGGCCTTCGGCCGGGATCACAAAATTGACGATCTCAGCGACCTGACCCTTGCCTGCGCAGAACAAGGGATTCTTCCGTGCCGGACGATCGCGGAATTCCCTTTTTTCGCCGAGCTGATATAGCGCGCGTCCGCGCTCGGTAAGATCGTACCTCCGATACTGGACCGGCCCGCCCATCGTACCAGTTTGCTCGCCTTCCAATTTCGAGGCCAGCAGCCCTGCAGCTTCAAATTCCTGAAATCGTGGCGCAGTAACATTGTCAAACCCGCCAATGGCAACGGTCACCGGAAACGGTTCATTGGCTTTCAGGAAGTCGGCCATCTCCACTCTGGCGCCGTTGACATGCGCTTCCGCAAACAATGGCCCATCGCCAAAAAATTGAATGCAAGGATTCAGGCGCACTTCGTCGGCAATGATTTCAGAGATGCGATCTTCGGTAAGAGCATTGGGGTCGCCACACGAGCACAGCGAAAATATCAGTGCCGAAAACAACGCTGCGCGCTTGACCATCATCTTTGCCCCCTACCACGCGCCGCACGAAGGTCGCGATCAAACTCGCCAGAGCGCTTACTCTTGTCCGTTTGATTCGCTTGCGAAGCGCCCCCTTGCATCAGCATGAGGCCCGCTGACTAAGTTGGCAAGGCCCGCGCTCCTCGTCCGACGCAGTTGGCATTTCCTCTACTGCGATAGATTCTTTCTGAGACCTTGAGCCTTCCACAATTTCCCGTGAAGGCTAAAGGGGAGAGCATGGGAAATGCCGGAAAGGCCACGATCCAATACGCGGCTTTTTTGGAAATCTTCACCGAACATTTATCGCCGCGCTTCATACCAGCGCTAACCCGCCCCTCGCTGCGACCTAGAGGGGCGGGCCAATTTAGGGCGCGGCAGATCGGCCCTACATTCGGGCGATGTGTTATTCCGTCCTCATGCGCCGAGAACCAAAATGACAGGGCTAAGCTCTGGCATCTTGCGGCCCTCGTCACAGGAGCGGCCGTCGTCGCAGGAAAAGTCTCGGCCACTCGTCTCGCGACGAGCTAGGGAAGAGATGTGTCAATGCCATTTAGGCTCCCTAAGCTGACCAACCGGAACTGACGAGCCCAGACTGCGCGAGTCTCGCCATCCATGAAGCCCGAGGTGAACGATTGTCTGCGATCGATGAAGTGCTTCGGGGATACAACGATGTCGTGGCATACTCCATTCTCCGGTAGTTAGCCAAAGTCGTCTGGCATCCCACGAATGCGGCGTGGCGCCCGTTGAGGCATATCAAGGGGCTGAGCGAGGCGCCCAAAGCGTTTTGGGCTGGATCTTCGGGGCACTGTAGAGCGGGTCTATCCCGGGTCCATTCCAACCATATGGATCCACGATCAGGTAGCCGCCGTCCGAGCGATACAGCACTTCAAAATGCAAATGCGGCCCTAGGTTTACGGGTGCCGTATTGCCGGACAAGCCAATAGGATCTCCCTTCTCGACCGTCTGGCCTGGCACAACGCGTATCTCGCTCAAATGTCCGTATTGCGTCACATAGCCATTGCCGTGATCGATGCCGACGAACCCCCATTCGCGGCAGCTGTACCCCATGTTGGCGAGAATGCAGCCTTGCCCTCCGAGGACAGTCCCGCCCGCCGCAGCGCGAACTTCCGAACCGGACCCTGCGTGGAAATCATAGCCGGGATGTTCGTCATACGACACAAAGCCGGGTCCGCAGCCGCCATCATTGATCAGTTTGGAGAGATTCAAACCGTTGCTGGCCGTCGTTCCGAATGCACCAGAGACACAGGTTTCATCTCCAGGCTTCACGCGGCCGGAGAATTTGGATCCGTCGGCTGCAACGATTACCCGGTCAGCGCTTCCTTTTGCCTGGCTGCCATATTGCCAATATCCGTTGCCGCCCTGCTTCATCGAATGGTCAAGGATCGATGTCATCATGCCGTGCGTCCATGCTCCGGCATCGTAGCGAAGGCTGCAGGCCGCATCCGCGCAGTCCAACGGGAATATCAATTGGAACGCTGAATGTCCGTCCCCTGGACGCATCGGCGCAGAGAGGTGTGGTTTGGACCCAGGAGCAGCCGGTTTGGATCCGTTGCTTGGCGGCGGAGAAGATTTCGACGAGCCTCCCACCTCGAAGGATTTTTGAAATAGGGAATTGGACCGCTTCACGGCCTGGTATTGATAAATGTTGAGGTCATAGGTGCCAGCAGCAAGGCCTCGCAGCTTGATCGTCATCGAAGCGCAGCGGGGAATGTTGGCAACTCGAAGTGCTTTCGTTTCTGCATCGCGGTCGGAGACCCCGCGCGGCCGAACCTCAAGGATGAATGGGCTTAGCCTTGCCGGCCCGACAAGGTGCTTTACATCAACTTCGAACGGCACATTTCCTTGGACGTGTTGAGGCAGGCGCACGTCTACCGCTGGAGGTTTTACACTGAGCCGCCGCATGGAAACGGCAACCGGCCGGCCCGCAGAATCTTTTCGGGATTTGTCGATGAGGACGATGTCATATTCACCGGGCCAGACATCCTCGAGCCGATACTGAGCTCTCCTTTGCCGGCCGGTAAAGATGCTTGCACTTGCTTCAAGCTTAGCCTTGCCGATGCGAGACACGAAATCGCTGAAGGACTCCGTTACCCAAATCTCGTAATTCTGTCGGGGATCAAGGCCCGAAGGTACGACCGTCAAATTTACGGCGGGCGACGTGCCGACGCAGCTAGACTTGATCACCTCGCCTTCAGCAATTTGGAAGGAAGGGCTGGCCCACGCCGATCCACTGCTCAGGGCAATCCCAAACGCCGCCAAATATGCTATCGATCGATAGGTCTTACCGAACACAGCCATCCCCATACCGCGCGCCCCAATATTTGCCTCCAAGCCCGGCTACCACATATTTGGCGATCGTATCGACCGTCAAACGTCAGCGATTCCGAGCTTGATTATTGCTCCGATTAGAATCGGCAACCCAGCCCGAAGTGCAGCCGATCATTCTAATTGACGTGACCCCCTGGTTTCCACCAGCGGGGATTAGAGCCCAGCAGCTTTGTTGCGCATGAGCGCGGTGTAAGCAATGGCCTGCGCAGCGGAGCCCGTAGGGCGTAGTTGCGCAGGCC
>NZ_JBOHHU010000034.1:0-38629 GCF_050725615.1 Sphingopyxis sp.
GCAGCGGCCGGCAGGAGGGGACTGCCCGATCTTGCTATTGAGAACTATTCGCAATTACAAGCGAAAAAAGAGGCGCCCGCAGGCGCCCCTGAAAACCTTGGTTTTACTGGTCACCCGGCCTCTGCCGGGATGACGGCTTCGGATCAATCGTCGCCGACCGACCGCGACTGCAGCTGGATATAATTTTCGAGGCCCATGCGCTCGATCATCTCGAACTGCTTTTCGAGCTCGTCGACATGATGCTCCTCGCTTTCGAGGATGTCGGCGAACAGGTCGCGGCTGACATAGTCGCGCACGCTTTCCGAATGGGCGATCGCGTCCTTGAGCAGCGGCAGTGCTTCTTCCTCGAGCGCGAGGTCGGCCTTGAGGATCTCTTCGACCGTTTCGCCGACGCGCAGGCGCCCGAGCATCTGGAAATTGGGCAGGCCGCCGAGGAAGAGGATGCGATCGGCGAGCTTGTCGGCGTGCTTCATCTCGTCGATCGATTCCTCGCGCTCGAAATGCGCGAGCTTCGCGACGCCCCAATTGTCGAGCATGCGATAATGCAGCCAGTACTGGTTGATCGCGGTCAGCTCGTTCTTCAGCGCCTCGTTGAGGAAGTCGATGACCTTTTCGTCGCCCTTCATATGTCGTCCTGTCTTTTTGTTCTGGGAATGGGATGGCGGCATTATACGCCCCCGGACCCCATCAGGCCAAGGTCAAAAATGGCGGAAAACCAAGAAAAATCAGGCGGTCGCGGCGACGTCGCTGATGATATTGCGAGCGAAAGGCAGGCATTGGCCGCATTTGGGTTTGCGACCCAATTGCGCATAGGCGGCCTTGGCGCAGCGCACTTCGCCATTCCGCACGACATCGCGCAGCTGGCTTTCCTTTATTGCGTTGCAGACACAGACGACCATGTGCGAATCCTTCTCAACAAGATCCAGATAGGGATAGTGCGAGGGATTCGCAACAGGAAAGATGCGAGTGGTTCGCATTCCGAAGAGTGGCATTTTCTTGAGCGCCCACCCTTGCCCGCCAACTGATTCGCGGGCATAGGCGCGCCCATCTTCCCGCCCTCCGCAGCAAAGGTCCGCCCCCATGAAAGTCCAGGTCTATGTGACGCTGAAACCCGGGGTGCTCGATCCGCAGGGCAAGGCGATCCACCATGCGCTCGAAGGGCTGGGTTTTGCGGGTGTCGACGATGTCCGCGCCGGGCGCTTCATCGAACTCGAAGTCGCCGACAGCGTCAGCGATGCCGACCTCGACGCGATGTGCGCCAAGCTGCTCGCGAACACCGTGATCGAAAACTACCGCATCCAGCGCGCCTGAAAGGATAGCGAGCCATGAAGACCGCCGTCATCGTCTTTCCCGGCTCCAATTGCGACCGCGACATGGCGGTCGCGCTCGAAACCGTCACCGGCCAGGCGCCGGCGATGGTGTGGCACCGCGACACGGAGCTGCCCGGCGGCATCGACTTCATCGCGCTGCCCGGCGGCTTTTCCTATGGCGATTATCTGCGCTCGGGTGCGATGGCGGCGCGCTCGCCGATCCTCGCCGCGGTCACCGATGCTGCGGGGCGCGGCGTGCCCGTGCTCGGCGTGTGCAATGGCTTCCAGGTGCTGACCGAAGCGCAGCTGCTCCCCGGCGCGCTCATGCGCAACGCCGGGCTCAACTTCGTCTGCCGCACCGTGCCGCTGACCGTCGCGAACAGCCAGTCTTTGTTCACCGCCGCGTACAAGGCCGATGAGGCGATCGATATCCCGGTCGCGCATCACGACGGCAATTATTTCGCCGACGAAAGCACGCTCGACCGGCTCGAGGGCGAGGGGCGCGTGGCGTTCCGCTATGCCGACAGCGTCAACGGCTCGGCACGCAACATCGCGGGCGTGCTCAACGATGCGGGCAATGTGCTCGGCATGATGCCGCACCCCGAACGCGCGATCGACCGCGCGCATGGCGGCACCGACGGGCTACGCCTGTTCGAGGCCGCGCTCGGCGTTCTCGCCTAAGTCCGGCGTCGGCGCGGCGTCGCGTCGCGGCCACCAGCGTTCGACCAGCGCCAGCACGCTGGGCCAGAAGGCGGTGTTCCAGATGTCGTGCCAATGCCCCGGCTCGGGCGCGAGGCGGCCGCGCAGATATTCGCCCTCGATATCCAGCCACTCGCCCGCGAGGGCCGCGATCACCACCGCGATCCACGCCATCCACACCGGCCGCCGCAATCCCAGCCGCATGGCGAGGTAGATCGCCATGCCGGCATAGATATGCAGCGCATCCTTGCCGAGCCCGCTGCCGTCGATCACGACGATCTTGAGCTGCTGGTAAACGGCAGAGACGGCTTCGGTGTTCATCGCCGCGATCAGACCTTCGCCTTGAACGGGCTGAAATCGGTCCCTTCGTCATAGACATCGACGCCCTCGCGGCGTTTCAGCGCCCCGACGACCAAATAGGTCACCGGGGTGAGCGCGGCTTCCCACAAGACCTTCATGCCCCAATTGGTGAACATCACCAGCACCACCTGCTCCGTCGGCCAATCGCCGAGGAAAGCGATGGGATAGAAGATCAGGCTGTCGATACCCTGGCCGACGACGGTGGACCCGATCGTCCGCATCCACAAATGCCTGCCTTCGGTCGCGACCTTCATCCGCGCGAGGACGAAGCTGTTGACGAACTCGCCGGCCCAGAAGGCGATCATCGACGCGATCACCAGGCGCCAGGCGTTGCCGAACGCGCTGACATAGGTCGCCTGGCACAGCGCGCCGTTGCTGGCGGCGGGATTGTTTTTCAGCGCCAGCGTCTCGGTGCCCTTGCACCACCAATCCTGCGCGGGCGGCATGGCGAGTACGATCCAGCTCATCACCGCCATGAAGACGAGCGCCGCGAACCCGGTCCAGATCACCCGCCGGGCCCGAGCATAACCATAAACTTCGGTCAGCACGTCGCCGATGACATAGCCGATTGGGAAAAACAGGATTCCGGCGCCGAAGGTCAGCGGCCCGATCGTCGATAATTTCGACGCCCCGATGACGTTCGACAACAGCAGCACCGCAACGAAGGCGGCCATCACCAGGTCGTAATAGCGGAAATGCCGCACGGCGGCGGCATTGGTGCGGGCGGGCGCAAGGCCGGATGGGGCGGGTTCGGTCATCGGTGCCTTGCTTATCTTGCTTTGCGCCCCGCGCAAACCGCGCTATTCGCGCGCTCCACAGCCTTGTGCACGCGCCCGTAGCTCAGCTGGATAGAGCACCCGCCTTCTAAGCGGGTGGTCGCAGGTTCGAATCCTGCCGGGCGCGCCATCACCCTCCGCCGATCGACAGAAATGCCGTGATCGTCAGCCGCCCTTCGCGCGGATCGGACCGGTTCGGCCAAAGCCCCGTGCCGCCGCAGCGGCATCGCGCGGCGCGCCGGGATCGGGCGCGACATCGTCGAGGATGCACAGCGGCTGCGCCTCCATGCCGATCGCTTCGATCCGGACCGGCCTTGGCGCCATCAGCGTCGCGGCGGACGGAGCCGTGCGAGCCGTTCCGCGATCCGGCCGCCGATCCGGGTGCCCCGCAGCCAGGTCCAGCCGATGTCGGCCGCGATATAGACGAGCGCGATGACGAACAGGATCAGCGCATAGGCCATGATCGTCTCGGTCGCGTGCATGATCTGCGGCCCGGTCAGATGGATGCCGGGCAGGCCCAGATAGTCGAGCGTCACCGGCTTTGCATTCGCGCCGGCGCTGGTGCCGCCGACGGCGGTGTCGCCGATCCAGTAGATCATTTGCCCGGCGCCGAAGACGCCGGTGCCGCCGAGCAGGATGTTGAGCTGGGTCTCGCGCCGCGCCGCCGCGCGGTCGGCGTCGGCCTGATGCCGCCGCTGCAGGTCGCTGGCATGATCCTCGAGGCTCGCCACTGCGAGCGCCAGCGCCTCCTTCTTGCGCTGGGTGCCGCGCAGTTCTTCCAGCTTGGTGAAGACGTCGCGCTCGGTATCGTAGCGAAAGGGGTTGGCGTAGCGGAACCGCTCATATTCCCGATACTCGGCCAGCTTCGCCTGGTTGATCGCCATTTCGGCCTTGTCGAAATCATCATGGCCGGTCAGCTGCTCGCGCAGGTTCAGCTGTTCGGTCGCCGCGCTCGGCGGGTCGGGCGCCCGGCGGCGGCGCTTGTCGGCGTGCCACTCGCCGTTGGCGACATGCCATTCGATGCGCTCGATCCGCGCCATGCTCTTCGCCTCATGCTCGCGCGCCAGGAACTCGTTGTGCAGCGACATGGCGTGGATCAGAAAGGCATAGGGGCAGGTGCCGATATAGTCGTTGCCCGTCTCGAGGCTGCGACTTTTGGGCACATAGCTGATCATCGCGCGGTGATTGGCATAGCGGACGAAGAACCGTTCATCGGACTGTTCGCTGCTGTCGGGATAGATGGGGTCGATGCTGTCGAGGATCTCCGACGTATCCTGGTTCATAAAATCGATGATATTCTGGTTGAACCCGGCGAGGAACAGATAGTCGATGCAGTCGGTCCGATTGGCTTCGAAGGCGGGTATCTTGTCCAGCGGCGTTACCGACGCCACTTCGGTCCGCCCGCCCTTCTTGCGATATTCGACCCATTCGGCGCCGTTGGTGCTGATCGCTTCGGCCAGCGCGTCCAGCGTTTCGAACCGTTCGCCGCCGACGGGCCGCAGGTTCGGATGGGGGCCATCGATCCATTGGCCGTAATCGGGCCGAAGCCGGACCCATTGCCAGAATTTCGCATCGAGCTGGACCAGCCCCTTGCTCTTTTCCGCCCGGTCGACGCGGCGGGCGAGTTCGGTCTGATAGGGCTCGTAACAAGGTTCCTGCACCATCAGCTTGCGCGCCGCGCTCTTGCCGTCCTTGTCCACCGGCATCAGCCGTTTGAAAAAGCGCTCGTCATGGATCAGGAACATGAAGCGTGACTTGGGCACCATCAGCCCCGGCACCTCGATGAAGGGCACTTTGTCGATCAGGACGTCGCTCAGGTCCGCCATCGGCGTCGTTCCGGTGACCTTCGCCAGCCGGTCGAACAGCAAGGCGCCATCATCGAGCAGCTGTTGCTTCACGAAGAGCCAGAAATTCGCCGCCTTCCTGTCCCCCGCGCTGACCAGCAGGTCGTCGAGCGGCGCGATGCCCAGATTCGTGTCGAATACCGACGCGCTGCCGCCGTGACGGCCGTCGAGCTCGAACTCCTTGGGCGCGGCGAGCTTTTGCAGCAACGACAGGAAATAATAGGTCGCCGCGTCATAACCGCCCTCGTCGCCGGGGGCGGCGAGCGAGGCATAATGATGACTGAAACTGAGATGATAGCTGAGCCCGCCATTGTTGTGCGCCAGCCAGAAACGGCGAAAGCGCACCGCGCGCCCGTCGCCGAGGCCGGGCGGCGCGGCGCGATAGTCGAGCCCCTCGGTCGTCCATTGGATCGCGGGTTTTTGCAGCTTGAAGATCAGTCGCTCGTGGCGGCGGATCGCCTTGTCGGCCGCCTTGCGCTGCGCCCGCTTGCCCTCCGGGGTGTCGGCGTAGTCGCCCGCGGGGGCATCGGCGGCGGCGATCAGATGCTCCTGCACCTCGCCCTGCACCTCGCGGTCGGCGATGTCGTTGAACAAGGGATCGATTGCGTTGCGCAGCATCACCGAGGGCAGGTGGGCGCGCTGGACGGCGCCGAACTGGCCATGCGTGACCGGCTTGCCCTTTTGCCCCGCCGCTTCGGCGACGCGGTCGGGATCGATATAGAGCGACAGCGTCCAATAGAGCGTGCCCGACCTGGCGCTTTCAAAGCCCTGCGCATCGTCCCAGTCGCCGCGTATCGCCATCGGTCAGGCCTCCCCTCCGGCGGCCGCCATCGCCAGCGTGCGAAAGCTGTCGAAGCCATCGGCGGGCCGGCCGCCGCGCAGCCAGGCGATCGCGGGCTCCATCGGAAACAGCGCCACCGGCGCGCGGCGTGCGGCGAGCGCCGCGAGCTGTGTCGCCGCGACCCCGCCCGGCGCCTCGGCTTCGCCCTTGCGCACCGAAATGCCGAAAAAGCTTTCGAGATGATCGTGGAGCAGCCCCGCATCGACCGCATCGCCCGGATAGTCGACCGCCGCGTAAATCAGCCCGTCGTCGGGCTGCTGCCCCGCCGACAGCGCGGGCTGCACATAAGGAAAGTCGACGATGCGCGTGCCGATGCGCGCCCAGATCGCCAGCCGGTCGACCTGGTCGGTGCCCGAATGCGCGGTGTCGGCGGCATATTCCTCCGCCGTGAGACGCAGCGGGTCATTCTGTTCGATGAAGATGGCCGGCGTTGGCCCGTCGGGGGCGAGCCCGAGCGCGATCCTGGCCAGTTGCCGCACCGCCGCCAGCGCCAGCCGCAACAGTCCGCGTCCGCGCGCCGCCTCCTCGACATAGACATAGTTGAGCGCGACGGCCGCGGGGGGCAGGGCGGGGCCGCGATCGATCGCGGTCGCGAGGAAATTGGCGCCGCCGAGCAGGGTGCCGCCTTCGTCCTCGAAGATGGCGACCAGCTCGGAGTGGGTGCGGCCATAGGCATGGCGATGGCTGGCGTTGAGCGCGAGGCACGCCTCGAACCCGTCGAGTTCCTCGCGCTCGTCGGGCAGCACGAAGGCGCGGTCATATCCGGCGAAGAAGCGCGTCAGCACCGATGATGCGGGATCGTCGGATGCGGTCACCCGAATGCCGCCGGGCAAAGCCAGCCTTATCAGTCGATTGTCCGCCCCGCCCGTCATGGGGGTTTCTTGCCATGCGGGCGGGGGAGCCGCAAGGGAGCGCGATTGTCGGCTTTGGTCGGTCGCGGGGCGGCGTTTCGGCGATCGCGCGTCTAATCGATAAAATCGATCACATGGCCGCAACATATCAATTGTCGCACTGCAACATAGGCGGCTAGGGGGAGCTTCCAACAACAAAGGAAGCTCTCTCCATGTCCGTTCTGAACACGACCATCAAACCCTTCAACGCGACCGCCTACAAGGACGGCAAGTTCGTCGATGTCAGCGACGAGAGCGTCAAGGGCAAGTGGGCGGTCTTCTTCTTCTACCCGGCCGACTTCACCTTCGTCTGCCCGACCGAACTCGAAGATCTCGCCGACATCTATCCGACGCTCCAGAAGATGGACGTCGAGGTTTATGCCGTGTCGACCGACACGCATTTCTGCCACAAGGCCTGGCACGACACCTCGCCGGCGATCGGCAAGATCAATTACTATATGGTCGGCGACCAGAACCACAGCATCTCGAACAATTTCGAAGTCCTGCGTCCGGGCGTCGGCCTCGCCGACCGCGGCACCTTCGTGCTCGACCCCAATGGCGAAATCCAGCTGCTCGAAATCACCCCCGAGGGTGTGGGCCGCAACGCCGCCGAACTGCTCCGCAAGATCAAGGCGCTGCAGTACTGGGTCAGCCACCCGGGCGAAGTCTGCCCCGCGAAGTGGGAAGAAGGCGCCGAAACGCTCGCCCCCTCGCTCGACCTCGTCGGCAAGATCTAAGTCTGCCTGACATATGGCCGGAAGGGCGGCGGCACGATCGCCGCCCCCCGGTTTCTCTCCCCCTCTCGCAGGAACTCTCCCCATGCTCGACGCCCATCTGAAGCAGCAGCTTCAAGGCCTGCTCACGAATCTTCGTGAACCGATCGAACTGATCTCGTCGCTCGGCGACGATGCCAAATCGGCCGAGCTGGCGACCCTGCTGGGCGACATCGCCGCGCTCTCGGACAAGGTCAGCGTGACCCGCGCCGACGACGACGCGCGCCGCCCGAGCTTCCTGATCCGCCGCGCCAGCGACGCCAACGTCGCTGTCCGCTTCGCCGGCATCCCGATGGGGCATGAATTCACGTCGCTCGTCCTCGCTTTGCTCCAGGTCGGCGGCCACCCGCCGAAGGTCGCGCCCGAGGTGCTCGAGCAAGTGGCGGCGCTCGATGGCGATTTCCACTTCGAAACCTATTTCTCGCTGTCGTGCCAGAATTGCCCCGATATCGTGCAGGCGCTCAACCTGATGTCGGTCGTCAACCCGCGCATCACCCACACCGCGATCGACGGCGGGCTGTTCCAGGCCGAGGTCGAGGAGCGCAAGATCATGGCGGTGCCGACGATCTTTTTGAACGGCGAGACTTTCGGCCAGGGCCGCATGGAACTCGAACAGCTTCTCGCGAAGCTCGACAGCGGCGCAGAGGCGAAAGCGGCCGAAAAGATCGCCGCCAAGGACGCGTTCGACGTGCTCGTGGTCGGCGGCGGCCCTGCCGGCGCGGCGGCGGCGATCTACGCCGCGCGCAAGGGCATCCGCACCGGCATCGCCGCCGAACGCTTCGGCGGGCAGGTGCTCGACACGATGGCGATCGAGAATTTCATCTCGGTCTCGCACACCGAAGGTCCGAAGCTCGTCGCGCAGCTCGAGAGCCACGTCAAAGACTATGACGTCGATGTGATGAACCTGCAGCGCGCCGAGAAACTGATCCCCGCAAAGGTCGAAGGCGGCCTCCACGAGGTGAAGCTCGCCAGCGGCGCGTCGCTCAAGGCGCGCACCGTGATCCTCTCGACCGGCGCGCGCTGGCGCCAGCTCGGCGTGCCGGGCGAGGACCAATATCGCAACAAGGGCGTGGCATACTGCCCGCATTGCGACGGTCCGCTCTACAAGGGCAAGCGCGTCGCGGTGATCGGTGGCGGCAACAGCGGCGTCGAAGCGGCGATCGACCTCGCGGGCCTCGTCGCGCATGTCACGCTGATCGAATATGACAGCGAGCTCCGCGCCGATGCGGTGTTGCAGCGCAAGCTTGCGAGCCTGCCGAACGTCCGGATCATCACCTCGGCGCTGACCACCGAAGTGCTCGGCGACGGCGAGAAAGTGACGGGCCTGTCGTACAAGGACCGCAACAAGGACGAACCGCACCAGGTCGAACTCGAAGGTATTTTCGTCCAGATCGGCCTCGTCCCCAACACCGAATGGCTGAAGGACAGCGTCACCCTGTCGCGCCACGGCGAGATCGAGGTCGATCATCGCGGCGAGACGAGCCAGAAGGGCGTCTTCGCGGCCGGCGACTGCACCACGGTGCCGTACAAGCAGATCGTCATCGCGATGGGCGAAGGCTCGAAGGCGGCGCTTTCGGCGTTCGATTACATGATCCGGTTGCCGGTGGATGTGGAAGCCGAGGCGGCCTGACCTCCAATTTTCGTCATGCCGGACTTGATCCGGGGCCCCGCTTTCGACCAGGATCAGCGGAACCCCGGGTCGAGCCCGGGGTGACGAGGTTGGATATGGCCGAAGATAAAAAGCCGCCCGCACCGATTCCGCTCTGCCGCTTCGAGGAGCTGGCGACGCGCGAGAACCGGCTGCGCGAGCAGGCTTCGCGCAAGCCGGCGAAGCGGGATCGCAAACCCGATTAGGCGGCGGGCGCGGCCGGCCGCTTCGTGTCCAGCCAGGCGGTGAGCTTCGCCACCTCGTCGGCGCTGAAATGCAGCCCCAGCTTGCTGCGGCGCCAGAGGATATCGTCGCTGGTCTGCGCCCATTCGCGCGTCATCATCCAGTCGACCTCGGCGGCGGACAGGCCATGCGCGATCTCGCCGCCGAGCGCGTCCCAATCCTGCGCGGTGCCGAGCCAGGTCCGGGCGTCGGTGCCATAGGCCTTGACGATGCGGTCGACCGTCGCGGCGGGCAGGAAGGGATGGGCGAGCTTGACGTCGGCCTTGAGCGTCGCGGCGCCATCGGTCGGAAAATCGCCGCCGGGCAGCGGTTCGGTCGCGGTCCAGCGCCGCACCGACACCGCCTCGAGATGGTCGGACAGTTCGTCGACCGCATGTTCGGCGACGTGGCGATAGCTGGTGATCTTGCCGCCATAGATGGTCAGCAGCGGCGCGCCTTCCGCCATATCGACGTCGATGCGATAGCCGCGCGTCGCCGCCTCGGGTCGTCCCGACCCATCCTCGATCAGCGGGCGCACCCCCGAATAGGTCCACACGACATCGGCGGGGGTTACGGTCTCGCGGAAATAGAGGCTCGCGCCTTCGCAAAGATAGGCGATCTCTTCATCGCTCGCCTTCACCGCGCCGAGCGGGCCGTCATGGTCGAGGTCGGTGGTGCCGATCAGCGTGAAGTCGCGTTCATAGGGAATGGCGAAAAAGATGCGCCCGTCGGGCAGCTGGAAGAAATAGGCATAATCATGCGCGAACAGCCGCCGCACGACGATATGCGATCCGCGCACCAGCCGCATCTTGTGGTCGGGTTCGGCGTCGGCGCGCTTCAAGAGGTCGAGCACCGCCGGCCCCGCCGCGTTGACGACGCTGCGCCCCGTGAAGCGATAGCTGTGCCCATTCTCGCTGCTCGCCTCGACGACCCACAGGCCGTTTTCGCAGCGCAATTGCTCGGCGCGCGTCCGGGTCCGCACCTTGGCTCCCCGGTTCACCGCATCGCGGACGTTGAGCGCGACGAGGCGGGCGTCGTCGACCCAGCCGTCCGAATATTCGAAGCCATGGACATATTGGCCCTGCAGCGGCGCGCCCGCGGCATGTTTGCGCAGATCGATCGAGCGTGTCGCGGGCAGTTTCTTGCGCCCGCCGATATGGTCGTACAGGAACAGCCCGAGCCGCAGCAGCCAGCGCGGGCGTAGTCCCGGGCGGTGTGGCAGCACGAAGCGCAGCGGCCAGATGATGTGCGGCGCGATGCCCCACAAGATCTCGCGTTCTTTCAGCGCCTCGCGCACCAGGCCGAATTCATAATGTTCGAGGTAGCGCAGGCCGCCGTGGATCAATTTGGTCGAGGCCGACGACGTCCCCTGCGCCAGGTCGCCCTGTTCGATCAGCAGCACCCGCGCCCCGCGTCCCGCGGCGTCGCGCGCAACGCCAGCGCCGTTCACGCCGCCGCCGATGATGATGACGTCATAGGGTAGGGCATTGTCGGGCATGGCGTTTCCCTATGGCAGCGTCGCCGGATTTGCCAAGGGGCGACATCGCCGGCGCCTTCGTATGCGGCCTACGTATGCGCGTTGCATTCGCGCGGGCGGTCGGCCATTTCTGCCGACGGATATCCAAGGGGATGGTTGTGAGCGTCAAAGTCGAGACATTGATCCTGTTCGGGGCAACCGGCGACCTTGCCCAGCGCATGCTTTTTCCCTCGCTCTACAATCTCCACCTCGACGGGCTGCTCGCCGATGGGCTGACGATCGTCGCATCGGGTCGCTCGCAAATGGACCGGGCGGCGTGCCATGCGATGGTCCGCACGGCGCTCGGCGAACATCTGCCCGCCGACCGGCTCGATGATGCGGGGATTGCCGCCTTTCTCGACCGGATCGATTATTGCCCGGTCGATGCGGGCGCGGGCACCGGTTACGACGCGCTCGCGGCGCAGCTCGGCGACCGGCTCGGCCGCCCGATCGGGGCCTATCTCTCGACCCCGCCGTCGATGTTCGGGCCGATCGCGCAGGGACTGAAAAGCGCGGGCATCGCCTGCACCGAATGCCGCATCGCGATGGAAAAACCGATCGGCCACGACCTCGCCTCGTCGCATGCGGTGAATGCCGAGGTCGGCGACGCCTTTGCCGAAGACCATGTGTTCCGCATCGACCATTATCTCGGCAAGGAAACGGTCCAGAACCTGCTCGCTTTGCGCTTCGCCAACATGCTCTTCGAGCCGCTGTGGAACGCGCAGGCGATCGACCATGTCCAGATCACCGTCGCCGAGACCGTCGGGCTCGAAGGCCGTGTCTCCTATTATGACGGCGTCGGCGCATTGAAGGACATGGTCCAGAACCATATGCTGCAACTGCTCGCGATCATCGCGATGGAGCCGCCGGCCAGCGTCACCTCGACAGCAGTGCGCGACGAGAAGGTCAAATTGCTCCGCAGCCTTCGCAAGATGAAGCCCGAGGATGCGAAGACGCACAGCGTCAAGGGGCAATATACCAGCGGCGCCGTCGGCGGTGCGGCGGTGACCGGCTATGCCGACGAACTCGGCCGGCCGTCGAACACCGAGACTTTCGTCGCGATCAAGGCCTTCATCGACAATTGGCGGTGGAAGGGCGTGCCCTTTTACCTGCGCACCGGCAAACGCATGCCGCAGCGCAAGTCCGAGGTGCTGATCCAGTTCAAACCGGTGCCGCACAATATCTTCGCGCGCGTCGGCGCCCCCAAGCTCGACGCCAACAGCATGATCATCAACCTTCAGCCCGAGGAGAATATCCGAGTCAAGGTGATGGCCAAGCAGCCCGGCCTCGACCGCGACGGGGTGAAGCTGAAAGAGGTGACGATGGACGTCTCGCTCTCGCACAGCTTTGCCGGCGAGCGACGGCGGATCGCCTATGAACGGCTGCTGCTCGACTTCATCGAGGGCGACCAGACGCTGTTCGTGCGCCGCGACGAGGTCGAGGCGCAATGGCAATGGATCGATTCGATCCGCGACGCCTGGGCCGCAGTCGACCTCGCGCCGCAGAGCTACACCGCCGGTAGCTGGGGCCCGAGTTCGGCAATCGCGCTGATCGAGCGTGACGGGGCGAGCTGGCATGACTGACCTTCACCCCACCATCGCCGCCGTCACCGAGCGCATCATCGCGCGCAGCGCCCCGCGCCGCGCCGCCTACCTCGACCTGATGGACCGCCAGCGCGAGGCGGGAACCAATCGCGGTAACCTGTCGTGCGGCAACCTCGCGCACGGCTTCGCCGCCTCAGGCGAAGACAAGCCCGCGATCCGGTCGGGCGCTGAGATGAACATCGGCATCGTCACCAGCTACAACGACATGCTCTCGGCGCATCAACCCTATGGCCGCTATCCCGAACAGATCAAAATCTTCGCGCGCGAAGCCGGTGCGACGGCGCAGGTCGCCGGCGGCGTGCCCGCGATGTGCGACGGGGTGACGCAGGGGCAGGCGGGCATGGACCTGTCCTTGTTCAGCCGCGACAATATCGCGCAGGGCACAGCGATCGCGCTCAGTCACGCGATGTTCGAGGGCGCGCTGCTGCTCGGTATCTGCGACAAGATCGTGCCCGGGCTGTTGATCGGCGCGCTGCGTTTCGGCCATCTGCCGCAGATTTTGATCCCCGCCGGACCGATGCCGTCGGGGCTCGCGAACAAGGAAAAGCAGCGCGTCCGCCAGCTCTATGCCGAGGGCAAGGCGAGCCGCGACGAACTGCTCGAAGCCGAGGCGGCGAGCTATCACGGCGCGGGCACCTGCACCTTTTACGGCACCGCCAACTCGAACCAGATGATGATGGAACTGATGGGGCTGCATATCCCCGGCAGCGCCTTCACCCATCCCGGCACGAAGCTGCGGCAGGAGCTGACGCGCGCGGCGACCCACCGCGTCGCGCAGATCGGCTGGGACGGCGACGACTATCGCCCGCTGGCGCGCTGCATCGACGAAAAGGCGATCGTCAACGCCGCCATCGGGCTGCTCGCGACCGGCGGCTCGACCAACCATGCGATCCACCTGCCCGCGATCGCGCGCGCGGCGGGGATCATCATCGACTGGCAGGATTTCGACGAGCTGAGCCACGCGGTGCCGTTGCTGGCGCGCGTCTATCCGAACGGCGCGGGCGACGTGAACAATTTCCACGCGGCGGGCGGCATCGGCTATGTCGTGCGCGAACTGCTCGATGCGGGATTGCTGCACGGCGATGTGCTGACCGTCGGCGGGACGATGGCCGACTATGCGGCCGAACCCATACTCGCCGACGATAAGCTTGTCTGGCGGGCTGCGCCCGCGACAAGCCGAGACGACAGCATGCTCCGCCCCGTCGCGATTCCTTTCTCGCCCGACGGCGGGATGCGCCTGCTCGCGGGCAATCTCGGCCGCGCGATCATCAAGACCAGTGCGGTCGCCGAGGATCGCTGGACGATCGAGGCGCCGTGCCGGATCTTCGACACGCAGGATGCGGTGCTGGCGGCGTTCAAGGCGGGTGAGCTCGAACGCGATGTGATCGTCGTCGTGCGTTTCCAGGGGCCGCGCGCCAACGGCATGCCCGAACTCCACAAGCTGACCCCGGCGCTCGGCGTGCTGCAGGACCGCGGCTTTCGTGTCGCCTTGCTCACCGACGGGCGCATGTCGGGGGCGAGCGGCAAGGTGCCGGCGGTGATACACCTCTCGCCCGAGGCGCTGCCCGGCATCGACGGGGTCAGCGGCCCGCTCGCCTTTCTTGCCGACGGCGATGTCGTCCGCGTCTGCGCGCGCAAGGGCGAGGTGCTGGCGCTGGTCGACCCCGCCATCTGGGCCGCGCGCAGTCCCGCCGCCCCGCCGCCGCCCGCCGTGGGCGTCGGGCGCGAACTCTTCGCGCTGTTCCGTTTCCACGCCGACGAAGCCGAAAAGGGCGGGTCGGCCGTTCTCGCTGCCATGGAGTCCGTCATTTGAGCCAGTCCATCGACCAGATCATGCGCCTCGCGCCCGTCATCCCGGTGATCGTCATCGACCGGGTCGAGGACGCCGTGCCGATGGCGGAGGCGCTCGTCGCGGGCGGATTGCCGGTGCTCGAAGTCACGCTGCGCACCCCCGCCGCGCTCGATGCGCTGACCGCGATGAAATCGGTCAAGGGCGCGATCGTCGGCGCGGGCACGGTGCTCAACCCCGCGATGCTCAGCGCCGCGATCCACGCGGGCGCCGAATTCATCGTCTCGCCCGGCCTCACCGACAATCTCGGCCAGGCGGCGGTGGCCAGCGGCATTCCCTTCCTCCCCGGCACCGCCAACGCCGGTGACATCATGCGCGGCATGGACCTCGGCCTCGACCGCTTCAAATTCTTCCCGGCGGCGACCAGCGGCGGCATCCCGGCGCTGAAAGCGCTCGCGGCGCCCTTGGGTCAGGCGCGCTTCTGCCCGACCGGCGGCATCACGCTGACGACCGCGCCCGACTGGCTCGCGCTCGATGCGGTGCTCTGCGTCGGGGGCAGTTGGGTCGTCCCGTCGGGGCCGCTCGATCCGGCCCGGATCGAGACGCTTGCGCGCGAGGCATCGGCGCTTTCACGCCATTGATTAACCCCATCTTACCTGCCACTGTGCCTTGGTAAAATGGCTATATAGCCGTTGGTGGGGAGAGAGGCGTGCCGAGACCGCAGCCGCATCTGGAAGAAGTATTGGCGTCCGAACCCGGACCGCATATCGCCGCATTGTTCGATTTCGACGGGACGATCATCTCGGGCTATTCGGCGACCGCGATGCTGCGCGAGAAATTCCAGCGCCGCGAAATGTCGGTCGAGGAAATCGCCGAGACCGCGCAGATCATCGCGCAGCACAGCCTGGGCGCGATCGGCTTTTCGGGGCTGATGTCGGGCGCCGCGAAATTTATGAAGGGCGTCGAGGAAGAGAGCTTCATCGCGTTCGGCGAGGAGCTGTACAAGAAGCATATCGCGCGCAAAATCTATCCCGAGGCGCGCGCGATCATCGAGGCGCATCAGGCGAAGGGCCACCGCGTCGCGATCATCTCGTCGGCGACGATCTACCAGATCGAACCGACCGCGCGCGACCTTGGCATCAGCGACATCAAATGCTCGGCTTATGAGGTCGAGGACGGCGTCTTCACCGGCGACATCATTCGCCCCTTGTGCTTCGGCGAGGGCAAGGTGCTCGCGGCCGAGGAACTGGCGGCCGAATATGGCCTCGATCTGGGTCAGAGCTTTTTCTATTCGGACAGCGACGACGATATCGAACTGCTCGAACGCGTCGGCAAGCCGCGCCCGCTCAACCCCAATCTCAAGCTGAAAGCTATCGCCGAGGAAAAGGGCTGGCCGGTGCAGCGCTTCGGCAGTCGCGGCACGCCGTCATGGGTCGATTATACGCGCACCATCTATGCCACCGGTTCGCTCGTCGGCGCCTTCGCCGCCGGCCTGCCGATCTGGGCGCTGACCCGCTCGCAGCGCGAGGCGGCGAATTTCTCGATCGGGCTGTTCGGCGATTTCGCGACTGCGATCACCGGCGTCGAGCTGGAGGTCGAGGGCGAGAAAAACCTCTGGTCCTCGCGCCCCTGCGTCTTCATCTTCAACCACCAGAGCAAGGCGGACGTGATGATCCTCGCCAAGCTCATCCGCCGCGACATGGGCGGGGTGGGCAAGAAGGAGATCAAGAGCATCCCCATCCTCGGCAAGCTGATGGAATGGGGCGGCACCGTCTTCGTCGACCGCGCCGACGGCAAGAGCGCGATCAAGGCGATGGAGCCGCTGGTCGACGCGATCAAGGTCGAGGGCAAGTCGATCTGCATCTCGCCCGAGGGCACGCGCAGCCTGACCCCCAAGCTCGAACCCTTCAAGAAGGGCGCCTTCCACCTCGCGATGCAGGCCGGGGTGCCGATCGTCCCGATCGTGATCCACAACGCCACCGACGTCGCGCCCAAGAACGAGTTCGTGATGCGCCCCGCGACGGTGCGCGTCACCGTGCTGCCGCCGGTCGATACGGCGAAGTGGAGCGCGCGGACGATGGGCGATCACGTCCGCGACGTGCGCAACATGTTCCTGCGCACGCTGGGCCAGGCCGAGGAGACGGCGGCGGAATCGGTGGCGAAAGAGCCGCCGCCCGAAGCCAAGCCCGAGAAGGTCGACCCCAAAAAAGCCGCGCCGAAAGAAGCGACGGCCAAAAAGCCGACCGCGAAGAAAAAGCCGGCGGCCAAGAAACCCGCGGCGCGCAAGGGAAGGACTGCCTAAGCGGTGGCCGACGGAACGCCCCGCACCCCGATCGTGACGGAGGACGCGGCCGACCGGCTCTATATCATCGACGCGCGCAACGGCGTCGAGCGGCGCCTGTTGCTCGACTGGGTCCATGCCACGGCGGGGGACGCCGAACCGCAATGGACGAGCCTCGCGATCGAGGATGGCGACGATGCGCTGCCGCTCGACATGCTGCAAAGCCGGCTCGGCGGCCTGCCGTCGCGGCAGGTGGTGCCGCTGCGCATCGCCTGGCGCATTCCCGGCTTCGACCGCGACCGCGCGCTCAAGATCCGCCACCTGATCTTCGGCGACCCGCGCCATCCCGGGCCGATCCGGTCGCGGCTGATCCTGCTCCGCGACCGCCGCCGCGCACAGATATTGGTCGGCGAAGCGGCGACGCTCGACGCGCTGCGGACGCGCTATCGCGCCCAGACCGGCGGCGGCGACGACGCCGGCCCCGACGGCCCCGAATTTGCAGGCTTCGTCGCGCGGCAGGCGGGGCTGGCGCTCGACGTCGCCGAGCGCGGCATCCGCGGCAGCCGCTACAAGGTGCCGCGCTTCGTCGCCGACGGCCTGCGCACCAGTCCCAAATTCCGCGCCGCGCTCGCCGATCTGTCCGAACGGACGGGCAGGCCGGTGGCCGACCTCTTCCGCGAAGCGCGGCCGCTGATGAAGGAGGTGATCGCGCGGCCGTCGGCGCTGTTCCTCGACCTGCGCGCGCGGCTCGATCGCATGATGTTCGGCGGCTATGCGCCCGAGATGGAGGTCGATGCGGCGGAACTGGCGAAGCTGCGGTCGGTTCTGCGCGAATATCCGACCGCGATCCTGTTCACCCACAAAACCTATATCGACGGCGCGACGCCCAGCCGCCTGACCTATGAAAATGACATGCCGATGCTCCACAGCTTCGGCGGCGCCAATCTCGACTTCGCGGTGATGGGCAATTTCTTCCGCCGCTCGGGCATGATCTTCATCCGCCGCAGCTTTCAGGACCAGCCGGTCTACAAGCTGGTGCTGCGCCATTATATCGCCTGGCTGCTTGCCAAGCGTTTCCCGCTGAGCTGGGCGTTTGAGGGCACGCGCTCGCGCCTCGGCAAGCTGATGCCGCCCAAATATGGCCTGATGAAATATGTCCTCGACGCCGCGCATGCGACGGGCACCCGCGACGTGCATTTTGTGCCCTTCGTCACCAGCTTCGACCTGATCCGCGACGTCGAGGAATATGCCGCCGAACAGACCGGCCGGAACAAGAAGCCCGAAAGCCTGTCGTGGTTCCTCGGCTATATGAAGAGCCTCAAGGAACCGTCGGGGCGCATCCGGCTCGACATCGGCAACCCGGTGGTGATCGCCGCGGCCCCCGGCGCCGACGACAAGCGCGCGCTCGAACGCATCGCCTTCGCGGTCGCGGTCGAGGCCAATCGCGTCACCCCGCTCACCGTCACCTCGGTGATGTGCCTGATTCTGCTCGGCACCGCGCCGCGCGGCGCCACCGCCGCCGAGCTGCTCGTGACGATCTCCGCGCTGAAGGACTGGGCGCGGGCGCGCGGTATCCGGCTCAGCCGCGAACTCGAAAGCGGCGACGACGCCGCGCTGTCGGCGACCGTCGACACGTTGGTCGAGAGCGGGTTGCTGACGCGCTACGAAGCGGGCAGCGAGAATGTCTATTCGATCGAGCCCGCGC
Source organism: Sphingopyxis sp. (assembly GCF_050725615.1). Classification (GTDB taxonomy): domain Bacteria; phylum Pseudomonadota; class Alphaproteobacteria; order Sphingomonadales; family Sphingomonadaceae; genus Sphingopyxis. The sequence goes on from NZ_JBOHHU010000034.1 coordinate 18,259, forward strand.
ATCATCCGATGGCGAGCTATTATCGCAACATCATCGTCCATCATTTCCTCGACCGCGCGATGATCGAGATCGCGCTGTTCCAGCTGCGCGACGCCGACAGCGGCGATGCGACCGCCGCCTTCTGGGCCGCGACCGATCGTCTGCGCGACCTGTTCAAGTTCGAATTCTTCTATCCGCCGCGCGACGAGCATCGTGCCGCGCTCGAGGCCGAGCTGACGCGCATCGATCCCGCCTGGGCGAAGCGGCTGGCGAGCGGCGACCGCGGCGTCGCGCAGCTCATCCGCCGCTGCCAGCCGGTTGTCGGCCACGCGATATTGCTGTCCTTTGCCGAGGCCTATTCGGTCGTCGCCGACCTGTTGTCGCGGGCGCGGCCGGGCGAGGCGGTCGATGAGAAGAGGTTGCTCGATGCCGCCCTCGCCGAAGGCAAGCAGGCCTATCTGCTCCGCCGGATCAGCAGCGAGGCGGCGATCGGCAAATTCCTGTTCGCCAACGGCCTGTCGCTGATGCGCCATATGGGGCTCGCCGAACCCGCGACCCCCGACATTCTCGCCGCGCGTCGCGCCTTGCTGATGGAACTGCGCGGCCTCGCCAACGTCATGGAATCGATGCGCCTGTCGACACTGGCGCTCGCGGACAGATTGCCGCCATCGGGAGACGGACATGCTTAAACAGCTCAGCGCGCAGGACGCCCAATTCCTCTACACCCAGACCGCGAACAATCTGACCCACATCATGGGGGTCTATATCTACGACCCCTCGACCGCGCCCGGCGGTTTCGTCCGGTTCAAGGATATCATCCGCCACGTCGAATCCCGGGTCGAAACCTCGCCCCTGTTCAAGCGCCGCCTCCACCGGCTGCCGTTCGACATGGATCATCCTTATTGGGTCGAGGACGAGCATTTCGACATCGAGGCGCATATGAGCCATGCGCGGCTGCCCGAACCCGGCGACTGGCGACAATTCTGCATCGCGGTCGCGCGCTATTTCTCGAAGCCGATGGATATGAACCGGCCGCTCTGGGACATTTATGTCATCGAGGGACTCGACCGGATCGAGGGGATTCCAAAGGGCAGTTTCGCGATGCTCCACCGCGTCCATCATGCTGCGGTCGACGGCGCGTCGGGCGCGCACGCCTTCATCGCGATGAGCGACATCGACGCAAAGGGGACGCCCGCGATCGCCGAACCGCCGCCGTCCGAAGATCTGGGCCGCCCGCCGTCGAGCGCCGAAACGCTGACCCGCGCCTGGTCGGCGTCGATGCAGTCGCCGGTGAAATTCGTCAACGCGCTGCTCAAGGTCTCGCCCGCGATCGTCTCGGCGGCGCGCAAGTCGATGGCCGAGGGCGGGATGACCGCCGGCATCCCCGAAACGCGCTTCAATGTTCCAGTCGGTCCGCACAAGATGTTCGACGGCACTTCGGTCGCGCTCGCCGACGTGGCGGTGGTGCGCAAGAAGGTGCCGGGCGCGACGGTCAACGATGTCGTGCTGACCACCGTCGGCGGCGCGCTGCGCAAATATCTGGTGAAGCACAAGGAATTGCCGAAGGAGAGCCTGGTCGCGGTCGCGCCGATCAATCTGCGCGGCAAGGAAAAGGGCGCGGGCCCAGGTGGCAAGGGGGCGAGCACCCCGGGCAACCAGGTGTCGGCGATGAGCGTGCCGGTGCGCACCGACATCGCCGATCCGCTCGACCGGCTCGCGGCGATCCGCGACTATACGGTCCAGGCCAAGGAGGCGAAGGCGGGGGTCAGCGCGCGCATAATGACCGACCTGTCGCAGCATATCCCGGGCGCGACGATGGCGGCCGTCGCGCGGCTGATCACCAGCGAACGCTTCGCGGTGCGCGGCACCAACCTCTTCATCTCCAACGTCCCCGGCGCGCAGGTGCCGCTCTATCTTGCCGGCGCGCAACTGGTCGCGCAGCATGGCATGGCGCCGCTGGCGAACAATATGGGGCTGTTCGTCGCCACCCCCAGCTACAACGGCCGCATCGCCTTTTCGCTGATTTCGGAGCGTGCGGTGATGCCCGACATCGCCTTTTTCCGGACCTGTATCGACGAAAGTTTCGCCGACCTGATGGCGGCCGAGCCTAAGCCCGAAAAGCCTCCCGCGAAGCCGAAAGCCGCTACGGCAAAGCCGAAAGCGGCGCCCAAGGCGAAGGCGGCGCCCAAGCCTGCGGCCAAAAGCGGGACGAAATCGACCGCCAAGCCCGCGCGGAAACCGGTTGCCAAAGGCAACGCAACCGGCAAGACTCAGAAAAAATAAACCATGTGTTGCAGGATCACTGAATGCTTTTCACCCCGACGCTCAGCGCCGACCGCGATCTCGTGACCGCCTCCGATTATGCCGCCTGGTCGAAGGCCGCGCGCGACCATGACCGGAAATCCGGGATGCAGGCTTGGCGCGACGCCGATGAAAGCAAGCATTTCGACTATCAGGCGATCCGCGCCCGCCTCGAACGGCTGCGCACCCTGTCGGCGGCGGGTGACGTCAAGGGGCTGCTATTCGTGCTCAACGAGGGCATCCACGGCAATATCGACGGCATGGGCCACGAGCGCCTCTATCAAAAGGCGCGCTTCGGCACCAAGCGGCTGATCGAGGATTATATCGCCGAGGTGGTGTCGGCGCTCGGCAAGATCGCCGCATCGCGCAGCATCGCGCGCGAGGAAAAGCGCGACTTCTTCCGCCGCGCCCAGCATTGCTACGGCCGGTCCGCGCTCCTGTTGTCGGGCTCGGGCAGCTTCCTGTTTTTCCACATCGGCGTCGTCAAGGCTTTGTGGGAACAGGGCGTGTTGCCCGCGATCATGTCGGGCGCCAGCGGCGGCTCGATCGTCGCAGCGGTGGTTTGCACGCGCAAGGACGCCGATATCGGCGCCTTCCTCGAAAGCGACCGCCTCGCCAACCCGGCGCGCGGTCCCGACACGCGGCGGCTGGCGCCCGACGAGGTGCGCGACCGGCTCGCCGACCTGATCCCCGACCTGACCTTTCAGGAAGCCTATGAGGTCAGCGGCCGCCACCTCAACGTCTCGGTCGCGCCCGCCGAAAAGCATCAGAACGGCCGCCTGCTGAACGCGATCACCGCGCCCAATGTGCTGATCCGCGAGGCGGTGCTCGCGTCGTGCGCGGTGCCGGGCGTCTTCCCGCCGGTGATGCTGATGGCGCGCGATGACAAGGGCGCACGGGTGCCGTACCAGCCCGACCGCCGCTGGGTCGACGGCTCGGTGACCCATGATATTCCGACCAAAAGGCTCGAACGGCTGTACGGCGTGAACCACCATATCGTCAGCCAGGCGAACCCGATCGCGCTGCCCTTCGCCAGCGACACGCGCAAGCAGATGGCGCCGATCGAGGCGATCCAGCATGCGTCGATGGCGACCTTCAAGGCGTGGCTCAACGCGAACATGGTGATTTTCCAGAAACCGCTCGAATGGATTCCGCCGCTCAACAGCGTCGCCAATCTCGCGCGTTCGGTGATCAACCAGGAATATACCGGCGACATCAACATCATCCGCCCGCCGAAATTCTGGTCGCCGACCAAGATTTTGAGCGACCTGGCGCAGGACGATATCGACGAACTGATCGACACCGGTCAGCGCACCGCTTGGCCCAAGGTCGAAATGGTGCGCACCCAGACCGCCATCAGCCGCGCGCTTGAGGGCATATTGGCGAAGATCGACAAGGCCGGCGACGACGGCCCCGGCCATCGCAGCACTGCGCTCAAGAAAGCGGTGCGCTGAGCATGGCGGCCGGCGCGGTGATCCTGCCCGCCGGTTCGGCGGGCGCGGGGGCGAAGCTCCAGACCATGCATTGGCTGCCCGAGGGGCTCCCCAAGGCGGTCATATTGCTCGCGCACGGCTATGCCGAACATGCCGGGCGCTATCAGCATGTCGCCAAGCGGCTGACCGATGCGGGTTACGCCGTTTATGCGATTGACCATTGGGGCCATGGCAAGTCGGACGGCACGCCGGGCTTCGTGCCGCGCTTTTCGGCCTTCACCGACGGCATGGCCGAGCTGCTGACGCTGGTCGAGGTCAATCATGGCGACACGCCGCGGCTGTTGCTCGGGCACAGCATGGGCGGGCTGATTGCGACCTTGTTCCTGATCGATCGGCAGTCGGCGTTCGTCGCGGCCGCGCTCTCGGGTCCGGCGATCGTGCCCGGCGCCCCGCCGTCGCGTTTCACCATCTGGATCAGTCGTTTTCTGTCGCGCTTTTTTCCGCGCCTCGGCGTGCTCGCGCTCGACGCCCAGGGTGTCAGCCGCGATCCGGCGGTGGTCGCGGCCTATCTGGCCGACCCGCTGGTCTACACCGGCAAGATCGGTGCGCGATTGGGCAAGGAATTCATGGACGCGATGGCGGCGGCGCAGGCAGGCGCGCCGAAAATCACGCTGCCCATCCTGTTCCAGCACGGCGAAAAGGACAGCCTGGCGTCGGTGGCGGGGTCGCAATATCTGTTCGATCATGTCGGATCGACCGACAAGGCGCTCAAAATCTATCCCGACCTGTTCCACGAAATCTACAACGAGCCCGAACAGGATGCGGTGCTGGGCGATCTGGTCGCCTGGTTCGATGCGCATGTCGCGCAAGGAAAGCCCGCATGAAAATCCTTCTCATCCTGATCGCCGCGCCGCTGATCACGCTGGCATTGCTCTATTTCCTCTTCCCCGGCCGTCTTGTCGCTTTCGGTCGCTGGGCGCTGCGCAAGCGCGGCGGCACGGTGCAGAAACATGTGACCGTCGATGGCCGCGACTGGCCTTATCTCGAGGGCGGCGATCCGGCGAAGCCCCTGCTGCTGCTCGTCCATGGCTTTGCCGGCGACAAGGATAATTGGTCGATGATCGCGCCGTACCTGACGCGCGACTATCATGTCATCGCCCCCGATCTGCCCGGCTTTGGCGAGAATGAGCGCAACCCCGCGCTCGCCTATGATATCGAAGCGCAGACCGCCCGGCTCAAGCAATTCGCCGACGCGCTGAAGCTGGAACGTCCGCATGTCGCGGGCAACAGCATGGGCGGCTGGATCGCGCTGCGCTATGCGCTCGACTATCCGGACGCGCTCGCCAGCCTGATCCTGCTCGACAATGCCGGGGTGCTGGGCGCCGACGAAAGCGACCTCCAGAAACAGGCGGCGAACGAGGACTATAATCCGCTGATCATCGCCAATCTGGCCGATGCCGACCGGCTGGTCGCGATGGTGGTCCACAAACCACCCTATATCCCGGCGCGGCTCAAGCCCGTCTTCTACGCCGATGCGCTCAAATATCGCGACCAGCTCGATGGCATCTTCTGGACGATCGCCACCGAGGGCCGCGACCATCCGCTCAACGACCGGCTCGGCGAGGTCAAGGCGCCGACGTTGATCATCTGGGGCCGCCACGACCGGCTGCTCGACGTCAGCTGCGTTCCCGTGCTCGAAGCCGGGATCGCGGGCAGCGAGAGCCATATCTTCGAACATGTCGGCCATGTACCGATGATCGAGGACCCGAAGGCGACCGCCGCGGTGATGAAGGGCTTTCTTGCCAAGCACTGATTGTGCCGCCACTCTCCTTGCGAAAACAGGGAGAGGCATATGCGTTTGAAGGTCGGGCTGCTCGGTGGGGGCAGTTGGGGCACGACAGTAGCATCGGTGGTGTCGCGCAACGCGCCGATCACTTTGTGGGCGCGCGATGCCGAAACGGTCGAGAGTATCAACGCCAACCGCGAGAACCGCAAATATCTGCCCGGCATCACCCTGCCGTCGGCCCTGCGCGCGACGAACGACATGGCCGAGGTCGTCGCAGGCGCCGATGTGCTGATCATGGGCGTGCCGTCGCACAGCTTTCGCGGCGTGCTGGAGGAAGCGAAGGCGCATCTGCGCCCCTGGGTTCCGGTGATCAGCCTGACCAAGGGCCTCGAACTGTCATCGGGCCAGCGCATGACCGAACTGATCGAGGAAATCCTTCCCGGCCACCCCGTCGGGGTGCTCACCGGCCCCAATCTCGCGCGCGAGATTATGACCGGACAGGCGGCGGCGAGCGTCTTGTCGATGGAGGACGAAATCGTCGTCCGCGCCCTGCAACCTGTGTTTCACTCCGGCCTGTTCCGCGTCTACACCAACACCGACCTCCTCGGCTGCGAGCTCGGCGGGGTGCTCAAGAATATCATCGCGATCGCGGTCGGCATGGGTGACGGGCTTGGGGCGGGGGACAATACCCGTTCGGCGCTGATGACGCGCGGGCTGGCCGAGATCACCCGGCTCGGCGTCGCGATGGGCGGGCGCGCCGAGACCTTTGCCGGGCTCACCGGCATGGGCGACCTGATCGCGACCTGCACCAGCCCCTTGAGCCGCAACCGCCATGTCGGGGTCGAACTCGGCAAGGGACGCAAGATCGACGATATCATCGCGGGCATGAACATGGTCGCCGAGGGCGTGAAGAGCGCGCCGACGGTGATCGCGCTCGCCGAAAAGCATGGCCTCGTCATGCCGATCGCGCAGGATGTCTATGATGTGACGCAGGGCAAACGCGACGCGCAGGAGGTGTTTCGCGGCCTCCTTCGCTCGTCGGTGGGGGACGAAGCGCATCCCGGTTGAGGGATTCCACCGCCAGCCGTTCTGAATCTCCGCCGAGCCGGGAAGAAATCGCCCCGCCGGGTCGTTCTACCCCTGACCACCGTGTCAAACAGGAGATGGACGATGAAAAAGTGGACCACCCTCGCGATTTGCCTGGCTCTTCCCGCCGGTGCCTTTGCTGCGGTTCCCTACGGCTCGATGCCGGCAGGCTTCGAGCGCCCCGAAATTCGCGCCGTGCCAATCGCCGGCGTCTACAACCAATATTGGTATAATTATAAAGCCGACATCATGGAGGCCGAGAAGGAACTGGTCAGCGACCTGCGCCACGCCACCGACCGCGAGGATCGCTGGGACGCGTGGGACGAATGGACGGTCGAGGTGACCGATGCCGACAAGGATTATGTCAAGGAGATGCGCAAGAAGGGCTATCGCAGCGGCCGTGTGACGGTCGGCGGTTAAACCTCTGCAAGGCTTTCCCGGGAGTGCGCTCTTGGGTCGCAAGGGAAGGGCGGGTGTCTCATGGGGCGCTCGCCCTTTCTCTTGCCCTCAATAGCTGCGCGGCATCCCCAGCACATGCTCGGCGACATAGGACAGGATCATGTTCGTGCTGATCGGCGCGACCTGATAGAGGCGCGTTTCGCGGAACTTCCGCTCGATGTCATATTCGGCCGCGAAGCCGAAACCGCCGTGGGTCTGGATGCACGCCTCGCCCGCCGCCCAGCTGGCCTCGGCGGCGAGCATCTTCGCCATATTGGCTTCTGCCCCCGCATTGTCGCCCGCCTCATATTTGGCGATGCCGTCGCGGACGAGCAGCTCGGCGGCGCGCATCTGCGCATAAGCGCGCGCAATCGGGAATTGTACACCTTGGTTCTGGCCGATCGGGCGGCCGAAGAGCACGCGCTCCTTGGCGTAGCTCGACGCTTTCTCGATGAACCACTTCGCGTCGCCGATGCATTCGGCGGCGATCAGCAGCCGTTCGGCGTTCATCCCCGACAATATGTAGCGAAACCCCTTGCCCTCCTCGCCGATCAGGTTCGCGGCGGGGATGCGCATATTGTCGAAGAAGATTTCGGTCGTCGCATGGTTCATCATCGTGTCGATCGGACGGATCGACAGCGTGCCTGCGGCGAGCGCTTCCTTCATATCGACGAGAAAGACCGACAGGCCTTCGGTGCGGCTCGCGGCTTCCTCGCGGGGGGTGGTGCGTGCGAGCAGGATCATCAGGTCGCTATGCTCGGCGCGGCTGGTCCACAGCTTCTGGCCGTTGACGATATAGGAGTCGCCTTCGCGCTTCGCGACGGTCTTGAGGCTCAGCGTGTCGGTGCCGCTCGTCGGTTCGGTGACCCCGAACGCCTGCAGCCGCAATTCGCCCGTCGCGACGCGGGGAAGGTAGCGCGCCTTCTGCTCCTCCGACCCGTGGCGCAGCACGGTGCCCATCACATACATTTGCGCGTGCACCGCGCCGCCGTTGCACCCTTGGCGCTGGATTTCCTCAAGGATCGCGGCGGCGGCCGACAGCGGCAGGCCCGCGCCGCCATATTCCTCGGGGATCAGCGCGGCGAGATAGCCCGCTTCTCCGAGCGCGGCGACAAACTCGCTCGGATATTCGCGGACCTTGTCCTTCGCCTGCCAATAGGGGCCGGGAAATTGCGCGCAGAGCTTGGCGACCTCTTCGCGGATATCCGAATAATCCTGCATCACGCCGCCTCGAAGATCGCGGCGATGCCTTGGCCGCCGCCGATGCACATCGTTTCGAGCCCATAGCGCCCGCCGCGCCGATGCAGCTCGCGGGTCAGGTTGGCGAGGATGCGCCCGCCGGTGGCGCCGATCGGATGGCCGAGCGAGATGCCCGAACCATTGACGTTGAGCATCGCCATGCGGCTGTCGTCATCGTTCCAGCCCCAGCCCTTGAGCACCGCGAGCACCTGCGGCGCGAAGGCCTCGTTGAGCTCGACGAGGTCGATGTCGCCCCAGCCGAGGCCGTTGCGGGCGAAAAGGCGCTCGACTGCGGGCACGGGGCCGATGCCCATGCGGCTGGGGTCGCAGCCGGCGGCGGCCGAGCTGTGATACCAGGCGATGGGTTCGAGCCCGAACTCCTCGAGCTTGTCCTCGGCGACGACGAGGCAGGCGGCCGCTGCGTCATTCTGCTGGCTGGCATTGCCCGCGGTGACGACGCCGCCTTCGAGCGGGCGCAGCTTGCCGAGGCTTTCGAGCGTGGCGTCGGCGCGATAGCCCTCGTCATGGTCGAAGACGAGCGCGTCGCCCTTTTTCTGCGGCACCGCGACGGGCACCAGTTCGTCGGCGACCAGGCCGTTCGCCCAGGCTGCGGCGGCGTTCTGGTGGCTGCGCACTGCATAGGCGTCGCACGCCTCGCGGCTGATGCCATAATCCTTGGCGAGATTTTCGGCGGTCTCGATCATGCCGGTGATGACGCCGAAGCGCTCGACCGGCTGCGACATCACACGCCCGCGCGTCAGCCGGTCGTGGAGCGTCAGATTGCCCGCGCGGACCCCTTTTCGGATGTCAGTGCTGTAATGTTCGACGTTCGACATCGATTCGACCCCGCCCGCGACGACGACGTCGGACATGCCGGTCTGGACCATCATCGCGGCATTGACGATCGCCTGCAGTCCCGATCCGCAGCGGCGGTCGAGCTGGTAGCCGGGCACCTCGATCGGCAGCCCGGCGGCAAGCCACGACCAATGGCCGATGCACGGCGCCTCGCCATTGCCATAGCCTTGCGAGAAAACGACGTCGTCGACGCGCGCCGGGTCGATCTTTGTCCGCTCGATCAGCGCCTTCAGGATGACGGCGCCGAGGTCGCCTGCGGTCAGGCTCGACAGCGCGCCGCCGAACTTGCCGACGGGGGTACGGATGGGGGCGACGATGGCGGCGCGGCGAAGGGTCATGGCGTTAGTTCTCCGATCAATCAAAGCCCCTCCCCTTCAGGAGTGGCGGGTAAACTGTCCCCCGGACAGTTTAGATCATGCCGGGGGCATGATCGACCCTGCCACTGGGTTGGGGTGGGGGCCAGCGAGATTGCGCAAGGCCGCTGGCCCCCACCCGCTGCGACTAGGCAGCAAGCTGCCAAGTCTCGCTGCCCTCCCCTGAAGGGGAAGGGCTAATCACTTCCTACGTCTCAGGTTTGCCTGCAATTCCGGCGTCGAACAATCTGCCAATCTCGCCGCTGGATAACCCCAACCGCTCCGCCAGCACCTCTTCCGAATGCTGGCCGTTGCGCGGCGCGGGAGCAGGCGCTTGCCGTTCGGCCTGCGGGATGGTCGCGAAGGCGCCGGCGGCGGGGTAGGCGAAGCCGCTGGGGTTCGCTGCCCCCCCCAGAATTGGGCCAAAGATCGGATTGTCCGCGACCAGCGCCGGGTCGTTCGCGGCGTCGAGCATCGTGCGATAGGGCGAATGGACGATTCCGCCCCCATCGAACGCGGCGGCGAGGTCGGCATGATCGCGCGCGGCGATGGCGCGCTCGAACAGCGGATAGAGCGCGTCGCGATGATCGAAGCGGAGCCCGTCATCTTTGGCGAAGGACACGCCGCGCGCCGTTTCGATGGCCGCGACTGCCTCGCCAAGGTCGAGGGCGGCAATCAGGTTCGCCCATTGGCGCGGCGTGACCACGACGATCATCGTGCGCTCCCCGTCGCGCGTCACGAAGTCGCGCCCGAACAGGCCATAGACGGCATTGCCGAGCCGCGGGCGGTTCGCCCCGCCGTACATCACCTCGGCGATGCCGCCGAGATTGGCGACGGTGCCGATCGCGATGTCGGACAGCGGCAGTCGCACTTCGCCGCCTTCGCCGGTCGCGGCGCGGCGCTGGATCGCCGCCATCAGCGCGAAGGCGGCATAGGCGCCGGTGAGCAGGTCCCAGGCGGGCAGGACATGGTTGACCGGTTCGGGACCATTGCCGGTGAGCATCGGATAACCGACCGCATTGTTGACCGTATAGTCGAGCGCGGGCGAGCCGTCGGCCCAGCCCATCACGCGCACGGTGACGAGGTCGGGGCGCCCTTCCGCGAGCGTCTCGTGCGACAGGAAACCGCCGACGGGGAAGTTTGTGACGAACTGGCCGGTTGCGCGGACCAGCGCCTGCAACAGCTCGCGCCCCTCGGGCCGGCCGAGGTCGAGCGCGACCGACTTTTTCGCGCGGTTGAGATTTTCCCAATAGAGGGAGTCATTATTCTCCGTCACCGGCCAGCGCCGGAAATCGGGACCGCCGCCGATCTGGTCGACGCGGATCACCTCCGCCCCCATCTGCGCGAGATAGAGGCCTGCGGTCGGCGACGCGACGAAGGACGACGCCTCTATGACCGAGAGATTTGGGAGGAGGTTATACATCAGGCATCCGCGCGCCCGATAATCGCGATCGACGAGACATTCTGGTTCGGCATCCCGCCCAGATTATGGCTGAGCGCAAAGACCGGATTATCCTGCCGTTGCCGCTCGCCCGCACGACCGAGGATCTGGAGATAATTTTCGTAAATCATGCGCAGCCCCGATGCGCCGATCGGGTGGCCGAAGCATTTGAGGCCGCCGTCGATCTGGCACGGGATCGACCCGTCGCTATCGTAGAAACCGTCGAGCACGTCGCGCCAGCCCTGGCCTTCCTTCGAGATGTGCAAATCCTCCATCGTCACCAATTCGGTGACCGAGAAGCAGTCGTGAACCTCGATCAGGCTCAATTGTGCGCGCGGGTCGGTGATCCCCGCCTCATCATAGGCCTTGGTCGCGGCGACGCGGGTGGTGTGGAAATAGCTGCCGTTCCATCCCTGCGCCTGCATTTCCCAGCCGTTCGAGGTCGCGAGCTGCAGCGCCTTCACCGTCACGATGTCGTTCTTGCCCAATGCGCGGGCGATCTCGGGCGTGGTGACGATCGCGCAGGCGGCGCCGTCGCTGACCCCGCAGCAGTCGAACAGCCCCAGCGGTTCGGCGATCATCGGGGCGTTCAGCACCTGCTCCATCGTCACCGCCTTTTGCAGATGCGCCTTGGGGTTTTTCGCGCCGTTCGCATGGCTCTTGACCGAGACATGCGCCATCGCGCGCTTGAGGTCGTCCTTGCCGACGCCATGGACACCCCGGTACGCACTGGCGAGCTGCGCAAAATTTCCCGGCGCCGACCCGGTGATGCCGACCATGTCGTGCGTCGTCCCGCGCGTGCGCACAGGCAGCCCGCCATAGCCGGTGTCCTTCAATTTCTCGGCCCCCATCGCGAGCGCGATGTCGCACGCGCCCGAGGCGACCGCATAGACCGCGCCGCGAAAGCTTTCGGTGCCGCTGGCGCAATAATTTTCGACCTTGGTCACGCCGATGTCGGGCAGGCGCAGCGCGACCGCGAGCGGGATGCCGCTCGGTCCGATATTCTGCGCGTCGAACGCGGCGCCGAGCCAGGCGGCGTCGATCTGGCTCGCCTCGATCCCGGCGTCGGCCATCGCCTCCTCATAGGCCTCGAGCATCAGCTGGTCTTCGTCCTTGTCCCAGCGTTCGCCGAACTTGGCGCAGCCCATGCCCAAAATGGCGACCTTGTCGCGGATACCCTTGGCCATCGTCTCGTCTCCTCTCAGAAAGCCGGCGCGGCTTTCCAGAAATACCGCCTGAACCCGCGGTTCTCGTCAAACGCCTTGATGCGGAACATCATCCGCAGGTCGGCGCCGACGTCGAGCGCATCGCCCGCGAAATCGGTGAACTCGGTCATCATGCGCCCGCCGCCGACAAAGTCGATATTGCCATAATAGCTCGGCGGGTCGGGCGAGTAGGTGAGCGCGTCGGCGGTCCAGGTCATCACCTTCGCCGGCACCTCGGCGAGCGGATAATCCTCCTGCGTGCCGACCGCATGGTCGTTGGCGTTGACGCTGACCTCGCTCTTGGGGAATTGCACCGTGCCGGTCTTGGTGCAGCGCCCGCCGACGAGGCCGAGCACCGCCTTGCGATTGCGCCACAGCGCGGTCAGCGCGGTCTTGCTGTCATGTTCGGCGCGCGCGCCGCGGTCGAGCTGGAGCAGCCCGCGGTGGAAGAGATACTTCGCATAATTGGTCGACTCGATGCGCCGCGCGAGCCAGCCCGACAGGCCGAGCCGCGGCTTCACCGACCCGATCGCGCCGGTCACCTCGAACAGGATGAGGTCGCAGCCCTGGCCGAAACTCGCGAGCAGGATGCGCTCGCCCGGCTTCGCCTTCTCGAGCGCGGCGGCGAGCATCACCAGCGCATGCGCCGCGCCGGCATGGCCGAGGCTCGCGCCGAGCGTGTCGGCGACCGCGCCCTCGCCGATGCCCGCTTTCTTCGCGAGCATCTCGGGCACGCCCTTGACCGCGACGGGGACGAGGAAATGGTCGATCGCCGCGCCCTCGATGCCCGCCTTCTTCAGCAGCGCCGCGATGGCGGGGTTCATGATCCGCGCGAACCCTTCGTCGCGCACCCAGCGCGCTTCCCAGTCATAGTCGTGGGCTTCGCCCGCTTCGCGGAAATGATCGACGAAATCCATCGTGACGCTGTGGCTCGCGACGAGCGTCGCGATCGGCGTGCCGGTGCCGACGAGCACCGCCGCAGCGGCGTCGCCGCTCGTCATCTCGCGTTCGGACGCGGGCTTGGGCGTCGTGATTTCCGCCGCCGTGATCAGCGTCGTCTCATTCCCGTCCAGCGCGGCGAGCAGCGCCGAGGTCGCCGCGCGCTGCGATCCCGCCACATCGAGCGCGCCGACCGCATCGGGCAGATTCAGTGCCTCCTTGACAATGCCGGCATTCTGCCGGTCGGCAAAGGGCAGCGTGGTCGAAGCGATGGCGACGCGCTGGACGCTCGCGCGGTCGATGCCGTCCAAGGCATCGCGTGCGGCTTCGAGTGCCATGGTGACGCTGTCCTCGTCCCAGTTGGCGACCGCCTTCTCGCCCTTGGCGAGCCCGCGCAGGCCGCCCGCGAACCAGCCGTTCGTAGCATGAATACTGCTGCGTTGCAGCCGGGTGATCGGCACATAAGCGCCGAAGGACAGGATTCCGAACTCGCTCATGCCGTCTCCGCATAGCCGTTGGTAAAGACAATCTTGTCGCGCTCGACGACGCGGGCGCGGAAGGCGAGCTTGCCACCCTCTTCGTCCCAGATCGAGGTCTCGATCGTTTCGCCGGGGTAGACCGGCGACGAAAAGCGGCCGTCGAGCCGCTTGAGGCGTGCGGGCTCATTGCCGCAGCGCGCGGCGAGCAGCGCCCGCCCGATCACGCCATAGGTCGCGAGACCATGCAGGATCGGTCCGTCGAACCCCGCACCCGTCGCGACGTCGCTATCGATGTGCAGCGGATTGAGGTCGCCCGACAGGCGATAGATTTGCGCCTGGTTCGCCGCGGTTGTCAGCGTCACGACGCTGTCGGGCGCACGGTCGGGCACCGGGTGCGGCACCGGCGCGCCCTCGCTCGATCCGCCGAAACCGCCGTCGCCGCGCAGGAAGGTCACCGCGCGCGACGTCGCGAGATGCGTGCCCGCGCCGTCGTGGATCTCGCGCGCCACTAGCGCCAGCGCGCCCTTGTCGGGCCCCTTGTCGAACAAGGCCTCGATCCGCGTCGATCCCACAATCTCGCCCTCGGCCGGAAGCGGCGCGTGCAGGATCGTCGACTGTTCGCCGTGCAACACCTTCTGCCAGTTCGCCCCAAGCGCGGGATCCCGCCAGATGAAGCCCGGATAGCCCAGCGTCACCGCCATCGTCGGCAGCGCCTTCAGCCGTTCCTCGAACAGGAAAACGAGTTCGGTGGCCCCGATGCCGAGCGCGTAGAGGATCGTGTCGCGCGGCGCCAGCGTCTGCCGCGTGACGATCGGCGGCATCGACAGCAGCTTGTCGGGGTCGATCGCCATCAGATCGGGTCGTAGCCGAACACATCCCCCGAGCGTTCGGCCGGATCGGCGAAGCTGCCGCGGAACGCCGGGAGCATCTCGTCGGCGATCGCCTGCGGCGTCCAGCCCTCGTTCTTCTGCATCGAGCGGATCGGGCGCGGTTTCGAGAAGAGGAAAATCTCGTTCTTGCGCACGCCAAAGACCTGGTTCGACACTTCCTGCGACGCATCGCTGGCGAGGAAGGCGACGAGCGGCGCGATCTTGTCGGCCGTCATCGTCTTCATGCGCTCGATGCGCAGCGCCTCGGCCTCGTTGGTCGCGGGGATCGTCGCGATCAGCCGGCTCCATGCGAAGGGTGCGATGCAGTTCGAACGCACCCCGGCGCGCGCCATGTCGAGCGCGATCGACTGCGACAGGCCGACGATGCCGAGTTTCGCCGCCGAATAATTGGCCTGGCCGAAATTGCCGATCAGCCCGCTGGTCGAGGTGAAGTGGATGAAGCTGCCCGACTGCTGGTCGCGGAAATAGGGCGTCGCCGCCTTCGACACGTTGAAGCAGCCGTTCAAGTGAACGTCGATCACCGCGTTCCAATCCTCATGGCTCATCTTGTGCCAGATGCGGTCGCGCAGGATGCCGGCATTGTTGACGACCGCGTCGATGCGACCGAACGCTTGCACCGCATCCTCGATGATGCTCGCCGCGCCCTTGGGGTCCGAGACGCTGGCGCCGTTCGCCAATGCCTTGCCGCCCGCGGCCTTGATGTCGTTGACGGTTTCCTGCGCGGGGGAGAGGTCGGCGCCTTCGCCCTCGGCGCTGCCGCCCAGATCGTTGACGACGACCGATGCGCCTTCCCTGGCGCACAGCAGCGCGATCTCGCGCCCGACGCCGCGTCCCGCGCCCGTCACCGCGACCACCTTGCCGTCCAGCATACCCATGCGACTCTCCCTTGATTGGCTGGAGATCGGCTAGTTGAGCTTTTCGAATTATTCAATATAAAGAATAGTGATTTCATATTTATGAAAAGAGGTGCGCGTGGCGGGTGAGGTTCGATCGGTTTCGCAGGCGTTCGCGGTGCTGCGGCTGCTTGCCGACAGCGAGCCGCTGACGCTGTCCGACATCGGCCGGTCGCTGGGCCTCGGCGCTTCCTCCTGCTTCAACCTGCTCGGGACGCTCGTCGCCGAAGGCGCGGTGGTGCGCGATACCCCGGGCAAGCGTTATCGCCTGTCCGATGGCTGGGCGCAGGCGGGGCTGCTGCGCGACGGCGATGCGCGCCGGATGGTCGATGCTTTGCGCCCGCTGATGGCGCGCTTCGCGCAGGAGCATGAGGTCACCACCGGGCTGTGGCAGGTCGCCTCGCGCGACCGGCTGCAACTCGTCGCGCACGCCGAGAGCAAGGCGGTGCTGCGCATCCACCTCGCGCAGGGGCAGCGGCAGCCGCTCGGCGGCGGTGCGGTCGGACGCGCGATTGCTGCCGTGCAGGCGCCCGGCGAGGAGGAGGTCGCGCGGCGCTTTGCCGCCGTGCGCTGGGAAAAAGCGATCGCGCTCGCGGACTATTCCGAGCAGGTGCGAGTCGCGTCGCGTGTCGGCTTCGCGGTCGACGACGGCTACACGCATATCGGCATCTGCACGCTCGCGGCGGTCGTCCCATGGCCGGGCGCCGAATATTGTGTGTCGGCGAGTTGCTTTGCGGGCGTGCGGAAAGCGGCTGACCTCGCATCGCTCGGCAAGGCGCTGGTCGACCTTGCGCAGTCGGTGGTCGCCTAGCTGCCAGCCTCGGCGAGCAGCGCCTTCGCTTCCGCGCCCTGCCAGTCGATCGCGCCGATGATGCGCCAGACTTCGCGGCCCTCGGCGTCGTAGAGAATCGTCGTCGGCAGCGCGCTGTTATAGGCGAGGAGCAGGTTATTCTGCGGATCGATATAGGGCTGCAGCGTCGACAGCCCGGCCTTCTGGAACCAGGGGTCGACGATCGCGGCACCCTGCAAATCCTGTGCGACCGCGATCACCGTGAGCGTGTCGGCCTGCGCGGCGGCGAGCTTGTCGAGCGTCGGCATTTCGGCGACGCAGGGCGCGCACCAGGTCGCCCACAGGTTGACGAGCAAAGGCTTGCCGCGAAACGCCGCGAGCGTGGTCGGCGCGTCGTCGGGTCCCGCGAACACCGCAGCGGGCGCGGGCTTGCCCTTATGCTCGCGCATGACCTGATGGACGAAGTGCCGGGCGGCTGCATCCGTCGCTTGCGCGGGCGAAACATTTGCTTGGCTTGCGGCCGCTTGCTCCCCGACGGGCTTTTCCCTATCGCAGCCCGCGATCGATCCGGCCAGCAACAGCGCGAGGGTCGCAGGGACAAGGCTTGGGACGCGGCGGATGGCGGATTCTCCGAACAGCAACAGCATGTGGGGCGGCCGCTTCGGTGCCGGTCCCGCAGCGATCATGCAAGAGATAAACGCGTCGATCCCCGTCGATAAGCGCCTGTGGGAAGAAGATATCGCGGCCAGCCGCGCGCATGTGGCGATGATCGGCGCGGCCGGGATCATCGCGGCCGACGATGCGGCGAAGATCGACGCCGGCCTCGCGCAGATCGCGGAGGAGTTCGCGGCGAACGGCGTGCCGGTCGACCTCGCGCTCGAAGATATTCACATGACTGTCGAATCGCGGCTGAAGGAGATCGTCGGCGAGGCCGCCGGGCGGCTCCATACCGCGCGTTCGCGCAACGATCAGGTCGCGACCGACTTCCGTCTTTGGACGCGCACCGCCTGCGCGCGCATCGACGACGGGTTGAAGGCGATCCAGACCGCGCTCCTCGCACGCGCCGACGAACATGCCGCCAGCATCATGCCGGGATTCACCCACCTGCAGGTCGCGCAGCCGGTGACGCTCGGCCATCATCTGCTCGCCTATGTCGAGATGTTCGGTCGCGACCGTTCGCGCTTCGCCGATGCGGCGAAGCGGCTCAACGAATCGCCGCTCGGCGCCGCCGCGCTTGCGGGCACCAGCTTCCCGCTCGATCGCGCTGCGACCGCCGCTGCGCTCGGTTTCGACCGCCCGATGGCGAACAGCATCGACGCGGTGTCGGACCGCGATTTCGCGCTCGAATTCTGCGCCTCGGCCTCGATCACCGCGATCCACCTGTCGCGCCTCGCCGAGGAGATTGTGATCTGGGCGAGCCAGCCTTTCGGCTTCATCAGCCTGCCCGACGCCTGGTCGACCGGCAGCTCGATCATGCCGCAGAAGCGCAACCCCGACGCCGCCGAACTGGTGCGCGGGCGTGCCGGCCTGCTGCTCGGCGCGTTCCAGCGCCTCGCGGTGATCGTGAAGGGCCTGCCGCTCACCTATTCGAAGGATCTGCAGGACGACAAGGAAACGGTGTTCGGCGCCTTCGACGCGCTGTCGCTGTCGCTCGCGGCGATGACCGGCATGATCGAGACCTTGACCTTCCGCACCGACCGCATGCGCGCGCTCGCGGCGTCGGGCTTCTCGACCGCGACCGACCTCGCCGACTGGCTGGTGCGCGAGGCGGGGGTTCCGTTCCGCGACGCGCATCATATTGTCGGTGCGTGCGTGAAACGATCCGAAGCGCTCGGCGTTGAGCTGTCGGCGCTGCCGCCCGAGGAAGCGAGTGCGATCCATGCTGCGGTGACTCCCGCAGCGCTGGCGGCGCTCACCGTCGAGGCGTCGGTCGCCAGCCGTACCAGCTATGGCGGGACGGCGCCCGAACGGGTAAGGCAAGCCATCGCTGCGGCCCGCGCCGCGCTGGAGGAATGATGATGGCAATGGCGAAAGCCCTCGCTCTGATGACGGCCGGCGCCGTCTGCGTCGCGGCGCTCGGCGCCTGTGGCAAGCGCGAGGATCTGAAGCCCGTCGCCGGCCAGGCCCCGCCGCCGCTCGCCGTCGGCGCCAAGACACAACCAACCACGGAGGAACTCACGACGCCTGACGCGCAGGCCCGGCCCGCGCGCAGCGACGAACTTCTCAAACGTTCGGAACAACGCGAACCCGACGATTTTGATTTGCCCCCTCCGGGCTGAGTTTCAGGACTTTTCCAAATGAACCATTTTGACCTTCGTGACGGCGTGATGCACGCCGAGGATATTCCGCTGCCGCGCATTGCCGAGGAAATCGGTACCCCCGTCTATGTCTATTCGCGCGCGACGCTCGAACGCCACGCGCAGGCGTTTCGTGACGGGCTGAAGGATGTGCCGAAGAAGCACCTCGCTTTCGCGATCAAGTGCAATCCCAACCTCGGCGTGCTGCGCGTGCTCGCGCGGCAGGGCTATGGCGCCGACGTCGTGTCGGGCGGCGAACTCGAACGCGCGCTCGCAGCGGGCATGGCGGCGGAAGACATCGTCTTTTCGGGCGTCGGCAAGACGCGCGCCGAGCTGGCGCAGGGGCTCGATCGCGGCATCGGCCAGTTCAATATCGAGCATGAACCCGAAGGCGTCGCGCTCGCCGAGATCGCGCTCGCCAAGGAAATGAGCGCGCCGGCGGTGCTACGCGTCAATCCCGACGTCGACGCTGGCACCCACGCCAAGATCTCGACCGGCAAGGCCGAGAACAAGTTCGGCGTCGGCATCGATGTGGCGCCCGAAATCTTTGGCCGGCTGTCGGCGCTGCCGGGGCTCAACATGCGCGGCATCGCGGTGCATATCGGCAGCCAGCTGACCAGCCTCGACCCGCTCGAGGCGGCGTTCGAGCGCGTCGGCGAGCTGGTTGCAGAGTTGCGCGCGGCGGGACACAGCATCACCCATGTCGACCTGGGCGGCGGTCTCGGCGTCCCTTACAGGGCCGAGGACAATCCGCCGAGCCCGGCCGAATATGGCGCGATGGTCGCGCGGGTGACCAGGGACTGGGACGTCACCTTGATGTTCGAACCCGGCCGCGTCATCGCGGGCAACACCGGAGTGTTGCTGACCGAAGTCTTGTGGGTCAAGCCCGGCGCGACCAACCCCTTTGTGATCGTCGATGCGGCGATGAACGACCTGGCGCGCCCCGCGCTCTATGATGCCTATCACGACTTCGTCGCGGTCAAGCCGACCGGCGAGACGATGGCCGCGTCGATCGTTGGCCCCGTGTGCGAAACCGGCGACACCTTCGCGCGCGACCGGGTGGTCGACGTGGTCGAATCGGGCGACCTCGCGGTGTTCCGCACGGCGGGGGCCTATGGCGCGACGATGGCATCGACCTATAACAGCCGCAGCCTGGTGCCCGAGGTGCTTGTCGACGGCGACCGCTATGCCGTCGTGGCCGACCGCATCGCCGCCGGCACGATCATGGCCGCCGAGCGCGTCCCCGACTGGATCGACTGAGGCCGTGGAGCAGCTTCCAATCTTCCTCAACCTCAGCGGCCGCACGGTCGTGCTGGTCGGGGAAGGGGAAGCCGCCGAGGCCAAGGCCCGGCTGATCGCGCGCGCCGGCGGGCGGATCGTTCCGGCCTGGGAGGCGGGGGCGACGATCGCTTTCGTCGCGCTCGACGACGACGCGGCGGCGCGCGCGGCCGCCGATCACCTTCGCGCGCGCGGCTTGCTCGTCAATGTCGTCGACCGCCCCGAGCTGTGCGATTTCACCACCCCCGCGATCATCGACCGCGCGCCGGTGACCATCGCGATCGGGACGGGCGGCGCCTCGGCCGGACTGGCGAAAGCGGTGCGCCAGCGGATCGAGGCGCTGTTGCCGGAACGGCTTGGCGCGCTCGCATCGGCGCTCCATGCCGCGCGCGATGCGATGAAAGCGCGCTGGCCTGCTGCCGCCGACCGGAGACGCGCGATCGACGCCGCGCTGGCATCGGGCGGCATGCTCGACCCGCTCAATGGTGATGTGGCTGGCAAGGTCGGAATATGGCTCCAGGAAGGCGCCGAGATTGCGCCAAGCCGCCTCGAAACGATCGTGCTGACCAGCGCGGACCCCGACGACCTGACCCTGCGCGCGGCGCGGCTGCTGGGTGAGGCCGACCATATTTTCCATGCGGCGACCCTCCCGGCCACCATCCTCCACCGCGCCCGGGCCGACGCGGTGG
>NZ_JBOHHU010000035.1:0-37566 GCF_050725615.1 Sphingopyxis sp.
CCTTTGCGCCTTTGCGGGAGATTTTCTTTTTTGACTCACGCAAAGGCGCAAAGGCACGAAGAGAAGGCGGGTCCCCGCTTTCGCGGGGATGACGAAGAACGCAACGGCTGCGCATATCGCATTTTCCGCTGTCCTAATTTCCTCGCCTTTGCCATCACCGTCGCGGGCACCAGAAAACAGGCGGGTCAGATATGCAATCCAGTGTGAAGTTCGGGACTTTTCTGCGGGGAATCGCCTTTGGCGCCGCCGCGCTTGTCGTGGCCACGACGGCTCCGGCGCAGGCGCAGGACAGCGGCGGCAAGACCGTCATCACGGCGGCGCATTATGTCGATGTGCTGACCGGCAAGACGATCGACTTTCCCGCGATCTTCGTGGGTCCCGACGGCCGCATCACCGGCATCGCCGATGCGCGCACGGTGCGCTGGGGATCGGACGTCAAGCATATCGACCTCGGCAACCGGACGCTGCTGCCGGGCCTGATCGACATGCATGTCCATATCGACGGCCCCGCCGATATCGGCGGCTATAATGGGCTCGAATTTACCGACAGCTTCTGGGGCATGACCGCCGTCAAGAATGCGCGCGACATGCTCGACGCGGGTTTCACGACGATCCGCAACGTCGGCTCGTCGGAGCGCAACGACATCGGGCTGAAGCAGGCGATCGAGGCGGGTTACGCCGTTGGGCCGCGCATCATCGGCGCGGGCTATGCGCTCGGCGCCACCGGCGGCCATTGCGATTCGACCTTCTTCCCGCCGAGCTTCGAGAAGGACGATGCGAAGAAGGAGGGTATCGGCGATACCCCCGACGAGTTGCGCTACCAGGTCCGCCGCCAGCGCAAATATGGCGCCGAGGTGATCAAGGTCTGCGCGACCGGCGGCGTCTTTTCGCGCAACACCGAACCCGGTCAGCAACAATTGAGCGAGGCCGAGCTGAAAGCCATCGCCGACGAGGCGCATCAATGGGGCCTGCAGGTCGCCGCCCATGCGCATGGCGCATCGGGCATCCGCGCCGCCATCGGTGCGGGCATCGACACGATCGAACATGCCAGCCTGGTCGATGACGAGGGCATCCGCATGGCGGTCGCGCGCAAGCGGCCGGTGTGGTTCTCGATGGACATCTACAACACCGATTACACCCAGGCCGAGGGCGCCAAGAATGGCGTGCTCGAGGATAATCTGCGTAAGGATCGTGAGATCGCACAGGCGCAGCGCGACAATTTCCGCAAGGCGCACAAGGCCGGGGTGCGCATGGTGTTCGGCAGCGACGCCGGCGTGATGCCGCACGGGCTGGTCGGCGGCCAGTTCAAGATCATGGTCCAATATGGCATGACCCCGCTGGAGGCGATCCAGGCCGCGACCCGCAACGCCGCCGAGGCGCTGACCCGGGAAAAGGATGTCGGCGCGATCGCAGTCGGCCGCTACGCCGACATCATCGCGGTCGATGGCGATCCGCTGGCCGACGTGCGCGAGCTGGAAAGCGTCGATGCGGTGGTCAAAGGCGGGGTGCTGGTGAAGGGGGGATGATCCCCCTTACGCCACCAGCTTGTTGACCATCGCCTCGTGCATTTCGGGGGTCAGGTTCAGCACCACCTCGGCATAGGTCGCGATGTCGCCATGGTCGCGGCGCACCGTCGCCAGCGCGGCGTCGAGGAAGATCGGGTTGACCGACATCAAAGTGCGCACGGCATCGTCGGGAATCTCGGCGTTGTAGCGCGCGCGGATGACGTCGCCGCCCTGCGCGATCCGCTCCTCGATCCTGCCCGCGCTGTTGGTCAGCAGATAATCGTGCATGAGGTCGTCCTCATGCACGCCGAGCAGCCGGTGGACGATCGCCACCGCAAAGCCGGTGCGGTCCTTGCCCGCGACGCAATGCACCAGGCTCGGCGCGTCATATTCGGCGAGCGCGGCGAGATAGAGCCGCAGCGTGTTCACCAGCACCGGGCGGTACGGCATACCCGCATAGGTATCGATCATCCGGGCCCGCGCGGTCTCGTTGTCGATCGTGCCCTTGGCCGCCTGCAGATGCGGGGCAAGGCCGGCGGTATTGCCGTCGGCGTAGAGCACCCGCGCCGAAAAGCCGTCGGACCTTTTGCACGGATGCGCCGCGCGCTCGTCGTCGCCGCGCAGGTCGATGATCGTCTCGATCCCGAGCGCGTCGATGGCGTCGAGGTCGGCCGGGCTCGCGTCCTGATGATGCGCCGACCGCCACAATATGCCGCTACGCAGCTTGCCGCCGCCCTCGACGTCATAGCCGCCATAGTCGCGGAAATTGTGGATGCCGGACAGCGGCACGACGCGCTCGGCGAGCATGGTCAGTCTCCTGTGAAAACGGGCGGGCGTTTTTCGACAAAGGCGTTGATCGCCTCGCGGTTGTCGGCGGTTTCGTGGACGATCGCCTGATAGGCGGCGCTGAGTTCGAGGATGTCGCTCATCCGGCTATGCTGCGCTTCGCGGAGCAGCCGCTTGGTGAGCCGCAGCGCGCGGGGCGGGTTGCACACGATGCGCTCGGCGATCGCGATCGCGCGGTCGAGCAATTCGGCGTCGGGCACCACCTCGGTGACCAGCCCATATTCCTTCGCCTGCGCCGCGTCGAAGCGGTCGCCGGTCAGGAACAGCTCGGCGGCGCGCGGATAGCCGAGGATCTTCTGCAGCAGCCAGGCGCCGCCGTCGCCGGGGACGATGCCGACCTTGATGAAGCTGCACGCGAATTTCGCGCTCTCGGCGGCGATGCGGATGTCGCAGGTACAGGCGAGGTCGGCGCCCAGCCCGATGGCATGGCCGTTGACCGCCGCGATCATCGGGACTTCGCAGTCCATCAGCGCGCGGATCACCGCCTGCACGCCCTTGCGATAATTGGCGCGGGTCGAATCGGGCTGGTCGAGGACGCCGATGCCCTGCCGTTCCTGCATGCCTTTCAAATTGCCGCCGGCGCTGAACGCCTTGCCGCTACCGGTCAGGATGATCGCGCTGACGCTGCGGTCGTCGCCGAGCGCGCGCAGCGTGTCGATGATATCCTGGCAATCCTCGTGGGTGCCGATCGCATTCATGCTCTCGGGCTTGATCATCGTCAGGATCGCGATCTTGCCGCGCCGCTCGACGCTCAGAAATTCGCCCATTATTCTCTCCTTGTCGGCGACGGCAGGCTACGCCTCACCGTCGCCGCGTGCAAGTCAGCGCACCGCGCCGCCGCTGCGCAATGCCGCGATTTTGTCGGCGTCATAACCGAGCTTGGCGAGCACCGCATCACCGTCGCTGCCCGGAACCGGCGCGGGGCGGGGCATGGCGTTGACCGTCGCCGAATAGCGCGGCGCGGGAGCCGGGTGCGGCACGCCCGCGACGGTGACGAAGGTCTCGCGCTCGACATTGTGCGGATGGTGCGGCGCCTCGCTCAGCGACAGCACGGGAGCGAAGCAGACGTCGGTCATCTCCATCAGTTCGCACCACTCGTCGCGCGTCCTGGTCGCGAACAGCGCGGCGACTTTCGCCTTCTTGGCGGGCCAATTTTCCTGGTCGTCCTGCACGTCGAAATCGGGGTCGGCGTCGAGCCCGGTCTTGGCGCGCAGCAGCGCGTAAAATTGCGGCTCGATCGACCCGATCGAGATGAACTTGCCGTCGCTGCAGGTATAGGTGTCATAATAAGGCGCGCCGCCGTCGAGCCGGTTCACGCCGGCCTGATCCTGGATCATGCCCGCGCCGTGGAACCACCAGCTCATGCCCGCGAGCAGCGCCGACCCGTCGGTCATCGCGCAGTCGATCACCTGACCCTCGCCGGTCTTGGCGGCATGGAGCAGCGCGCTCGACATGCCGAAGGCGAGCATCATGCCGCCGCCGCCGAAGTCGCCGACATAATTGACCGGCGGCACCGGCTTTTGCCCGGCGAGGCCGATCGTGTGGAGCACGCCCGAGAGCGAGATATAGTTGATGTCGTGGCCCGCCGCCTGCGCATAGGGGCCGAACTGGCCCCAGCCGGTCATGCGGCCATAGACGAGCTTGGGATTGTCGCCGAGCAGCACGTCGGGGCCGAGTCCCAACCGCTCCATCACCCCGGGACGATAGCCCTCGATGATCCCGTCGGCGCTTTTGCAGAGGTCGCGGGCGATCTGCACGGCTTCGGGATTCTTCATGTCGAGCGAGATCGAGGTGCGATTGCGCGACAGCGGATCGCGCGGATCCATGAAGCCGCCGGGACGGTCGATGCGGATGACTTCGGCACCATGGTCGGCGAGCATCATGCCGCAGAAAGGGCCGGGGCCGATACCGGCGAATTCGATGATACGGATACCCTGAAGCGGACCTGCCATGTCTTTTTCTCCCAATATGTCCCCTTGGCCATGCCGACGCAAAGGGGGCAGTGCAAGGCCCAAGGAACCCTTAGGAGGGAAAGGATTTCTTTGCCGCCGGGATAGCGGATTCGACTCCTCCGATGTCGCCGCGCCGAATGTTGCACTAATGTGCCAGCCAACTTCAAAATGTCGCCAAATTGTCAGGCTTTCGCAGCCCGGCTGTCACCTCAAGCTCCTATCGCGCGGCCATGGAACGGGCCTCCGCACTCGATCGCCGCGGCTTCGCCAAGGGGCTGATGGCCACGGCCTTCGCCGGCCTCGCGCTGCACAGCCGCCATGTCTCCGCCGCGATGCTGGCGAGCGAAAACCGTTTCGGCGCGCCCATTCCCGACCCGGCGGGCATCCTCGACCTGCCACGCGGCTTTTCGTACAAGATCCTGTCGCAATATGGCCAGACGATGAGCGACGGGCGGCAGGTGCCGAACAGCGCCGACGGCATGGGCTGCACGGCGCTGCCCGACGGGCGGCTGTGCCTGATGCGCAACCACGAACTCGGTGCCGACGAACTCAAGCATGGCGCGTGTCCCGTCGGGTCCGTCGGCGATGCGGCGGCGTTCGACTGTTATCGCGGCGGTGGCGGCGAAGCATTGCCGGGGGGCGTCTCGACGATCATCCTCGACCCCGCGACCCTCGAAGTCGCAGAGCAATATCTGTCGCTGGTCGGCACGATCTACAATTGTTCAGGAGGCATCACGCCATGGGGCACCTGGCTCAGCTGCGAGGAGGATGTCTCGCGCGCCGGCGGGCGGCACAAGGAAGACCATGGCTGGGTGTTCGAAATGCCCGTCGCGCCCGGCGGGCTGGTCACCGCCGAGCCGATCAAGGCGATGGGGCGTTTCAACCATGAGGCCGCAGTCGTCGATCTGCGGAGCGGCGCGGTCTATATGACCGAGGACCGGCAAGACAGCCTCTTCTACCGCTTCCTGCCCGCTGTGCCGGGCGAGCTCCAAAAGGGCGGGCGATTGCAGGCGCTGGCGCTGATCGACCCGGCGCTGTCCGATACGCGCAACTGGACGCGGCCGGTGCTGGCGACCGGCGGCTGGCACGACGTGCGCTGGATCGACCTCGACGAGGTCGAGAGCCCGAAGGATGATTTGCGCAAGCGCGGCGCCAAAGCCGGCGCGACGATCTTCGCGCGCGGTGAGGGCGTGCACAGCGGTGACGGCGAAATCTATTTCACCTGCACCTCGGGCGGCCCGGCGCGGCGCGGGCAGATCATGCGCTATCGCCCGTCGCTCGTCGAAGGCACGGCCGCCGAGACGGCTCAGCCGGGGCAGTTGCAATTGTTCGTCGAGACGACCGATCCCGAGCATTTCAGCTTCGGCGACAATCTGAGCGTTGCGCCGAACGGCGACTTGATGGTCTGCGAGGACCGGCGGGGCAGTCGGCCCGACAATTGGCTGCGCGGGGTGACGCCCGAGGGGGCGGTCTATCCCTTTGCGCGGGTGAGCGCGGCGACCAAGGTGTCGGGCGTGTGTTTCGCGCCCGACGGCCGGACGATGTTCCTCAACCTCTATAACCCGGCACGGACGATCGCGGTGCGCGGGCCGTTCTAAGTCCCCCTCCCACTTGTGGGAGGGGTTAGGGGAGGGCTTGTCACGGAGCGAGGCGCCTGATCAACAGGCCCTCCCCCGACCCCTCCCGCAAGCGGGAGGGGGGATTTTCAATCACATGCGTTCGATGATGATCGCCGGCGCCATGCCGCCCGCGGCGCACATCGTGACCAGGCCATAACGCCCGCCCGAGCGTTCGAGTTCGTCGAGCGCGGTGCCGATCAGGATCGAGCCGGTGGCGCCGATCGGGTGGCCGAGCGCCATCGCGCCGCCGTTGATGTTCACCTTCTCGCGGTCGAGTTCGAGGTCGCGGATGAACTTTTCGGCGACGACGGCAAAGGCTTCGTTGATTTCCCAGACGTCGATGTCGTCGGTGGTCAGGCCGGCCTTTTCGAGCACCTTCTTCGCCGCCGGGACCGGGGCGTTGAGCATCAGCGTCGGGTCGTCGCCCTGGTTCGCGTAAGCAACGATGCGCGCGCGCGGCTTCAGGCCGTGCTTGTCGGCATAGTCCTTCGACGTGAGCAGCAGCGCGGCGGCGCCGTCGACGACCCCCGACGAGTTGCCGGCATGATGCACGCCTTCCCATTCGAGGTCGGGATAGACGCGCTGGATCTGCTTGCCGAAGGTCACCCCGCCGCCGAGGTCGAAGTCCTTGAGCGCGCCGAAGCTGGCCTTCAGGCCGGCGAGGCCCTCGGCGGTGGTTTCGGGACGCGGAAATTCCTCGCGGTCGAGCGCGACGCTGCCGTCCTCGTTATAGACGGGGACGACCGACTTGGCGAAGCGGCCTTCCTTGATCGCGCGGTCGGCGCGCTGCTGGCTGACGAGCGCGAGCGCATCGACGGCTTCGCGGCTGATGCCTTCGCGGGCGGCGATCGCGTCGCCGCACACGCCTTGGTGCGACTGCGGGTGGATCGCGTCGAGCGCAGCGTTGCCCGACCCCATGCCGAGCGGCTTGAGGCCGGCATTGGCTTCCTCGGCGCCGATCTGCGCGGTGTAGCTCATCATTTCGGTGCCGCCGGCGATGACGCAATCTTCCATGCCCGACATCACGGTCGCTGCGGCGAAGTTCACGCTGCTGATGCCGCCGCCGCAGAAACGGTCGAGCGTCGTGCCTGAGGCCTTGGTGTCATAACCCGCGGCGAGCGCGGCCATGCGGCCGAGGTCGCCGCCCTGCTTGCCCTTTTGCGTCGAGGTCGACCAGATGATGTCGTCGACCGTCGCGGTGTCGAGATTGTTGCGCTCCTTGATCGCCTTCAGCACCGTCGCGGCGAGATGCTGCGGGTGGAGGTGCGAGAGCGCGCCCTTGCCGGGCTTGCCGATCCCGCGCGGGGTGCGGACGGCGTCGATGATATAGGCTTCGGTCATCACAGATTTCCTTCTTCGAGGGGAGTTCGACGATTAACGCGGGGCCATTCTGATAGCGCCGTCCAACCGGACGGCCTGGCCGTTGAAATAGCTGTTGCGGACCATCTCCATCGCGAGGCTGGCATATTCCTCGGCCTTGCCGAGCCGCTTGGGGAAGGGGACCGACGCGCCGAGGCTGGCGAGAACCGGTTCGGGCAGGCCGGCGACCAGCGGGGTGCTGAATACGCCGGGCATGATCGAATTGACCCGGATGCCGAGGTCCATCAGGTCGCGCGCCATCGGCAAGACGAGGCCGTTTACGCCGGCCTTCGCCGAGCCGTAAATGACCTGGCCGATCTGTGCGTCCTGCGCCGCGACGGAAGCGGTGAGGACGATTGCGCCACGTTCGCCGTCCTCGAGTTCGGACAGGGTCGCCATGCCCTCGGCCGAGATCGACGCGATGCGATAGCTCGCGGTCAGGATGCCCGCGACGCCATAAGCATAATCCTCAGTCGGGGTACGGCGAAAACTGCCGCTCGCCTTGTCGAACGCCAGCGTCTTGCCGCGGCGCGAGGTCATCGCGCAATGGACGCAGACGCGCTCCTGCCCATGGGCCGCGCGCGCGGTGGCGTAGCCGTCGAGCACCGATTGTTCGTCGGTGATGTCGACATGGACGAACAGCCCGCCGATCGCCGCTGCGACCTCTTCGCCGAGTGCGTCGTTGATGTCGAAGATCGCGACCTTCACCCCCGATGCGGCGAGCGCCTCGGCGGTCGCGCGGCCGAGGCCCGAGGCCCCGCCGGTGACGACGGCTGCGATGCTATTGTCGATCTTCATGCGCGTGCCTCCTCAGGCCGGAATCTGGTTGAACGGCACGCCCTTGTCGGGGCGATGGTCCTGCGGCAGGCCGAGGATCTTTTCGGCGATGGTGTTGAGCAGGGTTTCGTCCGAGCCGCCGGCGATGCGGCCGGTGGGGGCGTTGATCCAGCTCGACGTCCAATTCTCCTTTTGCGAGGCATGGTCGTCATAAGCGAAACCGCCCGACCCCTGCAGGTCGATGGCGAGTTCAGACAGTTTCTGGCGCGAGCGCACCGCGACGAGCTTGTTGAGCGAGCCTTCGGGCCCCGGAACCATGCCCGCCTGCATCATCGCCATCGCGCGCGCCGTGATCGACTGCAGTCCGTTGCGCATCGCATAGTTGCGCGCGATCTGCTGGCGGATGCGGCCGTCCTCGATCGCGGGCTTGCCGTTGAGTTCGGTATCTTTCGCGAGATCGACGAACAGGTTGAGGTGCGGGCCGAAACCGGCGCTGTCGGTCGCGACATAGCGTTCGATCATCAACGTCGCGATCGCGACCGCAAAGCCGCCGCCGACCGGCGACATGCGGTGGTCGTCGGTGATCTTCACATCGTCGAAAAAGACTTCGTTGACGTGGCTGTCGCCGCCGACGAGCTTGATCGGGCGCACGGTGACGCCGGGCGCCTTCATGTCGACCCAGAAATAGGTCAGCCCCTTGTGCTTGGCCACATTGGGATCGGTGCGCACGACGATGACGCCATAGTCGCAATATTGCGCCCAGCTGGTCCAGATCTTCTGTCCGTTGATCTTCCAGCCGTTGCCGTCGACGTCCGCCTTGGTGCGCAGGCCGGCAAGATCCGAACCGCCCGAGGGTTCGGAGAAGAGCTGGCACCAGATTTCCTCGCCCTTCAGCGCCTTCAGCACCCGTTCCTTGACGAACGCCTTGTCGCTGCCGAACTGCATCAGCACCGGGATCGGCATGCCGAGCGAGATACCGAAATAGAAGCTCGGGAAACCGTGCTTCATTTCCTCGCCGTCGAAGGTGACCTTTTCGAGATGGCCGAGGCCCTGGCCGCCATATTCGGTCGGCCAGTTGATCCCGGCATAGCCGGCGTCGAACTTGGCGCGCTGATATTGGCGACCGACGGCGAGGTCTTCTTCGACCGACAGGCCCTTGCGGGCTTCCTTGCCATAGGTCGGGACCATCGATTCCAGCCAGGCAGCCGCCTTGGCGCGATAGGCTTCCAAATCGCTCATGCACCTTCTCCGGTCAGGCGGTCGACGAGGATATCTTCCCAGAACAGCAGATTGCCCTGTTCGATGGCGAGGCTGCGCGCGCGGCGGGTGTGGAGGTGGAGCCCCAGCTCCCACGTCACGCCCATGCCGCCATGGATTTGCACGCAGTCGCGCGACGCGGTGTCATAGGCCTCGGTCGCCGAGATGCGCGCGGCGGCGGCGGCGGTGATGAAATCGGCCTGGCCCTCGCGCGATGCCGCGTGGATGCAGTTGGCGCGCGCCAGTTCGACGAAACCATAAAGCTCGGCGATGCGATGCTTGATCGACTGAAAGGCGCCGATGACCTGCCCGAAGGCGCGGCGCGTCACCGCATAGTCGCGCGCGATTTCCATCATCGCCTCGGCGCCGCCGGTCTGCTCGTGCGCGGTGATCACCGCCTGCAGCGCCAGGATATGGAGCGCCGCATCGCGCGCCGTGCCGCCGATGACGAGGGTTTCGGTGGGCGTCGCATCGAAGACGAGGTCGGCGTAAAGGCGGCTGTTGTCGAAGCTGTCGATCGCGCGCCGCTCGACATGGGCGAGGTCGGCGACGACGAGCACCGGCATGCCGGGGCCATTGGCATAGACGACCGCGATGTCAGCCGAGAGTCCGCCGGCGACACCGGTCTTGGTTCCGTTGAGCTGGTGATCGGTGACCGTCACGCTCGGCAGGACGGGCAGGGCGTTCGATCCCGAGGCAAAGGCGATCGCGCCGATCGTCTCACCGCTCGCGAGGCCGGGAAGCCATTTCGCCTTCTGCTCGTCGCTGCCGTACAGTTCGATCGCCTTCGCGGCGCCGAAGCTGCCCGTCAGGAACGGCGCGCCGCTGAGGCTGCGTCCCGCCTGATGTGCGATCAGCCCGAGTTCGACGAGCCCGAGATCGAGTCCGCCATAGGCCTCGGGAAGGGCGAGGGCGGTCCAGCCCTGTTCTTTCGCGGTGTTCCAGAAACTGTCGTGAAACTTTCCGGTGACCTCGAGCAGCGGCAGCAACTCGTCCTTGTTCACCCGGGCTTCGAGCACGCGCCGCGATTCCGTCGCGATCGCTTGCTGGCCCTCGTCGTATAAAATCGACATGCGCGTTCGAGTCCTCACCCTGTTTGTTGAGACCATGACCGGACGTTGACGTAAACGTCAAGTAGAATTGACGCTACGTCTAGCGGACGGTGAATTTCTTGGCCTTGTCCGCCATGAGCGCGGTGCGGTTCACCTGCGGCACGCCCACCGGATTGCCGATCTGGCAATATTTGAGGCCCTGCTGCAGCGCGACCGAGCGCGGGAGGTCGAGCGATTCCCAGATTGCCTTGACCGATCCGGCGGTCGCGGCAGGCGGTTTGGCGGCAATCGTCGCGGCGAGTTCCTGCGCGCGCGGCCACAGATCCTCGAGCGTCGTGATCTCGCTGACCAGCCCGATACGCAGCGCGGTGCCGGCGCCGATCCGCTCGTCATTGCCGAGCAGCACCATGCGCAGCACGTCGTGGAGCGGCATATGATAGGTCATGCCGATCGGCTCGAGCGCGCTCGTCATCCCGTAAGTGACATGCGGGTCGAAGAAGGTCGCCTCCTCCGAACAGATGATGATGTCGCTCTCGTTGAGCCAGTAGAAAGCGCCGCCCGCCGCCATGCCGTGGACCGCGGCGATCACCGGCTTCCAGCATTTCATCGACTTGGGGCCGAGGTAATTGCCGGGATCCTCGCAATGCCAGATGTTCGCGAGGTCGACGACGGTGCCGCCCTCCTTCTGCGATTCCTTGACGTCGACCCCGGTGCACCAGGCTTTGCCCGGCGCGGCGCGCAGCACGCAGCAATGGACATCGTCGTTGCTGCCGATCCACTTCCACAGATGTTCGAATTCGTCCATCATCCGCTTGGTGAAGCTGTTCATCGCGTCGGGGCGGTTGATCGTGATCGTCGCGATATGATCGGCGACATCGACCAGGATGGTTTCATATTGCATGGCCAGCGGATCCTCTCCGGATATTCGTCATGGTTGACCTAGTTATACAACTCGCTATGACACAGACCGATATGGAGGGGCAAGGCCTGCGATGAATTTCGACCTTAGCGATGAACAGAAAATGCTCGGCGAGCAAGCCCGGGCGCTGCTTTCGGACCTGTCGTCCTTTGACCGGCTCCGAACGCTGATCGATTCGGGCGCCGAATGGGACGAGCCCTTGTGGCGCGCGCTTGCCGAAATGGGCTTCCTCGGCGCCGCGATTCCGGAGGAGTATGGCGGGCTGGGTCTCGGCGCGCTCGACCTCGGCGTCATCATGGAGGCGCTGGGCGGCGCCAACGCGGCCGTGCCCTTTATGAGCTCGATCATCCTCGGGGCCGAAGCGATCCGGCTCGCGGGCAGCGACGCGCAGAAGGCGGCGTGGCTGTCCAAGCTCGCGAGCGGCGAGGCGGTCGCGACCTTTGCTTATGCCGAAGGGCCGGGTCCGGTGTTCGCGACCGGCGCGACGCTGGAAGGCGGCAAACTAACCGGGAGCAAGTCCCCGGTCGCCGACGCAGGTATCGCCGATGTCGCGGTTGTGCTCTTCGCGGGCGGCGGCTTTGCGCTCGTCGACCTCGACCAACCGGGGGTGACGCGCACCAAGCTCGACAGCTTCGACCAGCTCCGCGCGCATTACCGTCTCGACTTCGCCGATGCCGCCGCCGAGCCGATGCCCGGCATGGGCAAGCTCGACCGGCTGATCGACCAGGCGGCGGTGCAGGCGGCGTTCGAGGCCGCCGGTGCCGCCGAAGCGTGCCTGACCATGGCGCGCGATTATGCGATGGAGCGCCAGATGTTCGGACGTCCGCTCGCGGGGTATCAGGCGATCAAGCACAAGCTCGCCGATGTCGCGGTCGCGACCGAGCTGGCGCGGTCCAACGCTTATTATGGTGGCTGGGCGGCGGAATCCTCGCCCGACGACCTGCCCGCCGCGGCGGCCGCCGCGCGCCTCTCGGGCATCAAATGCCTCGAAATGGCGGCGCGCGAGAATCTCCAGGTCCATGGCGGCATCGGCTACACCTTCGAGGCGAACTGCCATTTCTATTACCGGCGCGAACGGATGCTCGCGGTGCACCTCGGCAATCGCGGCTTTTGGGCCGATCGCCTGCTGAACGCCCAGCCCGGCAGCCAGGGAAAGGCGGCGTAAGATGGATTTCAACGACAATGCGCATGAAGCCGCCTTCCGTGCCGAAGCGCGCGCCTGGCTTGCCGCCCATGCCCCCGCGCATGTGCTGACCCCCGGCGAGAAGATGCCCGACACCGAAGAGGCCGATCGTGGCCGCGCCTGGATGCGTGCGCTTTATGCGGGCGGCTGGTCGGGGCTGACCTTCCCCAAGGCGCTCGGCGGGCGCGGCCTGTCGGGACCCGAGGCGGTGATCTTCGCCGAGGAAGAGGGCCGATATCATCTGCCCAAAGGGCCCTTCACCTCGATTGGCACCGGGATGGCGCTCCCCGTCATCGCGAAACATGGCAGCGACGAACAGAAGACGCGCTTCATCGAGGCGACGCTGAAGGGCGACATCACCTGGTGCCAGCTCTTCTCCGAACCCGCCGCGGGTTCCGATCTCGCGGCGCTGCGGACGAAAGCGGTGCGTGCGGATGACGGCTCGGGCGACTGGATCGTCAACGGCCAGAAGGTGTGGTCGAGCTGGGCGCATCTCACCGACTGGGGCATCCTCGTGGTGCGCACCGATCCCAGCTTGCCCAAGCACAAGGGGCTGACCTTCTTCGTCGTCGACATGAAGACCCCGGGCATCGAGACGCGCCCGATCCGCCAGATTTCGGGCGCGAGCGAGTTCAACGAGACCTTCCTCACCGACGTACGCATCCCCGACGCCAATCGTTTGGGCGCCGAGGGGGAGGGTTGGGCCTGCTGCATGACCGTCTTGATGGGCGAACGGCTCGGCTCGGGCGCGCATCGCAGCGGGGTCGAGCCGCTGATCGACTATGCGGCGTCGACGCCCGACGGCCATGGCGGCACGATGCTCGACGACCGTGCGATCCGCCAGCAGCTCGCCGAGGCGCTGGCCGAAGAGCAGGGCGAGCGCTTCTTCCAGGCGCGGCTGCGCACGATGGTGTCGAAGGGCGAAAACCCCGGTGCGCTCGCGGGCATGGTCAAGCTCGCCTATGCTGGGCGCTACCAGAAGACCAATGGATTCGCGCTCGAACTGCGCGGCCTCGCGGGCATCGCGCCCGAGGCGGGCGACACGGCGACGGGCGACGTCCAATATGACTATATCTACTCGACCGTGATGCGCATCGCGGGCGGCGCCGACGAGGTGCTGCGCAACCAGATCGCCGAACGCGTGCTGGGGATGCCCGGCGAGGTGCGGATGGACAAGGATGTGCCGTTCGAGAGTTTGAAGGGATGAACATCGTCATTGCGAGCGAAGCGAAGCAATCCAGAGTGGCTTAAACCGCCCTGGATTGCTTCGCTTCGCTCGCAATGATGAGTGTTGGAGAGCTAGGCCGCCCGACGCCGCGCTTCCGCCGCCTTCGCCAGCGGCTCCGCGAGATCCTTCTTCAGGATCTTCCCGTTCGGGTTGAGCGGCATATGGTCCATCACGACCAACGTGCGCGGCACCTTGTTGTCGCCCAGATGGGCCTTGCAGAAGGCGATGATGTCGTCCGCCGTCGCCTCGCCGCAGCCGGGGCGCAGCGTGACAGCGGCAGCAATATCCTCGCCCAGCACCTCGTGCGGCACGCCGACCACCGCCGCCTGCTGCACCGCCGGGTGCAAATGCAGCACCGTCTCGATCTCGAGCGGGGTGATATTGTAGCCGCCACGGATGATCAGCTCCTTCGATCGGCCGGCCATGATGAGGTCGCCGTCTTCGTCGACGAAGCCCAAATCGCCGGTCTTGGTCCAGCCGCCCTTGAAGCTCGCGGCGGTCGCCTCCTCGTCGGCCCAATAGCGCCGGGCATGTTTCTGCCAGCCATAGATTTCACCGACGACGCCCGCCTCGGTGATGACATGGCCGTCTTCGCCGCGGATCTGCATATGCGCGGGCAGCTTGCCGACGCAGCCGGGTTTGAGCACCTGTTCCTGGCTGGTCGTGCCCAAGCCCACGCCGCCTTCGGACATGCCATAGCTGTTGCGAATGCGCAGGTGCGGCCAGAGGTCGGCGGCGCGTTTCACCGAATCATGCGGCAATGGCGCGGTGCCGGTCATCAGATAGCGGACCCCGGCCATGTCATAATCGCCGACATCGGGGTGATCGAGCACCAGCCGCAGCATCGACGGGACGAGATAGACGAGGTTGGGGCGCTTTTCGCGCGCCAACTCGAGGAAGCCTTTGGGGTCGAATTTCTGCTGGGTGATCGCGGTGGCGCCGCCGCGCGCGGGCAGCATCACGATCCCGATATTGCCCCCCGAGCCGGTCAGCGGCAGCGCGTTCAGCGTCGAGCGCGAGCGGTCCATATTATAGCCGGTGACATTGGTCATCAGGTCGGGGTGCGAAATGACCACGCCCTTGATCTTGCCGGTGGTGCCCGATGTGCCGAGAATTTCGGCATCGGCCTCGGCGTCGAGGCTCGCCTGGTCGGGCAACGCCGACAGGTCGCGCGGCATCGCATCGACATGCCAGCATCCGGCCAGATCGAGACCTGCGACCAGCTCGGGCGCGTCGGTCAGGCAGAAGCGCGGTGTACACAGCGCGGCATAGTCGGCGACCTCGCGTGGGTTCAGCCGCGGGCTGATCGGGCAGGCGATGCCGCCGGCGCGGAACACCGCGAACACCGCGATCGCCATCTCCACCGCATGCGCATTGCTGATCGGCAGGAAGACGCGATCACCGGGAACCAGCCCCGCCGCCGCCAGCCCGCCGCCGACCTCGTCGGCCTCGCGGTCCCATTCGGCGAAGGTGATTTGCCGCTGAATATCGTCGTGCGCGATGTCGTCGGTCTGGTGCGCGGCGCGCACCTTCAAGGCATCGCTGATGCGGCGAACTTCCATTGCGGCTTTATCCCCTTGCGTCATTGGTAGGCATGTATTACCTAGTTATATAACTCGTGACAAGGGAGATATGCGATGGCCGAGACGAAAAGCGACATCAAAGAGAGCGATGAGTGGCAAAAGGCCGTCGCTTACGAGATTACGGACGAGGATATCGAGCGGCAGCGCAAGCTGCTGGGATTCGACCAGGCGGCCAAGACCCGCGAATATATCCAGACCGCCACCGAGGATAATATCCGCAACTTCGCGCACGGCATGGGCGACGACAAACCGCTCTACACCGACCCCGCCTATGCGAAGAAGACGCGCTGGGGCAGCGTGATCGCGCCGGGCATGATGGCGGGCATCATCAACAAGCCGATGAAGGGCGACCCCATTCCCGACGAGATTAAGGCGCTCAAAAAATCCCTGTTTCGCGGCATCCACGTTTTCGTGTCGGGGTCGCAATGGGATTTCTATCGTCCGATCTTTCCGGGCGACACCATCTACAGCTTCAACGGCGACGAGACGTGCGAGGTCAAGCAGTCCGAATTTGCCGGGCGTTCGGTCATCACCAACCGCCGCGACGTCAAGATCAACCAGCGCGGCGAGGTCGTCGCGGTCTATCGCATCCTGCGCGTGCTGACCGAACGCAAGACGGCGGCCAAGAAGGGTAAATATTCTGCGATCGAGCCCGCGAGCTACACCGACGAGGAAATGCAGGCGATCGAGGACATCTATGCCGCCGAACGCGTGCAGGGGGCCGAAAAGCGCTGGTTCGAAAGCGTCGAGAAGGGCGATTCGGTCGGGCTGCAGGCCAAGGGGCCGCTGACGGTCACCGACGTCATCTGCTTCCACGCCGGCGGCTATGGCTTTGTGCCCTATGCGCCGACCGCGAACCGCCTCGCGCACAAGAATCGCCAGCGCATCCCGGCCTTTTATGTGAAGAACGAGCATGGCATTCCCGACGTCGCACAGCGGCTGCACTGGGATCCCGTCTGGGCGCAGGCGATCGGCAATCCGATGGCCTATGACTATGGCGTCATGCGCGAAAATTACCTGTGGCAATATCTCAGCGACTGGGCCGGCGACGATGCCGTCATCACCCACATCCATGACGAGATCCGCAAGTTCAACTATATGGGCGACGTCCAGCGCGTCACCGGCGAGGTGCTGGCGAAGCGGCAGGAAGGCGGCCAGAATCTTGTCGATGTCGCGGTGAAATTCACCAACCAGCGCGACGAAGAGACGGTGCGCGCGACCGCGACCATCGCGCTGCCCAGCAAGGATCGTCCGCAGCCGCTCTATCCGCAGGTTCCCGAGGAACTCGCCGAAAAGGCGGTGCGCATGCTGGCGCGCCACCGCGAACTCGGCGGGGATTGACCGGAAGCCGATCGCCGATCGCTTTCACATCGTCATTGCGAGGAGCGAAACGACGCGGCAATCCAGAGTAGGCGTAACCGCCCTGGATTGCTTCGCTTCGCTTGCAATGACGAGGGAGAGGACGGAGGGGAATTATGAGTGGAATCCTGATCGACGATGATGCGGGGGTCCGCACCATCACCCTCAACCGGCCTGACCGATTGAACGCGCTGACCAGCTCGATCATGGCGCCGCTCGCCGACGCTTGCGCCGATGCGGCGCGCGATGCGTCGGTCGGCTGCGTCGTGGTGACCGGCGCGGGCAGGGGCTTTTGCGCCGGCGGCGACCTCAAGGAAGGCGGCGCCGACAAGGCGGTCGTGCCCGCCAATGCCGACAGCGGCAGTCGCACCGAACAGGGCCATGTGCGGCTGCGCGCCTTCATGGAAACCTCGCGGCTGCTCCACGAAATGCCCAAGCCGACGATCGCCATGATCAACGGCCCGGTGGCGGGCGCTGGTATCGGCATCGCGGGGGCGTGCGATCTGCGCTTCGCCGCCAAAAGCGCGAGCTTCCTCACCGCTTTCGACCGCATCGGCGCAGGCGGCGATTTCGGATCGACCTGGTTCTGGACCAAGATCGTCGGCACCGGGGTCGCGCGCGAACTCTTCCTGCTGGGTGAGAAATTGTCGGGTGAGGAGGCCTTCGCCAAGGGGCTCTACACGCGCCTGTTCGACGACGAGGCGCTGCGCGAAGAGACGATGAAGGCCGCCCGCCGCCTCGCCGACGGGCCGCGCATGGGCTATCGCTATATGAAGGCGAACCTCAACAATGCCGAGGATTGGGCCTTCGAAGCGGCGCTCGATGCCGAGGCGCTCAACATGGGGTTGTCGACCAGCGCGACCGCGATGATCTGGCGCGAGAAAAAGAAGGCCGAAAATCCCAATGGCTGAGTTTCAGCATATTCGCATCGACCGCCACGATGCCGGCGTCGCGGCGGTCGTCGTCGTACGCGCCGATATCGGAAACGCCTCCTCGCCCGAGATGCTCGGCGAGATTCGCGACGCCTTTGCGGCACTGTCGACCGACCGCAACGTCCGCGCGATCGTCTTCGCCGCCGAGGGCAAGCATTTCTCGGTCGGCGCCGATTTCGCCTTTTTGCAGCGGCTGACCGGCATGTCCGCGAGCGAGATCAAGGACACGGTTTACGCCAATTTCCAGGGCGCCGCGCGCGCCATCTATCGTTGTCCTAAACCGACGCTCGCGCTCGTGCAGGGTGCGGTGGTCACCGTGGGCTGCGAACTCGCGCTCGCCTGCGACTTCCGCATCGCCGCCGACAGCGCGATGTTCCAGGAAAGCTGGATCAAGCTCGGCATCATGCCCCCACTCGGCGGCACCTTCCTGTTGCCGCGCATTATCGGCCTCGGTCGCGCGATGGAAATGTGCCTGCGCGGCAAGCAGGTGCGTGCCGAGGAGGCGCTGAACATTGGCTTGGCGAGCGAAGTGGTCGCCAAGGACGATCTCGCCGCGCGCGGCATGGAACTGGCGCGCGAACTCGCGGCGTCGGCGCCGCTCGGCTATGCGACGGTCAAGCAGTCGATCCAGCGCGCGCTCGAAAGCAGTATGGAGGCCGAATGGCAGGCGAACCTGCCCAATCAGGCGCTCTTGCTCGGCAGCCAGGACCATCGCGAGGGGTTGGCGGCGGTGACCGAGAAACGCGCGCCGGTATTTACCGGGGAATAAACTACCTCGGTCATTGCGAGGAGCCGAAGGCGACGCGGCAATCCAGAGTCTGCGTAAACCGACCTGGATTGCTTCGCTTCGCTCGCAATGACGAACTTTTTACCGCGGCCGCCCCGGCCCGACGAACACCGTCTGCGTCCCCTTGGCATAGACCCCGTCCGCATCCGCAAACACGCTCTGCGCCACCGCATGGCCATTGCCCGCGCCCTCGGTCTGCGCGTCGAGCAAGAACCATTCGCCGCGTGGCATGCGGAAGAACTGGATCGAGATGTCGAGGTTGGCGTAGCTCCACTCGTGCGCGTGCGTCGCGCTGCCGACGCCATTGCCGAAATCGGCGAACAGGCATGCCTTGACGAAGGGCGAGGCCGGCACGCCCGCCACGACCTCACCGTTCATGCACATCCAAGACACGCCGCGCCCCGGCTCGCGCACCCGGCCCATGATCGGCCGCGTCCGGATCGCGCCCGCCATGCTCGCGCCGATCAGGAAATTATCTTCGGGCACCGCCTCGGGCGCGGGATGCGGCTGCGGCGGATGAAAGGCCGGCGTGTCGAGATGGCGCGCGCGCAGCACATGCGCCTGCGCCACCATCTTCTCTCCCGCGAATAATTCGATCCGGTGAAGCTGCGCCTGCCGCCCCTGCCGCACCGGGACGATGCGCGGCGTGAGCAGCGCGCGCGGCACGACGCCCAATATGTCGATCGTGACGCGGCAAATCTCATACCCGGGATCGAAGCCCGCTTGCTCGATGATATGGCCGAACAGCGCCGAAATCGGCCCGCCCGCGACGGCATCGGCGAACCAGGGGTTGCGCGACAGGCCGGTGGGGTCGAAACCCATGTCGCTGGCGACGAAATAATGCGGGATCGGATCGGTCGTGTTGGTCATCGGCGGCCCTTATCATGCTTCTCCCATCGCACAACATGGTTGACGTAGTTATATAACTCAAGCATAGATTCGCGAGTCATAAGGGAGAGCGAGCGATGGATCTGAGCTATGGCGAGGCCGCCGAAGCCTTTCGCGCGGAGGTCCGCGCTTTCCTGTCGTCGCACTGGCCCCCCGCCGCCGATTTGCGCGGCGCCGACCTCAAGGCCTTCATCCGCGATTTCCGGACCAAGGCGACCGACGCGGGCTATCTTTATCGCGCGATCCCGAAAGTCCATGGCGGTTCCGAACAGCCGGTCGATGTTATCAAGGCACAGGTCATCCGCGAAGAATTCGCCCGCGCCCGCGCGCCGATGGAGGTTGGCGGCAATGGCATGAGCATGACCGTGCCCACTTTGCTTGAAAAGGGGACCGAGGAGCAGAAGGCGCTCTTCATCCGCAAGACGGTCGAGGGCGATTATATTTGGGGGCAGGGCTATAGCGAGCCCGGCTCGGGCAGCGACCTTGCGAGCGTGCGGACCAAGGGCGAACTCTCGGCCGACGGTACGAAATGGATCATCAACGGCCAAAAGATCTGGACCTCGCAGGGCATGCAGTCGACGCACATGTTCATGCTGGTGCGCACCGAGCCCGACGCGCCCAAGCATGATGGCATCACCTACCTCCTCATCGATCTGAACCAGCCCGGCGTCACCCGCCGCCCGATCCGCCAGATGACCGGCGAACAGGGCGACAACACCTTCTGCGAATTCTTCTTCGACGATGCCGAGACGCCGGTGTCGTGGCAGGTCGGCGAACGCGGGCAGGGCTGGTACGTCAGCCGCACGACGCTCAAGCACGAACGCGCCAGCATCGGCGGCGCCGACGGCCTCGGCAAGCAATTCGCCAAGCTGGTCGATCTGGCCAAGGAAGTGGGCCGCATCGACGACCCGATCGTCCGTGACAAGCTAACTCAGATCGAGGGCTCGGTCCTCGCGCACCGCTATTCGAGCTACCGCCTCTTCAGTTGCGCCGCCGCTGGCGAGGATCCCGGCCCGGTCGCGCTGATGATGAAATTGCTGCTCACCGAAATCGGGCACGAAATGGCGCTGCTCGCACAGGAACTGATCGGCGAACATGGTTTCCTCGAGCCAGCGGGCGCGGGCGGGCGCGGCAATCGCGGGCCGCGCGGACCCGAAAAATGGATGGATCAGATCATGGGCAGCCTCGGCAATTCGATCGCTGGCGGCGCGTCGAACATCCAGCGCAACATCATCGGCGAACGCGGCCTCGGCCTGCCGCGCGACCTCGCGATGAGCGGGGAGCGCTGACGTGCATTTCCACCTGACCGAGGAGCAGAAGGCGATCCAGGGCGCGGTGCGCGGCACGCTCGCCGAGAGTTGGCCGATGGAGCGTATCCACGCCTTTGCGGATGGCGACGAAGATTTTGACCGCGCAAGCTGGGATGCGCTGATGGCGCTCGGCCTCGGCGGGATGCTGGTTCCCGACAGTGGCATGGGGCTGCTCGACGCGGCGCTTGTCTGCGAGGTCGTGGGCGAGGCCGCAGCGGCGGGGCCGCTGATCGGGCAATTGCTGGCGGTCGCGGCGGTCGCCGCGAGCGGCAAGGGCGATGCCGAGGCGCTGGCGAGCGGGACCAAGGTCGCGACGCTGCTCCACGGCGGCAGCGACTATGCGCCGAGCGCGCGCGCCGCCGACCTGTTCCTGATCGTCGACCGCGCGGGTGGTATCCGCCTCGTTCCTGCCGCCGAGGCAACGATCGAACCCGTGAAGGCCGCCGACCGCACCCGCCCGATGTCCAAGGTCACCATCGCGGACGATGCTGGGGAAATCCTCTTCACCGCCTCCGACCCGATGACCGCGCGCCTCGCCGACGCCGCGCTCGTCCTCGTCGCCGCCGACGCGCTCGGCGGCGCGCAGAAGGTCACCGATATGAGCGTCGCCTATGCCAGGGAGCGCGAGCAGTTCGGCCAGCCGATCGGGCGTTTCCAGGCGCTCAAGCACCAACTCGCGCATATGGCGCTCGACGTCGAACCGGCGCGCGCGCTCGTCTGGTACGCGGCTTATGCCTGGGATGCGCAGCTTCCCGATGCGCCGCGCGCCGCGGCGATGGCCAAGGCGCATCTGTGCGACGTCTATGTCCGCGCGACGCGC
Organism: Sphingopyxis sp.; assembly: GCF_050725615.1. Classification (GTDB taxonomy): domain Bacteria; phylum Pseudomonadota; class Alphaproteobacteria; order Sphingomonadales; family Sphingomonadaceae; genus Sphingopyxis. The sequence goes on from NZ_JBOHHU010000035.1 coordinate 21,377, forward strand.
GCGGCGGTCGCGGCGCATGGCGGCATCGGCTATACATGGGAATATGGGCTCAACTACTGGTTCCGCCGCGCAATGGCCGACCGCGCCTGGCTCGGCAGCCCCGCCGAGCATCGCGCGCGCGCGGCGACGCTGGCCGGCTGGTAGGCGGTGAGCGCATCCGATCCGTTGCGACTCGCGCCGGGTATCCGCCGCCTGCGCCCCGACGATCATTTCATGGTCCTGTCGGAGACTGACGCCTCGCCGATGCATGTCGGCGCGCTGATCCTGCTCGATGTGGCAGCCGACCAGCAGGACGACGTCGCCGCCGCGCTCCGCCGCCAGTTCGCCGACCGCCTGCCTGCGACGCCTTTGCTCGTGCGACTGCACGAAGCGCCCGACGGCTATGACAGCGACGTCTGGGCCGATGTAGCGCGCGCCGATCTCGACAACCTGATCGCGGTCGAACCGCATGACGGCGAATGGAGCGAAACCGACCTCTACGCGGCGGTGGCAAGGCTCAACATGCGCCGCCTCGACCTGTCGGGTCCACCCTTCGCCGTGCATATCTTCGAGCGCCTCGCCGACGGTGGCAGCGCGCTGTATCTCAAGATGCACCACAGCGTCGCCGACGGTATCGGCTTCCAGACGGTGATGCGCCTGCTCAGCGACGCCGCGCCGCCCACAACCGCGCGCTTCGCCGACGCACGGCTGCCCGAGCCCGAGAAATGGCGCGAGAAGGCCGATGCGCGTTTCGCAGCCGAAGCGGACCTGCGCGCCGAACAATCGGCGAGGCGCAAGGAAGCGCTTGCCGCGCTCGAAGTGCATAAGGGCGACCGCGAACCGACCCCCGAATTTGCGCTGTCGGGCCCCACCTCGGCCGAGCGCCGCTATGCCACGATCAGCCTGCCGCTCGCGCGCGTGAAGGCGGTCGGCAAGGCGGTCGATGCCACGATCAACGATATCTTCCTGGCGCTCGCCAGCACCGCATTGCGAAATTACCTGATCGAAACCGACGCGCTTCCCGACGCACCGCTCGTCGTGAACTCGGCCCGCTCGTACCGCCGCGCGGAGCATGGCGATTTCGGCAACCGCATCGTCGCGCTCCACCCCCATCTCGCGACGCATCTCGCCGACCCGGTCGAACGCCTCCGCGCGATTCAGTCTTCGATGGCGGCCGAAATGCGCCGCACCCCGCACGACGAGGCCCTGCTCGACGCCGCCGAAAAGCTCTATGGCGCGCGCGACCGCCGCGCCGCCTTCGCCGACCGCCTCGCGGGCGGCAAGCGCCTGATCCCCGGCAACCTCACGCTGTCGAACGTGCCCGGCCCCGCCGAGCCGCGCAGCTATGCGGGCTTTACCCAGCGCCACAATCATCCGGTGCCGATCATCGGCTCGGGCCGCTTCCTCAACATCACCTCGCGGCGCAGCGGCGACAATCTCGACATGGGCGTGATCGCCGACGCCGCGAAGGTCGCCGATGTGAACCGCATCGCGCAGCTCTTTATGGCCGCGCTCGACGAACTGGAGAGTATCGCATGACCGACGATCTGGCCTTCAAGCCCGAGGACGACCGCTACCACCCGCTCTCCGACGATCCTTATGAGACCGAGACCAACTGGTGGTCGTTCAGCATTCCCGAACGCAAGATCGGCTGCTGGATCCACGCGCCTTATTATCCGAACCGCAAGGCGGTGACATGGCGCATCTTCGCGTGGGACGACGAGGGGTATGATCAGGCGCGCATGGCTTATTACCGCAAGGTCGAGGAAGCGCCGATGCCCGACGCCCCCGATCTCACCGACATCGTCTTTCCGGGCGACAAGAATGGCCCGGGCTACAGCCTCAAGATGCTCGAGCCGGGCATGAAATATCATCTGCAGTACGAGGACCCGTCGCGCGGTTTCGCGCTCGACTTCACCCACCGCGGCCTGCACGAACCGCACCGCTTCCCGCCGGGCAAGCCGCCCTTCATGGCGACCCCGCATTACGACCAGCTCGGCCATGTCGAGGGCTGGATGACGCTGCGCGGCGAGAAGATCCGCATCGACGGCATCGGCGTGCGCGACCGCACCTGGGGCCCGCGCGGCGGCCCCTATGCGGCGAGCCCCAAAGTCTATGCCAATGACATGGAGCGGGTGAAAAATCCCGGTGGTGCGCGCTGGCGCGAGATCGAGCGCGAGCGCGGGCGCGGGCGCATCCAATATATCTTCGGCCACCGCAAGGATGGGACCGGCTTCCTTGGTTTCGCGCGCGTCCAGGACGGCGACGCCGACGGCTGGTCGCCGATGAACGCCGGCTGGATCCGCCGCGACGGCAGCTTTGGCAGCCTCGACGCGGCCAAATCGCGCATGCGGGTGTTCCGCAGCCCCAGGACCGGGTGGAGCACGCATATGCAGGTCGAGCTGGTCGACGAACATGGCCGCGAGATGAAGAGCGAAGGCTTCACCGTCAGCACGATGAGCGAGGCGGGTTATGGCGTGAACCAGCTGATGCGCTGGGACATTGACGGCGGCATCGGTTGGGGCGAGGATCAGGATGTGTGGAATCCGACCCATTATGTCCGCGTCCTCGACGCGTTGAAGGCGACCGCCTGACCGCGATGTTCGACCGGCTGGCGCTTCCCCTGATGTGCGCGCCGATGAGCTTCGCTTCGTCGGTCCCGCTCGCGACCGCTTGCTGCAAGGCCGGGGTGATCGGCGGCTGGCAGGGCGGCACGATCACGCCGTTCGACCAGTTCGAGGACTATCTGAAAGCACTCGCCGACACGGGCGGCGCGCCGCCGATCGTCAACATGCCCGCGCGCTGGGGTACGGACCCCGCCGCAGCCGACCGGCTCGCCCTGCTCGAACGCTACCGCGTCCCGCTCGTTCTCTCGAGCCTTGGCGACCCCTCGGGGCTGGTCGAGCGCGTGCATGGGTGGGGCGGGCGCGTCGTCCACGACGTCACCACGATGAAGCACGCCGAAAAGGCGATCGCGGCGGGCGCCGACGGGCTAATGCTGACCTGCGCCGGTGCGGGCGGTCATACGGGATTCCTGACTCCGATGGCTTTCGTTCCCGCGGTGCGGCGCATGTTCAGCGGGCTGCTGATCGTCGCGGGCGGCATCGCCGACGCGTATGGGGTCGCCGCGTCGCTCGCGCTCGGCGGCGATATCGCCTGCATGGGCACGCGCTTCATCGCGACGCCCGAAAGCGGGGTGGTCGAGGGACATCGCAGCATGATCCCGGCGGTCAATGCCGACGACATCGTCGCCTCGGCGGCGATGAATGGCGTGCCTGCGCACTGGATGCGCCAGTCGATCGAGGCGGTCGGGCTCGACGCGAAGGCGCTGCCCAATGTCCGTTCGCCGATGCCCGAGGGCGTGATGCCCTGGCGCGACATCTGGAGCGCCGGGCAAAGCGCGGGGTTGATCGATGCGGTCGAGCCGGTGGCGGGGCTGGTAGCGCGATTGCAGCGGGAGTTTGAGGCGCTGCCAGCCGGGCCCGACTGGCGCGCCCGGCTGACCGCGATCGAGGCCGGCTGGGCCTAGCCCATCACCAGCACGATCCGCCCCGCGCTCTTGCCGGCTGCCGCATCTGCCATCGCGGCGCGAAATTCCTCGAGCGGATAGGCGCGCGCTATCGCCGGCCGCAGCTTGCCTTCGCCCGCCAGCGCGAACACGGTGTCGCGGTTCGCTTCGCTCTTCTCGGGCTCAAAGATCCCGAATTGCCGCACATCGACGCCGATCAGACTCGCGCCCTTGAGAAGTGGCAGATTGGTGCGCAGCGCGGCAATCCCGCCCGGAAAGCCGATCACCAGATGCCGTCCGTTCCACGCGAGCGACCGGAATGCCGGATCGGTTGCGTCGCCGCCGACGGGGTCGAAGACGACATCGACGCCCTTGCCGTAGTTCGCCGCCTTGACCGCCTCGCGCCAGTCGTCGCCGCGCGCCTCGACAACCGCATCGGCGCCGCCCGCCTGAGCCAGCGCGCGCTTGGCCTCGTCCGATGCCGATCCGATCACCCGCGCGCCGAGCAGCTTGCCGATCTGCACCGCCGCATAGCCCGTCGCGCCGCCCGCCCCGAGCACCAGCAAGGTCTCGCCCGCCTTGAGTTGCCCGCGATCGACCAGCGCGTGCCATGCGGTCGCATAGCTCACCGGGAACACCGCCGCTTCCTCGAACGAGAGGGCCTCTGGCATCTTGCGCACGACCCGCGCGGGCAGGTTGGTCGCGTCGGCGAACATCCCGCCCCAACCGCTCGCGACGACCTTGTCGCCGACCGCCAGCCCGGTCACTTCGGCGCCGACCGCCTCGATCACGCCGGCGCATTCGCTGCCGGGAATGAAGGGCACCGGCGGTTTCACCTGATATCCGCCGCCGGCCGTCAGCACGTCGACGAAGCTGATCCCCGCCGCCCTGATAGAAATCCTCACTTGAGTGGGCGAGGGCGGGCCCGGATCATGGCCCACGAGCGTGTAATTTTCGGGCGGGCCGAGTTCGTCGGCACGAACGGCGCGGGGCAGGGGAGCGGTCATCGGACACCTCTTGTCATCATGGGTTTAGAAGTATAACCAAGTTATATAACTATTGGAGGGAAATCGGATGGGCTTCAAGACGCGAATCACGGAAATGCTGGGGATCGAGCATCCGATCGTCCAGGGCGGTATGCAGGCAGTGGGCACCGCCGAGATGGCGAGCGCGGTGTCGAACGCCGGTGGACTCGGCATCATCACCGCGCTGACCCAGCCGACGCCGCAGGCGCTGCGCGACGAGATCGAGAAGTGCCGGTCGATGACCGACAAGCCTTTCGGCGTCAATCTGACGGTCTTCCCGACGATCAACTCGCCCGATTACAACGCCTATGCCGACGCCGTCGTCGAAAGCGGCGTGAAGATCATGGAGACCGCGGGCACGCCGGCGGTGCGCGAGATCTGGGCGCGGGTGAAGCCGCACGGCGTGACGATCCTGCACAAATGCACTGCGGTCCGCCATGCGCTGTCGGCCGAAAAGGCGGGCTGCGACATCATCTCGATCGACGGCTTCGAATGCGCGGGGCACCCCGGCGAGGACGATATTCCCGGCCTGATCCTGATCCCCGCCGCCGCCGACAAGGTGAAGATCCCGATGCTGGCCAGCGGCGGATTCGGCGACGGGCGCGGCCTGATCGCGGCGCTCAGCCTCGGCGCCGAGGGCATCAACATGGGCACGCGTTTCTGCGCCACCAAAGAAGCGCCGGTCCACGACAATGTGAAGCAGGCCTATGTCGACAACGACGAGCGCGGCAGCTTCCTGATCTTCCGCAATTTCAAGAACACTGCCCGCGTCGGCAAGAGCCCGGTCAGCGAGGAAGTGGTGCGGCGCCTTGCCGAGCCCGACGCCAAGTTCGGCGACGTGCAGGAACTGGTCGCGGGCACCGCAGGCCGCGAATTGCTCAAGACCGGCGACCTGTCGAAGGGCGTCTTCTGGGCGGGCATGGTGCAGGGGCTGATCCACGATATTCCGACCTGTCAGGAACTGATCGACCGGATCATCAGCGAAGCCGAAGCGATCCTCGACCAAAGGTTGGCGGGGTTCCGGCGGTAATTCCTCCCCTCCCTGGAAGGGAGGGGAATTATTGCTGCCCGCCATCCACCCGCACCAGCGCGCCGGTGGTGTAGGACGACGCGGGGCTCGCCAGCATCAGCGCCGCCGTGACGATCTCCTCGGGCCGTCCCGGGCGCCCGAGCGCCACCGGCTGCTTTTCGCGCTTCCGCTCGTCCCAGGCCTCCGCGATATCGGTCAGGAACGGCCCGGGGCTGATCGTATTGACGCGCACCTTGGGCGCATATTCTCGGCTCAGTGACACCGTCATCGCGTTGAGCGCCGCCTTGGCCGAGCCATAGGGGATCACCATCGGCAGCGCCATCAACGCGCCCGACGAACTGATGTTGATGATGCAGCCGCCATCGCCCTCGTTCATCCGGTGCGCAACCTGGCTTGCGAGACGAAACGGCCCCTTGAAGTTCAGGTTAAGCACCGAATCGAAGAGATTTTCGGGCATTTCGTGGCTGGGGCAGGCGGGCGACATGCCGGCGTTGTTGATCAATATGTCGACGCGCCCGAACTCGCCATAAGTGGCGGCGATCAGCCCGTCGATCTCGTCCCATCGCCCGCAATGCACGCCATAGGCCATCGCCTTGCGCCCGAGCGCGCGGCATTCCTCGGCGACCGCATCGCAATTTTCCAGCTTGCGGCTCGCGACGATCACGTCGGCCCCTCGCTCGGCGAGCGCTTTCACCATGCGATAGCCGAGTCCGCGCGACCCGCCGGTGACGAGCGCGACCTTGCCGGTGAAATCGAAAAGCGGATCGGGGGTCATTCTATTCTCCTGTCGGGGCGGTCATCGCTGCTGCGGCGGCCATCAGCCCGGCGTTGCACCGGTCGGCGATCGCGGCGCCGGGCACCGCGTTGAAGGCATGGATCGCGCCGGCGTAGCTGTGCAGCTCGACGGGCACTCCCGCCGCAGCCAGCCGTCGCGCATAGTCGAGATTCTCGTCGAAGAAGAGGTCGAGGCTGCCCGTCGCGATATAGGCGGGCGGCAGATTCGACAGGTCCTCGGCCAGGCTCGGCGAGAACCAGCCCTTGCGCGCATCGTCGGCGGTGTAATCGCCCTGCAGCGCGGTCCAGCCGAAACGATTGCTCGCGCGCGTCCAGATGAACTCGCCGGTGGTCGGATTGGCATAGGGACAGGCGTCGCTCCCCGTGCGATGGTCGAGCATCGGGTAGGTGAGCAACTGCCCGGCAATCGCCGGCCCACCAAGGTCGCGCGCCATGATCGCCAGCGCTGCCGCCAGCCCGCCGCCGGCGCTCTCGCCCGCGACGACGATCCGGCTGGCGTCGAAGCCGAGCGCCTCAGCTTGTCCCGCGAGCCACACCAGCGCCGAATGGCAATCCTCCTGCGGCGCGGGGAAGGGGTTTTCGGGCGCGAGCCGATATTCGACCGACACCACCGGCACGCCCGCCGCCACCGCCAGCATCGCCGGGCTCGTCTGGATCTGCTGCGCCGACCCCATGACCATGCCGCCGCCATGGATATGCAGGATCGCGCCGCCGCCGGGCTTGCTTTCGGCCGGGCGATAGAGATAGAGTGCGATGTCCGGGCCGCCATGCACCGACGATATCGTCACCTCTTCGGGCAGGATCGTGGGCGGAGGCATGAAGGCATAAGCCCGGCCCGCCTGTTCGCGTAGCTCGGTGATCGGCGCCGATGCCAGATCGATCGGCGGGAACATGTCGAGCAATGGCGCGATCTCGCGGTCAACGAGGGGACGGGTGGTCATGCGAACTCTCCTCTCAGCCCCGCGCCCGGATCGCCTCCAGCCGGGTCGGGATATGCTCGCTCGGGAACAGCCCCGGTGCGGGCGTCGCATTCTTCAGATAGGCTTTGGCGACCTGCACTTTGTGCACCTCGGTCGGTCCGTCAACCAGCGCAATCGCGGGCAGTCCCATCCACATGTCGGCGAGCGGCGTTTCGAGCGTGACGCCCAGGCTGCCGTGGAGTTGGATCGCGCGCTGGACGATGTCGTGATAGACTTTCGCCATCTGCACCTTGCACATCGCGATATGCGTGCGCGCCGCGCCATGCGGTTCATTGTCGATAATCCACGCGGTCTTGAGCACGAGCAGGCGGAATTGCTCGAGCTCGATGATCGAATCGGCGATCGCCCCCTGCACGAACTGGTGCTCGGAAAGCAGCTTGCCTTGCGTGCGCCGCGACACCGCGCGTTCGAGCATCATGTCGATCGCGCGCTGACATTTGCCGACGGTGCGCATCGCATGGTGGACGCGCCCGCCGCCGAGCCGGGCCTGCGCGACCTTGAACCCCTCGCCGGGGCCGCCGAGCATCGCGTCGAGCGGCACGCGCACCTTGTTGTAGCGGATATAGGCGTGGGTGCCGTCGTCCTCGCCGCGACTGTCGCCCATCGTCTGCGAATGGCGGATGAACTCGACTCCCGGGGTGTTGGTGGGCACGATCAGCATCGACATGCGGTTATAGGGCGGGTTGTCGGGGTTGGTGACCACCATCACGATCAGGAAGGCGGCGTAGCGCGCGTTCGACGAGAACCATTTTTCGCCCTCGATCACCCATTCATCGCCATCCTGATAGGCGCGGCAGGCGAATTCCTTGGGGTCGGCGCCGGCCTGCGGCTCGGTCATCGAAAAGGTCGACACGATCGTGCCGTCCATCAGCGGCTGCAGGTAACGCGCCTTTTGCTCCTCGGTGCCGAACATCGCGAGGATTTCGGCGTTGCCGGTGTCGGGCGCCGCGGTGCCGAAGACGGTCGGCGCCCAATAGCTGCGCCCGAGGATTTCGTTCATCAGCGCGAGCGTCAGCTGGCCGTGACCGGGGCCGCCGAGTTCTTTGCCCAGATGGCACGCCCACAGCTCCTGCGCCTTCACCTGCTTCTGCAACGGCGCCATATAGGCGCGCGATTCCGCATTCGCGACATCGTAAGGTGCGCCATGGCCGGGGAAGAGCAGGTCCATCGGCTCGCATTCTTCGCGGACGAAAGTCGCCATCCAGTCGAGCTTGGCCTGCAATTCGGGTTCGATGCGGAAATCGATCATGTCGTCGTCCTTGTTCGGAGGATGGGGGATTAGCCGATGAGGCGGATGAGCTTTTCGGCTTCGGCGAAATTGCCGCGCACCAGCCGGTCGAAGAAGCGCCCGGTCTCGGCGCTGAGGATGCCCTTGGCGGCCTGCGCGACCTTATATTCGAGGATGCAGCCGCCCTTGAACATCGCGAGGATCAGGTAATAGTCGAAGCTGGCCATGCTGCGGCCTGTACCCGCCGCATAATGCCCCATCAGCTCCTGCCGCGTCGGCCAGTCCATGACATTATAAAGCGACTTTTCGGGAATATGCCCCGGGAAGCGCTCGTCGCGGATGCCGTTGCAGAACCACGCGAGGTCGAGCAGCGGGTCGGCGATCGTCGACAGCTCCCAGTCGATCAACGCGGTGAGCCGGCACGGCGGGTCGAAGGCGAAGAGCGCATTGGGCGTGCCGACATCGCCATGGATGATGCCGGGGCGGAAATCACTGGGTCGGTTCGCGCGCAGCCAGTCGCGCGCGAGCGCATAGCCGGGCAGCTCGCGCCATTCGAAATCATAAAGCTGCTTGTAGCTCCTGATCTGGCCTTCCCAGCGATCGACCTGCCGCTCGAGAAAAGTATCGGGTCGCCCGAAGTCTTCGAGCCCGACCGCGCGGTAATCGACATTGGCGAGCGCGATCAGCCCGTCGACCATCGCGAAGGGGACCTCGCGTGCGTGCGGCGGCTTGTCGAAGGGCGGGCGGTCGTGAATCTTGCCATCGGTGAGGTCGGCGGGCCAGCCCTCGACGAGGTCCATGACATAGAAAGGCGCGCCGATGACGTCGGCGTCGGTGCAGCTGCCGTGGCAGACGGGATGCGGGACGGCGGTGCCGTTGAGCGCGGTGAGTACCCGCGCCTCGCGCAGCACGCTCTTCGCGCTGCCCGGCGGCGGCACTGCGGGCGGGCGGCGCAGAATCAGCGTCTGGCCGCCGCGATCGAGCGACAGGATGACGTTCGACGTGCCGCCATGGATTTTTTCAATCGCCAGCGGCCCATCGCCGAGCGCCGGAATATTCACGTCGAGCCAGGCCGTCAGCCGCTCGCGATCGGCCAGCGCTGCCACATCGTCGGTCATGCCTCGCGCTCCCGCAAATAGGCTTCGATTTCGGTGCGGATCGCGTGCATCCGCGTCGCGGCGCCGGCGAAGGCGGAGCCGTCGACCCGCGCCATCACCGCGCGGGTCACCGCCTGCGCGCGGTCGTGATCGGCCGCTTTCAGAACGCGGCCCGCTTCGGTCGCGACGATCAGCGAGGCGCGCTTATGTTCGGGATTGTCGGCAAAGGCGACCAGCCCCAATTCGGCGAGCGCATTTGCGGCGCGCTGCACCACCTGGCGCGGGTGGCCGAGGCTGCGGCCGATCTGCGCCACCGTCGGCGGCGTCGCGGCGTTGACCACGGCGGTCAGCACCATCAACTCCATTTCGGGCAGGCCGCTTTCGGCGCGGGTTTCGGCGAACAGCGCGCGCATACGACCACGCAACCGCGCGACCTCGTCGGCGAATCGTTCGAAATCGGGGAAGCGCTCAGACATGACACCTTGATGTCTAATTGACACTATGGTGTCAATTGAGTTTATCGCGACGTCATCCGCTCGAACAACGACCCGTCCGCCTGCCAGTCGATCCGCACCCGTCGATGCGCAAAGCGCCAGCCGTCGGCGGTGCGTATCAGGCGGTCGTCATAGGTGCCGCTATGATCCGGCCCGAAATTGCTGTGCACGGTGAAATAGCTGCGCGCCGTCGCGCCATCGTCCTCGATCGCGATCAGCGGGTTGGTGATATGGTGCCGCACGAAGGTCAGCCGTTCATCGCGCGTCCCCGACGACAGGGCCGCGCGGATCGCGGCAGGCCCTTGCGGTGCCTTGCCGAGATATTCGAGCACGCCCTGCTCGGCAAAACAGGCCGTCATCTCGTCCAGCCGCCCACGATCGCCGTTGTAGGTATAGCGCGCGAGCAGGTCGCGGATCGCGTCGCGGTCGGTCGCCAGGTCAGCCATGATAGGGAAGCTCCAACCCCGGCTCGTCCCAGCGCGTCTTCACCAGCCGCCCCGTCGTCGACAGCGTGATCCACGCGTCGCACATGTCGGCGCCGCCGAAAGCGATGTTGGTGACATAGCGTTCGCCGGGAATGTCGAATTTCTTCACCATGCCGTCGGGCGTGATCGTGGTGATCCCGCCATCATACAGCGTCGCAACGCAGGCATTGCCCGCCGCCGTCACCGCGAGGCTGTCGAAACCCACCGGTCCGGGCGCGGTCGCAACCCACGTCGGGCGCTGCGCCTCGACCTTGCGATCGTAACGCCACAGCCGCGCCTGATGCGTGTCGGCGACATAGATATGGCGCCCGTCGGGCGACAGGCCGACGCCGTTGTACGAGATCGCGTGGCGATGGATCGCGGTGACCGAAGACCCGTCGGGCAGGGCGCTGAACAGCCCGCTCGCGGTGTGGATGCCGTCGTGCGTTTTGCCCATGTCGGTGAACCACATCCGACCCTCGGCGTCGAAGGCGATGTCGTTCGGCGCCTCGAGCGCGATGCCATCGCAACCGTCGTACAGCCGCTCGAACCGCCTGGTCGCCAGGTCGACGCGCTCGATGCGCCCCTCGTGCCCGGCGCCGCGCGCGTGCTGCAATTTGACGAGGTCGAGCCCGCCGCTATTGCAGACATACAGCGCTCCGTCGGGCCCGATCGCGGCGCCGTTGGGGCCGCCGCCGATGTCGCAGATCGTTTCGGTCCGGCCGTTCCAGCAGCGCGTGATGCGTCCGCCTGCAAGCTCGACGACGATCACCGATCCGTCGGCCATCACCACCGGCCCCTCGGGAAAGGCGAGGCCTTCCGCGACGATCTCCATACGCCTCTCCTGTATAACCTAGTTATGTATCTCTTGACACGCGCTGGACCAAGGCGCAACCCTTTGCCCAGGAGAGACGATGCCTGTACCAGCCCATCATATCGTGGCGATGCCGCCACCTTTCGACGCGCCGCCCTATCCGGCGGATATTTTCGCGGGCCGGACGGTCCTTGTCACCGGCGGCGGTTCGGGCATGGGCCTCGCCATGGCGAAGGCTTTTGCGCAAGGCGGCGCGAATGTCGCGGTGATGGGCCGCAGCATTGAGCGAGCGCAGGAAGGTGCGGCCGAAGTCGCCGCGCTCGGCGTTCGGACCCACGCGATGAGCTGCGACGTGCGCCTGCCCGAAGCGGTTGCCGCCGCCTTCGACGAAGCCGAGGCGGCGCTTGGTCCCATCGACCTGCTCGCGAACAATGCCGGCGCCAATTTTCCCGTGCTGGCGGAGGATATTTCGCCCAATGCGTGGAACGCCGTCACCCGCATCGCGATCGACGGCACCTTCCTCTGCTCGACCGAATTTGCGCGCCGCCGCATCAAGGCCGGGAAGGGCGGGGCGATCGTCAACAACAGCGCCCAATATATCTGGACCGGCTTTCCCGGCGACGCGCACAGCGCCGCCGCCAAGACCGCGCAGGCGACGATGACGAAGAAGCTGGCCGCCGACTGGGCGCCCTACGGCATCCGGGTCAACGCGATCGCCGCCGGGTTTTTTCCGCACGCCAGTTCGAACGCCGGCAATCGCGAGGCAGGGATCGAACCGCTGCAGAATATGATCCCTGCGGGGCGCACCGGCAGCATCTGGGAATTCGGCTGGTTGTCGGCGATGACCTGCACGCCGCTGTTCGGCGCGATGACAGGGCAAGTGATCGTGCAGGACGGCGGCGAAAGCCTGCGCCGTTCGCTGATGATGCCCGACTATGTGCCGCCGCGCGAACGTGCCGACGGACCATGGGGGTGGAAATGACGGGCTGGCTGGCAGGCAAACGCGCGCGGATCGAGGGTGATAGTCCGGCGATCATGGCGGCCTTCCAAGCGGCGGGCGCCACGCTGGTCAGCGATGGCGACCATGATGTCTGGGTCCATATAGCCCCGCCATCCGCGACAAAATTGGCGCACGAACTGACCCACGAAGAATGGCGCGCCAGCCTGGATGCCGGGCTCGACCGCCGCTTCCTCGGCGCCAGAGATTTCGCGGCGGCACGCCGTGCCAGCGGGCAGGGCGGAGCGGTGCTTTTCGTTGGCGCGCCCGAACAGGCGCTCGGCGCCGATCAGGCGGCCGCCGCCGGGGCGCTCGGCAATCTCACCAAGACGCTCGGGGTCGAATGGGCGCGCGACGGCATCCGCGTGAATACGATCCTGACGCGTGAGACCGGCGAGACGCTCGGCCATCTCGCCGCCTATCTCGCCAGCGATTACGCCGCCTACGTCACCGGCGCGGTCATGGGGGTGATCCTCGATGACTGACCGCATCCGCCTCGACGGGCAGGCGGCCTTCGTGACTGGCGGCGGCGGCGGGATCGGACGCGCGATCGCGATCCGTCTCGCCGAAGCGGGCGCCGATGTGGCGATCTACGACATCTTTCCCGAGCGCGCCGAAGAAGCCGCGGCGCGCGTTCGCGAAGCGGGACGGAAGGCGCTCGCGATTCCGGGTGACGTCATGGACGCCGACGCGCTGCGCATCGCCATCGGCCGCACCGCCGCCGAATATGGTCGCCTCGACATCCTCGCGAACAACGCCGGCGGCGTATCGGCGCGCCCGTTCCTCGAACAGAGCGAACGCAGCATGCGCAAGCATATCGACATCAACCTGATGTCGATGCTCGTCGCGACGCAGGCGGCGGCCAAGCATATGGTCGCGGGCGGTCGCGGCGGTTCGATCGTCAACGTCGCGAGCATCGAGGCGAGCCGCGCGGCCCCCAATTTCGCGGTCTATGCGGCGTGCAAGGCGGGCATGCTCAGCTTCACCAAGTCGATGGCGGTCGAGCTGTCGGGGCACGCTATCCGCGTCAACTGCATCGCTCCCGATCATACGATCACCCCCGGCAATCAGGGCAATCGGGCCGGCCCGGTCGATCCCGCGACGTGGAAACAACATAGCGCCGACACGGTCGATGCGATGAACCGCCTGATCCCGCTCGGCCGCGAAGGCGTCGATATGGAATGCGGCGATGCGGCGGTGTTCCTGTCGAGCGCGATGGCGAGCTATATCACCGGCGTGCTGCTGCCTGTCGACGGCGGTACCTGGGGATCGTCGGGCTGGGTGCGTGGACGCGACGGCAAATGGACGCTCAATGAAGGCCTGTCCTTCGGTGGCTAAATGGAGGAAATCGCCGCAACATTGCGGGATTGCGCCAAAGGCCCTAAAGGCTCTTCAAGAGTAGAGACAAGTTAAACAACTCCGGGCAGGGGCAGGATTTGTGAATATGGAAAATGGCAGCGCGCGTATCCGGGTGCCCAAGACGTCGGAACTGGTCGCCGACCAGATCCGGGCCCAGATCGTGCGCGGGGAACTCAAGGAAGGCGACTCGTTACCGCCCGAAGGCACGCTGATGGCGACCCTCGGCATTTCGCGCCCGACGCTGCGCGAAGCGTTCCGCATCCTCGAGGCCGAAAATCTGATCAGCGTCGTGCGCGGCTCGCGCAGCGGCGCGCGGGTGCACCAGCCCTCGGTCGAACTGGTGTCGCGCTATGCCGGCTATCTGCTCGAAGCCGAAGGGACGACGATCGCCGATCTTTACGCCGCACGGCTGGCGATCGAGCCGACCGTCGTGCGCTGGCTCGCGACGGCGAGCGGCAAGACCCCGGGCTTCGTTCGGCTGAAACAGGTGCTCGCCGATCTTGAGGACATGCTGAAGACCGAGGGTTATGCCGAGTTCGTCGACAATGTGTCGAACTTCCACCAGACGCTCGTCGAGGCGACCGGTAACAAGACGCTCAGCCTGATGAACCGCATGCTGCTCAACCTGGGGCGGCATCACCAGAACGACTATCAGCGCCGCCATCCGCGCACCACCGAGGACAAGTTCAAGAGCCTGCGCGCCGGTTTCAAATCCTTCGAAAAGCTCGTCACGATGATCGAGGCGGGCGATGTCGAGGGCGCGGTCAATCATTGGCGGCTCCACCTGCGCAACGCCAACGACACCTGGGCGGCGCGCGGCGAGGGCGAGCGGATCGTCGACTCCCTGCACGGATGAATTTCGCCGACGCGATGATCGCCGCCGCGGCGCGTGCGCCCGGTGCGGCGCTGACCGTCGCGTCGGATAATCTGCCCTGCACCACCACGCTGGGCGAGGTCGTCGTGGCGGGACGGCGGATGGGCACGCGGATGACGGCGGCGGGCGTCGGGCGCGGCGATATCGTCGCCTGCATGCTCGCCAACTGGCGCGAATGGCTCGTCGTCGCGGTCGCCGCGGCGCAGGCAGGGGCGGTGATGCTGCCGATCGTCACCATCTATGGCGCGAAGGAACTGGGCTTCATCCTGCGCCAGTCGGGGGCCAAATGGCTGTTCACGCCGGACCGCTTCCGTAACGTCGACTACCGCCAAGTCTTGGCCGATTGCGGCGACCTGCCCGCGCTCGAGCTCCATGTCGCGATAGGGCCCGATTTCGATGCGCTGGAGGGCGAGGGATCGATTGCCGACCCGGTGCCGGTCGATGCAAACGACCTCGCTTTGCTCGTCTACACCTCGGGCACCACCGCCGATCCTAAGGGCGTGATGCACAGCGCACGCGGCTTCCTCGCCGAGATGGAAACGATGCGGCTGATGCGTGCGGGCAGCGATGACGATGCCGTGATTTCGCCTTGGCCGCCGGGGCATGTCGCGGGCGCGCTGTCGATGTACCGCTTCCTCTGCCAGGGCACGCCGCTGATCCTGATGGACCAGTGGGACGCGGCGCTCGCCGCCGAGCTGATCGACCGCCACAAGGTCACCTCGTCATCGGGTACCCCCTTCCACCTGTCGGGGATGATCGCCGCCGCCGACGCGCAGGGCTCTGACCTGACGTCGCTTCGCCAATATCTGGTCGGGGCGGCGCCTGTGCCGCCGTCGCTGATCGAACGCTGCCAGGCTTTGGGCCTTGCCGTCTATCATTGCTATGGGTCGAGCGAGCATCCGACGGTGACCTCGGGCGTCATCGACGACCCGCTCGACAAGCAGCTCCATACCGAGGGCCGCGCGATCATCGGCTCCGAAATGCGTTTCGTCGATGATGATGGCGCCGACGTGCCGGCGGGGCAGGACGGCGAGATTTGCACGCGCGGGCCCGAACTGTTTATGGGCTATCTCGACGCGTCGCTGAACGAAAGCGCCTTCCTGCCCGGCGGCTGGTATCGCACCGGCGACATCGGCCGCCTCGACGAGGGCGGCTATCTCCTTATCACCGATCGCAAGAAGGATATCATCATCCGCGGCGGCGAGAACATCTCGTCGAAAGAGGTCGAGGCGGTGCTGCTCGCCCATCCGGCGGTCGCCGATGTCGCGGTGGTGGCGGCGAAGGACGACCGCATGGGGGAGGTCGTGCGGGCCTGCGTCGTGCTCGCGCCGGGGATGGCGCTGACGCTGGATGCGGTGCGCGATCATTTCTTCGCGGCGGGGATCGCCAAGCAGAAGACGCCCGAGCGGCTCAGCCTGTTCGCCGAATTGCCGCGCAACGCATCGGGCAAGGTGTTGAAGCACGAACTAAGGCGGACTTCATAACCTCCGTCATTGCGAGCGAAGCGAAGCAATCCAGAGCGTGCGTAAACCGCCCTGGATTGCTT
>NZ_JBOHHU010000036.1:0-36901 GCF_050725615.1 Sphingopyxis sp.
CTTTCGGGGTGTCTCGACTTCGCTCGACACGAACGGTTAGAGGGCCGGTTTCTGGCCTTAGCGGCTCAATGCCAGGGCGACGTCCGCACGCTCCAATAGACGATATAGAGCAGCCCCGCCCATAGCAGCAGGATGAAGGCCATGCCGGCGCGGCTCGAGGGGCGGTCGGCGGCGGCCTCGGCGGCGGCGTGGAGGTCGGCCCAGAGCGGGTCGGGGATCAGGCGGCGGACCACCCACAGCCCGAGCGGCACGATCAGCAGGTCGTCGAGCCAGCCGAGCACCGGAATGAAATCGGGGATCAGATCGATCGGCGACAGCGCATAAGCCGCGACCGCGACCGCGAGGATGCGCGCGGGCCAAGGCACGCGGCGGTCGCGCGCGGCGAGCCAGGCGGTATGCGCCTCGACCGCGAGACGGTGGCCGAGGTCGCCGATGCGTTCGGAGAGGGATTTGCCGGTCATCGCGGCTGACCTTAGCCCGTCGGCCGGGTCGTCCAAGCGAAAAGCGTGCGGCGGGACCTAGCCGATCTTGACCGTGTCGGAATCGGAGGCAAGGGCCGCGACGACGGTCAGAAACACGGCCATGGCCGTGCCGACCGTGAAGAGGCTGTCACCGATCGGGACGTGGACAAAGACGGGAAAGAGCACCCATCGGCGGGTGATGCCGGCAGTCCGTAAGCGGCGGGCGGTCAGCAAGGTCCAGCCGATCGAATATGCGAGCAATATCGTGAAGGGGATCAGCCCCCACCAGCCGAAATCATTGACGTGAATCGCGCCACGCCTCCCATATTCGGCGACGCCCCAGAAGGAGGCGATTTCGGCGGCAATGATCAAAGGCAACCAGCGACGATATTCGTCGCGGCTGGTCCTGCCGTTCCATGCGAAATGATCCGCCAGCCACGCGCCCATGGCTCGCTTATCCGCGAGCATGGGGCGCGTGTCTAGCGGTGGTTTACAGCGCCACTTCAGCGTGCTGGCCGAGTTCGCCTTCCTTCATCGTCATGCCGGTCGCCATCCTGAACAGCCCCTCGATGCTCGCGTCGGCGGTCCAGATTTCGGCATTGTCGAGATCGAAGCGCAGGAGGACGAGCTTGGGATCGCTCTTGCCGCCTTCGTACCAGGCCTCGATGCTGTTGTTCCACAATTTGTCGAGCACCGCGCGGTCGGTTTCGGGGCGCAGCGTTCCTGCGATGCAGGCGAACAGGTCGTGACCCTTTGATGCGAATTGCGCCATCGCCGGTCCGCCTGCCGACAGGCGGTTGTCGGTTGCGGTGAAGAACCAGAAGGCGCCGTTGGCGTCCTTGTCGAGCTGCGCGTTCATCGGGATATGATGGTCACGCTCGTCGGTCAGCCCGACCATCACATAGGGACTGGCGTCGAGCGCCTTCCAGAAGTCCTTCTTGATATTCTCGCTCATGGAGAAACTCCTTTTTCCCCCTCGATACAGCGACAACGCGGCCAGGTCCGGGACGTTGCCCGGTTCAGCGCAGGCGTGGCTCGTTGTAGCTGACGACTTCATATTCGATGCCATCGGGGTCGAGGAAATAGAAGCGGCGGCCGGGGTCGTAATCGCCGTGGTTGAAGGGGGTGAGACCGACCGCTTTCACGCGCATCTCGATCGTATCGAGATCGTCGACCTGGACGCCGAGATGGTTGAGCGGTTCGCCCTTGGGATAGGCGATGTCGGCATGTTCGCCGTCGGGGCCGGTGTAGAGCGCGACATAGGCATGATCGCTGCCGAGGTGGATCGTGCGGCCGCCGTCGCGTGCGGGGCCGCGCCAGCGTTCGTGCCAGCCGAAGATCGCCGAGAGGATGCCGGCGCTGCGATCGGGGTCGCTGACGGTCAGGTTCACATGTTCGATGAAGGGATGCGTCATGGTTCGTCTTTCGTGATTCGGGTTGACGCAGCGGGTTATGAAAGCTCAAGCAAGGTTTAGATCAAGCGAAAAGCGAAGGGCGACAGGATGCATCGGACGGACCTGATCGCGATCGGCGATCTTGCGGCGCGCACCGGCGTCGCGGTGTCGGCGATCCGTTTCTACGAGGCCAAGGGCCTGATCGCGGCGCTGCGCACGCGCGGCGGGCAGCGGCGATTTCTGCGCGCCGATATCCGGCGCGTGTCGTTCATCCTGATCGCGCAGCAACTCGGGCTGAGCCTGGAGGAGATTGGCGGCGAACTGACGCGGCTGCCCGCCGAGCGCACGCCCAATGCGACCGACTGGGCGCGGATCAGCGGTGGACTGCAGACCCGGATCGCGGCGCAGATCGCGGCGCTTGAACGGACGCAGGAATTGCTGGGGGCGTGCATCGGGTGCGGGTGCCTGTCCCTGAAGAAATGCGGGCTCTACAACCGCGAGGACAAGGCGGCGCAGCGCGGGGCGGGGCCGCGCTATCTGCTGGGCGATCGGTCGGGGGAGATTGCGGAGGTTTGATTGGTTCCTTCTCCCCTTGAGGGGAGAGGGGGCTATCCTAACGGCACGCCGTTCCCAGCCATTTGCCGCTGGTGGCGGTGACCACCTTCAGCGGGCGGCCGCCCCGCGTGCCGGTCGTTACGCTGCGGGTAACATAGCCCTTCGCGCTGTAAGTGCCGGTGGTGACGGTCTTCACCGGGGTCTCGAGTTCCTTGACCCTGCACAGCGACTGGCCGCGAATCTTGCCGGCGGCGAGCGTGTAGCTGCGCGACGAGCAGGTTGCGCCGGGGGCGTGGAGCAGGACCTGCGGCGTCGCGGCGGCCTGTTTCGCGGTCAGGCAGGTGGTGCGCGGTTCGCGCTTGTCGGCGGCGCGGATCAGCGTTTCGGGCACACCGGGAATGTCGGCGCTGACCAGCTGGGTGACATGCGTCCATCGGCCCGCCTGCGGCCCCGGCGCGGTCGCCGCCGTGGCGGCCGCGCCCGCGAAGGCGAGCGGGATCAGATAGGCCGCACCCTGCACCGGTTCAGACCGCAGCGAGCTTTTCGATTTCGGGCGCGCCGGCGAGGCAGGGACCGAGTTTTGCGCCCAAGGTGCGGAAATGGTCCGACGCGCGATGCGCCTCGACCGCCGCAGCGTCGTCATAGCATTCGAGCACCTTGTAGACGCCCGCCTCTTCGGTGCGGAACAGCTTGTAATAGCTGTTGCCGGGCTCGTTCGCGGCGACCGCCGGGGCAAGCTCGGCGAAGACGCCTTCGAATTCTTCTTCCTTGCCGGGCTGCACCCGGATGGTCGCGATGATGCCGATTGCGCTCATGTTTCTTCTCCTTCGATTAACTCTTATCAACATATTGAACGGTCGTTGCGCATGTAGCGATCCAGAAAATCGTCGAAGCTGTCGGCCACATAATGGTTTGCGCCGGAAACGAGGAGGACCCTGCCGCGATTTGGTCCATCGGAACAATCGACCGCCCAAGCCCAGCACCAGATCAGATAATCCGCGAAGAGAAGCCGCTTATCATCACCGGCTTCCGCCTCCCAATAGGAGTGGGCTTTGCTCTCTTCGTGGATACTCTTGATATCGCCAAGCGGCCACCACCGTGTACCCTCCGCATCCCATTCGTTTCCGGCCGGCATTGCCGCTTTCAAATAGGCTCGAAAATCATCGGGTAAGCGAATGGAATATCGGCTTTCGAGTTGCTCCAACTGGTCGTCACCGACACCGGGCGAAGGCTCACCCCACCATTGAAGGAGGCGTTCCGACGGCGTGAGCGAGGGATCGGCGAGCGATTCCCTGCGCCGCGCCGCGTCTCGCTCGACGCTTTCCGCTATTTCCTGGCGTTCGCGCCGACCGGCTCTCCATTTCGAAAACCGGTCAGCGATCCAGCCCATATTATCAGAAAACCTCGAACAGGCCCGCTGCGCCCTGGCCGCCGCCGATGCACATGGTGACGACAGCATATTTGACGCCGCGGCGCTTGCCTTCGAGCAGGGCGTGGCCGACGCAGCGCGCGCCGGTCATGCCGAAGGGGTGGCCGATCGAGATCGAGCCGCCGTTGACGTTGAGCAGCTCGTTCGGAATGCCGAGCTTGTCGCGGCAATAGAGGACCTGCACGGCAAAGGCTTCGTTGAGTTCCCACAGGCCGATGTCGTCCATCTTGAGCTCGAAGCGTTCGAGCAGCTTGGGGATCGCGAAGACCGGGCCGATGCCCATTTCGTCGGGCTCGGTGCCCGCGACCGCCATGCCGACATAGCGGCCGAGCGGCTGGAGCCCGCGCTTCTCGGCGACCTTGGCTTCCATCACGACGCAGGCCGACGAGCCGTCGGCAAGCTGGCTGGCGTTGCCGGCGGTGATCGAAAAGCCTTCGCCCATCACCGGCTTGAGGCTCGACAGCCCTTCGAGCGTGGTGTCGGGACGGTTGCACTCGTCCTTGTCGGCGACGACGTCGTGGAAGCTGACTTCCTTGGTTTCCTTGTTCATCACCGCCATCGTCGCGTTGCACGCGACGATTTCGTCGGCGTAGAGGCCGGCGGCCTGCGCGGCGGCGGTGCGCTGCTGCGACTGCAGCGAATATTCGTCCTGCACTTCGCGGCTGATGTTGTAGCGCTTGGCGACGACCTCTGCGGTGCCGATCATCGGCATATAGGTGTCCTTGTGCATCGCGATCAGCTCGGCATCGGTTTCGATGAACACCTTGCCGCTGCCGCTGACCTTCGAGATGCTCTCGATGCCGCCGGCGACGCAGATATCCTGGCGGTCGACGATGATCTGTTTCGCGGCGGTCGCGATCGTCATCAGGCCCGACGAGCATTGGCGGTCGATCGACATGCCGGGGACGGTGACGGGCAGGCCCGAGCGCAGCGCGATGAGGCGCGCGACGTTCATCGTCTGCGACCCCTGCTGCATCGCCGCGCCGAAGACGACATCGTCGATCTCGCCGCCTTCGAGCCCGGCGCGCTCGACGGCCGCCTTGACCGAGAAGGAGCCCAATGTCGGGGCGACGGTGTTGTTGAACGAGCCGCGCGCCGCCTTGGTCAGCGGGGTGCGGGCGGTGGAAACGATGACGGCGTCACGCATGTCGAAATTCCTTTTCGGTGTGTCTGAGCTGGTCTTTGCCGGGGAGGGCGGAGCCTAGACGAAAAACTGGCTGATCCATTCGGCGATCAGGGCGGGCTTTTCCTCGCCCTCGATCTCGACGGTCACTTCATTGGTCTGTTGCCACTGGCCGGGGCGCTTTTCTTCGAGTTCGAGCAATTTGATGTGGCTGCGAACGCGCTTGCCCGAGCGCACGGGCGACAGGAAACGCACCTTGTTGCAACCATAGTTGACGCCCATCTTGATGCCCGCGACCTTCGGCCCGTCGGTGCTGGCGCCGAGCATCGGCATCAGCGACAGGGTGAGGAAGCCATGCGCGATGGTGCCGCCGAAGGGCGTCAGCTTCGCCTTTTCCTCGTCGACATGGATGAATTGATGGTCGCCGGTCGCGTCGGCGAATTTGTTGATCATGTCCTGATCAACGAGCACCCAATCGGACGTCCCGAGATGCTCGCCAACCCTGGCTTGCAGTTCCTGCGGCGAAATTCCGCCCATCGATCATCCCCTGTCCATTGCTGTGAGGCGCGCGTTCTAGGCCCGGCGGACGCCGGAACACAAGGGGCAAGCGTGTCGCCCGCGGCGCCGTAGCGTCACGCGGGCCCGGCGGGTTTCGCCGCGCCGGCCCCGCGTTTGAGGGACTCGGGATAGGGCAGGACCATCGATCCGTCAGGGGCGGCGGTGAAGCTGGTTTGCGTCGGATAGGCGAAGTCGTAGCCGGCCTCGGTCATCGCCGCGAACAGGCGGATCGCGACGTCGGTCCGCGCCGCCGTGACGACTTCATAATCGTCGCTGAACACGTCAAAGAGCAGTTCGAAATCGAGGCTCGATGCGTTGAAGGTGACGAAGCTCGATCGTATGAATTGGTGACCGGCGGCCTCCACCTGCTCCTTCAGCATGTCGGGCAGCGACCGCAGCATGTCGGGCGTGGTCTGATAGATGACGCCGATCATAAAGGTCACGCGGCGGCGGTGGAGATGCGCGAAATTCGTGATTTCCTTGCCGAGCAAATTGGTGTTCGAAATGACCAGCAATTCGCCGTTCACCGAGCGCAGGCGCGTGCTTTTGAGGCCGATGCGTTCGACGGTCGCGGTGCTGGTGTCGTAGCGGATCGTCTCCCCGACGCGGAACGGGCGATCGAAGATGATCGAGAGCGAGGCGAAAAGATCGGAAAAAATGCCCTGCGCGGCGAGGCCGATCGCGATGCCGCCGATGCCGAGACCGGCGATCAGGCCGGTGACATTGACCCCCATATTGTCGAGAATGACGATCGCGGCGATGGCGAACAGCGCGATGCTGATCAGCAGGCGGATGATGCCCATCGCATTCGACAGCGTTTCATTATGCCCTTCGGCGGCGCGCCGCTGGATCAGGCCCAATATGATTTCGCGTCCCCAGATCGCCGCCTGCAGCACCACCGCGACGGTGAAGACGGTCTGGATGGTGCTGAGGATCAGCGCCGGCGGCTGGGCATAACCCGCGACCATGCGGACCGCGATGATCGCGAGCACGATTGACTTGGTCTTGTGGATCACCCGGCCGACGATGTCGGTCAGGGTGAATTCGCCCGGCGCCGATTGCGCGCGCTTCAGCGCGAAGGTGCGGAGCAGCGACAGCAGCGCATAGATGAGCAGCCCGACGCCGATCGCGATGCCGATCTGCAGCCAGTGACTGTTCACCCAGGCGATGCTGGCATCCCACCAGTAACGCAGATCGTCGAGCGGGTTGTTGGTCGTGGCGGCGGCGGGTTTCGCGGTCGCCGTGGTCGCGGCAAGGATGGAGAAGGTCATAACGGGCCTTGGGGTCCTCTGGATCGGTGGTCAGGCGGAACGGAGCAGCGCCGCAGCATCGGGCGCCCGTTCCAGATAGGTCAAAAAGCCGCGTTCGACACGCGAAAGATATCCGCGCGTGCTCCGACCGTCCGCGTATCGCTTGCGGCTGATGCCGGGCAGGCCGTCGGCGACGGCGATGGGGCGGGGTGCGGGCATGGGGGGATAGAGCGCTCCGCCCCCGCCCATGGTTCCGCCTCAGCCCGGGCTGACGACCGGATGCCGCGTCGGGACCTGCGCCGGGCGCGCGGTCAGCGGGCGCCAGCCGGCCTCGCGTTCGCGGCGGCGGACATAGGTGGAGAGGCCCATCTGCAGCGCGAGCATCATGTAGATGAAGGGCTGGAAGGCGATGCCGACGAACAGCGAGCCGATCAGATAGGTGATATGACCGTGCTGGAGCGCGGTCGCGAGCGGGGCGATCCATTGTTCCTCGGCGCGGCGCGTCTTGAGGTAGCGGCGGCGCAGCCGTTCCATCTGGATGAGGCCAGTGAGGTGGAGGAAGAGCCAGAGCGCGAGGCCGGGATAGCCCTGTTCACCCAGCATTTCGAAATAGCTCGAATGATAGGCGCGGCCCTTTTCCTCATAGACCGTCGGTTCGGCCTCCTGCGGCTTGTTGGGATCATAGGCGCTTGCGGCCTTTTCGACGCGGACGCGGTTCTGGATATAGGCCTCGAACCCGCCGCCGAAGGGGTGGTCCTTCGCATATTCCCAGGTCCAGGCCCACACGGCGACGCGGGTCGAGGCCGACTGGTCCGCCTTGTGATTCTGGATCGTTTCCATCCGCTCGGTGAAGCTTTGCGGCAGAAAGGGAATCGCGGCGATCGCGAGCAGGCCGGCGCCGGCAGCATAGAGGAAGCGGTGCTTGACCGCGCGCAGCGACAGGATCGCGAGGATGACGAGGCAGACGAGCCCGGTGCGCGCCTGCGTCCCGATCGGCAGCAGCGCGCAGGCGAAGACCAGCGCAAAGCAGAAGAGATTGACGCGCCAGTCGGGCGGGAAGATGGTGCCATGCTTGCGGTACCAGAGGATCAGCGGGATGATCGAAATGCCCACCGCCGACATGATCGACCCTTCGTACAGGCCATAATTTTCGTTGAGCAGCAGCTGGAGCGTGCCGTAACCGCCGCCGCCCGCCGCGGTCTTGATGCCGCCCGCGATCGCGATCGCCGCCGCCGAAAGCAGCATGACGAGGGTCAGCGCCTCGATCCGGAGCTTGGTGCGCAAGGTCAGCGGCAGGAAGATCGCCCAGACGAGCGCCTTCCACACCCACGCCCATTTTTCCGCCGCCTCGACCGGGAAATCGGCCTGGCTGGTCGTCATCCAGCAATAGAGCAGGAGCGCGACGAGGATGAATTGTCGCCCCGACCATCTTGTATCGCGCTTGTCGTCGACCGCGAGCCAGCCGATGATGGCCAGCCCGAAGACGATCAGCGAGATCGGGATCGAGTTGATGAGGAAATAGCTCAGCCGCTGCGGCGCGACGATGTCGATGTAGCAGAAGCACAGCACGAACAGGAACGGCTTGCGAAAGCCGAGCCCGATGAAGGCGAAGAGGAAGGCGACGAAGGCGATGTCACGCATCGCCCTGCTCCTTTTTCGCGGCTTCGTCCTGGCGACGTTGCCACAGCATGCGCGGGCTGACCTCATGGTCGAGATCGTCGCGGTAGAGCAGGCGCCACAAGGCGATCGCCAGCAGCACATGCGTCAGCCCGATGGAGAAATTGTCGACCATGGCTCGCACGCCTACGCGATCGGGGTTGACGGCGCGTTAAGCCTTGTCTGGCAAGAGGGCGGCGACATGACCCGCATTCTCCACGTCCTCGACCACAGCCTGCCCGCGCACAGCGGTTACACCTTTCGCACCCGCGCCCTGATGAAGGCGCAGGTCGCCAAGGGCTGGCAGGTCGCCGGGGTGACCGGGGTGCGCCATCCCGAGCCGGGGCCGGACGGTGAGACCGTCGACGGCCTGACCTTTTACCGTACCCCGCCGATCGCGCCGGCGCGCTCGCCGATCCGCGAGTGGCGCGAGATCGGGGCGCTCGCGGCGCGGATCGACGATCTGGTCAAAGTATGGCAGCCCGATCTGCTCCACGCCCATTCGCCGGTGCTCGACGCGATGGCGGCGCTCCGCGTTGGCAAAAGGCTGGGTATTCCCGTGCTCTATGAAATCCGCGCCTTCTGGGAGGATGCGGCGGTCGGCAACGGGACCGGGCGCGAGGGCAGCGCCAAATATTTCCTGACCCGCCAGCTCGAGACCCATGCGGTGAAATCGGCCGACGCCGTCGCGGTGATCTGCGACGGGTTGCGCGGCGACCTGATCGCGCGCGGGGTCGATGCCGACAAGATCATCGTGTCGCCCAACGGCGTCGACCTCGACCTGTTCGGCGACCCGTTGCCGCGCGATGCGGGGCTGGCGGCGAAATTGGGGCTTGCGACCGGCGATGCGGTGATCGGCTTCATCGGCAGCTTTTACGATTATGAGGGCATCGACGACCTGATCGCCGCGATGCCCGCGCTGGTCGCGGCGCAGCCGGGGGCGCAATTGCTGCTCGTCGGCGGCGGGCCGATGGAGGCGGCGCTGAAGGCGCAGGCGGCGGCCTCTCCCGCCGCGAACCGGATCCATTTCGTCGGCCGGGTTCCGCACGACCAGGTCGAGCTTTATTATTCGCTGATCGATATCCTGGCCTATCCGCGAAAGAAGATGCGGCTGACCGACCTCGTCACGCCGCTGAAACCGCTGGAGGCGATGGCGCAGGGCAAGCTGGTCGCCGCGTCGGATGTCGGCGGGCATCGCGAGTTGATCGAGCATGGCGTGACCGGCACCTTGTTCGCGCCCGACGATCCGGCGGCGATCGCCGCCGCGCTGGCGGGGCTGCTCGCGTCGCGCGATCATTGGGAGGCGCAACGGCGGACGGCGCGGCTTTTCGTCGAAAACCATCGTAACTGGTCGTCAAACATTTTACGTTACGAACCCGTTTACCAGCGGCTGCTGCGACGCACATCTGCGCTCGCCGCCTGACGCGGGCAGGCTATTGGGACGATATGGTGGACGAAGACCAAGACAAGTCGGGACGCGAAAGGCTCGCTGCGCTGTGGCGTGGCGTGCGCCCTGCGGTTCCGGCGACGATCGGCGCGGCGGCGCTGACCTTCCTGTTCGTCGCCGTGATGCCGCTCGCCTGGGTCGCGGGGATCAGCTGGCAACTCTATCTCGACCGGCTGTCGGATTTCTTCGTGCCGCCGATCGGAAACGGCGGGCGGCTCGCGATGGCCGTTGGCATGGCGGCCATCGCCGCGCTGCTTGCAGGCCTGATCGCTTTGCTGATCGCCACGCCGGCGGTGCGCGGCAACGACAGGCTCAATCGCCGCGTCTTGGCGCGGGCGAAGCGCCAGGCGAAGGCCGAAACCGAAGCGGCCTTGCCGCGTCGCCGCGCCGACATGCATCCCGACGACGCGCTCCGCCCGCCGCTCCGCGCCGGACGCGACCTGCCCGAGGGCGGGCTGGGTCCGTTGGTGGCGCCGGTTGCCGGCGATGAAGCGAGCGAACTCGACCTGAGCATGATGGACGTCGCGGACGAGCAGGATGAGCTGGTGCTCGCCGACCTCGCGCCGCTCGACTATGCCGCCGACGATGCCGATGCGCCGTGGCTCCAACCGGCCGAGATCGCGCGCCCGGCGAAGCCCGAAGCCGTCGACAACAGCCTCGGCGCGATGGTCGCGCGGTTCGAGGCGGGGCTGGCCCAGCGCCGCCAGGCGGCTGCGGCGGCGCCGGCGGACACCGCCAGCGGGGATGT
Source organism: Sphingopyxis sp. (assembly GCF_050725615.1). Lineage (GTDB taxonomy): Bacteria > Pseudomonadota > Alphaproteobacteria > Sphingomonadales > Sphingomonadaceae > Sphingopyxis. Next base: position 10,622 of record NZ_JBOHHU010000036.1, read on the forward strand.
CGAACAGCCCGATTTCGCGCTCGAAGCGGCGCTCAGCACACTGCAGCGCATGACCCGCCGCGCGGTCGGCTAATCCTCCACCGTCAGCATTTCGATCCGCAGGCTATCGCGACCCTCGGCGAGTTCGACGACCAGATCGGCGACGATATGTCCCGGCAGGCGCCATTCGACCGTTTCCAGCCGGGCCTGCAACAAGGGCTGCAGCACTGTCGCATCCTCATTCCCGATCGCGCACGGAAACAGATGCAGCGCTCCGACAAAATTGGCGCTCGCCCATGGCCGCAGCGTCGACGCCCCGAGCAGCAGGCCGTGCGGCAGTTCGCGCGCGAGCAGGCGGGCGAGGCGGCGGTGCGGGCAGCCGGGACGCGCCGGGCGGACGGGGGACCAGCGCATCAGCCTTTCCCTCCCGGGTGGCGCACCACATAGAGGCGGCGGTCGCCGCGCGGGGCCACGCGGCCGGCCCGATGGTCGGCGCGCCATGTGTTCATAAAATGCTCCAGGCGGCAGATCATGGAAAGTCCGGCGATCCGGCCTTCGCGCAGGTCGGCGACCAGGCGCGGGTCGCGCACCGCCTCGCGTCCGAAGACGCTCGGCGGGATCGCCGATTCGGTGAGGAACGCCTCGATCCGTTGCAACAGCTTTTGCGCCATAAATCCTCCCTGACCGCTTCGCCGCTATCGGGCGACTCGCCCAATAGGATATTTCCTATTTGAGGGGCGATTTCCTACTTGTCTAGGATAAATCCTATTGCTAGGAACGAAATAGGAAGGGACCGTCCATGACCGATTTTGCCGATGATCCGCGCGCCGCGCTCGACCGGCTCCTGCGCGACAGGGGTATCGACTATGCCCGGCTGTCGGAAAAGATCGGGCGCAACCCGGCCTATATCCAGCAATATATCAAGCGCGGGTCACCGCGGCGGCTCGCCGAAGAGGATCGGGCGCGGATCGCCGCCTTTCTGGGCGTGCCCGAGGCGATGCTCGGCGGGCCGGTGCAGCGCGTGGCGGCGGCGGTGCGGGGACGGCCGGGCGACATGGTGCTGGTGCCCAAGCTGGCGATCGGGGCGTCGGCGGGCGCGGGGGCGAGCATCGACGGCGAGCCGGTCGAGGGCGCGGTGGCCTTCGACCCCAAATGGCTCCGCGACCTTGGCGCCGATGCCCGCGCGCTCAGCATCATCCGCGTCGAAGGCGATTCGATGGCGCCGACGCTGAACGATGGCGACGATATATTGGTCGACGGCGGCGACGCGGGGGCGCGGCTCCGCGACGGCATCTATGTGCTGCGCATGGACGATGTGCTGATGGTGAAGCGCGTCGCGCGCGCGCCCGGACCGGGGCGGATTTCGGTGATCAGCGACAATGCGCAATATCGCAGCTGGGACGACCTGCCGATGGCGGCGGTGCGGCTGGTCGGGCGCGTGGTGTGGACCGGGCGGCGGGTGCGCTAGGCCCCTCTCGCTCGCAGCGAGGGGCGTTTCAGTTCGGCGCGGCCATTTCCGCTTCGATCTCATGGTCGAGGACTTCGGCGCGCTGGCATTGATCTTCCTTGCCGTCGCGGCATTTTTCGGCGGCCTTGTCGCGCTGGCGCGTCAGGCTGCCGAGCCGTTCCTCGCGCTTGCGCAGCTCGCGGCCGCGGTTGCGGTCGGCTTCGTCCTGGCTGGTCGTCGACCAGTCGGCGACCTGCCCGACCGCCTTGAACGGGGCGGTGACGATCGTCTTGGCGGTGCTGACGCAGCCGCCAAGCAGCGGGGCGGCCAACAAGACGAGGATCATCGCGCGCATAGGTCATCCTTTCGAACCGGCAGTTTCCATCGCATATCGCGCCGCGGCTGAACAGGGGATTGCGGCAGAAGGAGCGCCCGCCGGGAGGCTCTGTCATATCATTGAAACAAATGGTTAAAACTGTCTTTACCATCGAGCTCTAGGTCGGCCGTGCCTCCTCCTCCAGCGTAAAGCCAGTCCATGAACCCCGTCGATCTCGCGCTTGTCCCCACCCCCGGCCATTCGGCCGCGACCCGTACCGACGCCCATTTGTCCGAGGTGATCGACCTGTTCCGGCACGACCCGCAACTGCGCATCCTCGCGGTGCTCGATGCCCGCGACCACCCGGTCGGGGTCATCCGCGAGCAGCGGGTGCGCGAACTGCTGTTCTGCCCCTACTGGTTCTCGCTGATGCAGAATCCGACCATCGGCGGGTCGATCGCGACGATGATCGAACCCTGCCTGACCGCCGAGGTCGCCGAAACGACCGCGACCCTGCTCGCCATCGTCTCACGCTCGGCCGGCACCGAGGGGCTGGTGCTGGTGCGTGACGGCCGTTTCGTCGAGACGCTCGACAGCGGCCAGCTTGCGAAGCTGGCGATGCTGCGCGAGGTCGAACTGGCGCAGGAACGCAGCGCCCGCGCGGCGCGGGTCGATGCGGCGGGAGACCGGTTTCACGAGGATATCGCCGCGCTCACCGCCGCGCTGTCGCACACCGCGCGCGAGGTCGAGGAGGTGGCGCGCGACCTTGCCGAACGCGCGCAGCAGACCGGCCGCGATGCGGTGTCGGTCGCGGGCGCGACCGCGCAGACGCTGACCGGGCTCGGCGAACTCGGCGATCGCGGCCACGCGCTTGCCGCCTCGATGCGGCGGATCGTCGACGACGGCGCCCACGCGCGCACCGTCCGCAGCGACGCGCACCGCAAGGTCCAGGCGGCGGGCGACCGCGCTGCGGCGCTCAAGGCGGCGAGCCGGTCGATCGAACAGATGCTGGCGCTGATCATCGACATGGCGAGCCGCACCAACATGCTCGCGCTCAACGCCGGGATCGAGGCGGCGCACGCCGGCGACGCCGGGCGCGGCTTCGCCGTGGTCGCGTCGGAGGTCAAGACGCTGGCGAAGCAGACGCGCAGCGCGGCGGGCGACATCACCCACTATATCGACCGCATCCGCGACATCGTCGGCCAGGTGACCGACGGGTTCGATGAGGTCGAAAAGGCGATCGTCGCGAACAACGGCTTTTCCGACGCGGTCGACAAGGCGGTCGACGGGCAGAGCGCGACGACGCTGATGATCGCGAGCTATGTCGAGCAGGCGGTCGCGGCGGGGCGCGAGATCGACACGCGTGTCCAGCATATCGGCCGCGGCGCGACCGCAGTCGGCGACGGCGCGCAGTTGCTCGGCAAATTGTCGGCGGGGCTGACGCAGGCGGCGCAGTCGCTGCACCAGCGCGCCCGGCATTTCGTCGAGGCGGTCGCCGCCGCCTGATCCGCGCCGGCCCGGGGGCTTGTCGTCGCCGATGGCGATGCTAGGCTGGCTTTTGCGCCAGCCGCGCTCATCGCCGTCGGCGCTGAGGGGAGGGTCATATGAGTAATGTGCAAAAGGGCTTGGCCGAATTTATCGGCACCTTCTGGCTCGTGTTCGGCGGGTGCGGGAGCGCCGTGCTCGCAGCGGCCTTTCCCGACGTCGGGATCGGCCTCCTTGGCGTGTCGCTGGCCTTCGGCCTGACTGTGGTCACCATGGCCTATGCGATCGGCCATATTTCGGGCTGCCACCTCAATCCGGCGGTGACCGTCGGCCTGTGGGCCGGCGGCCGCTTTGCGGCGCGCGACATTCCGCTCTATGTCGCGGCGCAGGTCCTCGGCGCGATCGTCGCGGCGTTTCTGCTCTATTATGTCGCCAGCGGCGCGGGCAGTTTCGACCCGGCGACCAACCAGCTCGCGTCGAACGGTTTTGGCGACGCATCGCCGGGCAAATATGACGTTTGGTCGGGCCTGATCATCGAGATTCTGCTCACGGCCTTCTTCCTGTGGATCATCATGGGGTCGACCGACGGGCGGGCCCCGGCGGGTTTCGCGCCGCTCGCGATCGGGCTGGGGCTGACGCTGATCCACCTGATTTCGATCCCGGTGACCAACACCTCGGTCAATCCGGCGCGCAGCACCGGACCGGCGCTGGTCGTCGGCGGCATCGCGCTGCAGCAATTGTGGCTGTTCTGGGTGGCGCCGCTGATCGGCGGGGCGCTGGGCGGATGGCTTTATCGCACCATCGGCGCCGACAGCTTTCCCAAGCCCAATATCGAGGGCAATTGAGGACCCGGCCGGCGGCGGCATGGCGCCGCCGCCGGTCCTATTTCAGCAGATCGATCGCAAAGGCGCGAACTTCGCCCGCCATGTCGGGGCGCTCGAGCGCGACCGCGAGATTGGCCTGGATATAGCCCGCTTTCGACCCGCAATCATAGCGCGCGCCGTCGAAGGTCACGGCGTGGAAGGGCTGTTTGCCGATCATCGTCGCCATCGCGTCGGTCAGCTGGATTTCGCCGCCGGCCCCCTTTTCCTGCGCCGCGAGGACTTTCATCACCTCGGGCTGGAGGATGTAGCGGCCCGAGACGATCAGGTTCGATGGTGCTTCCTCGACCTTCGGCTTTTCGACGAGGCCGAGGACCTCGGTCAGCGCGCCGTCGCGCGCGCCGGGGGTGATGACGCCATAGCTCGACACCTGTTCGCGCGGCACTTCGAGCACCGAGAGGAGATTGCCGCCGACCCGGGCGTAGGCGTCGACCATCTGCTTCATGCAGCCGGGCGTGCCGTGCATGAACTCGTCGGGCAGGAAGATGGCGAAGGGTTCGTCGCCGACGATGTCGCGCGCGCACCAGATCGCATGGCCGAGGCCGAGCGGTTCCTGTTGGCGGACATAGGCGCAATTGCCCGGGCCGAGCCGCGTCGGTTCGAGCACCGACAGGTCCTTGCCGCGTTCGGACATCGTCTTTTCGAGTTCGAAGGCGATGTCGAAATGATCCTCGATCGCGCTCTTGCCGCGCCCGGTCACGAAGATCATCTGCTCGATCCCCGCCTCGCGCGCCTCGTCGACGGCATATTGGATCAGCGGCCGGTCGACGACCGGCAGCATCTCCTTGGGGATCGCCTTGGTCGCAGGCAGGAAGCGGGTGCCGAGGCCGGCGACGGGGAAGACGGCTTTGCGGATCGGTTTCATGCGCGCGGGCTTAGCGGCGAAGTTTCGCCAAGGAAAGCGGGGCCTATTGCGGCCAGACGATCACGACCACGCGGCGATTGTCCTGGCGGCCCTCGGCGGTGTCGTTGCTCGACAGCGGCAGGGCTTCACCGCGACCGATCACCTGGTCGGGCGTCAGCGCCATGCCATTGGCCTGCATCGGTACCGCCACCGCCTGCGCGCGCGCCTGCGACAGTTTGAGATTATAGGCGCTGCTGCCCACCGAATCGGTGTGACCTTCGACACGGGCCGAGGTGATTCCGACCGCCGACAGCCGGCCGGCGATCTTGGCAATGGCCTCGATCTGCTCGGGTTTCAGATCGCTTTCGTCGGTCGCGAACAGCAGGCGTTCGGGCAGGGTCAGCGCCCAGCCGGCGTCGGTTTCGACAAAGCCTTCCGCCTTCAGCGCCGCGACCTGAACGGCGTTGAAGCCGGTCGGCGCGGGTACGCTCTGACAGGCGGCGAGCGCGGCGGCGACGAAGAGGAACGACAGGGCGCGAAACGAACGGCGAAGGACATGGATCACGGCATCAACTCGCTTCAGGGGGATCAAGATCGGGTCCGATTGGACAATTTGTCGGCGTACATGGCGGCGTCGGCGACGGTGAGGAGAGCGGCGGCATCGGTCGCTTCGTCGGGAAACACGGCGGCGCCGACGCTCGCGGTCAGGCGATAGGCTTCGCCGCCGGGCAGGGTCGCGGGCTGCGCGATGCTGGTGCGAATCCGTTCGGCGAGCATCTGGGGCTCGACCATCGGGTCGAGCGGGTCGATGAGCACGACAAATTCGTCGCCGCCGATGCGCGCCGCGAAATCGCCGTCGCGCAAGGTCGTGCCGATGCGGTGCGACAGCGCAACGAGCACGGCATCGCCGGCGGCATGGCCGAAGCGGTCGTTGGCCGCCTTGAAATTGTCGGCGTCGATGAAGAGCAGGGCGAGGCGGGTGCCCTGGTGTTGGGCCGCCGCGATGCGCAGCGCCAGCTGTTCGTCGAAGGCGGCGCGATTGGGCAGGGCGGTCAATGCGTCGTGCGAGGCGCGGTGCGCGAGCATGGCGCGTTCGCTTTCCATGCTGCCCTGCCAGCCCTGCAATTCGTCGAGCAGCGCATTGATGTCGCCGCCCAACCGGTCGAGTTCGGCGATGCCCAGCGGCTGCACGCGCTTGTCGAAGCGGCGGTGCAGCCGGACGTCATGCGCCACGGTGGCGATTTCGCCCAAGGGCTTGACCAGTTCATATTCGAACCGCCGCGCCATCACGATCGTTCCCAGGGCGGTGACGATCAGGCAGGCGAGCCCGGCGAGCAGGCCGATGCGGACATAGTCGGTCAGCGTCGACGAATCGCCCCATACTTCGATCGTGCCGATCGCGGATCCGTTGCGATGGATCGTGACGGCAACCGGCTCCGCGAAAAATGCGTGGGTCAGCAGCGGCGCCGGGTCTTCGGAGGGCGACACCCATTCGGTCAGCGGCTGGCCGCGATCGTTCAGGACGCGCAGCCTGGCGATGCCCGGAATTTTCATCAGCGGCGCCAGGCCTTCGCGCGCGGCGGCGGCGTCGTTGAACACCAGCGCGGGCTCGACGCCATAGGCGCCGAGCTGTGCGGCGAGTTCGATATTGCGGTCGGCATAGCCGCGCATCGCGGTGATGCCCGAGAGCAGGATCGTCAGCCCCGACAGCGCGACCGCGAACAGGGTGATGCCGAAATGAAAGCGTGACAGCAGCTTCTGCAAGCTGGTGCGCGCGGGCGCGCCGTCGGAGGCACGGCGGGTCATGGCGCGCCTCCGTCGGCCTGGCCGATCTTGAGCACGCGCGGATCGACGCGCAACGGGCCGCGTCCGATGGCGTCGAGATTCACCGAGAAGCTGAGGCCCGCCGGCTTGTTGGCGAGGCAGAACATCGCGCCGTAGAGGCAGGCCGGATCGTCGTCGCTGATCGTCAGCACCGCGCGGCCGCGCACCCAGCCGATCAGTCGCTGGCGGTCGGCGACGGGCATACGGCCGAGGAACAGGATGTCGCAGTCGCCGCCGCCGGTCACCGCCGCGGCGGTCATCCGTCGGACCGCGATCGCGGGGTCGTTGCCGGGCACGCTGGGTGCGACTCGCTCGGTCAGCTGAGGGGTTCCGACGAGGCAGATCGTGCGGCTGTTTTGGGGCGTGCCAGGCCAGCGCGCATAGGTGATGATGCCGCCGACCATGCGGTTGACCGCGCGGGTCATTCCGTCGGCGCCGTCCTCGATGATCGTCTGGCTCGCGGCCTGCACCGACATCTGCGGCGTCGACGTGAGCGCGCCGATCAGGAACAATGATGCCAGCACGCTTTTTGCGACCCCCACCGCGCCGAGCCAAGCTGCCCGAATGTGACGGCGTCCGCTAGCCGAAAAGGCCAACAAGTCAATGCGAAGTGACGTCATGCGGCCATTTTGCAACACCTGTGGCGCGGGTTGCGCCGCCTAGCCGGTGCGCAGCCGGTCGGCGAAGCCCTTGCGCAGCTTGGCGAGCTTGGGCGGGATCACCGCCATGCAATAAGGATTGCGCTGTCCCTCGCTGTCCCAATAATTCTGATGATAATCCTCGGCCGGATACCAGGTCGCGGGCGGTTCGACCGTGGTGACGATCGGCGCCGACTGGTCGCCCTGCGCGCGCGCGATGCCGGCGCGCGCAGCCTCGCCCTGCGCCGCGTCGAGCGGGAAGAGCGCGCTGCGATACTGGGTACCGATGTCATTGCCCTGGCGGTTGAGCGTCGTCGGGTCATGGGTCGCGAAATGGACGTCGAGCAGGTCGCCATAGGACAGGACGGCGGGATCGAAGGTGATGCGGATCGCCTCGGCATGACCGGTGTCGCCGCCGCAGACCTGCTTGTAGGTGGGCTCCGCGACATGGCCGCCGATATAACCGCTCTCGACCTTGTCGACGCCGGCAAGGCCCTGGAACACCGCTTCGGTGCACCAGAAGCAGCCTCCGGCAAAAATGGCGGTTTCCTGGGTCATGGCAACGGTCCTTTTCGGGAGAGGCGGGGATGCGCTCAAAATAGGAACGCGCCGCCCAATTCCAAGGGCGTGGCCGCAGGGTTGGCGGCGCGAGCGGCGGTCATGGTGGCGATTTCGGCGGTGATGGCGGCGATGCGTTCGCGGGTCGGCGGATGGGTTGGCGCACGGATCAACGGCCTTTTGTGCCGCTGCCAGAAGCGAACCGCTGCGAAAGGATCATAGCCGGCGTCGGCGAGCAGCCACACCGACAGCCGATCGGCCTCGAGTTCGGTCGCGCGGATCCGGTCGATCGACCGGTCGTCGGCGAGCCGCGCGGGATGAAGCAAGATATTATGCGCCAGCTCGTGCGCGACCACCGCAGCCAGTTCGGCATCATCGGTGATCGACTGCGCGAGGCTGAGCCTGAGCCGCACCAGCTTGCCGTTTGCGGCCGCCTGGACGCCCTCGCGCTCGATGCGGAAGGCGCTCGCGCAGCCGGGGGCGGCGTCCAGGCGGTAGGTGCGGTTCGCGGTGTCGGTGACGGCGACCGGCGCCGCGGGTTCGAGTGCGGCGAGCATCACGATGGCCGCATCGATGCGGATCGTCGGCTCCGGGCCGAGCGTCGGGATGGGCTGCCCCTCGATCGCCGCGATTTCGGTTCCCCGGGCGAGTCCGGCGCGATCGGCCGGTGAACCCGGCGCGACGGCGGCGACGAAAGGGGCTTCGCCCTGCGTTCCATAGACTTGCTGCGCGGCGGCGCGTTCGCGCGCATCGAAGCGTCGCGGATCGCCGAGTATCCAGCCGGGTTGCGGCTCGGCGACCGGGCACCAACGCACGCTGCCCGTGGTCAGCCGCCATCCCGCAACGGCAAGCCGCGCTTCCTGCCGCGCGAGGTCGGCGATATCCGCCGCTTTTGCGGTGGCGCCGGCCAGCGGCGAGAGCGCGCCGGCAACGGCGGCGATGAACAGGAGCGGCCAGCGCATCGCCGTCGCTTATCAAGCCGGGGACGCCGCGACCATGATTTTCGGTCGCGCCATCGTTCGGCGGCCCTTGCCTAACGTCGGGCGAGCGACGATAGGGCGGCGATGGCGCAGACCCCTGTTTCGACCTCCGCTTCCCGACCCCGACCCGCGGCGCTCGCGCGCTGGCTCTGGGCCGTCGCATTGCTGGTCATCTTTGTCGTCGCGGTCGGCGGGATCACCCGGCTGACCGAATCGGGGCTGTCGATCACCGAATGGAAGCCGGTGTCGGGCGTGCTGCCGCCGCTGAACGAGGCGGGCTGGCAGGAAGAGTTCCACAAATATCAGCAGATCCCCGAGTATAAGGAAATCAATGTCGGCATGTCGCTGTCGGCATTCAAGGCGATCTTCTTTTGGGAATGGCTCCACCGCATCCTCGGGCGGCTGGTCGGCGGCGCGATGCTGGTGCCGCTGGCGTGGTTCGCCTTTCGGCGCGCGATTCCGGCCGGCTATGGCTGGCGGCTGTTTGCGCTGACCTCGCTGGTCGGATTGCAGGGCGCGATCGGCTGGTGGATGGTCGCCTCGGGGCTCGAATATCGCACCGACGTCAGCCATTTCCGGCTCGCGACGCATTTGCTCACGGCCTTGTTCCTGCTCGCGGGGCTGGTGTGGACGGCGCGCGACCTGTCGGCGCTGGCGCGCGACCCCGCCGCCAGGCCGGCCCGGCTGACCGGTGCAGCGGTCGGCGTGATCGCCATCCTGTTCGTCCAGTTGCTGCTCGGCGCCTGGGTCGCGGGGCTCAACGCCGGGCAGGTGGCGAACAGCTGGCCCGCGATGAACGATCATTTCGTGCCCGAGGGGATCGACTGGTCGGACGGCGTGTGGATGGCGCTGACCAACGATCCCTTCCTGCTGCATTTCCTCCACCGCTGGTGGTCATGGGTCGCCGCGCTGGCCTTGCTCTGGCTGGCGCGCACCCTGGCGCGGCGCGGCGCGACGGGCGTGGCGACGATGCTGGTCGCGGTGGTCGCGGCGCAGATGACGCTGGGCATCCTGACCGTGCTGACCGGCGTGTCGCTGTGGATCGCGGTGCTGCACCAGGTGACCGGCGCGATATTGGTCGCGACCGCCGCCACCGGACTGCATCGGCTGGGCCGCGCCGCTGCATGATCGCGGCGGGCGTCTGGGCGGGGGCGATGCTCTTCCTCGCCGCCCCCGCAGCCGCGACCGCGCCGCCGCCAGCGACGGCGGCGATCACCGCCCTGCAGTTCGCGCCGCCGCTCGGGCAGCCAATGACCTATCGCGTCACGACGCGGCGGATCGGGCGCAGCGGCGCCCTGATCAGCTTCTCGCTGGTCTATACGCTCGAATGGCAGCGGGCGGGGCGCGGTTATCGCCTCGACGCCGTGCTGCGGCGGATCGAATCCGATGCGCGTCCCGAACTGGTGCGGGCGCTGACCGGGCTGGTCGAGCCGCTGGTCGGCGAAACCGTCACCTACCTTGTCGATGCCGAAGGCCGCAGCGTAACGCTCGCCGATCCCGACGCTCTGTGGGCGCGGGTGGCCGGGCGCACGCAGGCGCTGGCGGCGGGGGCCAGGGCGCCCGAGGCGCAGCAGGTGGCGGCGCTGCTCGGAACGCTGCCCGAGGCGGAGCGCGACAGGCTGGTCACGGCAGACATCCGGGCGCTGATCGTACCCGCCAATGTCGAAATCCCGACGACCGGCGGCGAGGCCTCGGTTTCGATCGAGCATGACGGAACCCGGCTCAGCATCGCGAAGGTGGAGATGGGCGCGGTCGCGACCGGGGGCAAGCCGGCGGCGGGGCTCGATGTCGACAGGCTGTGGACGATCGATACGACCACCGGGCTGGTCGTGCGCGAGCAGCGGCAGAGCTGGATCGCCGAACCCGACAGCGAGGCGCGGACCCTCGTCGAGGAACGGATTCGCGCGCTCTCAGCAGGGGATCCGGGATAGAGGTATTATTTTACCCGTCAGCAAAGCCGCTGCTTGCTTGACTTTCCGCGCCATTATCGTCATTGGCCCGCTTCGAAGCGCTGCGGCGTCCGTTATGGACCTTGCGGCGCGGTTTGTTTCGGGCGGGTCTTCCCGCTCTCGTCCATGTCTTAAGGAGGTCGCCATGATGAAGGCGCTGACCAAGACGACCGCTTCGGCCAATGCCGGCACGGTCGAAAAGAAATGGGTGCTGATCGACGCCGACGGCCTGGTTGTGGGCCGCGTCGCATCGATCATCGCCAATATCCTGCGCGGCAAGCACAAGCCGTCGTTCACCCCGCACGTCGATTGCGGTGACAATGTCATCGTCATCAACGCCGAAAAGGTGGCGTTCACCGGCAAGAAGATGGCCGACAAGCGCTATTACAAGCACACCGGCTATGCCGGCGGCATCAAGGAAACCAGCCCCGAGAAGATCCTCGAAGGCCGCTTCCCCGAGCGCGTGCTCGAAAAGGCGATCGAACGCATGATCCCGCGCGGCCCGCTCGGCCGTCAGCAGATGCGCAACCTGCGCATCTTCGCCGGCACCGACCATCCGCACGCCGGGCAGAACCCCGAAGTGATCGACGTCGCGTCGATGAACCGCAAGAACAAGGTGGGTGCATAATGGCCGACGAACAGACCATGACCGATCTCAAGGATCTCGGCGGCGCCGTTGAAGGCACTGTCGCTCCCGTCAGCACGATGCCGCTTCGCGAGAAGAAGGTCGACGCGCAGGGCCGCGCCTATGCGACCGGCCGCCGCAAGGACGCCGTCGCCCGCGTGTGGCTGAAGCCCGGCACCGGCAAGATCACGATCAACGGCCGCGACCAGGAAGTGTATTTCGCACGTCCGACGCTGCGCCTCGTCATCAACCAGCCCTTCGGCCTCGCCGACCGCGTCGGCAGCTATGACATTGTCGCCACCGTCAAGGGCGGCGGCTTGTCGGGCCAGGCGGGCGCCGTGCTGCACGGCATCGCCCAGGCGCTGAGCCGTTTCGAGCCCGCGCTGCGTGGCACGGTCAAGACGGCCGGCTTCCTGACCCGCGACAGCCGCACGGTCGAGCGTAAGAAGTACGGCAAGGCGAAGGCCCGCCGCAGCTTCCAGTTCTCGAAGCGCTAAGAGCTTTTTCCACCGACGGGTGGAGAAGAGGAGGGCGGTCCGGCAACGGGCCGCCCTTTTTCGTGCGCCCGCCCGCGTTGACAAGGCGCGGCGACTATGGCCGAAAAGCGCCTCATCGTTCAGGAGCATCGCATGCACAGACTATTGGTCCGCTGGCATATGCTGGTCGCCGCATTCCTCTTTCCCGCCATCCTGCTCTATCTGCTGACCGGCGCGCTCTACACCTGGGGTGCGAAGGGCGACTATGTCACGACCGACCATGTGATCGCGCTGTCGGCGCCGCTCCGCGACGACAAGGCCGCGTTGCAGGCGATCGTCGTCCAGGAGCTCGCGATGCGCGACATTACGCCGCCGACCGGCAATGCGACGGTGAAGCCCGCCGGCGACAGCTTCCAGCTCGACTGGAGCGGCTCGCGCCGCGACGTGACGCTCGAACCCGGCGAGAATGCGACCAGCGCCAAGCTGATCGTCAAGGAAACCGGCTGGCACCGCTTCTTTGTCCAGCTCCACAAGGCGAAGGGCGGCACGCCGTTCAAAATCTATGCGGCCGTGCTGGCGCTCGGGCTGTTTTTCCTCGTGACGTCGGGGCTTGTCGTGGCGCTGCGCGTCCCGAACATGCGGCGCGGCGCAGCGGTCGCGTCGGTGGTCGGGCTGGCGGCGTTCGTCGGGATCGCGGCGGCGAGCTAAAGCAGGTCGAGGCTGCCGAGCGCCAGCGCCTGCCTGGCAGGCCTTTCCGCCATCACCGCGAACATTTCGTCGCCGCGTGTCGTACGCTCGACGCTCATCGAGGCGAAGACCGCCATGAAATAGCCGCTGAGCGCGCCGAGGCGATAATCGGTCCATAGCGCCTCGGCATCGGGGTCGACGCCTTCGGCCCTCAGCGCCGCGATCCAATGGTCGAAGGCGGGGCGGTCTGCGGCGGCGCGTTCGACGGGGTCGGCGATGCTGGTGCCGATCAGATAGGCGAGGTCGGCGGCGCCGCTGCCGCGCCCCAGCGTCTGCCAGTCGACGAGCCAGCAGGCGTCGCCGTCGGGGGCGAAAAGGATATTGTCGATCCGGAGGTCGCCGTGCACGAGCGCCCGCGCCGCCGGTTCGCGGGTGAGGTAGGCGTCGAGCTTTTCGACGATCCCCGCGCCGATATCGAGGACTTCGGGTGACAGCCGCTGCGCGTAGCGCTCGCGAAAGCCGAGATAGAGTTGCGGGAACATCGCGCGGATCAGGTCGCCATTGTCGCGCGCGATCCACGACATATGTGCGAGCCGGACGTCGTTCCACAGATGGGCGTGGAGTTTGGCGGCCGCGTCGATGCATGGGAGGAGGCCGGCCAGGTCGCGGCCCGCGAGCTGGTCGCCCTGCGTCGCGGGGGCGAGGTCGGAGAGGATGAGCAGAAATTCGACCTCGTCGTCGGCGATATCGTAGAAATAGCAGCGCGGCGCGGGCACCCCGCTCGCCTCGGCGAGATAGCGATACCAGCTGACCTCCTTGACATAGGTGCCGGTGAGCTTGGCGATGTTGCGGCTCGCCTCGTCGTGGCTCGGGCATTTGGCGATGACGGTCGCGGGACCCTCGGCGCCCTCCTCCCAGTCGAGCGTCAGGCGATAGCTGTCGCACATCTGGCCGGTGCCGACCCTGGTCGTGGAAAAGCCGCGAAGCTTGCCGCGATCGCCGACGAGGGCGCTGAGGAACAGCGGAGTGATCGCTTCAGGCGAGGTGGGGAAGCTCATCGCGCGGGGTCGAGCAGGCCGGTGAGGCCGGTCGGGACGTGCGGGCCGACGAAAAGCTGTTCGAGGACGCCGATACCGCGATGCGTCGTGGCGCCGTCGACCAGGTCGGCGGTGACCAGCGCCTGGATATGCATGGCGAGGGGGTTGCCCCAGCCCCGCTCGGCCTCCGCCATGCTGTCGTGCGCGACCGCGAGGTCGGGGCCATGGTCGAACCCATGACCCCAGACGGGATGGGTGTAGCCGAGCCCGCTCATCGCGAAGACCGGGCCGGTGGGAGAGAGGGTCAGCGATCGCCCGCCGCCGAGTTCGGTGCGCTGCGCGGCGATGCGGCGGCTGCCCGCCTGCCAGTCGAGCGCGAAGGCGGCGGCGTCGAAATGCGTCTCGCCGCCCCCATTTTCCCCGGCGTCGCCGACGATCACCGCGCGGCGATTCCAGGGCGTGCCTTCGCCATCGTCGTTGCTGTGGAAGAACAGCGAGGCATGGTCGAAATTGCACGGGGTCCACAGCCAGAAGAACTGGTTGAAATTGCCCTGCGGCGGCGGTTGCGGTTCGGCGGCGCCGACCGGGCGGATGCCCCAGCTGCGGTCGCGAGTCCCGGTCCAGCCTGCACCGACGTCGATGCGCTGCCCATCGACCGACAGCCATCCCGCCCAGCGGCCATTTTGCGTCATTCGCGTATAATCCATGAACAGGCGGGTGCCGTTGCGGCGGGTGAAGCGCGGCTCCTCGATCGGGAAATGGCGGCCGGCGAAAGTGATCTCGGCGGCGAGCGGGCCGTCGTTCGGCGCGATGCTGAGCGTCACCCGTTCGAGCGGCGCGTCGATAGAAATCGCGATCGGGCCGACGCCGAGGTCGAGCCGCTCGCCGGTCGACCGGCGGCTGGCGCGCAAATTGTGCTGCACTCCGTCGACGAGCACGCAGAAGGCCGCATCGACGATGCCGAGCTGCGGATAAAAGCCCATCGCGCCCGCGAAAAACACCGATCCGTCGGGGCTGTACCCGTTGAAGAAATAGCGGTCGTAGAAATTGCGGTCGGTGCCCGCGAAGGCCACCGGTTCGCACGTCTGGTGCAGCGGAAAATCATCGCCCTTGGTCAGCATCGCTCATCCTCATCCCGTTTTTTGTTGCAACCTAACGGGATGACGCGGCGCGTCAATGCAGCGTCAATGCACGGGGGGATCGACCGGGGGCACCGCGCCGACCGGGGCGACGGGCTCGGCGGGATCGCGCGGCGGCAGGGCGTCGGGCGGTATCGAAGGGATTTGCATGTCGGGGGTCGGAATCGCCCCGATATTGCGGACCCGCACCATGATGTCGCCGGCGTTCAGCCGGATCTCGTTGAAGCTCGGCGGGGTCGAGCGGACGCGCCGAGACAAAGTGCCGGCGCCGATCATGCGGATCGGGCCGTCGCGCGTTTCCTTGGTCAGATCGAACGCGTCATGGACATGGCCGGTGAGCACCGCCGCCACCCCGCGCGAGGCGAGTGCGCGGAGCGCCATTTCGCCGCCGCGGGTCAGCGCGCGGCCGCGCGTGCCCGCCTCGACGAGCGGATGATGCGCGGTGACGAAGATGGTGGTGCCGCGTGGCAGGGCGTCGATCGCCGCCATCGTCTTGTCGAGCGCGTGGCGCGTTACCCAGCCCTTCGACCAGTCGAACCGCCACTGCGCGCGCGCGGTGGTCTTGAGCGGGACGACCGCGACGCCCTCCAGATCGAGTTCGCGCTCGACCAGCCGCTCGATGCGGCGAATGCGGCGATAGGGGTAGAAGAAGCGCGCGACGGGATTGAAATAGGGCAGGTCGTGGTTGCCGACCTCGACCGTCACCGGCACCGCGAGGCTTTCGATCCAGTCGCACGCGGCGGCAAATTCCTGCGCCCGCGCGCGCATCGTCAGGTCGCCGGTAATCAGCACCGCGTCGGGCTGTTCGGACTTCACGATATGCGCGAACCAGGCGAGCGCGGCCGGGTCCTCGAGCCCGAAATGCAGGTCGCTGATATGAAACAGGCGGGTCATGCGGTCGCAAGAAAGTCGACGGCGCTGGCGGCGATCGAAAAGCGCGCAGGGGACGGTGTCTCGGCCAGTTCGCCGTCATATTCGAGGCTGATGACGCGCTCGCTCTCGAGGATGATCGTGTTGGCGGTCGCGATTTCCTCGCTCGGACCGTCGCGAAAGTCGCCGCCGAGCCAGGCGAGGCCGTGGCGCAGCACGTCGGCGGTTCCGTCGGTCAGGATGCCGTCGGCGCGGATGCCGTTCCCGGTCGGGGTCAGGATGATGGCCGAATAGCTGTTTTCATATCCCGCAACCCGGACGCCGGGGGCGTTCAACATCTGGTCGAGCGCTTCGGGCGCGGCGCGGCTCGCCTCGATCACGCCGTCCTGCCGCATCGTCTCGCGGACCTCGGCCCACCGCGTCGCGGGGCCCGCCACAACCGTGATAAAGGCCTGGCTGGCGGCCGAGCGGATGCTGGGAATCGGGCTTCGCCGACCCTTTCCGACGAGGGCATCGGCAACGATATCGGGCGCGGGCCGGTCGCCGTGCAATTGCTTGGAAAGCAGGTTCAGCGTCCCGCCGGGGAGCGGCAGGACGGCGCCATGCCATCCATCGACCCGCGCTGCGGCGGCGTTGATCGTCCCGTCGCCGGTCCACACGAGCAACAGGTCGATATCCCGGGCGCGCAGCATCGCCGCATCGGGGAGCGACGCGGCGGGCAGCGCGATGGTCGCGACCAGCGGGGCGCCGCCTGTGCGGCACGCGGCATCGATCGCCTGGAGGATCGCGGGGTCGAAGCTGCCGCTCTGGTTGTTGCAGATCAGGGCGGGGCGGGTGAAGGCGTTGGTCATTGCCCCACCTACGCACGAACGCCCAAAAGGTCGCGGCGATGCTCGCGCTTGTTCGACGGCGCGCGCACTTGTAGGGCGCGGGTAAGAGAGTGGGGCCTATGTCGGAAAAGCCAGTCAAGGGACAGCGGCGGTTGATCAAGATCCTGATAGTCATGGGGTTGCTGGTGCTGCTGTTCGGCGGGGGCACGAAGCTGATCGTCGGCGGCGGGGCGAAATCGCTCAACCTCGGCGACCGGTTGCTCGGCGACAGCGACGGCGCGACCTTGCAGGTGGCAGGGCAGCCCTATGGTGCGGGGCCGCGCAACAAGCTCAACATCTGGGTGCCGACGGGGACGAAGAAGAGCGATCGCCAGCCGGTGCTCGTCTGGCTCTATGGCGGCGGCTGGTACAGCGGGCAGCGCGACGATTATGGTTTTGCCGGGCGCGCCTTTGCCAAGCAGGGCTTCATCGTCGTCATCCTCGATTACCGGATCGTGCCCGAGGGGCATTGGCCCGATTTCCTGGAGGACAGCGCGGCAGCGGTGGCCTGGACCGAAAAGCATATCGGCGACTATGGCGGCGATCCGGGGCGCATCGCGCTGTCAGGCCATTCGGCGGGGGCCTATAATGCGGTGATGCTCGCGCTCGACCCGCAATGGCTGAAGGCGGCGGGCAGCGATGCGTCGCATATTCGCGGTGTTGCGGCGCTGGCGGGCCCCTATGATTTCCTCCCCTTCGAGAAGGGTGGCCGCGCCGATGTCGCGATGGGCGATATCCGTCCCGCCGAGCGCACCCAGCCGATCCACTTCGTGCGCGCCGACGCGCCGCCCTTGTGGCTGGGGCATGGCACCGCCGATACCGTGGTGCGGGTGCGCAACAGCCAGCATCTGGCGGCGGCGATGGAGAAAATCGGCGGAGCGGTGGAGCTTCGGACCTATGACGGGCTCAGCCACAACGACCTGGTCATGGCGCTGACCGGGCCGCTGTCCTACAAGGGGCCGATCCTCGACGAGACGACCGATTTCCTGCGCGGTGCGACCGCGAAGCGGGTCACGGCCGTACCATGACCACGATGATACCGGCGATTGTGATGGCGGGCAGCCGGTCCGGTCCCGACCCGCTGCTCAGCGGCACCGGGGTGTCGACCAAGGCGCTGCTGCCGATCGCGGGGCGACCGATGCTGGTGCATGTCGTGACGGCGCTGCGCGCGTCGCCGCTGGTCGGGCCGATCACGATCCTGGCGCAGAACAGCGCCGAGCTGGCCGCCGAGCCGGGGCTGGCGGGGTTGGCCGACCTGCATTTTTCGGATTCGGGGCAGGGGATCAGCAGCTCGCTGGCGGCCGCATTGCCGCCGGGCGATGATCCGCTGCTGGTGACGACCGCCGACAATGTGCTGCTGACGCCGGCGATGATCGCCGAGTTTCTGGGCGGCGCCGAGGACAGCGACGTCGCGGTGGCGATGGTCGAGCGCGATGTGCTGCTCGCGCGCTATCCGCAATCGCAGCGGACCTGGCTGAAGTTCCGGGGCGGCTGGTGGTCGGGGGCGAATATGTTCCGGCTGCGCGGGCGGCGGGTGTTGCCCTTGCTCGATTTCTGGGGGCGGATCGAACGCGACCGGAAAAAGGGGCTGAAGATCATCGCGGCGTTCGGCCCGTGGTTGCTGATCGGCGCGCTGCTGCGGCTGTTCACGATCCAGCAGGGGGTGGCGCGCGCGGGGCTGCGCTTCGGGCTGAACGCGACGGTGGTGCCGATGAGCGCGCCCGAGGCGTGTATCGATGCCGACAAGCCCGTCGATATCGTGCTGATCGAGGCGATCATGGCGGACAGGACCGCCCCCTAATCCATTCGTGTCTCGACTTCGCTCGACACAAACGCGGGAGGGAGGTTTCAGGCCCCAGCCAGCGCCCGATCCACCGCCGCCGTCGCCAGCGCCAGTTCTTCCTCATAGGGAATCGTCGCGTCGATATCGACGATCGGCGCGCCGTTGAAGGCGAGGAGCGGCACCGTCTCGACTTTGCGGGTGATGAGGGCGCGGTCATGGTCGGGCTTGCGCGCCATCACCGTGTCGACGTCGACGTGCAGGCGGATGACCAATGACGGATGATACGCCGCCATCTCGGCATAGAGCGCGCGTTCCTCGGCCTGCATCGCGGCGAGGCGCGCGCTGGTGGCGCGCCCGGCGAGGATCGGGCCGTCGTGAAGGCCGGGGACCTCGATTTGCGGATAGCGGTCGGTGACGATCACCTTGCCCGCGCGGCGTTGTTCGAGCAGCGCGTCAAACTTGGCGCGGCGCTTCTTCGATTTGTTCAGCGCATAGCGCGCGGCGAGATATGCGGGGATCGGCTCGTCCGGTTCGCGCAGGCGGTCGGCGATGCCGTCGAGGAAGCGGTGCAGCGGCGGGCCGATGATCGGCCAGCGCCCGATGCGCCGCCCCTGCTCGCCCGAGCCGAGGCCGAGATAGCCGCTCTCCGCCGCGCGCGTCTTCTGGATGTGCGCGAGCAGGTCGGCCGACAGGGTCGATTTACCCGACCCGTCGCTGCCGACGACTGCGATCAGGGGAGCGAGGTCGCTCCCCATGGAATCAGCTCAGTTCCTTGAAGAAGCCGATCATCTTGAGCCCGCCGATGATGAAGCGGACGACGACGAGCGCGCCGAAGGCATAGACCCAGTTCCACTGTGCGGGCGTCAGCGCGTCGAAGTTGAAGTCGAGGCGCGCGAACCAGGTCAGGAAGACCGTGGTCGCGAGCAGGAACAGCTTATTCTGTTCGCGCCAGATCATCCGCTTCCACCAGAAGGGATATTTGGGTTTCACCCAGCCATGGAAACGCGGGAACAGCGCCGGGACGTCCTTCGCCCATTCGGCATGCGCCGCGCCGAATTTTTCGCGCAGATATTCTTCCTCATAGATCGAGATGCGCTCGTAAACGAGGACCGCGAGCAGGAAGACGATCGCGCCGAACACCCAGCTTCCCGACAGCATCGCGATGCCGGTGAAATTGAGGATGCGGCCGACATAGAGCGGGTTGCGCACCAAGCTGTAAGGTCCGGTGGTGTTGAGTTCGCTCGCTTCGGCGGCGACCTTGGCGCGGCCCGAGGTGCCGAGCGCGGCCCAGCCGCTGGTGAAGATCCGCACGATCGCGCCGGTGCTGGCGACGGCGAGCGAGACCCAGAACCAGGCGCAGTCGCCGAACGCGGTCTGGAACGGACCCCAATCCTTGCTGCACCAGGCGATCAGCACCGAGATGGCGATGGTGATGTAGATATAGGTGCCGCGAATGAAGAAGAGGCGCTTGCCGCTGCGGGCGAGTTCTTGCTGGTACATTTGGGTCCGCCGGTTGGCCGCGCACAGGCGGCGTCATTATGAGGTGGCACGTCTCTAGCGATTTTTGCGGCTAAAATAAGACCGAATGTTTCAGACCAGCCGCAGCTTGCGTGCCGTCTTGCCGAGCGAGGCGCGGTCGGCATGGGGCAGGGCGAAGCGCAGCGACAGCCAGATCGCCGCCACCGCGAGCAGGACGATCAGCGGCAGCGCGATGGCATCGGGCAGGCGACCGGCGAGCAGCGCCGCGCCGCCGGCGACGAGGGTGATGCCGATACCGCGCAGCGCGACGCCGGGAAATTGATGATCGAAGGGATGCAGTTTCTCGTTCAGGGCGAGTTGCAGCATCGGGATGCCGCCCATCACGACAAGCCCGATCGACATCGCGAGCGTCACCCCGGTGAGCGCGTCCATATGGCCGACGATCAGCCAGCCCGCGCCGACCGCGACGATGACGCCGACGAGGCTCGCGGTGAGCTGGTGGCGGAAGGCGGCGACGACCTGCAGCACCGGCAGCGAGATGCCGAGCACCGCCTCGGCCGCGCGCGCGAAGAGCAGGATGATGACCGCCGCCTGCGCGACCCTGGCGTCATGCCCGAACAGGCTGAGCAAGGGCGCGCTCCCCGCCGCGAGGACCGCTGCCAGGGGGAGGGCGATCGCCATGATCAGCCGCGTCGCATAGGCATAGATGCCGGTGACCTGCGCGCGGTCCTCGCGCTCGGCGCTGGCGGCGAGCGGCGCCATCACATAGACAAAGGCGATGCGGACGAGCTGGACCACGCTCGACAGCTTGCGTGCGATGGTGAACAGCGCCGATGCACTCGCGCCCGCCGCGCCGGGCAGGATCAGGTTGAGGATCAGCGCGGGCGCGTCGCCGAACAGCCGCGCGATGACGTTCGAGGGCAGGATCGAGAGCCCGGCCCAGAAGGTGTTCTTCGCGGTCTCGCCGCCGCGCCCGCCGTGCAGCAGTTCGCCGAAAACATAATAGCGCCGCAGCAGCCGCACGCAGAGGATCGCGGTGATCGCCAGCGAGCAGAGGTGCGCGATGAACAGGCCCTTGAGCCCGAGCCCGCCGGCAAAGAACAGCCCGGCGAACACCAGCCGCATGATCTGTTCCCACACGATGCGCAGGCGAATCTCGGCGCCGAACACCATGCGCGCGCGCATCGCGCTGGTCGCGATCTCGACGAAGGCCCACAGTGGCAGCGCCCAGACGAAGAGCTGGATCGCGGGCACGACGAGCGGCCGGTCCTTGGCGGCGACGTTGAGGAAGGGCGCGAGATCGGCGGCGAAGAAAGCGATCAGCGCCGCGACGATCAGGCACGGTCCGACCCCGAAGACCATCGCGGTGCGCAAGGCCGCGGCGGCGTCGGCATCGCTCGCCGATTGCGGCACGGTGCGCTGCATCGCGCTCGTCATGCCGAGGTCGAAGAGATTTTCGAGCAGGTTGATCGTCGCCCACAGCACGGCATAGAGGCCGTAACCCGCGAGCCCGAACATCAGCACATAGAGCGGCTGCGCGACGATCTCGACCACCGCGCCCAAGCGCGCGAGCACGGTCGTGCCGAGCCCTTTCGCGACGCTGCGGCTGGTGACGGCGGGTTGGGCGGTCTCTTCGCTCATTGTTCGCGCCCCTAGAGGGTTGCAGCGTCCGAAGAAAGCATTTCATCCCTACCCTTCAGGGGAGGGCAGCGAGACTTGCCAGCTTGCTGGCTTAGTCGCAGCGGGTGGGGTCTATCGGCCTTGCGCTGTGCCGCGAGACCCCACCCCAACTCCTCCCCTGAAGGGGAGGGGCTTTTTCACCCATTCTAACGCGCGTCACCCCTTGTCGACTCTATCATTCGGGTCTAGTCCGACCCCGACTGCATCAGGGGAGCCAGCGACATGGCCGAATTTCGCCTTCCGAAGAACAGCCGCATCCAAAAGGGCGGCGAAACCCACAAGGCCGAAGGCGCGACCAAGGTCCGGAAGTTCAAGGTCTATCGCTACGATCCCGACAAGGGCGAGAATCCGCATTTCGACAATTTCGAGATCGACCTCGACAAATGCGGCCCGATGGTGCTCGACGCGCTGATCAAGATGAAGAGCGAGCAGGATGCGTCGCTGACCTTCCGCCGGTCATGCCGCGAGGGTATTTGCGGCAGCTGTTCGATGAACATGAACGGCAAGAACGGCCTCGCCTGCACCACCGCGATCGAGGATCTGAAGGGCGACATCAAGATCACCCCGCTGCCGCATATGGAAGTGATCAAGGACCTCGTCCCCGACTTCACCCATTTCTATGCGCAATATAATTCGATCGAACCCTGGCTGAAGACCAAGACGACGACGCCGAGCGGCAAGGAACGGCTGCAGTCGCCCGAAGAGCGCGAAAAGCTCGACGGCCTCTATGAGTGCATCCTGTGCGCCTGCTGCTCGACGAGCTGCCCCAGCTATTGGTGGAACAGCGACAAATTCCTCGGTCCCGCGATCCTGCTCCAGGCCTATCGTTGGCTCGCCGACAGCCGCGACGAGATGACCGGTGAACGGCTCGACGAGCTGGAAGATCCCTTCCGCCTCTATCGCTGCCACACGATTATGAACTGCTCGAACGCCTGCCCCAAGGGGCTGAGCCCGGCGCGCGCGATCGCCGAAATCAAGAAGCTGGAAGCCGAGCGGCAGGTCTGATGCAGCGCTGGCTGCCGGCGCTGCTCGCGCTGGCGCTTGCCGGCTGCGCCGTCCACCCCCCGGTCCGCGAGCTGGCGATGCCGCGCCCCTATGCGCATGCCATCGGCGGGGCGACCTTCCTGATCGGCGGCAGCTTCGAGCCGGGTCGTTCGCCTGACGGCAACAGCCTGATCCTCTATGGCACCGAAGGCGCGCTGGTGATCGACACCGGGCGCCATCCGGAACATTGGACCGCGATCCTGCAGGGGCTGCGCGGGATCAACATGGCGCCCGTCGCGATCTTCAACACGCACTGGCACCTCGATCATGTCAGCGGCAATCCGGCGCTGAAGGCGGCTTATCCCGGCATCAAAGTCTATGGGACCTCGGCGATCGACCGCGCGCTGACGGGCTTTCTGGCGGCGAGCGCCGAAGCATCGCGCAAGGATTTGGCCGAAGGCGCGATCCCGGCGAGCGCCGTCCCCGATGTCGAAGGCGACCTCGCGACCATCGCGCGCGGGGCCGAACTGCGGCCCGATGTGATCGTCCGGGAAGGGGGCGACCTGCTGATCGCGGGGCGACCGTTATCGTTGCGTGTCGCGAACCACGCGGTGACCGAGAGCGATCTGTGGATTTATGACGCCGCCGAGAAGCGCGCGATCGTCGGCGACCTCGTCACCATGCCGGCGCCCTTTCTGGACACCGCCTGCCCCGAGGGCTGGCTCACGGCGCTCGATGCCGTCGCGGCCTCGGGCGCCGAGCAGGTCGTGCCGGGCCATGGCCCGATACTGACGATGGCCGAGTTCGGTGCATGGAAAGCCGCCTTTGGCGATTTTATCGCTTGCGCACGCGGGTCCGGCGCGCTTGAGACCTGCTCGGCGGGCTGGCTGACCGGCGCGAAGGCGTTCCTCATGGGCGACAAGCGCGCGAAGGCGATGGCCGACTATTATGGCGAGCTGATACGCTCGGGAAAATTGGACGGATATTGCAGGGCATGAACGACGGGATCGAGGAACCGCGACGCTATAGCTTCAGCGCCGAGGATGAGGGCGACGGTTGGCTGAGCTGGAACCTCAAGGACGCCAGCCGCTTCAACGCCTTTATCGAACCCTTGTCGGTGCGGATCGAACCCGACACGCCCGACGGTCGTCCTCGCGCGCGGGTGCGGATGGTCCCCGAGCGCAAGCACAGCAATCTGGGCGACAATGTCCATGGCGGGGTCAGCCTCGCGCTCGTCGATATCGCGCTGTTCGCCGCCTCGCACCAGTTCGGCTCGCTCGACGCGGGCCATTCGGTGACGCTCGACCTGTCGACGCAGTTCGTCGGTGCGGGCCGGCTCGGCGAGCCGCTCGACGCCGTGGTCGAGCTGGTGCGCGAAACCGGGCGGTTGATCTTCCTGCGCGGGCTGGTGGTGCAGGGCGAAGGCGACGCGCATATCGTGATGAGCTTTGCCGGCACGATCCGCAAGGCGAGCCGATGAGCGGCGGCGTTCTGGCGGCCTATGACGCGCTGGTCGCGGGGGGCGAGCTGCAACCTGATCCCGAGCAGCGCGCGGCCGCCGAACGCCTGGGCCGCTTGCAGGAGGAACTGGAAGCGGTGCCGCCGAAGGGCAGCCTGCTCTGGCGGCTGGCGGGGCGCAAGCCCGAGGCGCCGCGCGGCATCTATATGTGGGGCGGGGTCGGGCGCGGCAAGTCGATGCTGATGGATCTGTTCTACGACAATCTGGCGATCGAGCGGAAGCGCCGCGTCCATTTCCACGAGTTCATGCAGGATATCCATGCCCGCCTGCGCGTCGAGCGCGACAAGGCGCAGGGCGACCCGATCCCGCCGGTCGCCGCCGCGCTGAAGGAGCAGGCGCGGTGCATCGCGTTCGACGAGATGGTGGTGAACAACAGCGCCGACGCGATGATCATGTCGCGGCTGTTCACCGCGTTGATCACCAGCGGGGTAACGATCGTCGCGACGTCGAACCGGCCGCCCCAGGACCTCTACAAGGACGGGCTGAACCGCGAGCATTTCCTGCCCTTCATCGCGCTGATCGGCGAGCGGCTCGATGTGATGGGGCTGAACGGCCCGACCGATTATCGCCGCGACCGGCTCGGCGACGGCGCGCGCTGGTTCGTGCCGGCGGATGAGGCGGCGAGCGCGGCGCTGTCAGCGGCCTTTTTCCGCCTGACCGATTATCCGCCCGAGGATCGCGCGCATGTGCCGACGCTCGATCTCGACCTCGGCGGCGGGCGTATCCTGCATGTGCCCAAGGCGCTGAAGGGCGTTGCGGTCTTCTCGTTCAAGCGGCTGTGCGGCGAGGCGCGCGGCGCGGCCGACTATCTGGCGGTGGCGCGGCAGTTCCACACCGTCATCATCGTCGGCATCCCGCGCATGGGGCCCGAGAACCGCAACGAGGCGGCGCGCTTCGTGACGCTGATCGACGCGCTCTACGAATATAAGGTCAAATTGCTGGCGAGCGCGGCGGCGATGCCCGACGCGCTTTACGTGGCGGGCGACGGGGCGTTCGAGTTCGAGCGGACGGCGAGCCGGCTCGCGGAAATGCAGTCGGACGATTATCTGGCGCTTGGCCATGGCCAGGCCGAACCGGGTTAGGCGAGCACCAGCAGCACGCCGCTGGCGGCCTTGCCCCAGCGCGACGAATTGATCGTCATGGTGATGAGGTCGCGGACATAGCGGACTTCGTGCACGAGATAGCCCAGCCCCTGCTCGACGATGCGGCGCAGCGTGCGCAGCGGTTTGGGGGCGGCGACGCGGATCGGGTGCGGGCGGGCCGGCGGCGCGGGCAGCGTCGCGAAGCCGCCACTGGTGACGCGCGCGTCGTCGGCGACGGCGCGGCACAGCGCCTCCATGCGCGCGATGGCGAGGCCGTTGGGGACCGCACGGTCGCGGCTCAAAAGCTCGAAACTATGGCTGAAGGCCGAGAATTGGGTCGCGCCGCTGGCCGTGCTGTGACCCAGCGCATCGCGCATCTCCTCCTCGGACATCGCGCAGAGCTGGGCGGGGCGGAAGCGGCCGACGCGGTCCATCAATCCGCTGACCGGAACCTCGCACACCCCCTCATGCGCGCGGATCGCGAGATTGTCGGGGTCGAGCGAGATGGTGCAGCCCTGCTCGCGATATGCGCCGTTGAAGCTGCTGTCGAAGCGGAACCCCAGCGACGCGAGCGCGCGCAGCGTGTCGTCGTTGGCGCCGAAATTGCCGGCGCGAAAGGCGGTCGGCCTGGGCGCGCCCGCCCCGATCAGGATATCGCGGGCCAGACCGATCAGTTTTTTCTGCGCGCCCAGCGGAAAGTCGCCGATGTTGCGGCCGGTCAGCCGCCCGACCGGATTGAAGCGCGCGAAGGCGAGCCATTCGGTGTGGATATGCAGTTGCACCTCGTGCCCGCGCGCGACGATCGGCTGGACGATCGCGTCGATGATGTCGGGGCCGTAGACGAGCGCGGGCATCGGATCGACGAAATAGACCCCGGTCAGGCCATGGCGTTCGAGCATGTCCATCTGGAAGTGAATGCCATAATCGCCGTCGCGACAGCGGCCGAGGATCGAGCTCGCAAAATTGGCGCGCGCGTCGGCGCCCCGTTGATAGAGGCCGGCCGACAATTCGGTGTCGAAACTGATGATCGCCCGCGTCATGCCCGCGAGCCTAACAGGGGCAGGGTATAGGGAGGGTTAATCGGGGCCGAGGTGTAAGCTGATTGTCAAATTCAAACCGAAGCCCTGAGCCTGTCGAAGGGCGCCTATC
>NZ_JBOHHU010000037.1:0-36428 GCF_050725615.1 Sphingopyxis sp.
CGGCCCCTCCACCACCGCTTCGCGGCGGTCCCCCTCCCCATCGCAAGTCGATGGGGAGGATTTTGAGGCTGCTCGCTGATGGCCAGTCGTTCCCTCCCTCGCCGCTCGCCGGCCGCCGCGCTGCCCGCCGACGACAGCGTGCCGCTGCACGAGCGCGTGCGCTATCGCGGGTTGTTGATGGTCGCGGTGATGGGCGCGTCGATCATGCAGATTCTCGACACCACCATCGCCAATGTCGCGATCCCGCATATGCAGTCGGCGCTGGGCGCGACGAGCGAGACGGTGACCTGGGTGCTGACGAGCTATATCCTCGCATCCGCGATCGCGATGCCGATCACCGGCTGGCTCGCCGACCGCATCGGCCGGCGCGAATTGTTCCTCGCCGCGATCGCGGGGTTCATCGTCACCTCGATGGCGTGCGGCGCGGCGCAATCGCTCGAACAAATGGTCGTGTTCCGCTTCCTGCAGGGGATCAGCGCCGCCTTCATCGGGCCGCTGTCGCAATCGGTGATGCTCGACATCAACCCGCCCGACAAACAGGCGCGCGCGATGTCGATCTGGGGCATGGGAATCATGGTCGGGCCGATCCTGGGCCCGGTGCTCGGCGGCTGGCTGACCGAAAGCGTCAATTGGCGCTGGGTCTTTTACGTCAATTTGCCGGTCGGGCTGCTGACCCTCGCGATGATGTGGGCGTTGCTGCCCGCGACGCGCAAGGCCGACCGCAAATTCGACCTGTTCGGTTTCTCGATGCTCGCGCTGGGCCTCGCGTCGCTGCAGCTGATGCTCGACCGCGGCGCGCACCAGGACTGGTTCGACAGCATCGAAATCTGGATCGAATGCGGCGTCGCGATCGCGTGCCTGTGGATGTTCATCGTCCATATGGTCACGGCGCGCGCGCCCTTGTTCAACCGCCAGATGCTCGCCGACCGCAACCTCGTCACCGCGATGGGCTTTATGATCGTGATCGGCGTCGTGATGTTCGCGTCGATGGCATTGCTGCCGCCGATGCTGCAGAATCTGTTCGGCTGGCCGGTGATCGACACCGGCGTCGTGCTGGCGGTGCGCGGCATCGGCATCCTGATCAGCATGTGGTTCGCCGGTCAGGCGCTGGGCAAGATCGACGCGCGCTGGATGGTGGGCAGCGGCTTGCTGATCGCCGCGCTGTCGCTGTGGCAGATGAGCCACTGGTCGCTGGAAATGGGGATGCAGCCGGTCATCATCAGCGGCATCGTGCAGGGGCTGGGCATGGGGTTGATCTTCATTCCGCTGAACACCATGGCCTTTGCGACGATCCCGCCGCAATATCGCACCGACGGGTCGAGCATCCTGAACCTGCTGCGCAGCCTTGGCGCGTCGGTCGGCATCTCGACCGTCACGACCTTGCTCGGCGCCAATATCCAGCGCAGCCACGAGGATCTGGTCAGCCATGTCACCAATTCTTCGGTGAGCCTGCTCGACGCGTCGACCGCCGACCGCTTCGGGATCGCGGGCGACACCGCGATGGCGATGGTCAATGCCGAGATCAACCGGCAGGCGGCGATGGTCGCCTATATCGACGATTTCTGGCTGATGATGTGGGTGACGCTGGCGTCGATCCCGCTGGTGCTGCTGCTACGCCCGCCAAAGCCCGGGGCGGCGAAAGCGTCGGTCGCGGATATGGGGCATTAATCCTAGATTCGCCAACAAATGTCGAGCACACTCAATAAATTCAGACTTGTTTGATCGGCTTTTCGACGCATAAAGGGCAATGTCCGACGAAGATGAAGATAAGCAAAAACGTCGCGCTGCCTTCGA
Source organism: Sphingopyxis sp. (assembly GCF_050725615.1). Lineage (GTDB taxonomy): Bacteria > Pseudomonadota > Alphaproteobacteria > Sphingomonadales > Sphingomonadaceae > Sphingopyxis. The sequence goes on from NZ_JBOHHU010000037.1 coordinate 1,795, forward strand.
CGCTGAAGAAGAGGAAGCATGGCGAGCCGATGATGAGTATCGACAGCAAGCCGAACAAGAAGAAGAACTTCAAAAGCGCGAATCTGCAATCGAAGACATGGTTGGGTGGTTCGGGGAGAATTTCGAAGACCCACAGAATGAGACGCCGTACGACTCTGAAGATGGCTCATACCAGTATATTTGGGGCGGTCCCTTCGACGCGACTGAGATGCTGGGTGATCAATTTTCCTCAGAGTATGAGCAAGAGTGGATTGAGGCGGCAGTCGAGCAGATTCAGGCGTCCGGCACGTTTGAATGGGCGCCCACAGCCTCAGGTGACTTTTACGATCATCCCGAGAACGACACCGGCCGCTTAGACAACTCACCCGAAACGGTTCGAGAAAACATCGCCGCCGAGATAATAGCCAGGCTTGATAAGTTAGAAGCTCAATTGGCCGAACTGGATTCGGCGCCTGCGGCCATTGGACACAACCATCCGCCAGACGAGATTGATCCGGCCTCTATTGGCGATGAAATCCGAGGTGAACTCGACGAGGCAATCGCGACGACCCGGCAAGAAGTCGAACAACCCGCGCCAGACGAAATTAAGCTGACGCAGGCGGAGTCAATTTTCCGCAGGTTCGGAGCCGCTATAATGCGGTGGATCGGGCGCAAGTTGGATTTAATCGTAGATGAAGCTATTAAAACGAGCATTCAGACGATCGGGTGGGGCGCAGCAGCTGGCTTAGCACTTACCCTTGCTGATGATATCGCTGGTTTTATTCGACATCTATTTTAGGTTTCTGGATCACCGGAAAAAGCAGTTCACCCCCGCGAACAGCGCGTCGATCTTCGCCGCGTCGCCGGGGGCGGCGAACATGCCGCCGATGACCTTGTCGCCCGCACCGAGGCTGAATTCCTCGCCCAGCGTGCTGTCCTCCATCATCACCAGCGTCACCGATTCGGCCGCCTTGGCACGGGTGGTGCCGATCGCGATGCCCGACATGGCGGAATATTGGTCGGCGCCGGGTTCGTTGCCGAGGAACCAGCCGACGAACTTGCCGCCCTGAAAGTTGAGCGTCATCGCATCGAAGCGGGTGAAGTCCATCGCACCCGCGCCGCATTCCTCGTTGCTGCTGCGGTCGTCGAGGGTGCCGGCGACGCGCCCCAGCGCCTCCTCGGCCTGCGCGCGCGGGACGCCGAAGGCGAGCAGGCTGGCCTTGCCGCTGCTCTTGTCGATGAAGCGCAGACCTTCGCCGTCGAGACTGATCGCGGTGGTCGCGGCGGCGGGGCCGTCGGCCCTGGCCTCGGGCATCGGCGGCGCGGCGGGTTCGGCCTCCGTCGGCGCCTTATCGGCGGCGGGTTTGCACGCGGCGAGCAGGCCGACCAGGACGAGGGTGGTGATCTTGCGCATGCTCAGCTCCTGCGGACGACGGGAAGCACCAATATCGCACCGATAGTGGCGAGCGCCATATCCTTTTGCGCGTCCCAGATATCGCCTTGCTGCCCATTATAGCGGTCGGCGGTTTCGCCCGCCGCGACGATGGTGAGCAGCCATTCGAACATTTCGTAGAGGCACGAAATGGCGAGCACCCAGGCAAGGACCGTCAGTGCCGCGCCGCGCGGAGTGAGGCCGCCCCAGCGGCGCGATATTTCGGCGACGGGGACCACCGACAGCGCCCCGAAGGCGAAATGGACGAGGCGGTCATAATGGTTGCGGGTCCAGCCCATCGCGTCGGAGAGCGTGGTGCCGGTCAGCGCGCTGGCCCAGTCGTCATAGGGGACATTGCTATAGGCATAGCGGCCGCCGAGCGTGTGGAGGGCGAGGAACGCCACGATGCACGCGAGCGACGCGGCCGAGAGCGGCCAGCGGCGGAGCAGCCAGGGACTGGCGACGAGGAAGACCAGCGTCGGGATATGCTGGAGCAGCGCGATGTCGGGATAGGGCTGCGCGATCTGGGCGGCGAACAGCAGCGCGGCGAGGAGGGCGAGCAGCTGTTTCTGCGCGCGCGGGAGGGCGGCGATCATCGACTCCCCCTGTCCGTTCGTGTCGAGCGAAGTCGAGACAGGCTGGAGCCGGGCCTCGCGTCCCTCGACTTCGCTCGGGACGAATGGAAATTGGGATCTGGATGCGAGGTCACCAGCGCAGCGACATGCAGCTGAGCCCGGCATCGATGCGCGCGATCTGGGTTGTCGGGAGCGGGCGGACGACATGGCCGCGCGCGGCGAGCAGCGCGTGGGTCGCGGTCCAGCGATCGCCGACGAGGATCGTCTCGTTGATGCGCAGCAGGTTCGCCGCGTCCTCTTCGCCGGAGGGCGTCACGACGATTTCGAGCCCGGCGAATTGCGGGCAGTCGGCGAGCGCGGGGACGGTGAGGATGGTGCCGGCGTCGATCAGCGAGCAGCCGGTCTTGAAATGGAGGACGCCGGGCGGGGTGTCGGCGATTTCCGCCTTGTAGCCCAGGTCGGCAAGCAGCGCCGCAAGCTCCTCGGCACCGGTGCGGTCGGTGCGCGCCGAGAGGCCGATGATGACGCGGTCGGCGAGGCGAAGGACGTCGCCGCCGTCGACATGGCCGGGGCCCGTCATCGCGAACCGGCGGTCGTGGTGCGCGGCGAGCGCGTCGCCGATGAACGCGACCTCGCCGGCGCGGGTCGCGGCGCCGGGGCGGAGCAGGATCGCGCCCTCGGGAAAGGTCAGCGCGACGTCCTCGACGAACAGCGCGTCGGGGAAGTCGTTCAGCGGGGGAAGGACGGTGACATCGAGACCGAGAGCGCGGAGCGTCGCGACATAGGCGTCATGCTCGGCGGCGAGCGCGGGGAAGTCGGGATCGGGGCCGCCGTCGGCGCGGATGCCGTGGACCGCCGAGGGGGCGGGCGTGCGCGTGATGGCGTGGGTGAAGGTGGTGGGGGTGGATCTGGTCATGCCGACGGCATAGCCACAATGTCGGCATCGCGCCAAGATATCCTCCCCATCGACTTGCGATGGGGAGGGATCTTGAGGTCTCAGCCCTTCTTGAGGTGGCGGCGGCCGAGCAGTTCGGCGATCTGCACCGCATTGAGTGCGGCGCCCTTGCGCAGGTTATCCGACACGCACCAGAGGTTGAGGCCATTCTCGACCGTCGGGTCCTCACGCACGCGGCTGACGAAGGTCGCGAAGTCGCCGACGCATTCGACGGGGGTGATGTAGCCGCCGTCCTCGCGCTTGTCGTGGAGCACGACGCCGGGGGCCTCGCGCAGGATGCGCTGTGCATCCTCGGCCGACAGCTCGTCCTCCATCTCGATGTTGATCGCTTCGCTATGGCCGACGAAGACGGGAACGCGGACGCAGGTCGCGGTGACCTTGATCTTGGGATCGAGGATCTTCTTGGTCTCGACGACCATCTTCCATTCCTCCTTGGTCGAGCCGTCGTCGAGGAATTTGTCGATGTGCGGGATGACGTTGAAGGCGATCTGCTTGGTGAACTTCTGCACATCCTTTTCGTCGCCGACGAAGATCTGGCGCGTCTGGTTCCACAGCTCGTCCATGCCCGCCTTGCCCGCGCCCGACACCGACTGATAGGTCGAGACGACGACGCGCTTGATCGTGGCGGCATCGTGCAGCGGCTTCAGCGCGACGACCATCTGCGCGGTCGAGCAGTTGGGGTTCGCGATGATGTTGCGCCTGGTATAGCCGTCGATCGCCTCGGGGTTCACCTCGGGCACGATCAGCGGCACGTCGGGGTCCATGCGGTAGAGCGAGCTATTGTCGATCACGACGCAGCCCGCGGCCGCAGCCTTGGGCGCGTGAATCGCGGTCGCGTCGCTGCCGATCGCGAAGATCGCCATGTCCCAGCCGGCCCAGTCGAAATTCTCGATATTCTGGCATTTCACGGTCTTGCCGGTGTCGCCGATCTCGATCTCGTCGCCCTGGCTGCGCGACGAGGCGACCGCCGCGATCTCGTCATAGGGAAATTCGCGTTCGGCGAGGATGGCGAGCACTTCGCGCCCGACATTGCCCGTCGCGCCGGCGACAACGATACGATAACCCATCTATTCACTCCTCGGTGCAGAAATTCGTTTGAAACTCAGACTTTCCAGCGGAAATGGCCAGTCAGCGGGTGGTCGAACAAGGCGTCCTCTTCGCGGGCGCCGCGTCCGATATTGTGGATGATCAGCGGGCGGCCCGCTGCGCTAGTTCGGTCGGAGACGATGCCGGTGTGCGGAAAGCGCCCGCCGGTCATCGACGTGAAAATATCGCCCGGCCGCCAGTCGGCGGGATCGGCCGAAACGGCAAGCCGCGCCCGCTGGCGCGTCCAATAGGTTGCGAGATTGGGCACGCGGCGATGGTCGATGTTGCGGTCGGGCCGGCGCAGCCCCCAGTTTTTCGGATAGGCCCCAAAATCGGTGCGCATGTCGGCGTTTACAAGGGCCTGGAGGTCGACGCCCAGCGCGTCGCGATAGGCGCGGATCAGGACGTCGGTACACACCCCCTTCGCGCGCGGCACGTCGCCGTTCGGAAAGGCGAGGACGGTGTAGGCGGGGTCATAGGCGAGGGTGACGCCGACCTGCTTGCGGGCGGCCGCCACAAGCCGCTCGGCTATGGTCGCCGCCAGCGCCCCGCCCGCGAGGCCGAACGCGCCAACGCACAGCCCCGCGCCGAGGACGGCGCGCCGTGACGGCTGAAAGGACGCGGACTGCTGCATCAAATTCGCTGTGCCCAAATGAAAAACGACCGGTTCTGCCTGTGCGGAACCGGTCGTTTTGAAAAGCTGTTTCAGCTTGGGGTTGGGAAAGCCTCCCTTAGCCCTCGCTGGCTTCCGGCCGGTAGTCGCGGCGCTCCGCAATACGCGCCGATTTACCAGTGCGGCCACGAAGATAATAGAGCTTCGCACGACGCACGGCACCCTTGCGGATGACCGTAATGCTGTCGATGTTGGGCGAATAGAGCGGGAACACGCGCTCGACACCTTCGCCGAACGACATTTTGCGCACGGTGAAGTTGGAGCCCATGCCCTTGTTCGAGCGCGCGATGCACACGCCTTCGAAATTCTGAACGCGGGTGCGTTCGCCTTCGACGACCTTGACGCCGACTTTCAGCGTGTCGCCGGGGCGGAAGGTCGGAACGGTCTTGCCAGCCTTGGCAATTTCTTCGGCTTCGATCGTCTGGATGAGGTTCATGCCTCTAGTCCTTCTTCTGTCGCCGCGCGCCAGAGGCAGGTCGGTCCCGAGCATCGACATGACGCTCCCAAAGGTCCGGCCTGCATAACCGTGTGTATCGCATGACCCCCCGATCGCAGCACTTCGGGGATCGTGCGCCCTTCGCGGATGACCGGTCGGGGATGAAGCGGATGGCGCGGACGAACCCTGATGATTCGCCGGTACCGCTCGAAGTCGGGGCCCTTAAGCCGGAACGCCGCCGGATGCAAGGGCCTGCACCCCTGCCGGCGCCATCGCGTTACCCCCCGCCGATTTAAATCATCATTAACCATGAAGGCCCATAGCGGCGGCGAGGAGACCAGCATGTCCAACGCCGCCGCGATCCATCCGGGTTGGCAGCCCAGCGCGTCGTCGGTCCGCAAGGCCGATTTCGCCGCCTTCTGCAACTGGGCGATCTGCTGGATCCTGCTGCCCAACCTGCCCTTTTTGCCGATCACGCTGATGGGCGGGCCGATGCGCGCGTTCGAGATCTGGGTGTGCGGCATCGTCGGCCTGCTGGTGCGGCGAATGAATTATGCGCTGCGGCTGACGATCTTCGTGGCGCTGCTGGTCTGGCTGGTGACCGATTTCATCGCCGCGATGTTCAACATGAGCATCACGATGATCGTGTCGGTCGCGGCGCTGGTGCTCGACATCTCGCCCGCCGTGTCACCCGAATATATGATCGGCGCGGCGTTGCTGGTGGCGACGATCGGGCTGGCGGCCTGGCGGCTGCGGATCCGCGGCGATTTCCAGGGGCTGCATTGGGTCGTCGGCGCCTTCGCGCTGACCGTTACGGCGGGATTCGCCGATTTCGGGCTCGCCAAGGAAAATGCCACATCCTATTCGCGCAGCGCGCCCGCCGACGCCCCGTTCAGTTCGGCGAGCCTCCAGACCGACGTTGCCGCGCTGGCCGACGGCAAGACCAATGTCCTGGTCGTCGTCGTCGAAGCCATGGGGCTGCCGCGCGAGCCGCATTTGCGCGCGCGCCTCGACGACATCTGGAACCGCCCCGAATTCGCCAAGCATTTCGACATCAGCCACGGCGACACCGTCTTTTACAACTCCACCACCAAGGGCGAAATCCGCGAACTGTGTCAGCGGTGGGACGATTTCAAGACTATCACCACGCCGCAGCCGACCTGCCTGCCCGCCAGGCTGGCGAAGCGCGGCTATCAGACGCACGCCATCCACTCCTTTTCCCCCAAATTTTTCGATCGCGACCGCTGGTACCCGCTGATCGGATTTCAGCGCATGACCTTTGGCCCCGAACTGGAAGCGCAGGGCGCACATCATTGCCCCAATGTCTTTCCCGGGGCGTGCGACCGCGACGTGCCGCGCTTCATCGGCAAGGAACTGGCGCAGGCGAAACAGCCGCAGTTCACTTATTGGCTGACGCTCAATTCGCACCTGCCGGTCGTCGCCAACCAGGAATTGCGCACCGAAAATTGCCGGCAACTCGGGCCCGCGCTCGACGGCGATTATCCGCAGGTCTGCCGGCTGTTTTCGATCTGGGACGGCACCGCCGAGGCGCTCGCCAAAATGACCGCGGACCCCAGCTTCCCGCCGACCCATATCCTGATCGTCGGCGATCATATGCCGCCCTTCACCCACCAGAAAAGCCGGTTGCTGTTCGACCCGGCGCATGTGCCGTGGGTGTTGCTGCGTTATCGCCCCTCGCCGCCGCGCGCCAAGTCGTAACGTTCCCACAGGTCGGGGCGGCGCTCGCGGGTATCCTCGGCGGCGCGCTGCCGGCGCCAGGCCGCGATCTTTGCATGGTCGCCCGACCGCAGGACATCGGGGATCATGCGCCCCTCCCATTCGACCGGCCGCGTATAATGCGGATATTCGAGCAGGCCGTTTTCGAAGGATTCATCGTCGCCGCTCGACGGCGCGCCCATCACGCCCGGGATCAGCCGGATGCACGCATCGAGCAGCAACAGCGCCCCCATCTCGCCGCCCGACAATATGATGTCGCCCATCGACACCTGTTCGATCGGGCGGGCGTCGAAGATCCGCTCATCGAAGCCCTCGAACCGCCCGCAGAGGATGATCGCCCCCGGGCCAGCCGCCAGATCGCGAACGCGCGCCTGCGTCACCGGCGCCCCGCGCGGGGTCATGGCGAGGATCGGCAGGCCGGGGTTCGCCGCGACCGCATGGTCGAGCGCCGCCGCCAATATATCGGCCTTCAGCACCATGCCCGCGCCGCCGCCCGCCGGAGTGTCATCGACGGTGCGATGCCGGTCGGTCGCAAAGTCGCGGATCTGCACCGGCGCGCACGACCACACCCCGGCCTCGAGCGCGCGGCCCGCCATGCTGTGCCCCAGCGGACCGGGGAACATGTCGGGGTAGAGGGTCAGGGGGACAGCGCTGAAGCCGAGCCTTTCACGGTTTGGCCCGGCGGTTTTTTCGCCAGGCTGGGCGGCGTGAGTTTCATATATGTCGGGAAACTGGGCGGCGAAGCCAGTCAGCGCCTCGTGCACATCGTCGTGTCGGCCAAGAATGAAAAAAACGCGCGGAGAATAGGGACGTGCCCTGATCGCCGTGACCCTGCCGACACCGAGCGCTTCGAGCGCACAGATGATGCGCTGGATTTCCGCAGCATGTCCGCCTTTCGCCCGGGTCTGGTGATGATAGATGATAAGGGATCGCGCACCATGTCGCGCCAAAGCGGCGATCTCATCCAAGGTAACATGCTTGCCCGAATGGCGACGCGATGCATCGGGGTGCAGGTCTATGCCGTTGTCGGGATCAAGGAACAGCACCTCCATTCCTTCGACGCCATGTTGCAGCCCGTCGAACCACCGGGTCCGTTCGGTAAACCTCGGCTTTCCCGTCGGCACCGGATCGGAATGGAAATGGGCCGCGCCTGAAAGCCCCGCTTTCTCGATCTGATGGACGGACCGGAGGCCCGTACGGACCAGCCGCGAAAGGCCGTCGTGCAATTCAGCGTCTATCGTCTGCCATCGATCCGGCTGTTCGAGATATCCGACGTGCCGCCCGTCGCCATTATGCTCCTCGTCGGGATGCAGCCACCAGCAGACCGCAAACTTGCGCTGTTTCGGAACACGCCGGAGCAGCGCAAACTTCAGATAATCGCCAATGTCTCCAGCGTATCGATTTTGCATCAAAGCGTCCAATTCTCGACCTTGAGGTCCGGCACATCGGCGAAATCGGCTTCGTTGTTGGTGATGATCGTCACGCCAAGGCTTAGCGCATGCGCGGCGAGCAGGCGATCGAAGCGCGCACGCTTGAATGGCAGCCGACTATATTCGCGCGCTGCCGCTTCGTCGAAAGGAACAAGCGGGATGGCTGCGACAAAAGCCTCGAGTATGTCGGGTGGCGGAGGTTTGCCGACATAAGTGCCATAGGCTATTTCGGCATAGCTGATGACCGACATCCCAATTTCGCCGGGCGCGCAATCCGCAATCCGTGCCGTCAGCACTTCATGTCCGACGTCCATGGCGTAAACGGCGGAATTGGCGTCGATCAGATAGCGGATCACTCTTTCTTTGCCGCTTTCGCCGCTTCCAGCGCCTCGCCGGCGGCAATCGTGCTCGGGCGCTCGTCAAAATCCTCGCGTGGCGCCAGCGTAAGCCCCGGCGCCTTGCCCGCAAAGCCACTGACGTCGATTTTGGCCTTGGGCTTGTCGGCGGCCTCGAAGCGGAATTCACCACGCTCCTCGCGGACGATCATCTCGGTCCCCTCCTCCAACCCGAGCGCCTTGGGCAGACGCAGGGCGAGCGAATTGCCCGATTTGAAGATTTTGGCACGATATTCTCTGGTCATGGCCGGGCTCCGTATATACATAATGTATATACATGGCCGATCAAGGTCAAGCCAGCGGCGCCCACAAGGCCTCGGGCACCAGATGACGATCCTTCTGCAGTTCGGCGTGCAGCCATTCGCGGAAGCGTTCGATCTTGCGCACGCCGACGCGGTTCTCGCGGTGGACGAGCCAGATGCCGAGGCCGGTTTCGTGGATGGTCGGGAAAGGCTGGACGAGGCGACCGCTCGCGAGGTCGGCGTGCCAGAACAGCGGGGTCATCAGCGCGACGCCGAACCCCGCCTGCACCGCGCTCGCCTCCTGCAACTGGGTGTCGAGTTCGATGCCGCGATCCGAGCGCAGCGGCGGCGTGGTCACGCCGGCCGCCGCGAACCAGTCGGCCCACCAGGTGTCGTTGGGCGCGAGTCGCTGGACGCGCAGCAGGTCAGCGGGTTCGGCAATGCGATTTTCGGCGAGGAAGGCGGGGGAACAGATCGGCGCGACATATTGATGGAGCAGGAAGTCGCTGCGCAGCCCGGGCCAGCCGCCCCGCCCGATGCGGATCGCGACATCGATGCTCGACGCGTCGAAATCGACCAGCTGGTTGCCCATCGCCACCCGCACCGCGAGATCGGGATAGTCGATCTGGAAGCGACCGATGCGCGCGCTGAGCCAGGTCCCGCCGAAGGTCGTCGCAGCGCTGATCGACAGGACATCGCTCTCGTCGCTGCCCAGCGCGGCGAAGGCATCGCCCATCGCGGCAAAGGCATTGCTGATCGCGGGGAGCAGGCGCTGGCCGGTCTCCGACAGCCGCACCCGCCCCTTTTCGCGCACGAACAGCGCGCGGCCCAGCCGGTCCTCCAATTGGCGTATTTGATAGCTGACGGCGGCCTGCGTCATCCCCAACTCCTCGGCCGCACGCGAGAAATTTTGCAGACGACCGGCCGATTCAAAGGTTCGGATGGCCGTAAGGGGAGGAAGGCGAGGCATCGCATCATATAAGGTGACCTTATGATATGAAGCAATGCTTTTGTTGGCGCCGCCGCATGGCGAGGCGCATTTGGGCTGCATCGAAACCAAGGAGACAGACGATGCAGGACGAACTCTGGATGCGGAACTGGAACGATGCGCATCCGCGCTTCAGCGCCGATGTCGATCGCGGCCTCGCCCGGATCGCAGGAGCCATCGCCCGGCTGCGCCGGCGCCGCGACGATCGCGATTCGAGCCTGCGCACGCGCATCGGGCTCGGCTGAAACGCCGCCTATTCGGCGCGGCGGGCGGCGAGGTGGAGAGCGAACAGCGTCAGCAGCGTCGCCGCCACTGCCAATCCCGTCGCCATCTGGAAAAAAGCCAGCGGGTCGGGATCGCCATTCCCGCCCTCATGACGATAGATAGTCCAGCCGAACCAGCTGAGCGGGCCGACGCCGAGCAGCAGACCCGCGAGCCATGCCAGCGCCGGCGACCGGCGATGGAACAGCAACCACCCCAATCCGGCGCCGCCGGCGGGAATGATCGACAGTATGACCAGCATCAGCAGTCCCGCCATCAGGACATGCCGCCGGTCATTCCCGTATCGCCCGTCCCCGCCTGCGCGCCCGAAACCACGCGCGCCGAGCGCGGGGCGGGGGCGATCGGGGATGGCCGTCGGGACATGCCCCTGTGTCGCAGGCCGGACGGCGAAGGCAAGCGGCTTTCTCCCGCGATTTTCGTATAATCACCCCTTTGCGTTAACCAAAAATCAGCCGCTTGGAGCCTAGGTTTCCCGCCACTTGGACCGGGGGAACATGATGGCGCGATGGGCGCGAGCGTTGGGGGTTGGCGCGGTGCTGTTGAGCACCGCGGCGCCCGCGCACGCGCAATCCTCGTTCGCCGACGCGACGGTGATGACCTGGGACGGGGTGCTGACCGGGATTTTCCTGGGGCTGCTGCTGTTCTCGCTCGCCTATAATGCCGCTTTCCATGCGCTGCTCCGCGAGCGCTTCCTGATCTGGCAGAGCGTTCGCGCCTTTGCCTATTTCGCGCTCGCGATCGGGCTCTCGCCGCTGGCGATGGGAGGCTTTTTCACCCCCGACAGCTTTGCCCGGCAGGTGTGGATCACGATGTTCTTCGATCTGGGCGTCGCGGTGTCGGGGCCGTTCCTGCGTGCCTATCTGGAACCCGGAACGATCCCGAAGCGGCTCTATCCGCTGCTCGGCTGGCCGCCCTTCCTGATCCTGCTGACGACGCCGGTGACGGTGATGGCCGATCCACCCGCGCTGTATTTCGCCCTGCGCAACCTGCTGCTGGTGTCGATGCTGGCGCTCGGCGTTGCGACAGTGGCGATCGCGCTGCTGCGCGGCAGCCGCACCGCGCGGTACCAGGCGGCGGCGTGGAGCGGCATCGGCGGCGTCTATGGCGTCAGCCTGTTCCACGACATCGTGCTGAAGGCGCCGTTCGAATCCTTCCTGTTCCTGCTGTTTCCGGCACTGGGGCTGGAGGTGATGCTGACCGCCTTCGGCATCCTCGACCGGCTGGTGCGGCTGCGCAGCGAGCGGCAGGAGGCCCAGGCCCAGGCCGAAGCGATGCGCGTCATCGCGCACACCGACCCGCTGACCGGCCTGCCCAACCGCCGCGCGATCGAGGAGAGCTATGGACAGGAGACGCCCGTCGCGATCGCGATCGTCGACCTCGACCATTTCAAGACGATCAACGACCGCCACGGCCATGACGTCGGCGACCGGGTGATCTTTGCCGCCGGGGTGGCGCTGGGGTCGGGGAGCGCAATGGCGGCGCGGATCGGCGGCGAAGAGTTCGCCTTGCTGTTCCGCTGCGAGGCGAGCGCGGTCGCGGGCGAGGCCGAGCGGCTGCGCCAGCGCGTCGGCGCCTATATCGCGCAGATGGTGCCGACGCTGAAACGGCCGGTGACCGCATCGATGGGGCTGGTCCATATCGCGCGCGAGACGAGTTTCGGCGCCGCGATGAAGTCGGCCGACATCAACCTCTACGCCGCCAAGGAAAGCGGGCGCGACCGGGTGGTGTTCATCGAAGCCGCCTAATTGGGCGCCACGCGCAGGCGCCATGCCTGGATCGTCACCGGATGGGTCGGCGCGAGCAGCAGATTGCCGTCGAGCTTGCCCTTTTCGCAGTTGAGGCGGAAGGCGGTCGACAGCGCGCCCAGCGGCGCGAGCGGTTCGGCGGTCGGGCAGGCGCCGACCTGATCCTTGAGCTTCGCCAGGTCGGCGCTCCAGTTGGCGGCCGAGCGGTCGAGCAGGAAATTCATCGCGAGCTTACCGCCCAGCGGTTCGACGTTTCCGGCCGCATAGGCCGCCTGCGTCGCGGCGAACATCTCGGCGAGCGCGGGCGACACCGGCGTGCTGCGGCGGACGAGCAGCCCGGCCTTGTCCATCGCCACCGCCGTGTCCCATGCGGGCGCCGACGGCCCGGCATAGGTGCGGTTGGCGAGCGCGAAGACCCCGGTGCCGCTGTCGGGCATCAGCATCACATGGCTGCCATAGCCCGGATAACCGCCGCCATGCGCGAGCGTCAGGCCGAGGTCGCAATCCTGCGCGACGCGCCAGCCCATGCCATAGGCGAGGCTCTGCTTGCACGCGGTGGCGCCGCTCGCGCCGATACGATTGGTTACGGACGTGAAGTTCGATCCCTGCGCGAGTTCGCGTACCGTCGACCGCTTGACCGGGCCGGTGTCGGGATCGTCGCGCGCGGGCCAGGCCGAAAGCAGGAAGGCGACCCATTTGGCATAGTCGCTGGCGCTGACCTGCAAGCCGCCCATGCTGTTGAACGCGCCGTCGACCATTTCGGGTTCGGGCGTCCAGGCGTCATTTTCCCAGCGATAGCCGCGGGCATAGCGGTCCTTCGGCGCATGGGGGGCGTCGAAGCCGCTCGCGCTCATGCCGAGCGGGGTGAGGATCGCCTGCCGGACATAGTCGGTATAGGCCATGCCCGACGCGCTGGCGACGATGCGGCCGAGCAGCGCATAGCCGAAGTTCGAATATTCGTGGCTACTTTGCGGCGCGCGGCTGAAGGGCACCCCGGCGGCGATCATTTTCGTGAATTCGGCCTGCGGCATCACCTGTTGCCGGTCGCCCCACGGATCGTCGGTGACGAAGCCGCCGACATGCTGGAGCAGATCCCTGATCCGGATGCGCGGGCTGTCCTGCGTCGGATAGGTCCAGCCCTTCATCTCGGGGATATGATCCTCGGCAAGGTCGTCGAGGCGGAGCTTGCCGTCGTCGCGCAGTTTCAGGATCGCGAGCGCGGTGAAGGCCTTGGTCATCGAGGCGATGCGGAACAGGCTGTCGGGAGTGACCGGGCGTTTGGCGTCGAGATCCTGCACCCCGATGCCTTTGACGTAAACAAGCTTGCCGTTCTGGACGACGCCATAGACCATGCCGGGGATATGCGCGTCGGCCTGATATCGGGCGAAGAGCGCATCTATGTCGGGGGCGAGCTGGTCGAGGCTTTGGGGAGCATCCTGCGCGAAGGCGGGCGGAGCGACCCCGAGGAGCAAGGCGACAACGAGACCTGATTTCAAACGCATGCCAACCTCCGCTGATAGACGGCGCGGCATTTCCCGACCGTCACCCCGGACTTGATCCGGGGTCCCGCTCTTGGGGTCAACCCCGCTTTTGCCGGATGCAACGGCGAAATAGCGGGACCCCGGATCAGGTCCGGGGTGACGAAGATGGAAAGGGTCGTCGTTACTCGACGAAGGCGGCGTTGACCGTCACGCGATCGGCATCCCATTCGGGCACCGCCTGCGCGGTCATCGGCACCATGAAGCGCTGCGGCTTCTTGCCGGTTTCGGCGGGCTTTTCGATTTCGAGGATGTCGCCGGCGCCGAAGTTGTCGATCGCCACGACGGTGCCGATCGCGCCGCCGTCGGTCGAGACGCACGGCAGGCCAAGCAGGTCGTGATGATAATATTCACCCTCGCCCAGCGGCGGCAGCGCCGAGCGTGCGACGGTGAGCAGGGTGCCGCGCAAGGCTTCGGCGGCGCTGCGGTCGGTCACCTCGGCGAAACTCGCGACCGCGCCCTGGTTGGCGGGGCGGATCGATTTCAGCGTCAGCGAACGATCGCCCGCGCTGAAAACGGAAAAGGCGCGGAGCGAGTCCGCGCCTTCGCCGAACAATTTGAGACGCACCTCGCCCCGCACCCCGTGCGCGCCGGCAATGGCGGCGAGGGTGACAGGGCGGTGCGCGTCGGCCAAGGCTTAGCCTTCGGCCTTTTCTTCGCCGGCGTCGGCAGCCGGAGCTTCTTCGGCGACCGGGCCGCCTTCGGCGACTTCGTCGGCGACCGCAGCGGCGTCGTCGGCCGGCATGTCGGCGGGAACCTCGTCAGCAACCGCTTCGGCCACGGCTTCGGCGGCAGCTTCTTCGGCCGGAGCTTCTTCGACGGCTTCGGGCTCGGGAGCCGGCGCGGCAGCAGCAGCGGCTGCGGCCTCGGCGGCGTCAGCGATCTTCTGCGCCTTTTCCTCGGCGCGTTCCTTGGCCTTTTCGCCCGGGACCGCCTTGTTCGGGTTGTTGCGCGCGGCGCGTTCGAGGACGCCGGCGGCGTCGAGGAAACGGGCAACGCGGTCGGTCGGCTGCGCGCCAACCGAGACCCAGTGCTTCGCACGCTCGGCGTCGAGCTTCACGCGCTCCGGATTGTCCTTGCCGAGCAGCGGGTTGTAGCTGCCGATGCGCTCGATGAAGCGGCCGTCGCGCGGGGCGCGCGAATCGGCGACGACGATCTTGTAATAGGGGCGCTTTTTCGAGCCGCCGCGCGACAGGCGAATGGAGGTAGCCATGATATAATCCTTCTTTCTAATTCAAATTCGGGTTGTCGGTTAAAGTCACTTTTTCTTGTTCATCAGATTGGCGAGTTCGGGCGGGATCGCCCCGCCGCCGAGGCCGGGCAGCCCGCCGAGGCCACCGCCCCCGCCGCCGCCCATTCCACCACCGCCCATGCCGGGGATGCCGCCCTTGCCGAACAGCGCGCCGAGCCCCTTCAATCCGCCCATCTTGCGGATCTTCTTCATCGCGGTCGCCATTTCCTGGTGCATCTTGAGCACCTTGTTGACCATCTGGACGTTGGTGCCCGAGCCGTTGGCGATGCGGATCTTGCGCTTCGCGGTCAGGATTTCGGGTTTGGCGCGTTCCTTCGGCGTCATCGAGCCCATGATCGCGTCGAAATGGAGCAAGGTCTTGTCGTCGGCGCCGGCCTGCGCCGCCGCGATCTGCGCCTTTTTCATGCCGGGGATCATCCCGGCGAGCGCGCCGAGGCCGCCCATGCGGCGCATCTGGTTGAGCTGGGTGCGCAGGTCGTTGAGGTCGAAGACGCCCTTGGCCATCTTCGCCGCCATCGCCTCGGCCTCTTCGGCCTGGATCGTTTCGGCGGCGCGTTCGACGAGGCTGACGACATCGCCCATGCCGAGGATGCGGCCCGCGATACGCGAGGGCTGAAAGAGTTCGAGCCCGTCGAGCTTTTCGCCGGTGCCCGCGAATTTGATCGGCTTGCCGGTGACGGCGCGCATCGAGAGCGCGGCGCCGCCGCGCGCGTCGCCGTCCATGCGGGTGAGCACGACGCCGGTGAGCGGCACCTGGTCGGTGAAGCGCTGCGCGACCTGCACAGCGTCCTGACCGGTCAGGCTGTCGACGACGAGCAGGGTTTCGGCGGGGTTCGCCGCGCGCGACACCGCCTGCATCTCGTCCATCAATTGCTGGTCGACGTGGAGCCGGCCGGCGGTGTCGAGCATCAGGACGTCATAACCCTGGAGCTTGGCCGCCTGCAGCGCGCGGCTCGCGATTTCGGTGGGCTGCTGGCCCGCGACGATCGGCAGCGTCGCGACGTCGATCTGGGCGCCGAGCACCGCGAGCTGTTCCTGCGCGGCGGGACGATTGACGTCGAGCGACGCCATCAGCACCTTCTTGCGTTCTTTTTCCTTGAGCCGCTTGGCGATCTTCGCGGTCGTGGTCGTCTTACCCGAACCCTGCAGACCGACCATCATAATGACGGCGGGCGGGGTGACGGCGAGGTCGAGTTCGGCGGTTTCGGAGCCGAGCATTTCGGTCAGCGCGTCGCTGACGATCTTGACCACCTGCTGCCCCGGGGTGACCGAGCGCAGGACATTGTGGCCGATCGCCAGGTCGGTGACCTGGTCGATGAAGCTGCGCACGACGGGCAGCGCGACGTCGGCCTCGAGCAGCGCGATTCGCACTTCGCGCATCGCGGCGCGCACGTCGGCCTCGGTCAGCGCACCGCGACCGCGGAGCTTCCCGAAAACATCGCCAAGCCGGTTGCTCAGACTATCGAACACAGCCAAAATCCTTGCCTAACGACACCGCAACGCAAAACA
This sequence comes from Sphingopyxis sp., assembly GCF_050725615.1. Classification (GTDB taxonomy): domain Bacteria; phylum Pseudomonadota; class Alphaproteobacteria; order Sphingomonadales; family Sphingomonadaceae; genus Sphingopyxis. The sequence goes on from NZ_JBOHHU010000037.1 coordinate 18,049, forward strand.
CGCCGGTGAGCGAAACCTCGCCAACCAGCGGTATCCGTAGACAGGTTTTCCGTCGCGGATGTCGATATGCTCCGCCGCAAGATGTGGCGGAACGAGCGCGCCTTTACGGGAAAGGCGGGGGAATGGCAAGCGGAGGCATCGCAAATGCCCCCCTGCGTCACCCCAGACTTGATCCGGGGGTCCCGCTCCTTGCGCTGGTTTCATAAGGGCGCGCCGGTTGCCCGCTCGAAAAGCGGGACCCCGGGTCGAGCCCGGGGTGACGATGATGGATAGGTCGGCGTGAAGACCCGTAGGTTGATCCCCCGACACTTAACGCAAATTTCACCGCTTGCGGGACAAAAGAGCCGCTGTCTGTGGGGAAATGCGAATATGGCGACCGCTGCTGCGCCCAAAACACCCGACCGCGCCGATGGCGCGAAGCGCGATGTCGTCGCCGGCGGCATCGTCGTCGCCGCGATCATCCTGTTTGTCGGCACCGGCAGCAGCGTCATGCAATCGGTGGTCCGCGCGCTGTCGGGCCTCGGCGGCGGCACCGATCAGGTCCTCGCCGCGACGCTGATCCTCAATATCGCGCTGATCTTGTTCGGCTGGCGCCGCTATAACGACCTGCACCGCGAAATCCGCGAACGCACCGAGGCCGAGCAGCGCGCGCGCTATCTGGCCGACACCGACCCGCTGACCGATTTCCTGAACCGCCGCGCGATGCTCGAACGTGGACAGGCGCTGGTCGCCGAGGCCGTCGCGGCGCATCGCCATGTCGCCCTATTCCTGCTCGACCTCGACCATTTCAAGACCGTCAACGATATCCACGGCCATGCCGCGGGCGACCGGTTGCTGAAGGTCGCCGCCGAACGCATCGCGGGCGTGCTGCCGCCGAGCGCCCTGATGGCGCGGCTGGGCGGCGACGAATTCGTCGCGATGCTGATGTTCGAGCCGACGGGGACACCGCATGTCGAGGCGCTGGCGGCGCAGCTTGTCACCGCGCTCGAAGAACCGGTGATGCACGACACGCAGCAGATCTGTATCGGCGCCTCGATCGGGCTGGCGCTGGCGACGACCACCGACGTGACGATGGACACGTTGGTCCGTCAGGCCGACATCGCCATGTATCATTGCAAGGACGAGGGCCGGAACCGCTTCTGCTGGTTCGAGGCCGGCATGGAAATGGCGGTGCAGGTCCGCAACCAGATCGAGACCGGCATCCGCAGCGGCATGCCGCGCGACGAGTTCGTGCCCTTTTTCGAGCCGCAGGTCGACATCGCGACCGGCCGCCTGGTCGGTTTCGAGATGCTGATGCGCTGGGATTCGCCCGAACATGGCATGATCGAGCCCGACCGCTTCATCCCGGTCGCCGAGGACAGCGGGCTGATCGGCGAATTGTCGCTGCGCGTCGTGCGCCACGCGATGGAAATCGCCAAGGGCTGGGACCCGTCGATCACGCTGGCCGTCAATATCTCTCCGCAGCAATTGAAAGACCCCTGGTTCAGCCAGAAGCTGACCAAATTGCTGGTCGAAACGGGTTTCCCGGCGAGCCAGCTCGAGGTCGAGATCACCGAAAGCTCGTTGTTCGAGAATCTGCCGCTGGTGCGCTCGATCGTCACCAGTTTGAAAAACCAGGGCGTGTCGCTCTCGCTTGACGATTTCGGCACCGGTTACAGCTCGCTGTCGCATCTGCGCGCGCTGCCGTTCGACCGGATCAAGATCGACCGCAGCTTCATCACCGCGATGCAGGGCAGCCCCGATGCACAGGCGATCGTCGTCGCGATCGTGCGGCTGGGCGAAAGCCTGGCGATGCCGATCACCGCCGAGGGGGTCGAAGACGAGGCGACCGCGATCGAACTGACGCGGCTCGGCTGCGCCAAGGCGCAGGGCTGGCATTATGGCAAGCCGGCGTCGGCGGCGGCGACGGCCCGGATGCTGGCGGAACGCGGGCTGCTGCGCGCGCCGATGATGCCGGAAGCGGGCGCGGCCGAGGACGAACGGCGGAAGGCCGGCTGATCACCGCGAAGGTCGAGCTATAATATTTCACGCGAAGACGCGAAGGCGCGAAGAGGTTTGGCGCCGGCCGGCAGACCCCTTCCCGATTCACGCATAGCGTTTGACGCATCGTCCAAGGCGAAGGCCGCTTCGCGGCGAAATGCGACCTCTTCGCGTCTTCGCGTCTTCGCGTGAACCAAAATGACACCGCGCCCGAAGAGCCCGCCTCGCTAGACTTCCCCCGCCCCTGCCCTTACATGCGCGGGATATGGCGGATCGCTTCACCAAGATGCACGGGCTGGGCAACGACTTTGTCGTCATCGACGCGCGCGAGGCGCCCGTCGACATGACCCCGGCGCGCGCGCATGCGATCGCCGACCGGCGGCACGGCATCGGCTGCGACCAGCTGATCCTGCTCGAACCCTCCACCCATGCCGATGTCAGGATGCGCATCTTCAACGCCGACGGCGGCGAGGTCGAGGCGTGCGGCAATGCGACGCGCTGCGTCGCGACGCTGATCGGCCAGCCCGCAGTGATCGAAACGCTGGGCGGCATGCTGCGCGTGACGCCCGCCGACGGCGGCGCCGAGGTGGTGCTGGGCGAACCCGAGTTCGACTGGGAGCATATCCCGCTCGCGATGCCGATGGACACGCGCGACATGCCCGTCGCGTGGGACGAGCTGGAACATGGCGCGGCGGTCAATGTCGGCAATCCGCACATCATCTTTTTCGTGCCCGAGGCCGATGCGGTGGACCTCGGCGACCTCGGTCCACGGATCGAGACCGACCCGCTGTTCCCCGAGCGCGTCAATGTCAATGTCGCGAGCCTCGACGGCCCCGATTGCCTGCAACTGCGCGTGTGGGAGCGCGGCGTCGGGCTGACCCAGGCGTGCGGCACCGGCGCCTGCGCGACGGCGGTCGCGGCGATCCGCGCGGGCAAGGTCAAGTCGCCGGTGACGGTGTCGCTGCCCGGCGGCGACCTGATCATCCGCTGGGCGCCCGGCGAGCCGATCGTGATGAGCGGCGCGGCGACGCGGGTCTATGAGGGCGAGACCGACTGGGCGCAGTTCGGATGAGCGCAGAGGTTTTGGACGGCGGGCTTGACGTCGTCAATTTCGGGTGCCGGCTGAACATCGCCGAGGGCGAGGCGGTGCGCGCGGCGGCCACGGCGGCGGGCGCGACCGACACGATCATCTTCAACAGCTGCGCGGTGACCGACGAAGCGGTGCGCCAGGCGCGGCAGGCGGTGCGGCGGGCGCTGCGCGAACGGCCCGAGGCCAGCGTCGTGGTGACCGGGTGCGCGGCGGAGCTGGAACGCGATGCCTTCGCGGCGTTGGGCGCACGGGTTGTCGGCAATGACGTGAAGGGGCTGGCGGGAAGCTATGGCGCCGGCGCGCCGATCGTCCGCAGCAAGAGCTATTCCCCCGCCCTCTCCGGCGCCGACCATGCACGCGCCTTCCTCGGCGTGCAGACCGGCTGTTCGCACAGCTGCACCTTTTGCGCGACGGTGATCGCGCGCGGGACGGCGCGGTCGGCGAGCATCGCGGCGGTCGTGGCCAGCGCGCGCATCGCGCTGGAGCGCGGGCAGCGCGAGATCGTGCTGACCGGGGTCGACCTCGCGAGCTATGGCGACGACAGCGACACCACGCTGGCGGCGCTGGTCGAGGCGTTGCTGGCGCTGCCCGTCGAACGGCTGCGGCTGTCGTCGCTCGACCCGAACCGCATCGACGATGCGCTGTTCGCGCTGCTCACCACCGAAGCGCGGGTGATGCCGCATGTCCATCTGTCGCTGCAGGCCGGCGACGATATGGTGCTGACGCGGATGAAACGCCGCCATCGCCGCGCCGAGGTCGTCGATCTGGTCGCGCGATTGAAGGCAGCGCGGCCGGAGATTGCGATCGGCGCCGACCTGATCGCGGGCTTCCCCACCGAGGACGACGCGATGTTCGCGAACAGCCTGGCGCTGATCGACGATTGCGACATCGTCTTTGGCCATATCTTTCCCTATAGCGCCCGCGCCGGGACGCCCGCCGCGCGGATGCCGCAGGTCGGGCGGACCATGGCACGGACACGCGCCGCGACGCTGCGCGAGGCCAATGCGCGGCGGCGGCACCAATGGATGGACGAACAAGTGGGTAAGACGACGAACATGCTGGTGGAGCGCGACGGGCGGACCGGCCATGGCGAGAATTTTGCGGGGCTGGTGCTGGGCGCCGACGCGGTGCCCGGGAGAATCGTGCCGGTGCGGATCGGTGTGCGCGACGGCGACCGGCTGATCGCGGAGCTGGCGGCATGAGCGGCGCGAGCTGGAGCGAGCGGCTGTTCGGCGGGCTGAAGCGCACGTCGGAGCGGCTCGGCGAAAATCTGGCGGGGCTGACCGGCAAGGCGCGGCTCGACGAGGAGGATCTCGACCGCATCGAAGAGGCATTGATCACCGCCGACCTCGGCCCCGCGATGGCCGCGCGCATCCGCGACCGGCTCGCCGCGCGCCGCGACGCGGTGGCGGGCGGCACCGAGGAATTGCGCCGCATCGTTGCCGAAGAAATCGCCGCCGTGCTGCGCCCGGTCGCCGAGCCGCTGGAGATCGACGCCTTCCCGCGCCCGCAGGTGATCCTGGTGATCGGGGTCAACGGGTCGGGCAAGACCACGACCATCGCCAAGCTGGCGCATCTGTTCCAGGAACAGGATTATGGCGTGATGCTGGTCGCCGGCGACACCTTCCGCGCCGCCGCGATCGGCCAGTTGAAGGTCTGGGCCGAGCGCTTGGGCGTGCCGATCATGGCGGGCCCCGAGGGCGGCGACGCCGCAGGCATCGTGTTCGACGCGGTCAAACAGGCGACTGCGACCGGCATCGACGTGCTGATCGTCGACACCGCCGGGCGGCTGCAGAACAAGCGCGAGCTGATGGACGAGCTCGAGAAGATCAAGCGCGTGCTCGGGCGGCTCAACCCCGCCGCGCCGCACGACGTCGTGCTCGTGCTCGACGCGACGACGGGGCAGAATGCGCTGGCGCAGATCGACGTGTTCCGCGAGGTCGCGGGGGTCACCGGGCTGGTGATGACCAAGCTCGACGGCACCGCGCGCGGCGGCGTGCTCGTCGCGGCGGCCGAACGCCACGCGCTGCCCATCCATGCGATCGGCATCGGCGAAACCATCGACGATCTTCGTCCGTTCGATGCCGACGAGATCGCGGCCATCATTGCAGGAAATATCCGATGAGCGACACGCTCGAACAACTTCCCGGCGGCCCCGAATCGGTTCCCGCACCGCCCGCCGCCAAGCATGGCGGGCTCAATTTCGTGATCGATTTTGCGCCGCTGCTGATCTTCTTCCTCGTCTATAAATTCACCTCGGGCGGCGACGGTCCGGCGGCGGCGATCACCGGCGCGATCAAGGGAACGCTCGCCTTCATGGTGGCGATCTGCATTGCGATGGTGGTGTCCAAATGGAAGCTCGGCAAGATTTCGCCGATGCTGTGGATGTCGGGCATCCTGATCCTGGGTTTCGGCGCGCTGACCGTCTATCTGCACGATCCCAAGTTCATCGTGATGAAGCCGACGATCATCTACGCCGCCTTCGCCGCGATCCTGCTCGGCGGCTATTGGCGCGGCAAGCCGATGCTCAAATATCTGCTGCAATCGGCGCTCGACGGGCTGACCGAACGCGGCTGGCTGTTGCTGTCGCGCAACTGGGGGCTGTTCTTCGCCGCGCTCGGCATCGCCAATCATGTGATGTACGAACTGATCCAGGCCAAGCAGATGAGTTTCGACCTGTGGCTGACGATCAAGGTCTGGGGGGTGACCGCGCTCTCCTTCCTCTTCACCTTCACCCAGCTGCCGGTGATGCTGAAGAACGGCCTCGCGCTGCCCGAGGAGGCGGCGACCGACAAAAGTTGAACGCGGCCCCCGTCGCTGGCATAGCGGCCCCCGGGCACCGGGTCGCGCCGCGCCCCACACAAAGCGAGGGGGAAAGACATGGACAAATTTTTCGGTAATCTGCACGCCGTGCTGGGCGCGGGGCTGGTGCTCGCGATCATCCTGATGCTCGGCCTCAACGGCCAGAATTTCGAGGACGGCATCGCTGCGGGCAATGCGATCATGCGCTGGTTGCACACTTTCTTCGGGGTGCTGTGGATCGGGCTGCTCTATTATTTCAACTTCGTCCAGATGCCGACGATGCCCAAGATTCCCGCCGAGCTGAAGCCGGGCGTGTCGAAGCATATCGCGCCCGCCGCGCTGTTCTGGTTCCGCTGGGCGGCGGCGGTCACGGTGCTGCTGGGCCTCAGCATCGCCTTTCACGCCAAATATGCGATCCCCGCGCTGACGCTGCAGGATCCGTACAAGCTGATCGGCGTCGGCATGTGGCTGGGCCTGATCATGGCGTTCAACGTGTGGTTCCTGATCTGGCCGAACCAGAAGAAGGCGCTGGGCATCGTCGAGGCCGACGACGCAACCAAGGCCAAGGCCGCGAGGACCGCGATGATCTTTTCGCGGACCAACACCTTGCTGTCGATCCCGATGCTCTATGCGATGGTGAACTTCAGCTAAGCCGCAACAGGCGTTTTAAAAAGGGCGCTTCGGGAAACCGGGGCGCCCTTTTTCCATTCCCGTTCGTGTCGAGCGAAGTCGAGACACTCCAAAGGCACGCACGAACGCCGCGTGTCTCGACTTCGCTCGACACGAACGGATTATAGGTCGGCTTTGGAATCAGCCCTCGACCGCCGCCTTGTGCATGCGGCCGTTCATCACATAATGCGCGACGCCGACCTGCATGCCGGCGGCCTGTTCGTCGCCGATCTCGCGCACGCGGCGCGCGGGTGAGCCCGCCCACAGCTCGCGGCTGGGGATTTCCTTGTTCTCGGTGAGTAGCGCGCCCGCCGCGAGCATCGCGTCGCTGCCGATACGGCAGCCGTTCATCACCGTCGCCTTCAGCCCGACGAACGCCCGGTCGGCGAGCGTGCAGCCGTGGACCATCGCGAGATGGCCGATCAGCACATCCTCGCCGATGATCGTCGGATAGCCTTCGGGGCGGTGCGGCATCGGGCCGTCGCAATGGACGACGGTCCCGTCCTGGATGTTCGACCGCGCGCCGACGACGATATGGCTGACATCGGCACGCAGCACGCAATTATACCAGATGCTGACGTCGGGGCCGATCGTCACGTCGCCGATGATCCGGCACCCCGGCGCGATGAAGGCGCTGGGGTCGATCTGCGGCGTCTTTCCATTCACTGTGATGATGCTGATGTCGTTGCGGCTCATTCGTCGCGCCCTCCGATAATATGTTTCCAGATCAGGATCGGCAGCGTCGAGGCATAGTCGTCGGTCCAGCGGACAAAGCCGTCGCGTCCCTCGAGCGGCACCCAGACGCCGTTGTCAAACGCCTTTTCGCGCGGACCTATGCCCCCGGTCAACTGGTCCATGCGCTGCGGCGTCGCGGTCATCGCGACCCAGTTGGAACTGGCGAGCGACGTCAGCGACCCGCGCGGCACCGCCGCCGGGTCCTTGCGGATCGCGGCGGTCCAGCCGCGCCCCTTTGCCTCGGCCGCGAGCACGGGTTCGAGGTCGAAGAAGCGGTTCGAGATATGGATGAGCAACACGCCATCGGGTTTGAGCGCGCGCGCATAGACACCGATCGCTTCCTCGGTCAGCAAATGCAGCGGGATGGCGTCGGACGAGAAGGCGTCGATGACGAGGATGTCGAAGCGCCCCGCAGGCTGCTTGGCGAGTTGCAACCGCGCGTCGCCAAGGACGATCGGCGTGTCGCCCGCACAATCGGACAGGAAGGTAAATTTCGACGGATCGCGGGCGATGCCGACCATCGCCGGATCGATTTCGAAGATCGTCCAATCCTGGCCGGGGCGGCGGTAACAGGCGAGCGTGCCGGCGCCGAGCCCGACGATGCCGATCGCGGCGTCGGGTCCGCCCAATTCGGTCGCCTTGTCGAGCGTCAGCCCGACCCCCGACTGATGGCCATAATAGGTGGTCGGTTCGCGCTGCAGCCCCGGATCGGTCATCTGCAACCCGTGCAGCGTCGTGCCGTGCGCGAGGCGCCGTTCGTGACGAAACAGGTCGTCGGTGACGGTGTAGACGCCGAAATAGCTGCGCACCCGGTTGCCGGTGAAGCTTTCCTCGATCGTCGAGCGGCCGCCGATGCCGAGCATCAACGCCGCGAGCGTCACGATATAGGCCCAGCGCCAGCCGATCACGAGCAGGCCGATGACGAAGATGATCGCGGCATAGGCGCCGACCATGCCTTCGAGCTTGCCGGCCCATTGCGCGCTCATCGCCACGGCGGCGTAGACCGCGACCGCCACGAGCAGCGCCGCGATGAAACGCGCCGAACGCGGCGGCAGGTTCAGCCATTTGTTCCACGGCAGCAGCGCGGGCAGCGGCAGCAGCGCGGCGGCGGCGAGTACCAGCAAGGGATGTTCATAGACCCAGTCGAACAGCAGGGGCGCGATCAGCGCCGCGAACAGCCCGCCGAGTACCCCGCCCGCCGACATGATGAGGTAAAAGAGCGTCAGGTGGCGCGGCGACGGGCGCAGGTGATAGAGATAGCCGTGGAGCGCGACCGCGACGACGAACAGCATCAACAGCCCGGTGATCGCGACGATCATCGACCCGCCGCCGCTGCTGAGCAGCGCGAGCCCGCCCGCACCGAGCAGCACCGGCGGCGCGATGAACGCGAAAAACTGTACCAGCCGGTCGGCGGTCGAGAAGGCGATGACGAAGCTCAGGAGATAGAGGCCGAGCGGCAGCACCCAGAGCAGGGGCATGGCGACGATGTCGGTGGTGAGATGCGTCGTGGTCGACAGCATCAGCCCCGACGGCACCGCCGCGATCAACAGCCAGTGGAGCTGACGGCGCAGGGGCGGGCGCGGTTCGTCGCCGATATGCGCGCCGTGGCGCGTCGCCGCCGCGCTGTGCCAGCGCGCCGCTGCGGTGGCGGCGACGAGCAGCACGAGCAGCGCATAACCCGCCGTCCAGCCCCAGCTTTGCGCGGCGAGCGGCAGGCTGGGTTCGACCAGCGCGGGATAGGAGATCAGCCCGGCAAAGCTGCCGAGGTTCGACGCGGCGTAAAGATAATAGGGATCGCCCGCGCTGCGATCGGCGGCGAACCAGCGCTGCATCAACGGCGCCTGCGCCGCGACGGCGAAGAAGACCGGGCCGATCGACGCGACGAGCAGCAGCGGCACCCACAAAGCCTCCTGCCCCGGCGCGGGCGGCGCGATATGGGCGATGCCGATCGGCAGCCACAGCGCGGCGGCGACAAGTATCGCGAGATGGATCGTCGCCTGACGCCGCACGGCGAAGCGGCCGAGCCAATGCGCATAGGCATAGCCGCCGAGCAGCAGCGCCTGATAGACGAGCATCGCGCTGTTCCACACGGCGGGCGCGCCGCCGAGCTTGGGCAGCACCATGCGCGCGACCATCGGCTGGACGAGAAAGAGCAGGAAGCTGCCGACCAGGATGGTCGCAACGAACAGGCTGCGGCGCGCGGTCAGCGAGCGTCGTCCGGCGTCGACGGGATCAGCCATTCAGCAATCTCGCAGCATGGAGCGCATGATAGGTGAGAACGCCCGACGCCCCGGCGCGGCGGAAGGCGAGCAGGGTTTCGAGGACGAGCGCGTCGCGGTCGCCCGCGCCCGCCGCCGCCGCGGCCTCGATCATCGCATATTCGCCCGACACCTGATAGGCGAAGACCGGCACCGCGAAGCTGTCGCGCACCGCGCGAACGATGTCGAGATAGGGCAGGCCGGGCTTGACCATCACGCTGTCGGCGCCCTCGGCGAGGTCCTGCGCCACCTCGCGCAGCGCCTCTTCGGCGTTGGCGGGGTCCATCTGATAGCCCTTTTTGTCGCCCTTCAAGAGTCCGCGCGAGCCGACCGCGTCGCGGAAGGGGCCGTAAAAGGCCGAGGCATATTTGGCGGCATAGCTCATAATCTGGACATGGCCGAACCCCTCGCCCTCGAGCGCGGTGCGGATCGCGCCGATGCGGCCGTCCATCATGTCGCTGGGGGCGATGATATCGGCGCCGGCGCGCGCCTGGTTGAGCGCCTGGCCGACGAGCACCTCGACCGTCTCGTCGTTGAGGACATGGCCGCTGTCGTCGACCAGGCCGTCCTGCCCATGGCTGGTATAGGGGTCGAGCGCGACGTCGGTGAGCACGCCGATCGCATCGCCATGCGCCGCCTTGATCGCGCGCACCGCGCGGCACATCAGATTGTCGGGATTGAGCGCCTCGGCGCCGTCCGCGCTGCGCCGATCGGCTTCGGTGTAAGGGAAGAGCGCGATGCACGGGATGCCGGCGGCGATCGCGTCGCGGGCGCGCTCGACGATCAGGTCGACCGACCAGCGCGAGACGCCGGGCAGGCTGGCGATCGGCTCCTCGACCCCCTCGCCCGCGCAGACGAACAAAGGCCAGATGAGGTTGGCGGGGGAGAGGCTGGTCTCGCGCACCATGGCGCGGCTCCACGCGGTGCGGCGGGTGCGGCGCAGGCGGAGGTCGGGAAAGGCGGCGTGAGTCATGGCGCGTGCATAGCGGGGTGGCGGCGGACGGCCAATGGATATTGGGCATAAAAGCCCCTGTCCCTCCCGCTTGCGGGAGGGGGAATGGTGCTAAATCCCGCCGCCGACCCGTTTCGAGGCGACGTCCGACAGGCTGCCGAGCTTCGGCCCCGCTGCCTGTTTCGCCGCGACCGGGGTCAGCGCCGCGCCGGGGGTGACCGACGTCAGCTGGCGGATGCGGGCGCGGAAGTCGGCGAGCGCCTTGCCTTCGAGGCGGGCGCGGGTGACAAAGCTGACCGAGGCGGGGTTCACCGCGACGCCGTTGCGATAGACCTCGAAATGGAGATGCGGGCCGGTCGAGAGGCCGGTCGAGCCGATATAGCCGATCACCTGCCCCGCGCTGACGCGCTGGCCGGGGCGCACCGCAATGCGGCTCATATGCCCATAGCCGGTGCCCATGCCGCCGCCGTGCGTCAGCTTGACGAAATTGCCGTAGCCGCCGTGGCGGCCCGCGATCGTCACTATGCCGTCGGTCACCGCATAGATCGGCGCGCCATAACCGCCGCCATAATCGACCCCGCTGTGCATCCGCTTGTAACCGAGGATCGGGTGGCGGCGCATGCCGAAGCCCGAGGTCTGGCGGCCGTTCGACGGGCGCACCATACCGCCGCGCGTCTCACCCGCGCCCGACGCCTCGAACCATTGCAGGCGGCCGTCGACGGTCCATTCGACCATCGACAATTTCTGCTTTCCGCCGCGCACGAGCCCGGCATAGAGCAATTTGCCGACTTCGCTTTCGCCGGTTTCGGCGCGGCGATAATCGACGATGATGTCATATTCGTCGCCGGCGCGGACGTCGCTGGCGACCGAAATCTGTTTGCCGATGACGCGCAGATAGGCCTGGATCGCCTCGGGCGGGGCGCCGGCGGCGCGCGCCGAGCGATAGAGGCTGTCGCCGACGCGGCCGCGGATGCGCAGCGGGGTCGCGTCGACCGCGATCGGGATGCGGCGCATCACGAGCTGGCCGTTCATCCGTTCCATCTCGATGCGGAGGTCGAAGCGCGCGCGCATCGCGAGCGCATCGACCGGGCGCGGCATGGTGCGCGCGGCGCGGCGACCGAGGATCAGGTCAATGCGCGTGCCCGGCGCGATGTCGGCGAGCGGCACCGCCGCCGACACCTGGCTGGCGAGCGCGCGCGCATCGGCGCTGCCGACGCCCGAGCGTTCGAGCAGGCGCGCGAAGCTGTCGCCGCTGCCCAAGGTGGCGGTGAGCTCGATCTGCGGGCGTTCGGGGGTTTGCGTCAGCGGGCGCACCGCGTCGGTCGCCGCCATATGGCGCCCGGTGTCGCCGCCAAGCGCGAGCGGCACGATCATCTGCGCGCGCGCTTCGTTGAAATCGGCGGCGTCGAGCGCGGGCGCGCCGCCCGCCTGCAACGGCTGGACGCCGGGAAAGGTCAGGATCGCGCCGGTGCAGAGCAGCGCCAGCGTCGCGAGGCCGCGCCACCATGTCCGCGATCCGATATCGTCGCCGAGGTCGGGCGCGAGGTCGAGGTGCGCAAGGCGGTCGCGCCAGCCTTCGTGCCATTTGAGGTCGGGAACGGGGTCGGCCAGGCCGCTGCGGCCAAAGGAGATCGCCTGCGTCATCGACAGCGCTGCGGCGTTGCCGGTCATGCCCGCCATGGGTTCGTGACGCTGAAACAAGACTGCAACCCCCACCCGGATCGCCGCTCCCGCCTCCCGCGCGAGCGCCGCCGAATATGTTTCCGTGCCTCTGTCTGTAAAGAAAGACCGTTAAAGTCAATTTAACGGGCGAAATGGCGAAAGCCCATGCGGCGAGCCGTGGCGGGGGTGGGACATGGTGTGACAGCGAAAGAAAATCGACCGCCGGGGGCGCCACCCGTCGATCCCCTGTTGCACCGCAGCGCGCGCCATGCCAGCTTGGATAGCAAGACAATGTCATCTCCCGCTTCCAGCCCGGTCAAGGCCGTCCTTGGCCCCACCAACACCGGCAAAACCCATTTGGCGGTCGAGCGCCTGACCGCCCGGTCGAGCGGCATGATCGGCTTTCCGCTCCGCCTGCTGGCGCGCGAGGTTTACGATCGCGTCGTCGCGATCAAGGGCGAGAAGCAGGTCGCGCTGGTCACCGGCGAAGAGCGGATCATGCCGCCCGACGCGCGCTACCTGCTCGGCACGATGGAGGCGCTGCCCATCGAACGCGACGTCGCCTTTGTCGGCATCGACGAGGCGCAGCTCGGCGCCGACCCCGAGCGCGGTCATGTCTTCACCGACCGGATGCTGCGCGCACGCGGGCGCGAGGAGACGATGATCCTTGGCTCCGCGAGCATCACCGGCCTCGTCCGCGACCTGGTGCCCGAGGCCGAGATCATCACCCGCCCCCGCTTTTCGACCCTGAGCTATGCCGGGACGTGCAAGCTGTCGCGGCTGCCCAAGCGCTCGGCGGTCGTCGCCTTCTCGGCCGAGGAGGTTTACGCGATCGCCGAGATGCTGCGCCGCTTCGCGGGCGGCGCCGCGGTGGTGATGGGCGCGCTGAGCCCCCGCACCCGCAACGCACAGGTCGAGATGTTCCAGGCGGGCGAGGTCGATTATCTCGTCGCGACCGACGCGATCGGCATGGGGCTGAACCTCGACGTCCAGCATGTCGCCTTTGCCAGTCTGCAGAAATTCGACGGACGGCGGCTACGGCGGCTGACGATCAGCGAAATGGCGCAGATCGCCGGGCGCGCCGGGCGGCACCAGCAGGACGGCAGCTTCGGCACCGTCGGCCTGCCGCAGGGCGGCTTCACGCCCGAGGAAATCCATGCGATCGAGGGACATCATTTCCCGCCGATGCAGAGCGTCTATTGGCGCAATCCGACCCCGGGCTATGCGACGCTCGACCAACTGCTGTCCGACCTCGCGCAGCCGCCGTCGCACCCCCGGCTGCGCGCGGCGCCCGAGGCGGTCGACATGGCGGTGCTCAAGCATCTGGCCGGCGACATGGAAGTGCGCGCGCGCGGCGGCGATTTCGACGCGGTCGCGCGATTGTGGGGCGCCTGCGGCCTGCCCGATTTCGAACAATTGGGCGCCGAACATCACAGCCGCACCGTCTTCAAACTGTGGCAGTGGCGGACGAGCGGCGACGGGATGATCGATCCCGACTGGTTCGCGAAGAAGCTCGCGCGGCTCGACATCGTCGAGGGCGACATCGACCAGCTCGCCAGCCGGATCGCGGCGGTGCGGACCTTGTGCTTCATTGCCCAGCGCGGCGACTGGATCGCCGACGCTGCGGGCTGGACGCAGCAGACGCAGGCGCTCGAGACGCGATTGTCCGATGCGCTGCACGCCGCGCTGGCCCAGCGCTTCGTCGACCGGCGGCTGGCGCTGCTGATCCGCGACGCCGGGCAGCGGGGCGCCGCGCTGCCGGTCGCGGTCGGCGCCGACGGCACCGTCGCGGTCGATGGCGAGGCGATCGGCACGCTGAAAGGGTTCCAGTTCAAGGTCGACGCCAAGGCGCGCGCGAGCGATCATCGCCTGCTGCTCGCGGCGGCCGAAAAGCATCTGCGCGCCGAAATGGCGCGGCGCGCGGCGTCGCTGGCCGAGGGCGACGATAGCACGCTGGCGCTGGTCAGCGTGGCGGGCGAGGCGCCGCGCATCGCCTGGCACGGCGATGTCGTCGCGACGCTCGCCAAGGGGCCGACGCTGGTGCAACCCGCGATCCTGATCGAACCCGCGCTGCGCCGACTGGAGGTGCCGCAGGTGCAGGCGATCGTCGAGCGGTTGCAGCGCTTCGTCGCCGCGCAGCTCGCCCGCCACGCCGCGCCGCTCGCGGCGATGGGCGAAGCCGCAGGCGATTTGTTCACGCCGCCGCGCGTCCGCGCCTTGCTGGCGGCGCTGGTCGACGGCGGCGGTTTTGTCGCGCGCGAGGCGGTCGACGGCCAGCTGGTCGCGATGAGCCCCGACGAACGCCCGCTATTGCGCAAGATCGGGCTGACGATCGGCTCGCTCGACCTGTTCCATCCCCTGCTGCTCAAGCCCGAAGCGGTGCGCTGGCGCGCCGCCTTGCTCGCCGCGCAGCAGGGCGGACGACTACCCGTGCTGCCGCCGCATGGCGCGGTGTGGCAGAAGGACGGACCGGTCGTCGGGCTCGGCATTGCAGGGTTCCGCCGCTGCGGCGAAGGCTGGCTGCGGATCGACATGGCCGAGCGGCTGGCGCGCCAGGCGCATGCCGCGCGGTTGCAGGCCGACGCCAAGCCCGCCGCGCCGATCGCCGGCGGCGACGAGCATGACGAGGACCATGGCGGGCATGAGGTCGCCGCGACCCCGCCGCCCGCCGGCTTCGCGATCGACCCGGCGCTGGCGACCTCGCTGGGGCTCGACGCCGGCGCGCGGCGCGGGCTGCTGCAGGCCTTCGGCTTTCGCAGCGTCGGCGAACCCGAACTCGACCGCTGGCGCTGGTCGGGGCATCGCGGCCGCGACAAGAAGCCGCGCCACAAACAAGGGAAAAAACAGGGGGCCAGACCGGGACAACGCGCGCCGCAGCGCGGGCGACCCGACGCACCGGCGCCGAACGGCGTGGCGGTCGCGGGGCCGGGCAAACCGCGCAAGGATCACAAGGACAAGAGGCGCAAACCCGGCAAGCAAGGCGCGGCTCCGCCGCCGCCGCGTCAGGACCGCCCCGAACGCAGCGACCGCACCCCGCGCCGCGGACCATCGCCGAACAGTCCGTTCGCGGGCCTGGCCGCGCTGCTCGCCGACGCGCGCAAAGACGGATGACCAGCCCGGCCGCCGCAGGGAGCATCCGGCTCGACAAATTGCTGTGGTATCTGCGTTTCGCGCGGTCGCGCAGCCTGGCGCAGGCGATGGTGGTGGCGGGGCACATCCGCCTCGACGGACGGCGCATCACCCGCGCCTCGTGCGCGGTCCATGCCGGACAGACTTTGGTGCTGCCGGTCGGCGAGCATATCGAGGTGATCCGCCTGCTCGCGGTCCCCGGCCGCCGCGGCCCGGCGCCCGAGGCGCAGGCCTGTTATACGCGGCTGGGAACCGGCGCCTCGGCCACCGGCAACTAATCTATCGACGCGCAAGGAAAAGCTGTGCGGCCAATGCGGTTCGGCGCGCGCATAAAGTGAGAGTGATTCGCAACTGCCCGAAAGCGTTGACGCGTCGCCGCCACGCGGCATAGGAGGCGGGAATCGCAACAAAAGGGCGGCGCGATGCCGCCGACCAAGGGAGCCAACCCATGACCTATGTCGTCACCGACGCCTGCATCCGGTGCAAATATATGGACTGCGTCGAGGTGTGTCCCGTCGACTGTTTTTACGAGGGCGAGAATATGCTCGTCATCAACCCCAATGAGTGCATCGATTGCGGCGTGTGCGAACCCGAATGCCCCGCCGAAGCGATCCTGCCCGATACCGAGAGCGGCCTCGAAAAATGGCTGGAGCTCAACACCAAGTTCAGCGCCGAATGGCCGAACATCACGGTCAAGAAGGACACCCCCGCCGACGCCGACGATTTCAAGGGCGTCGAAGGCAAGTTCGAAACGCATTTCTCGGCCGAGCCCGGCGAAGGCGACTGAGCCCGGTAACAGGCTGTTCGGAGGGGCGGGACTTTCCCGCCCTTCTTTTTGCCCCCTTGAATCCATCCCGCGCGCCGCCGATGTAAGGCAGCGGAGGGGCCAGCCCGTCGATTCCTGACGCGGCATCCCGAAAAACAAAGGACGAATTTTCCATGATCGACCCGCTCGCCGCCCTGGTTCCCGTCGTCGTCGAACAGACGAGCCGCGGCGAACGCAGCTTCGACATTTTCTCGCGCCTGCTGCGCGAACGGATCGTCTTCGTCACCGGCGAGGTCGAGGACAATATGGCCTCGCTGATCGTCGCCCAGTTGCTGTTCCTCGAATCGGAGAATCCGAAGAAGGACATCTACATGTACATCAATTCGCCGGGCGGCGTCGTCACGGCGGGCATGGCGATCCACGACACGATGCAATATATCCGTCCGCGCGTCGGCACCGTGTGCATCGGTCAAGCGGCATCGATGGGCAGTTTCCTGCTCGCCGCCGGCGAACCCGGCATGCGCGTCGCGCTGTCGAACGCGCGCGTGATGATCCACCAGCCGTCGGGCGGCGCGCGCGGCATGGCGTCGGACATCGAGATCCAGGCGCGCGAAATCCTGCGCATCCGCAAGCGGATGAACGACCTCTATGTCAAATATACCGGCAAGTCGCTGAAAGAGATCGAAAAGGCGATGGACCGCGACACCTTCCTCGAGGCCGAGGAAGCCAAGGCTTTCGGGCTGGTCGACCAGGTGTTCGACCGCCGCCCCGGCGCCCCGGGCGACGACGCGCCCAAGGACGTCGGCGAGGGCCCGACGCCCTGATCCGACACCGACAGACCGGGGCGAACGGGCGGCAAGGTCGTGGTAACCGCGTTTCTTGACGCCCCGTTCGCCGCCAGTCGCTAGCCGGGACGTTGCGGCCATGTCACCCAATTGCCATATTGTAATTGGGGGACCGCTGGCTAGGATGACCCAGGTGCGGGCCAGCGGGGGCCGCACCACTATGGACGACGCGGCGTTTCGCATCGTCCCAAAAGGAATTTTATGACCAAGCTCTCTGGCTCCGACAGCAAGAGCACCCTCTATTGCTCCTTCTGCGGCAAATCGCAGCATGAAGTGCGCAAGCTGATCGCCGGGCCGACCGTTTTCATCTGCGACGAATGCGTCGAACTGTGCAACGACATCATCCGCGAAGAGATCAAGGGCGGTGTGGCCGCGCGCAAGGACGGCGCGGTGCCGACTCCGCTCGAAATCTGCCAGCATCTCGACAATTATGTCATCGGCCAGAATGTCGCCAAGCGCGTGCTGTCGGTCGCGGTGCACAATCATTACAAGCGCCTCGCCAATTCGGGCCGCGGCGACGATGTCGAACTGGCGAAGTCGAACATCCTGCTCGTCGGCCCGACCGGCAGCGGCAAGACCTTGCTGGCGCAGACGCTCGCCCGCTTCCTCGACGTGCCCTTCACCATGGCCGATGCGACGACGCTGACCGAAGCGGGTTATGTCGGCGAGGATGTCGAGAATATCATCCTGAAACTGCTCCAGTCGTCCGACTATAATGTCGAAAAGGCGCAGCGCGGCATCGTCTATATCGACGAAATCGACAAGATCAGCCGCAAGGCCGAAAACCCCTCGATCACCCGCGACGTGTCGGGCGAAGGCGTGCAGCAGGCGCTGCTCAAGCTGATGGAGGGCACGACCGCGTCGGTGCCGCCGCAGGGCGGGCGCAAGCATCCGCAGCAGGAATTCCTGCAGGTCGACACGACGAACATCCTGTTCATCGCGGGCGGCGCGTTCAGCGGCCTGGAAAAGATCATCGGCGACCGTCTGCAGGGCAAGTCGATCGGTTTCGGCGCGCATGTCGCCGGCCCCGACGAACGCCGCCAGGGCGAGGTGCTGAAGAATATCGAACCCGAGGATCTGCTGAAATTCGGCCTGATCCCCGAATTCGTCGGCCGCCTGCCGGTCATCGCGACGCTCGAGGATCTCGACATCGATGCGTTGGTCAAGATCCTGGGCGAGCCCAAGAATGCGCTGATCAAGCAGTATCGCAAACTGTTCGATCTGGAAGAGGTCGTGCTGACCTTCACCGACGATGCGCTGGTCGCGGTCGCCAAAAAGGCGATCGAACGCAAGACCGGCGCGCGCGGACTGCGCTCGATCGTCGAGGCGATCCTGCTCGACACGATGTTCGACCTGCCCGACCTGACCGATGTGGTCGAGATCGTCGTCGACAAGGATGTCGTGGAGGGCCGCAAGGACCCGGTTCGCGTCTATGCCGACAAGGCGAAAGAGGCCGGCGACGCCGCCTGAGTCGCGGCGCGCGCCGTCAGGG
>NZ_JBOHHU010000038.1:0-36250 GCF_050725615.1 Sphingopyxis sp.
GCCTCCGCTTCCTTCAACACCCCGATGATCTGCTCTTCCGAAAACCTCAAACGCTTCATCTGTCCGTCCTTCCTTCAAGGCCGGACTCTAATCACTGTTGGAGGAAAATCAGGGGGTCACGTCAGCGTCCCCACATATCCAGCAGATCCGGACGCATCAATTTTCTCCTGAGCGAGGGAATTTGGAAAAAAGAACCTGCCAAATCTGACTGCAGCGAGAGTGGAATCGGAAGATCGGTCGGGTCGCCAGGGCGATGGCTATGCCCTTTTCGGACGTTTCAGCCTTCCTGACGTGATTCCGCGAAAAGGGAACGCTGATCGCGGCAGTTTCGAAGGTACGCAAGCCAATTTCTACCGCACGGCCGCAGGCGCCGAGATCGATCTCCTCCTGGCGCTTCCGGGCGGCGGCTCCGGGCAGTCGAGATCAAGCGTCGCCTGCAACCGAAATTCGAACGCGGTTTTCATCACGCCTACAGCGATTTGGATTCGGCCCGGCGATTGCTGGTCTAGCCAGGGCATGAGAGGAACCCGCTGGCCGAAAGTGTCGAGGTGATGTCGCTGAAGGATGTGCGCATCCACAGGGGCCTCCATTTAGCGCGGGCCTCGGGCCCGTCGGCTTATTGTCGCAGAGGGGGCGAAGATCTTCCCTCCTCTGGCAAGCGCCGTCCGTGGTTCGGTGTCGTTTGCGTTCCCTTGGCCATGTCCTTCATGGCGGCCATTGCTACCCCGCTGTCTAGAATATCACGCTATTTGCTGACGTCGTGATGGCGCCTACCCCGCCGATCGCTATTGCGATGCCATATGCGATGCGGCGGTCAATTTTGCGAATACCTTGGCGCCGCGTCGGCGTCGATGACGTGAACATCGCTGACAGAACACGCCAAATCATCGTGACCACAAGCAGGCCAAAGCCGGCCAACGCGATCCACAGCAGGAGGAACCAGCCGTCTCCGAACGGGACGAAGAGCGCGGTCGCCGCGTAGAGCTTCGCATCTCCTCCGCCGAACCATCCGATGCTGTAGAGCGACATTCCGCCAATCAACGCAACGCCGAAATGCGCCACATGTGATCCGATGTGCACGACCGGCACGATTCCGGCCGCCGCTCCCACGACAAAGAGTATGAGCAGAGCAACCGGAAATGCGTTGGAAATACGGAACTCGCGAGCGTCGTTCAACGCCGCTCCGATCAGGATTGCGATATACATCGCCAGGAACAGCGCCTGAGCGGTGGTCATTCGCGCGACCCCAGGTCGGACAATTTTTTCCAGAGGACCGAATCCATTCGCTCCCGAAGAAGGGCTGCCTGGGCGAAGAGCGAGCGGGCCATGTCGGTTCGGCCGCTCGCCAGCGCACCATCGCCGCCGGCCTCCAGCCGCTCGCTCCAGCGTGCTGTCGTATCGCTTGGATCTCGGGTAGGCGGTTCTCCCGCCATCGCGCTCGCCATGTCCCGGTTGAGCCATCCCGTCTTTGGCCCCGGAGCCCTTCGCACAGTTTGGTCGAGCAGCGCGACGGCTTCCTCGACATGGCCCGCTTCGGTCAAGGCAACCGCAAGAGCGTTCGCCAATTGCGGGTCTTCGGGACGAATTGCAATTGCATGGCGCAAGGCGTTTATGGTGCCTTCGACATTACCTCTGGCAAATTGATTTGCAGCAAGCTGCTGCCATATCGAAAGCTGGTCGGGGCAAATGTCTGCGGCGCGTTGCAGCCGCTGCACCGCCGCATCATATCGGCGCTGTGCGTTGTCCAGCCAGGCAAATGCGACGTTGACCCGGCATCCCCCTTCGCCCGGGCCAAGCCGTTGGAGCGCTGCGGCGGCGAGATCCTCCCTCTGTTCCGCAATCGCCAGTTCGGCTTTCAGTAGCTGCACCGCAGGCGCCCGTTCCAGCTCTTCGAACCTGTCGATCTGCCGCACGAGGCCATGCGCTTCAAGGTGCCGGCCCGCCCGGATTGCTCGGTCGAGCGCTCCGATCAGGCGCGCGGCCTGCCGTGGGTCTGAAAATTCCTCCTGCGACTGCGGGACGGGAGCGTCGGCGGCGCGGCATGGCGACGCCGCTGTCAGCGACAGGAGCAGCGCAATAAACGTCCATTGGCGAATTCTCATCGCCGACTACCCAGCAGTGTCGTCCGGAACGCAAATCGCGGCTCGTTCGACCAGTTTGCTGTTTCCACTGCGCCGCCATGCTGCATGGCGGCTTCCAGGTCGTTTTGCCGCTGCAGGGCTGCGGCAACCAGCCCAAGATAGGCACGATTGGACATCGGCGGGGGACGTTGGAAAGTGGCCGTCGATATCGGCGCACGGCCCGCTGTCGGCGCGGTTACGAGAAATACCTCGCCTAGCGACAAGCGGGTCAGAAACGCGCCACCGGCGATGTTCAGCTCGCCACCGTTTCCGGCTGATAGCCAGTCGCACGCCACCGTCGAAGCCTGGCGAAGGAAACATTCAAGCGCGTTGGCCTCCTCGACGGGCCTGTTGTCCAGACGCAGCTGCACCCACGCCAGTGCCAGAGGAAGCGGCACGGTGCTTTCGTCGTTCAGGACCGTCCCCGATGCGAGCTCGATCTGCTGCGTCAACGCGGTGGCCTCTGTCGTCGTCGACCGCGCAGCCTGAGGCTCGCCGCCGTTGAGGGCCAGACGGTCGGGCATCGACGGATCGACCGGTTCGCGAACGCCGGGGTCCAGCTTGGACGCGGCGATGTCGGCGATGAGCCGGCGCTCTTTCTCCTTCTGGCCCGAGCCCGCGTAAAAGCGTTGCAGATTAGCGACATAGCGCGGCTGTTCCGGGGCGAGCGACATGGCCTGTTCGAAATAGCGTTCGGCAAGGTCGGGGCGTCCGATCGCTTCATAGGCGATCGCGAGCCCGTTATAGGCTTCGGCCTCCGACGCCGGATCCCGCGACGCTTTCTTGAACAGCTCGATCGCCAATCCATATTGTTTCATCGCCAGATAGGACCGTCCCTTGACGAGCGATTCCGACGTCGAGAGGTCGGCAAGAACCGGTGCATTGGAGACTGGCCGAAGTCCGATCAACGGTCGCGCGCCGATGGCGCAGCCGACCAACGTCAAGCCAGCGCATAGCGCCAAGAGCCAGGGGGCGGGACGCATCCTATCCACCCCCGGCCAAGGCGGGCACCACCTCGCGAACCACGCGAACCGCAGCGGGCAGCATCAATACGCCGATCATTACGGGCAACATGCAGACGACGAGCGGGATCGACAGCAGGACCGGAAGGCGATGCGCTTTTTCTTCGGCTCTCATGCGGCGCTTTTCGCGCATTTCATTCGCATAGACTCGCAACGTGGTGCCGATACTGGATCCCAGCTTGTCCGACTGGATAAGAAGCGTGGCAAAAGCGCGAATTTCATCGACCTTGGTCCGGCCCGCCATATTGCGCAGCGCTTCTTCACGGCTCGCGCCCGCGCGCAGTTCGAGCGTGGTTTGAGACAGCATTCTTGCGATCAGGGGGTGTGACGTAACCATCTCGCGACCCACACGATCGAGGGCAGCTTCCAGCCCAAGCCCGGCTTCGACGCAGACCAGCATCAGGTCAAGCGAGTCGGGAAAGCCGTTGACGACTTCCTCGCGCCGCCGATCGGCTTTGGCGCTCAGCCAGAGACTGGGCAGGACGAGGCCAAGCACGGCCAGGCCGGCGCCGTAGAAATAGAGGCGGAGCAGGGACGGCGGTTCGGCCGCGAAAAATTGGGGGAGGACGATCGCCGTCGGCAAGGCAAAGATCATAACCAGCCGGATCAGCGTGTAGATTTTGGGAGCGGCTGGCGATTCATAACCGGCGGCGATCATTCGCGTTCGCAGCGCATCGCTTTTGGAATCGGCGAGCGACACGCCCGATCGCTCGATGGCGTCGGTCAGCTTGGCCCAGCGCGAACTGTTGGCCGAGCCCCGCAAGCTTCCCGTTGTCGTCGCGACCGGGCCTTCGGGTATTTCATGCAATCGGCCGATCACGCGCGCGCGTCCCGTCAGGAAGCGCGACAGGGTTGCCACCGTGCCCACGACGAGCACGAATATGATCATCAGGACGGCGATGCGCAGATACAGCGAGGAAGCCAGATATTCGAGCATGTCAGACCTTCAGATCGATCATCGAACGGATGGTGAAGAAGCCGATGAAATATAGGACGACCAAACCCCCGAAGCCGACCACGAACATAGGATCCTGCGCGACGTCGAGATAGAATCCGGGGTTGCTGGTAAAGAGTCCGGCAAAGGCCATCACGGGCAGCGCGGTCAGGATGAGCGCCGTCATCCTGCCTTCCGAACTGAGGGCGCGGACCTTCATGAACATGCTGGCGCGCTCGCGGATGACGCCGCTGAGATTTTCCAGAATTTCCGCAAGATTGCCGCCGGTTTCGGTTTGCACCGAAACCGACACGACGAACATATGCATATCGGTCAGGCCCCATCGCTCGGCCATGCGAAACAGCGCGTCACGCAAATCGAACCCATAGGCAATCTCGTCGAGCACGATCCCGAACTCGCTGCCGATCGGATCTTCCATCTCGGTGGTGAGGAGTTCCAGCGCCGAGGGTATCGGATGTCCCGATCGCAGGCCGCGAACGAATATGTCCAGTGCGATCGGAAACTGGGATTCGATTTTCCGCCGTCTGGCCTGCGCGAAACGGCTGATCACCATCAGCGGAATGAGCACGCCCAGCGCCAGGCCGAAGCACGCGGCTAGCTGGACCACGCCTGGGCTGATCACGAAGCCGGCAAGCGCTGCCCCGATGAGGACCAGCGCCGCGAGCAATGCCGATGCCATCGCCATGATGGTCGCAACCTGCATGGCGGACATCTGGATGTTCGCCGCATTGAGCAGTTGCCGCAGGCGGATCAGCCATTTCGCGACATATTCGGGAAAAGCGGCGAATTCGTTCGGGGACGTCTTGCGCAAGCGCGAGGTCACGACCTGGCGATCGACGCCGCTTTCGATCATGCGCAGCCGCCTGTTGACCGCCGTGCTCTTCGTCCGGCTCCGAGCGATCGCCGCCACAGCGAACTGCACCGTCAGTACGACGAGGGCGAAGAGCGCGATGAGCGTCAGGAAACGGAGTCCCGCGTCGGTCATGTCAATCGAGGCTCCGATCCGGTCGGAACAGTTCGGGCGACAAGGTCACGCCATGGGTCGACAGTTCGTCGAGGAACTTGGGGCGGATGCCGGTCGCCTCGAACCGGCCTATGACCATGTCGTTGGCGTCGCGTCCGGCCATGCGGAAGCGAAAGATTTCCTGCATCGTCACGACGTCGCTTTCCATGCCGGTCAACTCTGACAGGCTGAGCAGTCGCCGCCGACCGTCAGACAGACGTCCGACCTGCACGACGACGTGAATTGCCGAGGCAATCTGCGCGCGCGCCGACCGCGGGGGCATGTCGATCCCGCTCATTCCGATCATCTGTTCGACGCGCGACAGGGCGTCGCGCGCGGTATTGGCATGCACGGTCGTCATCGATCCATCATGGCCGGTGTTCATCGCCTGCAGCATATCGAATGCTTCGCCGGCGCGGACTTCGCCCACGATGATGCGATCCGGGCGCATGCGAAGGGCATTCTTGACCAGTTCGCGCTGCGTGATCTCGCCATTGCCCTCGATGTTCGCCGGTCGCGTTTCGAGCCGCGCGACATGCGCCTGTTGCAATTGGAGTTCGGCCGAGTCCTCGATCGTGACGATCCGCTCGCGTTCGTCGATGTAGGATGACATGGCATTGAGCAACGTCGTCTTGCCCGATCCTGTTCCGCCTGAGATCAGGACGTTGCGGCGGGCGCGGACAATTGCCGACAGCACTTCGGCGATCGATTCCGGCACGCTGCCAAGCTCGGTCAGCTTCGCCATGCTGATCGGAACGCGGGCGAACTTGCGGATCGAAAGCAGCGATCCGTCGATTGCCAGCGGCGGGACGACCGCATTCACCCGCGAGCCGTCGGCCAGCCGCGCGTCCACGAACGGCGAGGACTCGTCGATACGGCGACCAACGGCGCTGACGATTTTCTGGATGATGCGCAGCAAATGCCGCTCGTCCTTAAACCTCGTCTCTTCCCTTTCGAGTACCCCGCCGCGCTCGACGAAAACCGTATTGTGCCCGTTCACCAATATGTCGGTGATCGTGTCGTCCTTGAGCAACGGTTCGAGGGGGCCAAGGCCTAGAAGTTCATCCAGGACTTCAGAGACGAGCGTTCGGCGCTCGACGCTGTTGAGGGCGTGATGCTGGCGGCCAAGCATTTCGCTGACGAGGTCGCCGACTTCCGTCTCGATCTGGGCGCGCGATAGCTTGTCCAGTTGCGCAAGGTTGATCTCGTCCAGCAAGTCCCGGTGCACTTGAACCTTCAGCGCGAGAAAATTGTCCTTCTGTCCAGCGACCGGAGCTGGACGCTCCGCGACTCCGGGATCGACCACCTCGTCCGACGCCGGCTGCTCGACTGCCATCGGTTTCCTGATCTGCCACATGGCTCAACCCTCGCCCGCAGCAAGGATATCTCCGACCAACCGGCCAAGATTTTCCAGATCGGCCGAAACCTTGGCCTTGCGGTTGACCTTTCCGACCAGCACCCCTTCGTCATGCGCAGATTGGACGGTTTGATAATCGCTGTGGACGCTCGCCAGGACGTCGTGCTGGAGCGCACTTGCGGCATCTTGAAGATTGATGGTTCGAAACAGCCGCTTCTCGACGCGATTGGCGACGATGCGGACGCGGTCGACGCCGATGTCGGTATCGCGAAACAGCTGGATACGGCGCTTCGCCTGCTTCAAACTTCCAATGGAAAGTTCGACGACAAGCAAGACCACGGTCGAGGCGGCGATTGCGGACAGGGTCCAGTTCGCCCAATTCCCCGGCAAATCGAGAACGACAAAATCATATTCCTCCCGCGCCAGGTTGATCACACGCAGCAATTGTTCGGTATCGACCTCTTCGATCGGCATAATTCGTTCGGGCGCCGCTATCACCGATACGCCGGCCGGGCCGTCACAAGCGACCGAACGAACGAGTTGTCCATCGACCCGGTGGCCGGCCGCCAGCAATTCGTCCATCGTCAGTTTTGCCGACGCCCCGACGAATGAAGCGGCGTTGCCGAATTGCAGGTCAAGATCGATGAGGCAGCAACCCCGGCCCTGATCGTTTCGGTTGCCCAGCGCGTGCGCGAGATGCGTCGCTATAGTGGTCGCGCCGATACCGCCAACGCTTTGCGCCACCGCGACGACGGGCGCCAGATGTGAGCGCTTTGCGTCAGATGCACGCTGCATCGCAAGGATGTTATAAACGCTCTCTTGGAGTTCGGCATGGACGAGCGGCAGGTCGATGACATCGGCAATGCCCTGGCGGACCAGCATGCGTGCGCTTTTTACATCGGCGTTGCGCATCGCGACGATGATCGGAAGCGTCGGACGGACGGACCGCACGCGCGACAGTCGCTGCATCGAATCACGATTGGCGCCGTCGACCTCGACGATCAAAACCGAGGCGTTTGTGATCGCTGAATCGGGGATCGCCGCAAGTGGCCCGACGACGGTGATTTGAAGGTTGATACTGTCCGCATCCGTATCGGCAAGATAAGAGGCGGCGAGTTCGTGGTCCGAAATCACGAGATGAATGCTGCTCGTCAACTCCAAAGGCAGGTCCTTCGATAACAGGGCTATCAGTTCGCGCTTACCCATCTCTTTGGCTTTCAGTTCGAAATCATGTCGGCGCCATCTTCCATCGTCAGCGAATAGCTGAAGTCGGGAAGCGACACGGCGCCGTTGAAGAGGATGCCGACGAACGGCCGGAATTCCTGATTTCGCAGCCGCACCGTTATGATCGGCACGACGTCGGGACCATTGGGGTCGCCGGCGAAACCAAGCCCGGACCATGAATAGTCTACGACTACGTCGTCGGCGGTGATGTCGGCCTTTATGTCGTCCATCCGCGCGACGAGCGCGGTGAAAGCGTTGGTGTTGACCGTTGACGGCCAGCCGCATGTGCCTCCCGGCGAACAGGCGCACGACACCGTTCCCGCCGCGCTGCTGCAACTCACCCCGGGAAAGGCGGTGTTGCTCACCGTGCCGCCCGCCGGAACCCCGCCCGAAACCGCAAAGCTGTAAGTCGCGAGGCCGCTGGGGATGAGGGCGGTCACCGCCGCCCGCCGGGCGCCGGTCTGCGTGGCCTTTTCGGCGCGATTGACCTCCCAGACATAGCGGCCGACGTCGATGATGCCGAACAGGAACAGCAGGATCAGCGGCAGGACCAGCGCGAATTCCGCTGCCGGTCCGGCATGTGTGTCCGACCAAAGGCTCCGCCACGCCTTCATGCGCCGGTGACCGCCGCATTGGCCGAGGCCTGCACGACGACGCCCGTCGTATCGAAGCCGAGCGTTTGGAACAGCGAAGGGTAGGCTATTCGCGTCGAAACGGTCACATGCGGCGCGCCGCTGGTCTGGGCCTTGTAAAGGCCGCTTCCGCTAAAGCCGTTGGTGTCGCGGGCGACGCATGAGACGGTCACCGTCACGTCGCTGTTGGACCAGCCGGACACCTTCGGCGTTCCGCCGGTCAGCCGGCCCGTGCGGGTCAGATTCTGAATCTGCGTCAACCTCGCTCCCGTTGGTGCCGTGCATCCGGCAAAGGGTTGGCGCGCTGCGAAACGGGCGCCGTCGCGGAGCCCCTTGATAACCTTGTGCTCGGTCCAGAAATAGGCCCCGGCCTCGAACCCTCCGAACATCAGCACGAGCAGCATGGGCAGGATGAGCGCCATTTCGGCGCCTGCGACCCCACTGTGGTCGTGCCCAAACCGACGCAGCACACCAAGGATGCGCAGCCGGCTCATTCGATCAGATAGGGAACGTCACGACGCACGGTATTGCCCGTCGTGCCGCCTCCTCCGCCCAGCGCCGTTTCGCGTACGAACTCGACATAGACGTCGCTCATTTCGGTTCGGGCGCGCGGAAGCGAGGGTTCGACGAGGAAAACGTCGATCCATTTGGTGACCGTGACGTCGGGTGTCCGGCCGCCGACCCCTTCCGCCGCGCAGTTGACCACGGCGACGCTGAGCAATCGCCGATCGGGCACGGTTGGCGAGGGTGCGATGCCGGGCGTAACGCAGACCGGCCGCCCATAGGCCGTGCGCCCGGCAGCAGTCTGAGGCGCCAGTCGCGTGGCTGCGTTTGCTGTCTCGAACTGATAGACCTGATAGCGCGTCGGTGTCTCGGTACCAAACCAACTCATTAGTTCGCCTGACGTGGGCACCGTCGGATAGCTCGCCGTATTCGAACGGAAATAGGCCATGACATCCCAGATGCCGCTGCCAATCTGCCCGCGGCTGCACGAACCCGTGTTGCTCACCGCGTGGCACATGTCGCGGGGATAGCCCATTGGCGAAAGGGCGGCCGCCTGCGCCGCCGTCAGCGGCACCGTCGCCGACGTTGGCAAATAGGGATTGGCGGGCAGTTTCCAGCCGTTGTTTCCGTTGCCGGGCTGAAAGGCGCAACTGGCGCCATTGCCGCGCATCACATCCTTGCGGACGTTGGTCGCGGGCGGGCAGAGCGTGCCATTGTTTGTGCAGGTGGAATTGAGACTGCTGTCGTAGATATCGAACCGCGTGTTGAGAGCGTTCAGCACCGTCACCTGCACCCCGGGTTTTGTCGTCACGCCATCGGCGGCGACGCAATCGCCCGGCGGCGCATTCAGGCCGAGGGCGTCGCGGATTCCCGGCACGCCGTTGGCGCCGCCGATGTTTTCCAGATAGCCGAAATTGCCCGCGCCGTAATTGCTGCCGCCGTCATTGGCGATCAGCCTGATCCCCCGTCCCGTGTAGTCGACGGACGAGAAATTGGGATCGGTCGCCTCGTTCGGATTGCACATCATCACCGGCGGAATCTTGCAAATTGCGGAGCCGAGGCCGGCAAACGCCGCCGCCTCGATGTCGCCGCTGTTCAGCACGCCGATGACGGGGGTAAAAGCGTATTCGGCGACGCGCGCATCGACTGTGACCAGCACGAAACGTGCTTCGCCGTCGTTTCGAGCGGCGAGGGTTTTTTCCTTGTTGCGATAGAAGCGGATACTGCCCACGGCGTCGCACGCGGTTTCGACCTGGATAGTGACCGCGGGGCCGTTGCCGTCGTTCGCAAGCAGGGTCAGATTGCTGACAAGGCCGACGGCCGCCGCGCCGGCGCGCATGCACGCGCCGGCCTTTCCGTCGAGCTGGGTCGCCGCGGCCAGCGCGGCCTGATCGGCGCCGTTCTGCAGCTCGCTGTCCATGGCTGCAAGCCGCGTATAGTCGAAACCGACACCCGCGATGCCGACGAGCGCGAACAGCGCAATCGCGAAGGTGGCCGCCGTGGCGCCGCTTTCATCGCGTATCAGGCTGGCGGGCATCGGGGCGGGCATGGCTCAAGCGATCCTTCCAGTGGCTATTGCGGCGCGCCGCTCTTTGTGTCGGTGGTGCGGATCGTGTCGGGCTTTTTGACTTGGTCCGACCGATAACGGACGACGGCGGGCACCACCTTGTCGGCCTGGGTCTCCTGCCGTTCGTCATATCGCGGATCGGGATCGACCACCTGCGCGGCAAAGCTTTGTTTCACGGCATTGCCCATCGTGGCGTCGATCGGGGTGCAGGCGGCCATCAGCGGCAGGGCGATGACCCCGGCCAGCATCAGCCGGTGATCAATATTCATATCCGCCTCCTGTCGAGTCAGCCGGCTTGGTCGCCGGCGGGGGGGGCATTTGGGTGACGTTCGGCACGGCTGGGACGGCGGTGTCGGTGCGGCCGAGCAGGAACAGGTCGAGCTCGGTCGGGTCGCCGACGCGATCGGTCGGCAGCGCGATCTGGTCCGGGCGCACCGGCTGGACGAGCCGCGGGGTGACCACGATCAGCAGTTCGGTTTCGCCGCGGGTGAAGCCGGTGGAGCGGAACAAGGCGCCGATGATCGGGATCGATCCCAGGATCGGCACCTGCCGGACGGTGTTCGAAAAATCGGAGCGGATCAGCCCGGCGATCGCAAAACTCTCGCCGTCGCGAAGCTCCAATGTCGTGCTGGCGCGCCGCGTCTGCAAGCCGGGGATGGTCAATCCGTTGAGCACGATCGATGCGGTCGGATCGATCGAGCTGACCTCGGGCTCGACGACCAGGTTGATCACCCCGTCGGCGAGGACCGTGGGCGTGAAGCCCAGGCTGACGCCGAAGGGCTTGAATTCGATCGTGACCGATTGCCCGCCATTCAGGCCGCCGCCGCTGCCGTTCCCTTGCGCGACCGGGATCGGAAATTCGCCGCCGGCCAGGAACGACGCCTTTTCGCCCGACAGCGCGATCAGCGTCGGTTCGGCAAGCGTCTTGGCCAGCCCCTTGGTCTCCAGCGCGTCGAGCACGCCGAGCACGTCGACGCCGCCGATACCGAAACTCTTGCGGAAGATACCGAAACTGTCGGTGATGGCGGAGAGGCGCAAAATCCCTTCGCCGGTGTCGGGATCGGGGGTCAGCGAGGCGCCGTTGCCGGTCACGCCGCCAAAGCTGCCCGACCGGTTGTTCAGGAAACTGCCGACGCCGATCTGCTTGCCCGACTGGCGGTTGATTTCCGAAAAGCGGACCTCGAGCATGACCTGCTGGCTCGACCCCACCGCCATCATATTGACGACGCGGTCGCCGGCGTAGGTTTTCGCAAGCTGGACCGCGCGGTCGGCGGCGACGGCGTCGCTGACGACGCCGGTCAGGACGATCGAATCGTTCGAAATGGCAGCGCCGATCGGCTGTCCCGGGATCAGCTCGGCAAGCTGGCGACGCAGGGAGATGACGTCGGGGCCCACTGCGACGTCGAGCACCGCGAGCACGCGGCCTGCCTTGTCGAGCACGGTCAGGCTGGTCGTCCCCATCTTCTTGCCGAGGACATAGAGCGAATGGTCGGAAAGCGGCAGGATGTCGGCCACCTCGTCATTGCCGATGAAGGCCTTGCCGAACGGTCGGTCGGTCGTCAGCATCTGGCTCTTGTTGAGCGGCACGTCGAGCTGACCCGCATGCACCCCGGCGCCGTCGCCGGTCTGCACGCTCATCTGCGCCGCAGCGGTGCCTGCGGGCGCCAGCATCAGCGCGGTGAGGGCGATGGCCCAGCGCTGCCGGCGGAGGCGATCAATGCCCATATTTTTTCACCTCGTAAGTCGCGCCTTCCGTGCCGCGTATGATTTCGACGGTCGGGCCGGTGGGCCGGCGCGGAGCGGGTGGCGCCGCCGGGACGCGCGGCGCGGCGGGCATGACATATTGCGGGGCATATTCCGGTGGCAGGCCGGCAAGCGCGGGCGATTCGCTGCGGGGCGAGTAGCTCCAGTTGCCGTTGCCGAGGTCACGCTGGCCGATGGTCGGGCCGCCGCCTTCGTTCTGGACCAGGCTGGTGACGTTGCGCAACGCCAGCGACAGGGTGCCGACCTTTTGCGCCAGCGCCAGTTTCTGGGCGCCGACCGGGCTGACCTCGAGCGTCGCGACCTTCCCCACGACAGGCGTCGTCTTGTTCTCGTCGGCCAGTTGGTCGATGCCGATGACACGGACGCCTTCGAGCACGACGTCGGTGATCTGGTCGTTGCGGTCGGCGCCTTCACCGGGCGTCTGGCGCGTCAGAAGGACGTCGACGACGTCGCCGGGAATGACGAAGCCGCCGACGCCCGACACGTCGTCGATGCGGATCGACGCGGCGCGCATGCCGTCGGCGAGCAGCGTGGCAATCGTCGCGCGGCCGTTGTCGCCGCTGACCTTGCTGGCCAAAATCGGTTCGCCGGCCTCTATCGGGCGCAGCGCGACGCGTTGGCCGCGAGCGGCGTTGATCAGTCCGGCGGTGGTGCGAAAGGCGCCGGCGGGAACCGAGTTGGCGGGCCAGTTGACCAGCCGGGTATTTTCGGCGGTGATCGGCGTGCCGAACCCCAGCGGCTGCGCCGCCACCACCAGCGTCACCAGATTGTTCGCCTTGGCGGTGTTCTGGCTCTTTTGTTCCAGGCCTGAAAAATAGGCGTTGACCAGAAACACGACGAGCAGCCCCAGCAGGACTGCGACCGCGATGATGATCTGATTGCGCGAACTGGTCATGTTGCCGCCCCCACGTGCCTCACCGATGTCCCGACGCAACTAGCCACCGGGCAGGCGAACCTGTCCGGTGACATTGGCGTCGTTACGGTGCGGTGGTGACCGGCGCAGCCGAGCCTGCGGCGCCCACGTCGTCAGCTGCACCGACAATGGCGCCGGTGATTTCGTTGCGCAGGTAAACCGCAGCGCCGGCGATGCCGACCCCGACGATCGCCAGGATCAGCGCATATTCTGCGGCCGAAGCGCCGCTGTCGTCACGAACGAAATTTTTCAGAAAGGTCGTCATGTCACATTCCCTCACAATGTCGGACGCAAAGGCGCGCCGCCAAAAATCCGTCCAAGCCACCTGGTCACGGCAGCCAAGACGTTCCGTCTGAGGTTTTTCGATTGTCCGGTGCGACCCGTTGTTGGTTCGCTTCCAGCGCGGAAACCTGGGCCAACACCCGAATAAACGTCTCTTCGAACCCCCCCGTCGAGAACGCTGTAATGAGAACCCAAGCCGGAAGTTTCGTCAACAGAATTTTAACATATGTTAACAATAAGTTAAGGCGACTTAACCCGTTAACCAAATTCGATTTTCAATACCGTGCAATATATGCCGTGTCCGAGTCGTTCGATTCCGGCGGTGGCGGGGGGAAGCAGCCAAATAATTCCAAGAGATAGCGGCGGATGGCCGGACTTGCCGACAGGCAGGGGGAACGCATAGATGTTATTAACGTTACCGCTTTACACTTGTGACTATGAGCATCGACCCTGCTTCCATGATCGCCACCCGTTTCGCAGCCTTGCGGCGCCGCTATTACGGCCGGAGCGTGCGGCTGGTATCCTGGCTCGGCATCGCCTTTCCCCGCCTGCTGCTGGGATGGACCGTCGTCCTGGGCGCCATCTGCATGCTGAAGGTGGCCTTCCCTGTCGTCGCCCCGACCGGCCTGCGTTCATTTGCCGAAACCGTGCTGCCTTATATGCTGATCCTGACCAGCCCTTTCGCGGCGTGGTGGGCGGCGGACCGGTTGTTTCCGCATGGGCTCGTCTATGCCCAGCCCGAAATCCGGCTGGCCCGCGTCGGTCGCTGGCACACGATCGATGTCCTCACCGCGCGTGCGCACCGCGCGTTCGGTGCGGGCGGTTTCATGGCTTCGCTGATAGTCGGGATGATGCTGAACGTGCCGGTCCGCACTGCCGAATTCATCACGGCGGTACCCGCGATGAACAGCAACGCCCCGCTTTGGGGTCAGATGATCTTCGTCGGCATGGCGACCGACCTTGCGCTGATGAATTTCCTCTATGTCCTGTGCTTCTTCGCGGCGCTGCGCCGCGTTCCGTGGTTCCCGCGGTTGCTGCTCCTGACCTGGGGCATCGACCTGTGCGGTCAATTGATCCTTGCCCAATATCTGGCGGCGGCGCCCGGACTCCCTCCCGCCGTCGCCGGCGGTATCGGCACCGTGCTGTCGGGCAACATGAAGGCGATCCTGATCAGCATGATGGTCTGGCTGCCCTATCTGCTGATGTCGGAACGAGTGAACGTCACCTATCGTCAGCGACAGTCGGCATTGGCCTGAACCCCGGCGGGCCGGCGGCTTGTTCCCGCGCCCTCTTGCCATGACGGCGGCGTTGGGCGCAGGATCATCGCCGATGTCCGCTTCGCGCGCTTCCTTGTCTGATAAGACGGTCCGGCTGGGGCTGGCGTCGCTTACACTGCTCAGCATCCTGTGCTTCTTCGTGTCGAACCATCTGGCCAGAACGGCGGGTTTGGAGCCCATCCGCCTCGGCGTGATATTGGGCATCCCGGGGCTGATCCTCATCTTTGCCGCGCCGGTCTGGATCTTCGTTCGCCTGGTGCAGATGTTCCGCCGGGGAGTCGAACATCCGGCGCGCCACCTTGTTCCGCTGGTCCGCGAAATTCT
Source organism: Sphingopyxis sp. (assembly GCF_050725615.1). Taxonomy (GTDB): domain Bacteria; phylum Pseudomonadota; class Alphaproteobacteria; order Sphingomonadales; family Sphingomonadaceae; genus Sphingopyxis. The sequence continues at coordinate 14,945 of NZ_JBOHHU010000038.1, forward strand.
GCCCTATGTCGCGATCAACCTGTATCTCGTCTTTCTGCTCACGCTATTCTTCCAGGCCGTGAAGGTCCTGAAAAATGCGATCCCGCTGCTGCAGCCCTTCTATTTCGACCATGTCTTGCTGCGCCTCGAACGCGGAATCTTTGGCGCCGACGCCTATGTTTTCACGCATCGCCTCTTCGGAACCAATGCTACCTACCTGTTGGAAAGCGCCTACACCGCGTGGCACGTCGTCCAACTCGCGGTCTTTGTCTGGCTCCTCCTCACCCGCGATTATGAGACGAAGTTCCGGGCGCTGCTGACGATCGCCTTGTGCTGGTTCCTGTTCGGTTCGTTGCTCGCGATCGGCACCGCGTCGGTAGGACCGATCTTCTACGATCATTTCTACGGCGGCGACCAATTCGGGCCCCTGCTGGCCGATCTGGCGGCGACGGGCAACGGTTCGACCGACGCCGCGCGGAGCTACCTGCTTGACAACTATGGAACGCTGAAGATCGGCACGGGGATTTCGGCCATGCCCTCGATGCACGTGTCGATGGCGGTCGTCTGGTGCTTCATCGCTGCCCGCAAGCCGAAGTGGCTGCGCAACTGCGCGCTGATCTTCGCGGCCACCATCCTGGTCGGATCCGTCCATCTTGGCTGGCACTGGCTGTCGGACGGCGTCGTCTCGATCATGCTGACAGTGATGACCTGGCGGGCCGTGGGCTGGCTGTTCGATCGCTTCGGCAGCGATCGACGCACGGCGCCCAAGGCGTGGGGCAGGAGCACCGCGATCGATGACCTGCCTCAACATCCCGGAGCCGAAACGCGGCCGTAGACCGTACTTCATCGTAGATGGCCGGTTTGCCACCCGGCCAGACCATATCGTCACGCCGCGCCGACATTCGCCGTGCTCATCGACAATATCCCGATGTCCTATTGGAGATGCGCTGATGCTGCCGGAACCCTCTCGATGACATCTCTCTGCTCGATACGGACAGCAACGCCGTCGCGCAGATATGGTCGCGAGGCAGGCGGATCGAGTCATCGGCGCAGGTAGCTTTTCCATGACATCAGGGGTGCAGAAAAAATGTCGGAGAATGAGCATTCTCGCCAAGTGAGCGGCACATGTTCAAGGCAACCGGCGGATTCATCGCCACGAGCGCCGTCCAAGAAAGCTCCTCTTTTGACAAAGCCCGGTGTAGGCTCGGCGGCGTATCGCGCGCGGGCAACCAATATCTGCGCCAGATGCTCGTCGTCGGTTTGATGGCCGTCATGCTGATCCGCCATGATGGCGTCGCCAGCGTATATTTAGCTTCCCTTGATTTCGCCGGCGCGTAGCGTGCTCACCAACTGAATGAAGCTGCGCCGCGCGATCGCTTCCAGCATCGGCATCTGTGCGCGCCAGGGTTTTTCATAACCGGCGAACATCGTCATCCCCTCCATCGAGGCCGAGATGAACAGCGCCAATATCTTGCGCTCATCATCGGGAAGCGCCGGGTTGATCTCGCCGATCAGCTCGTTGAGCGACACGCGTGCGCGGTCGTAGAGTTCGTTCATCCGGTCGTAAACAAAGGGGTCGTGGTTCGCCATCGCCCAGAGTTCTGGGAAAAAGCGCGTCGTCTTTTTTGTCGTGATGTCCTCGAGGATCAGCATGACCAGATTTTCGAGCCGTGCTTCGGCGGGCGCGCCGGCCTCATGGACGATCTCGTCGAATGACTCTTCATAACTGCTGATCACCGCGTTGAGCAGTTCGCGGATCAGTTCCTCCTTCGACCGGAAATAATAGTTGAGATTGCCGACGTTCATTCCCGACTCGGTGGCGATCCGACGCAGCGTCAATGCGGACGAACCGTGGTTCACCAGCAGCGCCAGTGCCGAACGCAAAATATGCTCAAAGCCGTCCTGGCCGCGGGCATAGCCCCCGGTGCGCGGGGTAATTTTCAAATCGGGAACAATGAAATTCGTCAAGTTTCTGTGGCCTTTCGGGGGTCTAGTTAACCGTCTCGCGCACCTTGGACAAGTGACCTAATTTTTACGATTGACTAAATTTGGGCAAATGAACAATATTGTCTCGAATCGGCCATCAGAGCCATCGACAACAGATCAGGGAGAGTGATGATGCAGCGCATCGCACGTGGGGCGGCCTTTGCCATTTTGATGGCATCGGCCAGCATGTCGGCAGCAGCGGATTATCCGAAGCCGCTGGCCGAGGAACCGGTGCCGTCGGTCGCCGAACTTCCCGCCGACTATCCCGACAGCTGGGTCCTCGTGCATGACCTGCATTTCAACAGCCTGCCCGACGGGCGCGCGGCCGTCGTTGATGTGGCCGCCGAAAGTCATCATGTGCGCGGGCAGATCCCCGTCGCGCAGTTCGGCAATATCCTGCCGTCGACGACGCGCGGCGAAATCTATGTCGGCGAGACCTTCCTTTCGCGGCTGACCCGCGGCGAGCGCACCGATGTTATCACCATCTGGGATACCAAGACCCTGGCGCCGAAGGGCGAGATCATCCTTCCCGGCGCCAAGCGCGGCCTGTTCGTCACGCTGCGCAACAGCCTGCAACTGACCAATGACGAAAAATGGGCGCTGGTGTTCAACTTCACCCCCGGATCGTCGGTGACAGTGGTCGATCTCGATGGGCGCAAAATCCTGTCCGACATCGAGCTTCCGGGCTGTTCGCTGGTGTATCCGACCGGGCCGCGCGGCTTCACCTCGCTGTGCGCCGATGGGACGATGATCAGCATTACCCTCGACGCCGCGGGCAAAGCCGCCGAAACGGTTACGAGCGCGGCGTTCAACGATATCGACGATGACCCGCTGTTCATGACCCCCGCGATGGTCGGGAAGACCGCTTGGTTCGCCAGCTTCAAGGGCGGTATTCGCGGGATCGATTTCTCGGGGACCGCCGCGCGCGATCTGGGCGCTTTCAAGATCCCGGTCCAATCGGGCGGCGAGCCCGAATGGCGGCCGGGCGGGTGGCAGGTCATCTCCTCCGACCGCGCCGGACGGCTCTATGTGCTGATGAATCCCAAGGGCAAGGAAGGGTCGCACAAGGATGGCGGCACCGAAGCCTGGGTGATCGATCCCGGGACCCGGACGGTCGTCCGCCGCATCGCGCTCAAAAACCACAGCGTGTCGATCGAGGCGACCCAGCAGGCCGCGCCGCTGCTTGTCGCCTCGCGCCCCGACGGATCGCTCGACGTCTATGATGCGGCCAGCGGCGCCTTCGTTCGCACGATCGTCGATGTCGCCCATGATCCGATGACGATGACGGCGTCGCGCTGATGGCGATCATCACGCCCGCTCTGACCCTCTTCCTCGCCGCAGTGCTGGGCGTCGCGGCGGCGCACAAGCTCGCCGAGCGCGGTCGGCTGGCTGGGGCCACCGCAGGCCTGCTGCGGATCGACGCCGCGATCGCGATGCCGCTGACGATGGCGGCCGCGACGATCGAGGCCGCCGCCGCGCTCGCGTTGCTCTTTCCGCCGTCGCGCCCCGCTGGGGCCATGCTCGCGGCGCTGCTGTGGGCCGGATATGGCGCGGCGTTGTTCGCAGCGCGCCGTCGCGGCGATGCCGCGATGGACTGCGGCTGCGACTTTGGCGCGCGGCGCAAGGGCATAGGGCGCTTTGCGGTCGGGCGTGCCTTGGCGCTCGCCGCCGCCGCGTTCGTCCTGCTCGTCTCTCCCGCCGGGGGCGGCGCAATCGACATTCCGTCGATCTTCGCCGCCCTCGCTTTTCTCGCGCTGCTCTTCGCGGCGGGCGAGATTGCCCATCTTCCCATCAGGAGTGCCGCACGATGACCGGCTTTGTTTTCGCTTCGCAAATTTTGCTGTGGATCGCGGTCGCGGTACTTGCCGTGCTGGTCGCGGCGCTCGCCCGGCAAGTCGGGGTGCTCCACGAACGTATTGCTCCGGCTGGCGCGCTGACGCTCCACCAAAAGGTTAATGTCGGTGACGCGGCGCCTGAAATGACGCTCGAAACGCTCGAAGGGACACAGGTCGTCATCGGTGGCAAGCGCCATCGGCGCGGGCAGTTGATCTTCTTCCTCTCGCCCGACTGCCCGGTCTGCAAGACCTTGCTGCCGGTGGTCCGCTCGGCGCGCGGGGCGGAGCGCGGTTGGCTCGACGTAGTGCTGGCGAGCGACGGTGATGCCGCTGGGCATCGCCGGCTGGTGATGGCCGAGGGGCTGGCGGGTTTCGACTATGTCCTGTCCGAAGAGCTGGGCCGCAAGCTGGGCGTGTCGAAACTGCCCTATGCGGTGCTGGTCGACGAAGAGGGGCGCATCGCCTCGCTCGGCCTCGTCAACAATCGCGAGCATCTGGAAAGCCTGTTCGAGGCCAAGGAACGCCGCGTCGCATCCATTCAGGAATATCTCGCACGCGGCTGAGCCGCGCGACCCGACAAGAAGGGGACATATATGTCGCGTCTGGACAAATTTTCCGAAACCGTCACGCGGCAGGTCGCACGCGCTACGTCACGGCGTAGCCTGCTGACGCTGATCGGCGGGGCGATCACCGGGGCGGCAACACTGCCCGTCCTCCCGGTTGCCCGCGCTCAGACCCATGGGGGAGGGCATGGCGGCGGGGGCGGCGATCATATCGCGCCGCAAACCACCGGCAATCCGCAGGATCCGGGCGATCAGACCCAATGCGACTATTGGCGTTACTGCGCGATCGACGGCTTTTTGTGCAGCTGCTGCGGCGGCACCGCGAGCAGTTGTCCGCCGGGTACCGAAATGTCGCCGATCACCTGGATCGGCACCTGTCAGAACCCCGCCGACAACCGCGCCTATATCATCAGCTATAACGACTGCTGCGGCAAATCCTCGTGCGGGCGCTGCCTGTGCAACCGCAACGAGCGCGACCGGCCGATGGTTCGCCCGCAAGCCAACAACGACATCAACTGGTGCCTTGGAACGTCGAGCGCGATCTATAATTGTTCGACCGCGGTGATCCTCGGCGTCGCGCTGGAGCAGCAATGATGCGGCGCGTCGGAATCCTGTTGACGCTGGCCGGGCTGATCGCGAGCGCGCAGGTCGCGCGCGCCGACGATGGGGCGACGGTCTACAAGCGCTGCGCCGCCTGCCATCTCGCCGATGGCGCGGGCGTGCCGGGCGCCTTCCCGTCGCTGAAGGTCGACGCCAAGGCGCTGGCCGCTACCCCTGCGGGGCGTCGTTACCTGGTGCTCGTGGTGATCCGCGGCGTGTCCGGGCCGCTCACCGTCGGGGGGAAACCCTATCGCGGAACCATGCCCGCGCAGGCGGCGCTCAATGATACGCAGGTCGCGGCAGTGCTCAACCATGTGGTGAAAGGCTCGTCGGCGCGGGCCTTCACCCCGCGCGAAGTCGCGGGATATCGCGCCGGCGGATCGGCACTCAACGGCGCGGCGGTCGCCCGCCTGCGGCCGGGCAGCGCCGTGAAATGAAGTGGCTGGCCGTCTCTGCGCTGATCGTAGCGACCGGAGCGGCGGCTACGGCGCCGGCATTTGGCGGGGTGGAGGCGATGCCGGGCGTCGCCGACCCACTGCGCGCGCGGCAGAACTGGATCCTACAATGCCAGGGCTGTCACCGCGCCGATGCGACGGGGACACCGCAGACGACGCCGACGATGGCGGGGGTAATCGGGCAGTTCCTGCACGTTCCCGGAGGACGCGAATATCTGGGGCAGGTGCCGGGCGTTGCGACGGCCGCCTTGACCGACGCGGCGCTGGCGGAGGTGCTCAACTGGTCGCTCACGCGCTTCGACGCGGCGCATGTGCCCGATGATTTCGCGCCCTACACGCCCGCTGAAATCGGGCGATTGCGCAAGAAACCTTTGAGGACAGAAGCGGCGACAGTGCGGGCAGACCTGCTCGCGCGCGTCGTCGCCGCCAGAGAAACAAAAAAATAGGGGAGGGTATCAAATGACCAAAATGACTGAGCGTCGTGTGGCGCGCTCGATGGCGCTGTTGCTGCTTGCGGGGGTGTCGGTTCCGGCGCTGGCGCAGGAAACGCCTACCGCCGATGCCGCGATAACGGACGGAACCGACATTGTCGTGACGGCACAGAAAAGATCCGAGCGCCTGCAGGATGTTCCGATCGCGGTCAGTGCCATCGGCGGGGATTCCCTGGAACGGCAACGCGTCACGCAGGCGGACGAACTGGCAAGCAAGATCGTCAATCTCCAGCTCACCTCGACGGTTGGCGACAATACGCCGATCTTCGCGCTGCGCGGGGTGTCGATGTCCGATTACAGCCTCAATCAGGCGAGCCCGGTCGCGACCTATTATGACGAAGTTTACAAGGGCAATTTCGCCTTCCTCGGCGTCGCCATGTACGACCTCGAACGCGTCGAGGTGCTGCGTGGGCCGCAGGGGACGCTCTATGGCAAGAACACCACCGGCGGCGCGGTCAATCTGATCAGCCGGACGCCGGTGCTCGGCGATACCGAGGGCTATCTCAACCTCGGTTACGGCAATTACAACCGCCATGAAGCCAATGGCGCGGTGAGCGTTCCGCTGGGCGAGACACTGGCGGCGCGCATCGCCTTCACCGCCGCGCGCGCCGACGGCTGGTTCAAGAACCAGTTGCCGGGCAAACCCGACTTGGCCAGCGTGCGTGAATATGGGGTGCGCGGCAGCTTGCTGTTTGAACCCAGCGACGGTGCGCGCTTTGTCCTGCGCGCGTCGACCAGTTATCAGAACCCGCGCAACTATGGCATTTATGCCCAGCCCGAAGCGACGAACAGGCCCGGCCTTGGGCGGCGCGAGATCGAGGCGAACGTCACAGGCCGCCGCCGTGCGCGCACTTGGTCGGTGTCGCTCACCAGCACGGTCGATCTCAGCGACACGCTGGCGATCACCAGCGTCACCTCGTGGGACAAGGGGCGGCTGAATTTCTATGAGGATACCGACGGCACGGCGACCGAGTTGCTCGAAATTCCCTATACCGACCGCGCGACGCAATTCGCGCAGGATCTGCGCCTGACCAGCGATTTCGGCGGGCCGTTCAACTTCATCCTCGGCGCCTATTTCAACCGCGAGAAGGTCTATAACGAGACGACCTTTGAAATCGGCAAGGACATTGATTCCGACGGACTTCCCGGCGTCACCGATGCCGATTGCGCGATCGGCCTGCCGCTCGGCTGCCTGTTTCGCAACAGCTTCGATCAGCTCAAGAAAAGCTATGCGCTCTATTCGGACCTGAGCTTCGAGGTGGCCGACCAGTTGACCCTGCGCGGCGGCATCCGCTTCACGCACGACAAGGGGACGCAAAGCAATTTCGAATCCAATGCCCTTGGCCCCAACGGCGTGCTTGTCATGAACCTGATCCCGCCGTCGCAGCTCGACTACAGCACCGAAAATCTGTCCGGCAAAATCGGCGCCGACTACAAGATCAACCCCGATGTGATGGTCTATAGCCATTACAGCCGCGGCTATCGCGCGCCAAGCTTCAACGCCCAGGCATTTTTCGATCCGTCTGAGCTTTCGGTCGCGAAGGCCGAAAAGATCGAAGCGTTTGAATTGGGGCTGAAGAGCCAGTTCGCCGATCGCCGCGTCACGCTCAACCTCGCGGCTTTCCATTATTCCTATAGCAATCAGCAGTTTATCAATATCGATCCCGCGACCGCCGCGCAGACCCTGCTCAATATCCCGCGCTCGCGCATTCTCGGCGGCGAGGCGGAACTGACCGTGCGCGCGACCGACGTGGTGACGCTGCGCGCCGGCGTCGGTCTGCTCGATACCAAGATTAAACAGGGCATCGTCAGCGGCGTCGATGTCAGCGGCAACAATCTGTCGAATGCGCCGAAATTCACCTTTACCGGCGGGGGCGACGCGACGGTGATGGATAACTCGATCGGCAAGCTCAGCCTGCACGGCGATATCAACTATTCGTCGAGCCAATATTTCGAGGTGCTCAACATTCCCCGGCTGCGGCAGGACAGCTATGTCCTGTTGGCAGGGCACATCGACTGGGAGTCCGCCGACGGACGCTGGAATGCCTCCGTCTGGGGGAAGAACCTTACCAACAAATTCTACTTCACCTCGCGGGTCGACCTGCTCGCCGGTTTCGGCTTCGACTATAATCATGTCGGAGCGCCGCGGACGTACGGCGTCACCGTCGGCGCGAAATTTTGACCGGAGAGCGACATGCCTGACTATAAAATGCTGATCGGCGGACGGCTGGTCGATGGCGATAGCCGGATGGACGTCCTCAACCCCGCGACCGAAGAGGTGTTCGCCACGGTCGCCCGCGCCTCCGAACGACAGGCCGACGAAGCGATCGCCGCTGCCGCGGCCGCCTTTCCGTCATGGGCAGCAACCTCGATGGCGGACAGGCGGGCAAAGATCAGCGCGCTCGCCGACGCGATCGTCGCCAACAGCGAGGCGCTCGCCCGCGCGCTGACGCAGGAACAGGGCAAGCCGCTCGCCGAAGCGCAGGGTGAAATCGCATGGGCCGAAGGCTATCTGCGCCATTATGCGACGCTCGAGATCGCCGAGCGGACGATCCAGGACGACGAAAACGGGCTGATCCAGATACGCCGCAAGCCGCTGGGCGTCGTCGCGGGGATCATCGCGTGGAATTTCCCGCTGCTCGTCGCCTGCTGGAAAATCGGCCCGGCAGTGCTTGCCGGCAACACGATCTTGCTGAAACCCGCGCCGACGACCCCGGTCACTGCGCTGATGCTGGGCGAGCTGTGCCGCGACATCTTCCCCGCCGGAGTAGTCAACATCATCGTCGACGCCAATGATCTGGGCGGCTATCTGACCGCCGATCCGCGCATCGCCAAAATCGGCTTCACCGGATCGACCGCGACGGGCAAGAAGATCATGGCGAGCGCCGCCGACGGGCTGAAACGCCTGACGCTGGAACTCGGTGGCAACGACCCCGCGATCGTCCTCGACGACGTCGACGTCCGTGCCACTGCGCAGGGCATCTTCAACGCCGCCTTTTTGAACTGCGGGCAGGTGTGTCTCGCGATCAAGCGCGCCTATGTCCATGACAGCATCTATGACGCGATGTGCGACGAGCTCGCGCGCCTCGCCGAGGCAGCGGTGGTCGACGACGGTCTCGCGCAGGGCGCACAGATCGGCCCGATCCAGAACAAGGCGCAATATGAAAAGGTGAAAGCCTTCCTCGAAAGTGCGCGCAACGACGGAACGATCGTCGCCGGTGGCCAAATCATCGACCGCGCGGGCTATTTCCTGCGTCCGACGATCGTCCGCGACGTCACCGACGGCGACGAGATCGTCGACGAAGAGCAATTCGGTCCGATCCTGCCGGTGATCCGTTTTTCGGATATCGACGACGTCGTCGCGCGTGCCAATGCGTCATCCTATGGTCTCGGTGCTTCGGTGTGGTCGTCGGACGTCGACCGCGCGGCGACGGTTGCCAACCGGATCGAAAGCGGATCGGTCTGGGTCAACCAGCATGTCGCGATCGGCCCGCACATTCCGATGGCCGGGGTCAAATCCTCCGGCCTCGGCGTCGAGCAATCGGAAGAAGGCTTGGCCGAATATACACAATTGTCGGTCATCAACGTGGCGCGCGGCGGATGAGCGAAACCTTCAAGTGGGATCCGCCGACGCACTATAATTTCGCACGCGACGCGATCGACCGGCGCGCTCGCGAAAGGCCGGACGATCGTGCCATGCTGTGGGTCGACGGCGAAGGAACGGTCGTCGACCGCAGCTTCGCCGAGCTGTCCGAAAACAGCGCGCGCGCCGCCGCCGTCCTGAGCGCCGCCGGGGTCCGGCGCGGCGACACCGTGCTCATCCTGATGTCGCGCGAGATCGAATGGTGGGAACTGATGCTCGCCTGCGTGCGGCTCGGTGCGATCGCGTCGCCGGGCACATTGCAGTTGACGCCAAAGGACATCGCTTATCGCTACCAGGCCGCCGAGGCGCGCTGCATCGTCGCCGGGATCGACGTCGCGCCACGCGTCGACGAAACCCCGATCGACGCCGGGGTCCCGCTGATCCACATCGGCGGCCCCCGACAGGGTTGGATCGATTATAGCGCTGCAAAGGAATTGGCTGAGCCACTCGCCGAGATCGCCGACACTGCATTCGACGACCCCGCCCTTTGCTATTTCACCAGCGGGACGACGGGACAGCCGAAGATGACGATTCACGGCGCGGGCTATCCGCTCGCGCACGAAATCACCGGCCGCTTCTGGCTCGACCTCGGTCCAGGCGACCTCCACTGGAACATGTCCGACACCGGCTGGGCGAAGGCGGCGTGGAGCAGCCTGTTCGCGCCCTGGCTGATGGGTGCGGCGATCTTCGTCAACCATGCGCCCGGGTTCGACCCCGCCGCCGCGATGGACTTGCTCGAACGCTATCCGGTCACGACATTGTGCGCGCCGCCGACTGCCTATCGCATGTTCGTGCGCGCCGATTTGGACGGCCGCACATTCCTGCGCCTGCGGCGCTGCGTCAGTGCGGGCGAACCGCTGAACCCCGAGGTGATCGATCTGTGGAAGCGCGTGACCGGGCTCGATATCCACGATGGCTATGGCCAGACCGAAACCGTGCTGCTGTGCTGCAACCGTGAGGGCGCCGCGCGGCAAGGCGCGATGGGGCGTCCCACGCCGGGTATCGATCTTGCCGTGATTGGTGATGCCGGCGAAATCCTGCCGCATGATGAGGAAGGCGATATTGCGCTGCGCGTCGGCGAAGGGCTGCCGCCCGGCCTGTTCCTCGGCTATCGCGGCGACCCCGATCGCACCGCCAGCGTGTTTCGCGACGGCTGGTATCTGACCGGCGACCGCGCCACCGTCGATGCCGAGGGCTTTTTCTGGTTCGTCGGCCGCGCCGACGATGTTATCCTGTCGTCGGGTTACCGTATCGGGCCCTTCGAGGTTGAAAGCGTGCTCTTCGAACATGAAGCCGTCGCCGAAAGCGCGGTCGTCGCCAGTCCTGATCCGACCCGCGGTGAGGTGGTGAAGGCGTTCATCGTCCTCGCGGCCGGACACAGCCCGTCGGACGAACTCGCCAAGGCGCTGCAGGATCATGTGAAGGCGACCACGGCACCGTATAAATATCCGCGGCGGATCGAGTTCGTTGACAGCCTGCCCAAGACGGTCAGTGGCAAGATCAGGCGCAAGGAATTGCGCGATGAGGAATTCAGGAAAGCCGACGCATGACCGACAGCTTTGTTCGCGGCGACGATACCGCCCCGTTGATCGAGATGACGATCGGTGATCGCTTTGACCAGACCGTCGCCCGCTATCCCGACGGCGACGCGCTGGTCGTCCGTCATCAGAATATCCGGTGGAACTGGAGCGAACTCAGCGCACGCGTCGATGCCGTCGCGGCGGGGCTGTTGCAACGCGGATTGCTGCCCGGCGATCGCGTCGGCATCTGGGCCCCCAATTGCGCCGAATGGGTCGTCGTCCAGTTCGCGACCGCCAAGGCCGGGCTGATCCTCGTCAACATCAACCCCGCCTATCGCGTCCCCGAACTCGATTATGCGCTGAACAAGGTCGGATGCGCGGCGCTGATTCTCGCGCCCTCGCACAAGAGCAGCGATTATGTCGCGATGTTGGGAGAGATCGCGCCCGAACTGAACGCAGCAGCGCCTGGGGCGCTGCACGCCGCGCGACTGCCCGACCTGCGGCTCGTCGTTGTGCTCGGCAACGACGCCCACGCCGGCTGTCTGCCCTTTGCGGACCTCGCGAGCGATGATGTGGGTCCTCTCGCCGATATTGCGATCGAACCCGGCATGCCGGTCAATATCCAGTTTACCAGCGGCACCACCGGCTTTCCCAAGGGCGCGACGCTGTCGCATCGCAACATCTTGAACAACGGTGCCTTTGTCGGTGCGCGGATCGGACTCTCCGCCGCCGACCGGCTGTGCATCCCGGTGCCGCTCTATCATTGTTTCGGGATGGTGATGGGCAACCTCGCCTGCGCCGTCCATGGCGCGACGATGGTCTATCCGTCCGAATCCTTTGACCCCGGCGCGATGCTGCAGGCGGTCGAGGCCGAACGCTGCACCGCGCTTTACGGCGTCCCGACGATGTTCGTCGCCGCGCTCAATCATCCCGATTTCCCGCGCTTCGACCTGTCTTCGCTGCGCACGGGGATCATGGCGGGATCGCCATGTCCGATGGCGGTGATGTGCGAAGTGATCGACCGGATGCACATGGATCAGGTCACGATCGCCTATGGGATGACCGAAACCAGCCCGGTGAGTTTCCAGAGCGCCACCAATGACCCGCTTGCGCTACGCGTATCGACAGTCGGACGCGTCCAGCCGCATTTGGAGGTGAAGCTGATCGACCTGGCGGGCGATGTCGTCGCGCGCGGCGAGACGGGCGAGCTGTGCACGCGCGGTTATTCGGTGATGCTCGGTTACTGGGACGATGCCGAACGTACCGCCGACGCCATCGACGCCGACGGTTGGATGCACACCGGCGACCTCGCGGTCATCGACGAAGCGGGATATGGCCAGATCGTTGGACGGATCAAGGATATGGTGATCCGCGGCGGCGAGAATATCTATCCGCGCGAGGTCGAGGAATTTCTGCTCACCCATCCCGGCGTTGCCGATGTGCAGGGCGTTGGCGTTCCGGACGAGAAATATGGTGAGGAACTCTGCGTTTGGATCATCGTGCGCCCGGGCGCGGTGCTGACCGAAGCCGATGTGCGCGCCCATTGTCGGGGCCGCATCGCCCATTATAAAATCCCGCAGCACATCCGCTTCGTCGACGAATTTCCGATGACCGTGACTGGCAAGGTTCAAAAATTTGCGATGCGCGAACAGATGGTGAAGTCGCTGGGCCGCTAGAAATATGGGAATATGGCAACACACGACAGATTCCGGCGCCGGGGATGAAGCGGGTTTTAAGATCGGGACGGACCGCCGTCGATAAGGAAGCGGGCAACGTCCGTATTAACAGATGATGACAATTCCCAGGCTGCAGTGGCAGCTATCGCGCGCTTGCCTTCCAAAGCTGCCCAACCGCTTTCGGCCAGACATGACCTAGCGCTGATTGGGGAAGTGTGGGATATCGATATGGTCGAACATCCCGCCATATCCGAGCGCCATGGACATATCCCAATCCAGCATGTTGTAAGGGTGGCCGGCGTCGAACGCACTGGCCGCATCGAGGGCGGCCAGCGTGTCGGCGTCGAGCGCGACATCGACCGCGGTAAGGTTCTCCTTCAGCTGGTCGGGACGGGTAGCGCCAACGATGGGCACGACGCCGCGCGACATGATCCATGCCAGCGCAAGTTGTCCAGAGGTCATCCCGAGGCCATCGGCAATCGCGTCCAGCGCCTCGGCGATCATGCGGTTGCGCCGATGTCGTGTGCCCGGGCCAGCCGCAGGGCCGCGTCGCAAAAGCCGTGCTGGTCAGCGCGGTGCCGCCGCTGATGGTCAAGACCGACGGCAATCCCGACGGCACGCCGGTCGAGGCGTTCGACGGTTTCCGCGCCGGGCTCGCGGCCAACCGCGCGCAATTCTTCCTCGATGTGCCGGCAGGCCCCTTTTACGGCTATAATCGTCCCGGCGCCGAGCCGTCCGAAGGCGTGATCAGGAACTGGTGGCGTCAGGGCATGATGGGGAGCGCCAAGGCGCATTATGAAGGCATCAAGGCGTTTTCGGAGACCGATCAGACCGACGATCTGAAGGCGATCACGGTCCCCATGCTGGTGATGCAGGGCGACGATGATCAGGTCGTCCCCTATGAATGCGCGGCGATCATGCAGGACAAGCTGCTGCAGAACAGCACATTGATCATCTATCCCGGCTTCTCCCACGGGATGCTCACGGTCAACGCCGATGTCGTCAACGCCGATCTGCTGAAATTCATTCGCGGGTAGCGGAAAGACGGGCGCCGGATACCATGTCCGGCGCCCGCTTTCGGACGCCTCGCCGCGCCCAGAGTACAAGGATCGCCATGGCGATCACGGCGGCCCTCAGGCCGACGGCGCGAAGGTCGGCCAAGTGCCCGTGATCGTCTCGCCATCGAAGAGGATGATGTCGCCGAACTGTAGGAAAACCGCTTCGCTCTGGTTCGGGCGGAAGAAGACATGGTCGTCGGGCTTCAGCGCGACGCTGGTCGATCCGGTGAGCATTTCCTGATTGCTCGAGCGCCCGTAAAGGTCGCTGAACTGGAGCCCCGGCGGCGACACGGGTGTCGCGAGCCAGTGACCGCCATAGATGAAGAAGGCGCGGGCGGCATTAGGGTCCATGAAGGTCAGCGGCCCGCTGAGCCATTCATTGCCGGGAAGCTCCATGCCCCCCGCCTTGATCACCGGCGTGGCGATGAAGCTTGCCGGAGCATGGCGTGCGAGCGAGGGCAGGTCGAAATCGGCGGGCTTCACGAAAGCCGACCCGACCGATACCTCGTTGGCGGCGGTGCCCTGCGCATGGCGCGCATAGGTCGGGCTGCCGGCGCCGTTGAGCGTCAGTGTCGCGGGATCGACGGCCAGCTTTTCGCGCAGAACGCCGATCGCGGCGCGATAGCGCGTCTGCGATTGCGCATAGGCGTCGTCGGGGTCGCTCATCTTGCTGACATGCGCGTCATAGCCCATCAGGCCGCTGACGGTGACGTTCGGCAGGGTGCGGGCGATGTCGATGGCCCCCGAGAGCGACGCGGCATCGGCGAAGCCGCCGCGATGGAGACCGACATCAATCTCCATATTGGCGCGCAGGACCATGGCGCGCGCGGCGGCGATCGCGGCATATTGACCGAGCCGGGCGGGCGTATCGATCAGCCACTGGATGCGGCCCGCCGCCTCGGCGCCGACCTTGTCGACGAACCCGGCGAACTCGGCTTCGGGCAGCGGCTTGCCGAGCAGCAGGTCGGCATCCGGTCGGGCGGCCATGATGCCCAGCATCGCCCCGTTGAAGACCATGAAGCGGTTTGTCGCCATGCCGCGTGCGACATGGTCGATAAGGCCGGTCGCGGGCAGCGACTTGACCACGACGCGCAGCGCGAGCCGGGAGGGCGCCAGGGTGCTGTGCGCGGCGGCGATATTGCGGTCGAGCCGGGCCTGATCGATGACGAGCACCGGGTGCGCGATCCCCGCCTTGCGGAGCGCCGCCGACAGGCCCGCGAAATAGCGGTCGTGCGCCCCGCCATGGTCGCTCTTGCGCGAGGCGAGCAGGGCGCCGCCACCCACCACCGCCAGCCCGCCGCCGGCGATGGCGGCGCGGCGCGTCCAGCGTGTCTTGCGTTCGGGTTCAGCCATCGAGGAAGACCGCCTTGAGATAGTCGTTGAGCATCCGTCCCTCCGGATCGAGCGCGGCGCGCACCTCGCGCGCTTCCTTCCAGCGCGGATAGAGTTGAGCGAGGTCGCGCGCCTTCAGGCGGTGCAGCTTGCCCCAGTGCGGGCGGCCGCCGTGACGGCGGAAGATCGGCTCGACGATGCTGAAGAAGAAATCATGGTCCTCGCGATAATAAGCATGGACCGCGATCGACCCGCTTTCACGCTCGTAAAAGGGCGAAAGCCAGGCATCGTCGGGGGCGATGACGCGAACCTCGATCGGGAAGAAGACGTCGCTGCGATGCTCCTCGATCGCCGCGAGAATCTCGCGCAGCGCGGGAATCTGGGCCTCGATCGGCAGATGATATTCGGTTTCGTTGAACCGCACCGGCCGCTCGTTCGAGAGGAGTTTCCAGCCTTCGTCGACGACCTCCTCGGGTGGGATCTTCGCCAACTCCTCGGCCGCGAGCTTGCGGCGCAGCGCGGGCGCGAATTCGAACCAGTCGCGCAGCTGCTTGAGGCCCATCAGCGTCTCGACATCGCCATCGGGGCCGCGCGGTTTCACCGGCTTGTCGGTCACGTCATGGGTGATCGTCACCGAATGGCCGGTGAAGGGCAGGACATAAAATTCGACGTTGCGATGCTTCTGGCGCAGCGCCGGCCACTCGTCGAATATGTCCTCGGTCGGACGCACCTCGACGCGCTTGCGAACGCGCGTCAGCGGCTGGTTCTGGAGCGTCACCTGCGTGACGACCCCGAACGCGCCGAGCCCGACGCGCGCGGCGTCGAAGACCTCGGGCCGGTTGGTCCGGTCGCAGTCGATGATCTCGCCCGTCGGGGTTGCGATGCGCATCGCGATGACCGACCCGTGCACCGCCTGGATGCCGCGTCCGGTGCCATGCGTACCGGTTCCGATCGCGCCGGCGATCGACTGCTTGTTGATGTCGGGAAGGTTGATCATCTCCTGCCCGATCGCGGCGAGCGCGGGGCCGAGGTCGGCGAGCCGGGTGCCGCCGCGCACCGTCGCCTGGTGTGTTGCCGCATCATGGCCGACGAGCCCGGCCATGCCGTCGAGCGTCAGCAAGGTGCCGTCGGTCGGGACGAGCGCGGTAAAGCTGTGGCCCGAACCCACCGGCCGCACCGGTGCGGGCGCTTTCGTCAGGATCGACAGCAATTCGTCCTCGCTGGCCGGCGCCGCGCGCTTTTCGGGATAGCTGTGGGCGCTGCCCGACCAGTTGGACCAGAGGAGATGGCCCTGGGCGTCCTGCGCCGCGAAGGCTTCGGGCTCGCGGTTGCGCAGCCAGTTGCGTCCCGCGAGGCCGCCGGCGCCGATCGCGCCGATGCCGATCGCGCCGCCGCCCGCGATCAGCGCGCGCCGTGTTACCTTGCCCATCAGTTCCTCCCCGCCATGAAGCGTATCAGCGCCTTATAGTCGTCGGGCGTGCACGCGAAGCATTGGCCGCCTGCCGGCATGCCGTTGAGACCGCGGACGGTGCTGCCGAGCAGGACATCCTCTCCCTTTGCCCAGCGCTGATCCCATAGGGTGCGATCCCCCGCGAGCGGGGCGCCGGTGTCGGCGACGGTGTGGCACGATTTGCACGATTGCTCGTAGAGTCCGGCGATGCGCGCGTCGGCGGGTTTGAGCGCCGCGCTCTGTGCAGGCGTCAGCGGCTTCGCCGGCGGCTCCGACTGGCACGCGGCGAGCAGGAGCGCGGCGGACAGCGGCAGCAGCGCGCGCATCAATATTGAGCCCGCAGCTCGACGCCGAACATCCGGGGTTCGCCGCGAAACTGCTCGATAAAGCCGAAGTCGCTGAGATCGACGGCATAGTTGATATATTTCTTGCGCGTCAGGTTGCGGCCGAACAGCGCTACCTCCCAACGTCCGTCCTCATCCTTGAGCGCGATGCGCCCGCCGACGAGCCAATAGCCTTTTTGTTCGAGCAGCGGACTGTTGTCGGCGGAGAAGAACTGGCTCGACCGGTAGGAAACCGAGGGCTGGAACGCGAGCGCGATCCCGTCCGAAACCGGGATCTCGTAATTGGCGATCCCGCTGAAGGTGACGGTCGGCGACAGCGCGAGCCGGTTCCCCGAAAAGTCGGTGCCCGCGCTCGTGAAATCCTTGATCTCGGTGTCGAGCAGGCCAAGGTTCAGCGTGATGTCGAGCCGGTCGGCGGGCTTGGCGATCAGCTCGAACTCGGCGCCGTAGATGGTCGCGTTCGCGGCATTGTCGAGCAGGGTGAGCGGGATCGCGCCGGTGTTGATCAGCGTGTAGAGCTGAAGATCCTTGTAATCATAATAAAAGGCCGCCGCATTGAAGCGCAGCCGGCGGTCGAGCAGGGTCGACTTAAGGCCGACTTCATAGGCGGTCAGCGTTTCCTCCTCGAAGGGCTGCGCCTGCACTGCGGCCTCGGCGGGATCGAAGCTCAGGAAACCGCCGTTGAAACCGCCGCTCTTGAAGCCGGTCGACACGCTGGCATAGGTCATCACGTCCTCGGTGATGTCATAGTCGAGGCCGACCTTGAACGAGGCATTTTTGAATGATTTGCGATTGTTGAAGGCATAGAGCGGTAGCACCCCGCCGGGGATGGGGGTGCCGTCGATCACATCATCCTCGAGCTGCGCGGCGGCGGTGAAGCGTTTGCGCTCGTAATTGTAGCGGCCACCGATCGTTGCGCGCAGCGCGGGCATCAGCTCGATTTCGATCTGACCGAAAATCGACGTTGCATCGGTGGTCTGCCGGTTGAGCGTGCGTGAGAACAGCACCGGGGCGCCGCCGGTCGTCGCACCGCCGGTATCGGCGCCGCCGTCGGGCGTCAGCGCGCGCAGCTCGGCGAACAGGTCGGCGGTCTGATTCTGCTTCAGCGTCTCGCCCAGATAATAGACGCCCGCGACCCAGTTGAGGCCGCCGCCCGAACCCGACAGGCGCAGCTCCTGCGTGAAGCTTTCCGAGCGGACGCCATAATCGATGTCGAGGATGGAATTCGGGCTCGCGTCGGTGTCCTCGCGGTGCAGTTTGTCGTTGCGGTCATAGGCCGCGATCGACGTCAGCGTGACCGGGCCCAGATCCCAGCCCAGCCGCACCGAGGTGCCCCAGTTCTTGACCACCAACCGGTCGCTGCGGTTGTAATTGCCGTCATAAAAGCCCTCGGGGCTGACATAGCCGAAAACATTGCCGCACTGGTTCGCCATGATCGCGTCGGGCGCGCAGGGGGTCGTGAAACCGGTCGCCGGATCGAGCAGGCCGAGGCTGCGATATTGCGGCGAGCGCACATCGACCCTGCCGCCATGGACGCTGATCAGCGCGTCGAGATTGTCGGCGATGTCGAGCGCGAGCTGGCCGCGCAGCGCGAAGCTGCCCTGGCCGTTCTCGCGGCGGCCGGTCAGCAGATTGTGGACATAGCCGTTCGAATGGGTGCCGGTGCCCGAGATGCGGAAGCGCGCATGATCGGAAATCGGGCCGCCGATCGCCGCTTCGCCGCTGATCGTGTCGAACGAGCCATAGGAGAGCGAGGCGCGCGCCTGGAAATCCTTGCCGGGCTTGGCGGTGATGAAGTTGATCGCGCCGCCGGTCGCGTTGCGGCCATAGAGCGTACCCTGCGGGCCCTTCAGCACCTCGACGCGGTCGAGGTCGAACAGCTGGAAGGTCTGTGCGCCCGGCGAACTCACATAGACTTCGTCGACATAGACGCCATTCGGCCCGGCATTGTTCGAATTGGTGTCGGCGAGCCCGACGCCGCGAATATAGATCAGCGGCTGGTTGCCCTCACCGCCGGGGAGGCCGATTTCGAGGTTCGGCACGACGCCCGCGATGTCCGCGCTCGACCGGATGCCGAGGTCGGCGATCGTGTCGCCCGAGAAGGCGGTCACCGCAACGGGGACATCCTGCAAATTCTGTTCGCGGCGCTGGGCGGTGACGACGATGTCGCCAATCCCTTCGTCAGATGCCGCAGCGGTGTCTTGCGCTTGGGCCGCTGCCGGCATCGACGCCGATATCATCGACAGCAACGCAATGGAGATTCGCAGTTCATCCCTGATTTTCAACATTTTTCATCCCCTGACCCGTTATAGCTTTTGCTATATTATAGTATTTACTATATAGGTGCAATATGGGTGTTGCGACGCAGGCCGCTCGATATGCTAGGCACGCCGGATGAAGGCCGAACGACGAAAGACGGAAAGCGCGGTGGCAAAACCGATACCCAAGGACGGGCCGATGGGCTCTCGCAAGCCGTCGACGCGCGAACGCCTGCTCGACACGGCCGGGCAGTTGCTTGGCGAGCTTGGCATCGATCGGGTTACCACGAACCTGATTTGCGAGCGCGCGGGCGTGACGCCGCCTGCGCTCTATTATTATTTCGGCGACAAATATGAGGTCATCGCGGCGCTGGGCGAACGGCTGATGGGTCGCCAGAATGACGCACTCGTCCGTTGGCTCGAGCGGCATTCAGGTGGCGGCATCCAGGCTTATGCCGAACATAGCGGCGACCTGTTGCGCGAGACTGCGGAGATTACCGAGGCGGAACCGGGCGGGGTCTGGATCGAACGGGCTTTGCACTCCAGTCCCCGCCTCGAGCATATCCGAATCGAATCGCACCGTTATGTGACGGACAAGTTGGCCGAGGCTTTCGCGCCTTTTCTGCCCGGCCGTCCGCGCGATCAGATATGGTTGCGCATGCGGATGCTCGTCGAGTTCGGCTATGTCGCGACCGAATTGCTCCACGCCGAAACAGGCATGTCGCGAGAGGCTATCCTCGCCGAAACGACCCGGATACAAAAATCGGCCACACTCGCGCTGCTGGAATTTTAGCGGGGCCGCATTGGTCGACTCGCTCTTTGCCGGCGGTCGCTTTCGGGGAGATGTCGTCGATAGCGTCGCCGACGGTTCGCAAGACCCGGCCCGCTCAAGGATGGGGCGCGCGCATGTCCCGCGCATCGGCGCTTTTGTTGCAGCACAAACTGTTGCTTTTTGGTCACTAATCGCCGGAAAATCCGGGGCGCGACCATGTGCCGCGTTGACGCGGCGAGCCGCGCGATTAGAGCGACGAGTTCCCGCCGGAGCATCCCCTCCTTTGGCCGCAAGGCCGCGTTCCGGTGGGTTGGAGAGAGACATCCCATGACCTTGCGCAACATCTTGTTGGGCGCCACCATGCTGTGCGCCGCAACCACCCCCGCTTTCGCTTATGCCCAGGACGCCGCACCCGCCGACGATACGGCCGCCGCGCCCGCCGACGACGTCGTCGATTATGGCAATGAAATCATCGTTACCGCTTCGAAGCGCGCCCAGACGCTGCAGGACACGCCCGTCGCCGTCTCGGTGACGTCCGCAGCGCAATTGGAAGAGTCGCAGATCCGCGACCTCATCGACCTGCAGTCGTCGGTTCCCAGCCTGCGCGTGTCGCAGCTGCAGTCGAGCGCCAACACCAACTTCATCATCCGCGGCTTCGGCAACGGCGCCAACAACGCCGGGATCGAACCGTCCGTCGGCGTGTTCATCGACGGCGTCTATCGTTCGCGGTCGGCCGCCCAGATCGGCGACCTTCCCAATGTCGAGCGCATCGAAGTGCTGCGCGGCCCGCAGTCGACCCTGTTCGGCAAGAACGCCTCGGCGGGCGTCATCAGCATCGTCACGCAAAAGCCGCAATATGAATTCGGCGGTTCGGTCGAGGCGACCTATGGCAATTATAACGCCGTCACGATCAAGGGCGACGTCACCGGCCCGATCAGCGATACCATCGCCTTCTCGCTCGGCGCGAACTACAATCGCCGCGACGGCTATGCTCAGGACCTGAAGCTCGACACCGACGTCAACGATCGCAATCGTTATGGCGTGCGCGGCCAGCTCCTGTTCGAACCGACCGACGCGCTGTCGATCCGCCTGATCGGCGACTATGACAAGATCGACGAAAATTGCTGCATCGCCGGCAACGTCATCGCCGGGCCCACCGTCGCGATCACCAACGCGCTGGCCGGCGGCCCCAGCGTCGATGCCAACAATCCCTTCTCGTACGACGTCTACAACAATTTCCTGTCGTCGAACAAAATCGAGAATTACGGCGGTTCGGCGCAGATCGACTATGATCTGGGCAGCCTCGCGCTGACCTGGATCAGCGCCTATCGCCAGTTGCGTGCT
>NZ_JBOHHU010000039.1:0-35704 GCF_050725615.1 Sphingopyxis sp.
CCACCGTGCCGCGCGGCACCGAACGGCTGCGCTTCACCCCCGGCCCGGCGCATGACGAAGCGATGATGCGCGAGCTGACCGAGGCGCTGACCGAAATCTGGGACCGTCTGGAACTGCGCAAGGCCGCGTGACCACCGCGCCGGGTTTTGACGAGGTTGTCCGGGGCCGCCGCTCGATCCGCGGCTTTCTCGACAAGCCTGTTCCAAAGGATTTGATCGCCGAGGTGATCGAGGTCGCGATGCGCGCGCCCTCGTCGTTCAACAACCAGTGCTGGAATTTCTCGGTCGTCACCGGCGCCGCGCTCGACGCGATCCGCCGGGGCAATACCGACGGTATCCTCGCCGGCAAACCCGACAGCCGCGAGTTCCGCCGCTTCGACGGCATCGCCGACGATCATCGCGCCCGCCAGATCGAGATCGCCAAACAGCTGTTCGGGGCGATGGGTATCGCCCGCGACGACAAGGATGCGCGGCAGGACTGGGTGCTGCGCGGTTTCCGTCAGTTCGACGCGCCGGTCAGCGTCGTCGTCACCTATGATCGCGTGCTGCTCGGCAGCGATATCGCGCCCTTCGATTGCGGCGCGGTGACCAATGCGCTGGTCAATGCGGCCTGGTCGCGCGGGCTCGGCTGCGTGATCAACAGCCAGGGCATCATGCAGTCGCCGGTGGTGCGCGAACATGCGCATATTCCGGACGACCAGGTGATTATGATCTGCGTCGCGATGGGCTGGCCCGAAGAGGAATTTCCCGCCAACGCGGTGGTGTCGAACCGCAAGAGCGTCGCGGAGGCGGTGCGTTTTGTGGGGTTCGAGGACTGACGGCAGGTGCCGTTCGACCTCCTCGAAGCGCTGGGATTTGCCGGCGAGATGGCGACGGAAATCCCCGACCTGCGCAAGCGGCGCAATCGCATCGGCTGCTTCATCGGCTTCACACTGCTGCTGATTTTCTTTGCGGCCATCATTTTCTGGTCGTGATAGCGGTGGCGCAATTCTCCTCCCCCGCACAAGAGAAACCATGACCGCAGAGCGCTACAGCCGCACCGCCATCGCCCTCCACTGGCTACTCGCGCTGCTCCTCGCTTTCCAGATTTCGCTCGGCTGGGCGCTCGAGGGTCATAATAGCCCCGAATTGTTCGCGCGCTTCCAGCTCCATAAATCGATCGGCATCGCAATCCTGCTGCTCAGCCTCGCGCGGCTGGCGGTTCGCCTGTTCACGCCGCGCCCGCCCGCATCCGACGGACCTGCGTGGACGCGCGCGCTCGCGGGCACGGTGCATTGGCTCTTCTACCTGGTGCTGATCCTCGGCCCGATCACCGGCTGGCTGCTCGTCTCGACCGCGCGGGTGCAGGTTCCGACCTTGCTCTTCGGCGCCATCCCCTGGCCGCACCTGCCGGTCGGCCAAGGCTGGCACGAGCCCGCCGAGTCGATCCACGGCGCGATGGCGTGGCTCGCGATCGGGCTGTTCCTGCTCCACATCATCGGTGCGCTCCGCCACCAGTGGCTGCTCGGCAAACCCGAACTGCAGCGCATGATCCCCTTCGCCAAGGGCAAGGCGGTGGACGCCGCAATCGGCGCATTGACGCTGGTCTTCGCCGCGATGGCGGTGGCCAAACTGGTCTATGTGGACAAGCCGCGCGCCGCCGCCGAACAGGCCGAGGCGCCTGTCGTGCCTGCCCCCGCGCCAACGCCCGCTGCGGAAAGCACCGAAGCAAAACCGGAAGAAGCCGAGGAAGCCAAGCCCGAAGAAACCTCCGAGCCGCTCGCCAACTGGAGCGTCGCGTCGGGCGGGCGGCTCGGCTTTACCGCACGCTGGAACGGCGACGCGGTCGCCGGGCGCTTCGGGCGCTGGGACGCCGACATCAAGTTCAGCCCCGACGATCTCGCCAAATCGCGGATCAAGGTAAGCGTCGACCTCGCCTCGGCCGACACCGGCGACGGGCAGCGCGACGATTCGCTCAAAGGCAGCGATTTCTTCGACAGCGGCGCGCACCCGAAGGCGGTCTACACCGCGCGCGAAATCCGCCACCTCGGCGGCGACCGCTATGAGGCGCGCGGCACGCTCGACCTGCGCGGAGTCGCGAAACCCGCGACCTTGCGTTTCACTCTCGCCATCGACGGCGACCGCGCGCGCGTGTCGGGAGCCACGCGCATCGACCGCACGGCCTTCGGCGTCGGCCAGAGCGAATGGGCGGCGACCGATGCCATCGCGGCCGGCGTCGACATCGCCTTTTCGTTCAACGCGACGCGCCCGGCGAACTAAGCTCGGCGCGGCGGCCGCATCATCCCCCAGAAATGCGGGCCGCCGCCCGGTACGTCCCATTCGACCTGAGTCTCGAACCCCAGCCGCTCGTACAGCGGCACATTTTCCGGCGTCGCGGTTTCCAGCCAGCAGGGCAGCCCGGCGTCATCGGCAATCGCCGTCTGGGCCCGGATGATCCGGCCGCCAGGCCCTTGCCCTGAGACCCGGAGCGCACGCCGACATAGTGAAGATACCAGAACCGCCCCTTGGGCCGCTGCGCGTCGATGCCGGCCTGTACCTTCAGCCCGCGCGGCAAGGCGAGCCCGAAGGTCGCGACGAGCGGGACCACGGTGCGCAGGAACTCCAGCGTTCCGCTATGCGCCTGCCCCGGCGCGCGCCACAGCGATGCCGCTTCGTCGTTCGCCGACCGCAGGACCACGCCCGCACGGCCATCGGCGGGCACGAGCACGCGGAATAGCCCACGCAGCGCCCGCGCCCGATGCGCGTCATCGGGCAATATCCAGGACAGCGCCGGATCGGTCTGAAACGCCTGTGCCAGCGTTTCGATGACCGCCGCCATGTCGGCCGGCTCGGCCGGCGATATCGTGTCGTTCATGGCCCCTCCGCCAGCGAAGGGAGCAGCTACGCGGCGGATTGGCAAGCCGATTGGCGGCGCGGGGCGTCCGGACCGCTAGATATAACCGCACGCCTTCAACGCATCGACCAGCCCCGTTCCGGTCGCCAGGTCCGGCCCCACCACCGCCTTTTTCCCATGCGCGGTCTTGCCCTTGACGACATCGGTCGCGGTGGTGCGCAGCGCGGTGCGGATCTGCTCGACCGTCAGGTTCGGCCGGATCTGCTTGAGCAAGGCGATCAGCCCGGCGATCTGCGGCGCCGCCGCGGAGGTTCCGGAGAACACGCCCCATCCCTTGCCCGCCGCCACATTGCCGAAATTCTCGCCATCGAGCTGCGCGGTCGGCGGCACCGGTAGCATGATATGCCCCGTCATCGGCGCCGCATCGGCGCGCCCGACGATCCCGCAGATGTCGGGCGCGGCGCGCCCGGGATAGAGCTGGCTTTCAAAGCTGCTGGCATAGCTCGACGCCTCAAGCTCGCCATCCTCGGTGACGGTGACGCCGCCGACCGAAATCACCTTGGGCAGGCAGCCCGGAAAGGCGAAATGGCCATTGCCCGCCGAAAAGACGATGCAGATGCCATTGTCGACCGCCTCGCCGATCAGGCTTTCGAGGTCGACCAGCTCGGCATAGCTGATGTTCTGCGGATTCTGCCGAAAAGCGTCGCGGCTTTGCTGGTCGATACTCCAACCCCAGCTGTTGGTGACGACCTGCGGTTTCAACGCGATCGCGGTTTCCAGCGCGCCGGCGGCGCTGCCGCCGTGTTTCACGCCATAGACGGTGCACTGCGGCGCCATGGCAAAGATATTCGCGGCCTCGCCCGTCCCATGACCATTGTCATCGACGTCGGCCGGCCCCGATCCCGGGGATTCGGTCGGGTAGAGCGTATAGCCGTTGCGCACGAAAAACGGGTGCGGCCAGAAACCCGTGTCGGTCATCGCGACCTTCACGCCCTTGCCCGTATAGCCCTGCTGGTGGCAGCGCGGCGCGTTGAGCGCGAGCGCGACGTCGCCGACACGCAGATGATAATGCGGCACCACCGGCGGCAGCGCGAGCGTCGCGTGATAGTCGATTTCCTGCGGTACATAGGCAAAGTCGAACACATCGGCGAGTGCGTCGGGGACGGTCAGCGCGCTGCCGCGGGCCGGCGCAGCAGCCCCGTCTCCCGGCGGCGGCGCGCCGAACAATTCGGCAAAGCGCTCGACCGGCACTTCGGTCGACACGCGGTTCATTTCGGTGGCGAAGGATGCGATCCCGCCTCCCGCGAGCCGTTCCTGCCCGCGCTCGGCATTGGCCTTGGTCGGCCGGATGATCGTTGGCGCGGAATCGGAGGAAAGCCCCGCCATCGCCTCCATCGGGATCGACTGGCTGCGGCTGCGGGGGACGAAACGAACATAGACCGACATGCTACTCTCCCAAGAAGAAGGGAAAGGGGCGCTACCGTCCGCTCAGAAGAAGCTCGGCTTCTGCGGAACATAGGCCAGCGGCGGCACCGCGCCGTCGCCGATCACCTTTCCCACCGTTCCGATGGAAGGCAGGTTGTTCCGGTTGAGATACAGGTCGGCGTCGAGCGCCTTTGCCACATCGCCCGCCGCACCCTTGAACTCGATCGCGCGGCTGTTCGATGTGACGACCTCCACCCCCGACTGGAGCAGCCAGTGGACCCATCCATCGATGACCTGCGGCTTCGCCTGTTCGAACACCAACCGAACCAATAACCCAAGGTCGTCCGGCAGCGGTCGATCGACGAGGTCGCCGGTCGTTTTTGCGACCCGCGATGTTTTTTTCGTCATGCCTTTTGAATCCAGCAAAATAGCCGTCCTGTCTGTGCCAAATAGCACATCGCGCCGCGCCGGCCAATTTTTCCGTTGGGCGGCGCGGCGGCTCAGCCTAGTCGCGGCAATAGCCTTCGCCCTCCTTGACGATCAGGCATTCCTTCTTGCCCGCGAGATATTTGAGGCCGGTTTCGTCGCCGCTGCCGCGACGCAGGCTCATTTCCTCGCCGCCGCGCTGGAATTTAATGCCATGTTCGCTGTCGGTGCCGTCATAGGTCCCCTTGGTATCGAGGTCCGACTGCATCTCGAGCTTGTATTTGCCGGGTTCGCCGGGGGTGATCGTGACGAACATGCCCTCGACCCCGACCCATTTGCCCGCCCAACTCGCGAAGCGATGCGGGGCGGTGGCGGGATCGGCTTCGACAGTCGCCGCTTCATCAGCGGGCGGCATCGTTTCGTCGACGACTTCGGTGGTTTCGGTCGGTGCCGGGGCCGGCGCATCGGCCTTTTCGCACGCCGATAGCAAGACCAGCGCCGCCGCGCCCGACAGGATCATCGCTTTATGCATCTCGTCTCTCCTTCGTCCGTACAACGCATCGGGGCCGATTAGTATCCGGCCAAAATTTCCGCATATTTCTGGGGATCGACATTGCCCCCGGACAGGGTGACCAACGTCGCCGCGCCCGGCGCCACCTTGCCCGCCAGCACTGCGGCGAGCGCCGCCGCGCCGCCGGGTTCGACGACGAGGTGCAATTTCTCGAACGCCACACGCATCGCATGGCGCACTTCTTCCCGCGTCACGACCACCCCGCGCACGCCGCGCGCCTGCAGCACCGCGAAGTTGATCGGCCAGGTTTCGGGCGTCTGGAGCGCGTCGCATTCGGTCGGATAGGCCATATCCTCGACCGACAATATCTCTCCCGCCGCCAGGCTGCGCGTCACATCGTCCCACCCCTCGGGTTCGACCGCGACGATTTCGGCAGCGGGAAGCGCGAGCGCCAGGCCCGCCGACAGCCCGCCACCGCCGCAGCAGGCGATGACTTTGTCGAAGCCGCCCAACCCGCGCGCGCGGAGCTGTTCTTCGGCCTCGATCCCGGCGGTCCCCTGCCCCTCGATGATCCACGGATCGCCATAGGCATGGACGAGCGTGCCGCCGCGCTCGTCGAGCAGTTTCGCCGCCACCGCATCGCGCGACTCGGTCACCCGGTCGTAGAGCACGACCTCGGCGCCCAGCTTGCGCGTCGCCGCCAGCTTCATCGCCGGCGCGTTGCTCGGCATCACGATCGTCGCATTGATGCCCAGCTTTTTCGCCGCCCAGGCGACACCCTGCGCATGATTGCCGCTCGACACGCCGACCACCCCCGCCGCCGCCTGTTCGGGGGTCAGGTCGGTCAACCGGTGCCAGGCGCCGCGGATCTTGAAGGCGCCGACCGGTTGCAGGCATTCGGCCTTGCACCAGATCGTGACGCCATCGATCTCGAGCGGCAACAGCGGGGTTTGCGGCAGCAATGCAGCGACTTTCGTCGCGGCGCGTTCGACGCCGGCGAGGGAGGGCGCACGTGCCGGATCGAGCAGGGTATCGGGGCTTTGCTGTGTCATGGCTTCGTCCTATAGGGCGCGGCATAGAGAGCAAGCCGCATAGGTTCGCGGACAGGAGATTTTCACGATGAGCAAGGTTTTGGTGATCGGCGCAGGCGGCGTCGGCTCGGTCGCGGTGCACAAGATGGCGATGAACCCCGATATCTTCCCGCACATCACGCTGGCGAGCCGCCGCAAGTTCAAATGCGACGCGATCGCCGAGTCGGTGAAAGAACGCACCGGAGTCACGATCGACACCGCCGAGGTCGACGCCGACCATATCGACGCGACCGCCGCGCTGATCCGCCAGATCGGCGCGACGCATGTCGTGAACCTCGCCCTGCCCTATCAGGACCTCACCATCATGGAGGCGTGCCTGTCGACCGGCGCGCATTATATGGACACCGCCAACTACGAACCGCGCGACGAGGCGAAGTTCGAATATCATTGGCAATGGGCGTATCAGGACCGCTTCAAGGACGCCGGGCTGATGGCACTGCTCGGCTCGGGCTTCGACCCTGGCGTCACCAGCGTCTTCACCACCTGGCTCAAGAAGCATCATTTCGACCGCATCGATACGCTCGACATCCTCGACTGCAACGGCGGCGATCACGGCCAGCATTTCGCGACCAACTTCAACCCCGAGATCAATATCCGCGAAGTCACCGCAGTCGCGCGCCACTGGGAAAATGGCGACTGGGTCGAAACCCCGCCGATGTCGGTAAAACAGACGTTCGACTTCGAGGCGGTGGGCGAAAAGACGATGTACCTCATGTACCATGAGGAGATCGAAAGCCTGAAGACCCACCTGCCCGAAATCCAGCGCATCCGTTTCTGGATGACCTTCGGCGAAGCCTATATCACCCACCTCACGGTGCTGCAGAATGTCGGCATGACGCGCATCGACCCGGTGATCTACGAAGGCCGCGAGATCGTCCCGCTGCAGTTCCTGAAAGCCGTGCTGCCCGAACCGTCGAGCCTCGGCGAGACCACCAAGGGCAAGACCAACATCGGCGTCATCGCCACCGGCATCGGCAAGGACGGCCAGGCCAAGACGCTCTATCTCTACAACATCTGCGACCATGAGGACGCCTTTGCCGAAACCGGCAACCAGGCGGTCAGCTACACCACCGGCGTGCCCGCGATGATCGGCGCGGCGATGATGGTCACCGGCGCGTGGAACGGCACCGGCGTGTTCAACATGGAGCAGTTCGATCCCGATCCCTTCATGGACATGCTGAACGACCACGGCCTGCCCTGGCAGGTGAAGGAACTCGCGGGTCCGCTGGATTTTTAATTCGGTTTCACGCAGAGGCGCAGAGGATGCAGAGACCGCAGAGAGATGGGCCGGATGCGGATTGACGATGTCAGCGCCATCGTCGTCGATGAGGCGATCGCGGTTCATCGACTTTTGGGACCCGGCTTGCTCGAGATCGTCTATGAGACCGTATTGGCAAGCAGACTTGAGCAGCGGGGATTGAAGGTGGCGCGCCAATTGGTCGTGCCGCTAACAATTGAAAACCATCATTTTGAAGCGGCTTTCAGGGTCGATATTCTGGTGGACGACCGCTTGGTGGTGGAGATCAAAGCTGTCGAGCAGTTGGCAAAAACCCATGCAAAGCAGGTGCTGACCTATCTGAGAATCTTACAGCAGCCCGTCGGGCTGCTCCTAAATTTCTCGGGATCGACGATGAAGGAAGGCATCAGGCGCGTCGTCAATAACTACCGCCCGGAAGAATGATTCTCTGCGGCCTCTGCTCCCTCCGCGCCTCTGCGTGAAACTTTGGAAATGCCACATATGAAAACGAGAGTCGGCGCCCCCGGGGCTTTCGCCCGTTTCGACCTCACCCATGTGCTTGTTGCGCGGAAGGCGTTTTCGAAGTGGTCGGTCGGCCTGCTCCTGCTTGCGACCCTCGCCACCCCCGCCGCAGCCCAAACCGAAGACGCCTACGCCCCCGCCCGCGCGATCGTCGCCGATATTGGCAAGATCGTCACGCCCAACGGGGTGCGGGAGACCTTCGAGGCCACGCTCGGCGGCGCGCGGCAGGTGGTGAATGTGCGCGGCGCTGACCGCGACAATCCGATCCTGGTCTTTGTCCATGGCGGCCCCGGCGCGGTCGAAATGCCCTTTGCCTGGGCCTTCCAGCGCCCATGGGAAGATGTCTTCACCGTCGTCCAATATGACCAGCGCGGCGCCGGTCGCAGCTATCCGCTCAACGACCCCGCAGCGCTCGCGCCGACGATGACCCCCGACCGTTACCGCGACGACGCCATCGAACTGATCGAGTTGCTGCAGAAGCGTTACGGCAAGAAAAAGGTCGTGCTGATGGGGCATAGCTGGGGTTCGATCGTCGGCCTGTCGGTCGCGGTGAAGCGCCCCGACCTGCTCTACGCCTATGTCGGGGTGGGTCAGGGCATCGATTTCCGCGAGGGCGAAAAGGCGGGCATGGCGTGGACCCGCGCCAAGGCGCTCGCGGCGGGCGATACGGATGCCGTCGCCGCGATCGACGCGCTCGCGCCCTATCCGGCGGGCGAGTTTACCATCGCCAAGGCCGACGGGTGGCGCAAATATGCGATCCCCTATGGCTCGCTGATCGCGGGTAAGCCCGACCTCCAATATTATTTCCGCACCCCGCGCCTTTCGCCCGAATATGGCCCCGCCGACGTCGCGGCCTGGGGCAAGGGCAGCGAGTTTTCGGTGACCACCCTCTGGCCGCGCCTCGCCGACGTCAGCTTCCGACCGGTGAGAAAGATGGACGTGCCGCTGGTCTTCCTGCTCGGACGCCACGACTACACCGTCCCCTCGCCGGTCGCCGCCGACTGGTTCGCGAAGGTGAAAGCGCCCTCCAAAAAGCTTATCTGGCTCGAACATTCGGCGCATATGCCGATGGTCGAGGAGCCGGGCCATTTCTTCGCAGCGCTGCTGACCGACGTGCTGCCGCTGACGAAGGATCGGAAAAAGACGAAATGACCCCCTATATCCTGCCGATCTTCCTGCTCGTCGTCTCGAACATCTTTATGACCTTTGCCTGGTACGGCCACCTTGGCGACGTGTCGCGCCCGATGTGGCTCGCGATCCTGCTCGCCTGGGGCATCGCCTTCTTCGAATATTGCGTCGCGGTCCCCGCCAACCGCATCGGCCACAGCGTCTATTCGACCGCCGAGTTGAAGACGATGCAGGAGGTGATTACCTTGATCGTCTTCGCGGGCTTCGCGGTCTTCTGGCTCGGCGAGAAATTGACCATCAACCATCTCGTCGGTTTCACGCTGATCGTGGGCGGCGCCTTCTTCATTTTCAAAGCGCCGATCACGGCCTGACAGGAATATTCGACCCATGGAAACCAGAGCCGGCGACCCCGGGGCCTTCGCGCATTTCGACCTCGACCGCGTCCCCTCGCCCGCCTTTGTCGTCGATGCGGCGAAGATTCGCGCGAACCTCGGCGTCCTGCGCCACATCGGCGACGCATCGGGCGCCCGCGTGCTCGCGGCATTGAAGGCCTTTTCGATGTGGTCGCTCGGTTCGACCGTCGCGGGCACGCTTGACGGCGTCTGCGCCTCGGGCCTCTACGAAGCGAAGCTCGGCCGCGAGGAATATGGCGGCCCTGATGGCGACAAGGAGGTCGCGACCTATTGCGCGGGCTATAAGGCCGATGATCTTCCCGAGATCGCGACGCTCTCCGACCATCTGATATTCAACTCGCCCGGCCAGATCGCGCGTTTCCGGCCGCTGCTCGACGAGCTTCGCGCCAAGGGCGAGACATTCGATATCGGGCTGCGCATCAACCCGCAGCACAGCGAGGGCGAGGTGGCCAAATATGACCCCGCCGCGCCGTGCAGCCGCCTCGGCTTCCCGGTGAGCCAGCTTCGCGCCGAACATATGGCGGGCGTCGACGGCATCCATATGCATGTCTTGTGCGAACAAGACTTCCCCCCGCTCGCGCGCACCTGGGCGGCGGTCGAACCGTTGCTCGCGCCCTATGTCGGCCAGCTTAAATGGCTCAATTTCGGCGGCGGCCACCATGTCACCCGCGCCGATTACCAGATCGACGACCTCATCGCCTTCCTGAAGGGGGTGCGCGAGGCCACCGGCTGCGACGTGATGATCGAACCCGGCGAAGCGGTCGCGCTCGACGCGGGCATCCTGATCGGCGAAGTGCTCGACTTGTTCGACAACGGCATGACCATCGGGATCACCGACATCAGCGCGACCTGCCACATGCCCGACGTCATCGAGGCGCCCTACCGCCCGGCGATGCTCGGCGAGGAAGCAGACGGCGCGCCGACGCGCCTCGGCGGCCCCTCATGCCTCGCGGGCGACGTGATCGGCGACTATCGCCTGCCGGGCGGCGCGGCGGTCGGTCGGCGTTTCGCCTTTCTCGACCAGGCGCATTATTCTATGGTAAAGACCAACACTTTCAACGGCGTGCCATTGCCGTCGATCTGGTTGTGGGACAGCGAGAGCGACGAGCTCCAACTGGTCCGCGAGTTTGGTTATGAGGATTTCAAGACGCGCCTGAGTTGAACCAGCACAGCGCGGCGCGCGCAACGGGGTGGAGCGCTATGGATCGCCGACACTTTCTGTACACCGGCGCAGGCGTGATGCTTTCGCCCCTGATAGGGGGGTGCGAAGGAGTAAGCGACGCGATGGTTGGCACCGGAACGCGCTACGAAATGCCGCTCGAATCCGAGCCGCACGAGCGCACGATCATGCAGTGGCCGGTCAATCTGGATGTTTACGACCGGGCCTCGCTTGGGCGCGTCCAAGGCGCCATCGCGCGGATCGCCAACCGCATTGCACGCTATGAACCCGTCGCCATGCTGGTCGCGGGCGACGATGCCGCAGCCGCCCGGGCCAGGCTGTCGGGCGACATCGAGCTTTGGGATATTCCGACCGACGACCTGTGGTGCCGCGATTCGGGTCCGACCTTCGTGCGCGACGCCGCCGGCAAGCTCGCCGTCGCGCATATCCGCTTCAACGGCTGGGGGAACAAGCAGCCGCACGACCACGATGCGCGCATCGCCGAACGCGTGGCCGAGCGGCTGGGCCTGCCGCTGATCGAAACCGGTCTGGTCGGCGAGCAGGGCGGCGTCGAGCATGACGGCGCAGGCACGCTGCTCGCCCACGCAAGCTGCTGGGCGAACCCGAACCGCAACCGCATGGACGAGGACGAGATCGGCGAAAAGCTGCTGCAAGCGCTTGGCGGCAAGAAGATGATCTGGGCCCCGGGCATCGCGGGCAAGGACATCACCGATTATCATATCGACGCGCTCGCGCGCTTCGTGCGGCCGGGGAAGGTGCTGATCCAATTGGGCGACGACATCGACCCCGACGACCCCTGGTCGGTGTCGGGACATGAAACGCTGAATATCCTGCAGAAATCGACCGACGCCCGCGGGCAAAAGCTTCAGATCGCCCGGCTGCCCGATCCGGTCGACATCCGCTCGACCAAAACCGATTTCGTCGCCAGTTACGTCAATTATTATGTCTGCAACGACGCGGTGATCGCGGCCGAGTTCGGCGACCGCGCGGCGGATGGCCATGCGCGCGAACTGCTCCAATCCCTCTATCCCGGACGGACGGTGGACATGATCGAAATCGATGCGATCGGCGAATCGGGCGGCGGCATTCACTGCGCCACGCAGCAGCAGCCGAAAGGGGCCGGAGGTGAAGAAATGGCTCGAACGCCATGCCAAGGCGATGCAATCGGTGGGGGTGATCGTCACCATCCTGGCGGCGGTCGTGGCGCTCGTCGGCGTCAAATTCCAGATCGACGCCAGCGCGCGGCAACAGCGCGAGCAGTCCGCGCGCGACATCTACCGCGAATTTCTGAACCTCTCGATCAGCAAGCCCGAGTTCGCCAATCCCAATTATTGCGCCATCCGCGGGACACCGAACGATGCGGCGTACGAGATATATGTCGAATATCTGCTCTATACCTCCGAGCAGATACTGCAGACGCTGCCCGATTGGCAGGAAACCATGGAACAACGGCTGCTGCCGCACCGGGAGCTGTTGTGCAGCCAGGCGGACTGGACCGGCGACGCCCCCGAGGTGCAGCAGTTGATCGGCGATTTCCGACTGAGGCAGTGTCGCGGTTTCAAACCGTCCTGCGATTGAACGAGGCACAACGCGCGCCGGCCATCACCAAGCCGCGTCGCGCACGCTACAGGATGAAGTCGCCGAGCCCGGGCGGCGTCGTGCCCAATTGCGAAATCTCGATGATGAAATCGGCTGTTCCATCGCCGTCGACGTCGCCGCTGACATGATAGGTCGTTCCCGCGCGGGGCCCTTCGTCCCAGGTCCCCAGATAATCATAGCGTAGTTCGCCCGCGACGCCGCTGAACGCGTTGGTGCCGATGAAGTGGAAGCTGTCGTCGCCGCCGCCGGTAACCGCGTCGATCAGGCTGAGGTCGATGACGTCGCCATCGGGCGTCGAGAAATAGACGCGGTCGATTTGCGTCGTGCTCATGCCGGACGGGATGAAGACATAGCGGTCGGCGCCCTCGCCGCCGTCCATCACGTCGAGCCCAGGGCCGGGGTTCAGCACGTCATTGCCCTCATTCCCCAGCAGCGAATCGTTGCCGCCGCCGCCGTTCAGCGTGTCATTGCCATAGCCCCCCGCGAGCAGGTCGTTGCCTGCCCCGCCGATCAGCGAATTATTCTGCGCATTGCCCTGGATATTATTGTCGAGATTGTTGCCGATGCCGGTCACCGCCAGCCCCGCCCCCGCCCGGAGGTCGAGAAGCTCGAGATTGGCGCCGAGCGTGTAGTTGATCGAAGAGACAACCCGGTCCTCGCCGCCGTTCGTTCCTTCGACGATGACATCGAGCGCGCTGTCGACGACATAGGTATCGTCGCCGGCGCCGCCGGTCATCGTGTCGGCGCCCGCGCCGCCGTCGAGCAGATCATTGCCGTCATTGCCGTTCAGCACGTCATTGTCGGCGAAACCGTAAAGCTCGTCATTGCCGCCGGCGCCCGTCAGATGGTCGTCATAGGGGGTGCCGGTCAATATGTCGTCGCCCGGACCGCCGGCCTTGGTCGCGCCGCCCAGCGGAATGTTGACGAAATTGGCGTTGCCGAAGTCGGACACGCGCAGATGGTCGGAGGCGATCAGGCTCTGCGGCTTGAACTGGATGAGCGTGGCATAGCCCCCTGCGCCGGCGCCATCGAAATCGGCCTGCAGCAGGACGGTCCCTTGCGTCGATTCGACGAGCCGGAAATGCCCGGTCAGGAAAGGGTTCGCGCCGTCCCAGTTGGTGAGCGACGGCAGCAGCGGCGACAGGTCGACGACGTCGAGCCCGGTCAGCGATGACGGCCTGCCCGCCGTACCGAAGCCCGAAACGACCAGCCCCGCCTGCCCCGCCGAACCGGGGGTCGCGTCCATGAAGACGATCTTGTCCTGCTCGGGCCCCGTCCCGAGGCTCAGGTCGACGCGGCCGCCGCCGGTGTCGCGCAGGATGAAGGTGTCGGCGCCGCCGCCGAGCGTCACCGTCGCGATATCGCGGCGCGCGCTGTTGTAATCGACAAGGTCGTTGCCCGCCGCCGTCGGGCCCGGATCGCCAATGATGAGGATGGTCTCCTGCAGCGTCGAGGGCGTCGCCCGGTCGATGAAGAAGCGGTCGTTGCCGATCCCGCCCTCGAACCGGTCATTGCCGCCGCCGCTGCCGGGGAAGCCCGGCGAATCGATATCGTAAATCCAGTCGTCGCCGTCGCCGCCCTGGACCGTGTCGGCGCCGCCGCCCGCATAGATGACGTCATCGCCAAGACCGCCGAGGATCGTGTCGCTGCCGCCGTTGCCAAAGAGCGTGTCGCTCCCGCCCTCGCCGTTGATCACATCATTGCCGCGCCCGCCGGTGACGACGTCATCGCCCTCGCCAGCGGTGATGCGGTCGTTGCCGTCGAAACCGTCGATCGTGTCGGCGTCGGGCGTGCCGGGCAGAATATCGTCACCCGGGCCACCTGGAATAACCGCCATGATTGCTCTCCTCGCCGACTGTCGCGCCGGCTCGATCGCCGTTCCGGCGGAACCGACTCTTATGGATAACAACAGGTTATCGAGCGGTTCCCGGTATTTCCATCATAAAATCACGGTGCCGTCTCGGCGAGCGCGGCATGGATGTCGCTGACCACGACCGATCCCTCGCCGACCGACGACGCGACGCGTTTCACCGATCCCTTGCGCACGTCGCCGATCGCATAGATGCGCGGCCAGCTTGTTTCGTAGCGGCTCGGCATGCGGTCGAGCGCCCAGCCGGCCTTGACCAGTTCGATCGGCGCGATGTCGGCGCCCGTCTTCACGAAACCGCGCTCGTCGCACACCATTTCGCGGGGCAGCCAGTTGGTGTTCGGGTTTGCCCCGAGGAACAGGAACAGGAAACCGCAGTCGCAATGCCCCTCCGCCCCGGTCTCGCGGCAACGATAGGTCAGGCCGTCGAGCCGCTCCTCGCCGCGCAGCCCGACGACGTCGGTGGAGGCGATGATCTCGATGTTCGGATGCTCTTCGAGCCGCTTGACCAGATATTCGGACATGGTCTCGCGCAGGCTCTTGCGGCGGAAGATGACATAGACCTTCTTCGCGACGCTCGCGAGATAGATAGCGCCCTGCCCCGCCGAATTGCCCGATCCGACGACGGTGACCTCGGCATTGCCGCACAGCTGCGCCTCCATCGGGGTCGCGCCGTAATAGATGCCGCGCCCTTCATAGGCCTCGATGCCCTCGATCGGCAGCCGCTGATATTGCGCCCCGCTCGCGACCACGACCGCGCGGCTGCGCAGCTTCCGCCCGTCGACGAGGTGCAGGCAATAGGCATCGCCGTCACGGCCGATCGACGCCGCGCGCACCGGCGACACCAGCCGCGCGCCGAATTTCTGCGCCTGCACCGTCGCGCGGCGCGCCAGTTCGTTGCCCGAAATGCCGGTCGGGAAACCCAGGTAATTCTCGATCTTCGACGAGGTGCCCGCCTGTCCGCCCGGCGCCAGCGAATCGAGCGCGATCACCGTCAGCCCCTCGGACGCGGCATAGACCGCCGCCGCCAGCCCGCCGGGCCCGCTACCAACGACCAGCACATCGGCGGTCGCGCCATCGGGGAGCAGGTCGAGCCCGAGCGCCACCGCCAGGCTCTCGGGAGTCGGCTGCACCAGCGGATCGGTCGCCCCCAGGATCACCAGCGGCAATTGTTCGCCAGTCAGTCCGCGCTCGGCCATCAGATGCGCCGCGACCGGTCCGTCGGCGGGATCGAACCAGCGATGCGCGACGCCATGTTTCATCAACAGGTCGCGCAGCGCATAGACGCTGCGGTCCATCGCCGCGCCGATCACGAGGATCGCGGCGAAACCCCGGCTGTTGCCGAATTCGCGCCGCGCCGCGAACACGCGCACGAACACGTCGGAGAAATAGCTGTTGCCCGCGATCAGCCGCTGGAAATCGGCGTGCGCGATGCGCAGAATCTCGCCGTCCGCGCCCATTTCGATCCGCGACGAATGGCGCTGGCCGGTCAGGACCGACAGGTCGCCGGCGAACTGCCCGCGTTCCATCCAGCCGACCCGCTTGGGCCCCTCGTCGGTCGCCGCAAAGATGTCGGTGTGCCCCGACAGGGTGACGATGCAATCGGGCGCCATCGTGCCCTCGGCGAGCAATATGTCGCCGGCATCATGCGATTCGACGGTGCCGAATGCGATCAATTCTTCCAGCTCGGTATCGGAGAAAGTGTGGTTGACGTCGGCGGGAGGATTCATGCGGGGCGGTCCTTTGGCGGGAGAAGACGCTGACAATAGCCATAAACCGCGTCTTTGTCCCCCGGTTACCGTGCGTCAGGCCCGCTTCGGCGCGACTGTTACCGCCGCGTTACAAAATTGCGCCAAAGGGTCTTTACAGGGGGGACCCCCCTGCATATATCGCCCTCCGCTGCCCCAGGGGGACTTCCAATAACCGCAAGGCAGCCTTGGATGTTTAACGTATTTTTTGGGGGTCCCTTGAGTTGCACCAGCATCATAGCGCCCACGGGCTGATTCAGGCACTTTCGCCGGTCGAACCTGTCACGCTTGTCCGCCCGCACGCTGCGGCGCGCGCCGCGCGTTTCTTCATCGAGCGATTTCCCGGCACGACCATGTATGCGGTCAAGGCGAATCCGTCGCCCGACCTGCTGCGCGTGCTGTGGGATTCGGGTGTCACGCATTATGACGTCGCCTCGATCGCCGAGGTGCGGCTCGTCGCGCGCACCCTGCCCAAGGCGACGCTCTGCTTCATGCATCCGGTGAAGGCCGAGGAAGCGATTTCCGAAGCCTATTGGAAGCATGGCGTGCGCACCTTTTCGCTCGACACGATGGACGAGCTCGAAAAGATCGTGCGTGCGACCGAAGGCGCCGAAGACCTCAATCTGCTCGTGCGCCTGCGCGTTTCGTCCGACCATTCGAAGCTCAGCCTCGCCGCCAAATTCGGCGCCGAGCCCGAGGATGTCGCCGAACTGCTGATGGCGACCCGCCAGGCCAGCGACGCGCTCGGCATCTGCTTCCATGTCGGCAGCCAGGCGATGACCCCGCACGCCTATGCGCAGGCGATGGAGCGCGTCCGCGCCGCGATCGTCGCGGCGTCGGTCACGGTCGACATCATCGATGTCGGCGGCGGCTTCCCCTCGTCCTACCCGGGCATGGAGCCCCCGCCGCTCGGCGCCTATTTCGACACGATCCACCGGACGTTCGAAAGCCTGCCGATCAGCTATTCGGCCGAACTGTGGTGCGAACCCGGCCGCGCGCTCGCCGCCGAATATAGCAGCCTGATCGTCCGCGTCGAAAAGCGCCGCGGCGACGAGCTCTATATCAACGACGGCGCCTATGGTGCGCTGTTCGACGCCGCACACGTCGGCTGGCGTTTCCCGGTGACCTTGCTGCGCGAGCCCGAGAGCGACGCCGAAATGACGGCGTTCAGCTTCTATGGCCCGACCTGCGACGATCTCGACCATATGACGGGGCCCTTCTTCCTGCCGGACGATGTCAAAGCGGGCGATTTCATCGAGATCGGCATGCTCGGCGCCTATGGCTGCGCGATGCGGACGAAGTTCAATGGCTTCGGCGCCGATGAGACCCATGTCGTCAGCGACGAGCCGATGGCCAGCCTCTACACCGGCGAAGCCGAACCCGAGCGGCGCACGGCGACGGTAACCAAGCTGTTCTGAGCCGAAAGGCCAGCGAAAACGAAAAAGGGCCGGCGCTGCGAAGCGACCGGCCCTTTTCTTTCAATCGCCGCGCCGCCATTCGCCGGGCTTCATGTCGCCGAGCGTCCAGTCGCCGATCCGCCAGCGCACCAGCCGCAGGGTCGGGTGCCCGACAGCGGCGGTCATGCGTCGCACCTGCCGGTTGCGCCCTTCGGATATCGTCAGGCTGATCCAGCTGTCGGGGATGCTCTTGCGCACCCGGATCGGCGGGTCGCGCGGCCATAGGCCGGGGTCGGCGATCGCCTCAGCCTCGGCCGGGCGGGTCAGCCCGTCCTTGAGCGTCACGCCCCGCCGCAGCATCGCCAGCGCGTCCTCGCTCACGACGCCCTCAACCTGCGCGAGATAAGTCTTGGGCATCTTGTATTTCGGGTCGGCGATCCGCGCCTGCAGCCGCCCGTCGTCGGTCAGCAGCATCAGCCCCTCGCTGTCGAGGTCGAGCCGCCCCGCCGGATAGACCCCGGGCAGGTCGATGAAGTGCGACAGGGTTTGCCGCGTCGATCCCGCCGTCCCGCGATCGGTAAACTGGCTGAGCACGTCATAGGGCTTGTTGAACAGGATCAGCGTCACGGCATTAAACTCCGCGCCACCGCCTCGGCGACCTTGATGCCGTCGACCGCCGCCGAGAGAATGCCGCCGGCATAGCCCGCCCCCTCGCCCGCAGGAAACAGCCCGGCGGTGTTCAGGCTCTGAAAATCCTCGCCGCGCGTGAAGCGCACCGGCGACGAGGTGCGCGTCTCGACCCCGGTCATCACGACATCGGGGTGGTCATAGCCCGCGATCTGCCGTCCGAAAACCGGGATCGCCTCTCGCATCGCCTCAATGGCAAAATCGGGCAGGCAGGCCGCGAGGTCGGTCGGCGTCACGCCGGGACGATAGGAGGGGATGACGCTGCCCAGCGCCGTCGAGGGACGCCCCTTCAGGAAATCGCCGACGCGCTGCGCGGGCGCCTTGTAGTTCGATCCGCCGGCAACGAAGGCGAGCGATTCCCAATGCCGCTGGAAAGCAATGCCGGCGAGCGGGTCGCCGGGATAGTCGCGCGCCGGGTCGATCGCGACGACGAAGCCCGAGTTGGCGTTGCGCTCGTTGCGCGAATATTGGCTCATGCCGTTGGTCGCGACGCGCCCCTCCTCCGACGTCGCGGCGACCACGGTGCCGCCCGGACACATGCAGAAGCTGTAGACGGTGCGACCGTTCTTGCAGTGGTGCGAGATATGATATTCGGCAGCGCCCAAGATCGGATTGCCCGCATCCGCGCCGAAGCGCGATTTGTCGATCCACGATTGCGGATGCTCGATCCGCACCCCGATCGAAAAGGGCTTGGCCTCGACATACACGCCCGCAGCGTGGAGCATGGCAAAGGTGTCGCGCGCGCTGTGCCCCACCGCCATGATGACGCGATCGGCCTCGATATAATCGCCGCCCGCCAGATGCACGCCCTGCACCCGCCGCGCGCCCGCGCCGTCGGTCGCGATATCGAGCCCGTCGACCTTGTGCTGCCAGCGATATTCGCCGCCCAGCCCCTCGATCGTCTCGCGCAGGCTTTCGACCATCGTCACCAGCCGGAAGGTGCCGATATGCGGATGCGCCTCGGTCAATATCTCGGGCGGCGCGCCTGCCTTCACGAATTCGGTCAGCACCTTGCGGTCGAGGTGGCGCGGGTCCTTGATCCGGCTGTAGAGCTTGCCGTCGGAAAAGGTCCCCGCCCCGCCCTCGCCGAACTGCACGTTCGATTCGGGGTGCAGCACCGAGCGCCGCCACAGGTCCCAGGTGTCCTTGGTCCGCTCGCGTACCACCTTGCCGCGATCGAGGATGATCGGCCGGAAACCCATCTGCGCGAGGATCAGTCCGACGAACAGCCCGCACGGCCCCGCCCCGACCACCACCGGACGCTTGGCCCCCGCAGGCGGCGCGGTGGTGACGAACTTATAGGCGGTGTTCGGCGTCGGCTGGACATTGCGATCCTTGCGAAAGCGCGCCAGCACCGCGCCTTCGTCCTTCACATTGACGTCGATCGAATAGATCAGCTTGATCGCGCTCTTGTCGCGCGCGTCGTTCGCGCGCCGCGCGACGACATATTTCACCAGTTCGCGCGGCCCGATCCGCAGCCGCTTGCAGATCGCGGCGGGCAGGTCCTCCGGCGCATGGTGCAGCGGCAGCGTCAATTCGGTCAGGCGAAGCATCGCCGCCCTGTAGCCCGCATCGGCGGGCGCGCCAATCGCCCTGTCCTAAAAGTCCAGCCCGAGCGCGACAAAGGCATGAAAGCCCGCCGCCCCATCGCCGTCGACGAAGGTCGGCCCGCCCGACGCGAGCAAGCGAAACGGCGCCGGCAACTGCCAGATGCCGCCCAATCCCAGGCTGGTCGAAGCCCGGCCACCGACGCTGTCCGTTCCCTGCCGATCGACCTCGCCGCCCAACAAAAGCTGCGACGAGACTTGCCGCGTGACGGCAACGCCGCCGGTCCAATAGTCACGATTTCCCGGCCCCGGATTGATCGCATAGCCCCCGCCGCCGAACGCCGACCATGGCCCGGCATCTTTCTGGACCCAGACCGGGAGCAGCGCGGTCACCTTGCCATTGCCCATGCCGTTGCTGGCTGTTGGCAGGGTCAGCCCGGGAAAGGCCGCGACCGAAAGCCCGGCAGCGTCATCGTGATAGAAGCGATACTTCGCCGACACCTCAAGGTCGCCCATCCCCCAGCGCTGTCCGGCGTCGTCATGGGCAAAGGCGACCGGAATGCCGACGGTCAGCTGCAAATCGGGTGCCGCGCCATGATTGATCTCGACTCCGGTCGCGCCGC
Source organism: Sphingopyxis sp. (assembly GCF_050725615.1). Classification (GTDB taxonomy): domain Bacteria; phylum Pseudomonadota; class Alphaproteobacteria; order Sphingomonadales; family Sphingomonadaceae; genus Sphingopyxis. The sequence continues at coordinate 20,234 of NZ_JBOHHU010000039.1, forward strand.
CATAGTCCGGACCGCGCCCCTCGACCTCGACGAGCGGGCCATAGATTTCCCAATGGCCGGTCTCGGTCGGCTCGGGGTCGTCGGTCAGAAAGGGTGGCCCGGCCAGCGCGGTCGACGGGGCGGCCAAAACCAGCAGCCATGCAAGCGCAACCCGCGCGCCGCCATCAAATCGCAAGGGCCGGCTCCCGTCCGGCCGCACGCTGCGGAACGACAAGGATCAGTAGCGTGATCGCGACGCCCAGCACGAGCGACGCCCCGGCGCGGCTCAGTTCGAGCCCGCCGTGCGACACCGGCTTGTCGAGGAAGTCGCCGACCACCGCGCCGAGCGGCCGGGTCAGGATGAAGGCAGCCCAGAACAGCGCGACACGGCTGATGCTTGTCCAATAATAAGCGGCGACCAGCAATGCGAGCAGCCCGCCGAACACCACCGCCGCGCCGAGATAGCCGAGCGACCCGTCGGCGACCCAATCGCCGAGCGCGGTGCCCAGCGTCTGCGAAAAGGTGATCGTCAGCCAATAATAGAGTTCCGCCTTCGGCTCGTGCACGGTCTGCACCGAAATACTGCCAAGCGCGCGGTGCCAGATCGCCAGCGATGCAAGCACCAGTCCCAGCAGCAACAGCGACCCGCCGGGATAGCCGATGCCCATCGAGCGCGTCGCGAAATCGGCCATCGTCGTCCCTGCCGTGGTCGAGGCGATGATCGTCGCCCAATAAAGGAAGGGGTGGAATTGCTTCGCGCGGATCTGCGCCGCGACCAGCAGGATCAGGATGGTCGCGAAGATCGCGGTGCCGACCAGATAACCGAGGTTCATCGACATGCTGACGGTATCGCCGGCGGTTTCGCCAAAGGTCGTCGCCAATATCTTGATGACCCAGAAGCCCAGCGTCACGGCGGGAACCTTGGTCAGGGCGGATTTCATCGCGTCGGTCATGCGGGGGAAAGCTCCAACTTGTCGGCCATTTTCCGACGGCTAGGCCCGCCCGCCGATCGCGCCTATAAGCAGGCGCTCAAATGCCACCACATAAGCGGGAGTCATATGCCGCAGCCCGAACCGCCGCCTCCCGCCCCGTTGCTGACCGATCGGCGCGTCGCGCTCCCGGTCGCCATCCTCGCGCTCCAGGCGGTCGCCGCCACCTATTTCGTCGTCGACGGCATCGACGACCTGTTCACCGAGGTGCGCCAGGGCATCACTGCCGAGATCGTCATGGAGTGCATCGTCGCCTTCGCGCTGTTCGGCGGCGTCGTGATGGGCTGGCGCTATATCCGCCGGATCACCGCCGAACTGCATCGGCAGGACCGGGCGCTCGCCGATGCGCGCGGCGCGCTTGCCGAGCATATCGCGCTGCGCTTCGGCGAATGGGGGCTCACGCCGGGCGAAGGAGAAGTCGCGCTGTTCGCGCTCAAGGGATGCGACGTCGCCGAGATCGCCCGGCTGCGCGGCGCCGCGACCGGGACGGTGCGCTCGCAGCTCAGCCAGATTTACGCCAAGGCCGGGGTCAGCAGCCAGGCGATGCTGGTGTCGCTGTTCATCGAGGATTTGCTCGACGCGCCGCGCCCCGCATAAACTTCGCGCGCGCACCAATCGCCTCTTCCGTTTCACTTCGCAATCATTCTATCCTCCGCCAAAGCGACGGACAGAGGAGAGACGCGGCGTGACCATGTTGGAAGGCATCAGGATCGTCGATCTCACCACGGTCATCTTCGGCCCCTATGCGACCCAGATGCTCGCCGACCTCGGCGCCGAGGTGATCAAGGTCGAGACGCCGGGGCTCGGCGATGTGTCGCGCTACCTCGGCAATGGCGTGCCCGACCCGACGATGGGGTCGATCCATCTCAATGTGAACCGCGGCAAACGCTCGATCGCGCTCGATCTCAAGAAACCCGAGGATGCGGCGGTGCTGCGCGACCTGATCGCGACCGCCGATGTCTTTTTCCACAATGTCCGCGGCAAGGCGATCGCGCGGCTCGGCTTCGACTATGACGGTTGCCGCGCGATCAAGCCCGACATCGTCTATGTCCATGGCACGGGCTTTGGGCAGGACGGGCCCTATGCCGATCTGCAGGCCTATGACGACGTCATCCAGGCCGCGACGGGCACCACCAGCCTGCTGCCGCGCGTCGACGGCGACCCGCGCCCGCGCTACCTGCCCTCGCTGATCGCGGATAAGGTCGCGGGACAATATGGCGCGCAGGCGATCCTCGCGGCGCTCGTCCATAAATTGCGCACCGGCGAGGGCCAGGCGGTCGAGGTCGCAATGTTCGAATGCTTCACCAGCTTTATGATGGTCGAACATCTGCGCGACGCGACGCTCGACCCGCCGATCGGCCCGGCGGGTTATCCGCGCCAGCTCGACCCGACGCGCCAGCCCTTCCCGACCAGCGACGGCTATGTCGCGATCGTGCCCTACACCCCCGAATCGACCGCGCGCCTGCTCGGCCTGTTCGGCAGCGCGGCGTTGCTCGACACCCCCGAGTTCGAGGCGGCGAAGGCGAAGGGGCAGCATATGCCGATCGTCTACACCGAAATCGCGCGCCAGACCCCGGCGAAGACGACCGCGCAATGGCTGGCGCTGTTCGCCGAAAACGACATTCCCGCAATGTCGGTCCGCGACCTGCAGGATATTCGCGACGACCCGCATCTCGCCGCCACCGGCTTCTTCCGCCACCGGGTCCACCCGGACGTCGGCAGCTTTTACGAGATGCAGCCGCCGGTCAAATATGGCGCCGTATCGCCGCGCGATATCGGCTTCGCGCCGAAAGTCGACGGCGACGGCGCGGCGATCCGCGCCGAATTGGCGGCGCGGCGCGGTTGAATTTCCGCAATTGCATCCTGGCGCGCTGCCCCTAGCATCGCCGCCAAACAAAAGGGGGGAGCATATGACGCCGAACATCCTCGCGCCGGGCGCGGTGTTGATCCTGTGGACGCTCGTCATGCTGGTCTGGACCGCGGTGACGCGGTTCCGCGCGCTGGCGAAATCGGGGATCGATCTCAAAGCGGCCCCTCCCGGCGGCCGCGGCGGCGACCTCGAAGGGGTGCTGCCGCCGATCACCAACTGGAAATCGCACAATTACACGCACCTGCTCGAACAGCCGACGCTTTTCTATGCGGTCATCCTGATCCTCCACGCGGTCGGCGGCTACCCCGCCTATGTCGTGTGGATCGCCTGGACCTATGTCGCGTTGCGCATCGTCCACAGTTTCTGGCAGGCGACGGTGAACCGCATTCCCGTGCGCTTCGCCATCTTTGCCGCATCGACGCTGTGCCTGCTGGGACTGGCCTTGCTCGCGGTGATCGCCACTTTGGGTTGAGGGGGAGAGAAGATTATGGAAACCAACGCGATATTGGGCCCGGTCGCCACGCTGGCGCTATGGTCGATGGTGATGTGGGTGTGGATGTATGCGACGCGCATCCCCGCGATGAGCCGCGCCAAGATCGACGCCGCCAAGCTGGTCGGCGGCACCGGCAAGGGCCTCGACGACGTCCTGCCGCCCGAGGTCCAGTGGAAGGCGCATAATTATAACCATCTGATGGAACAGCCGACCGTGTTCTACGCGGTCGCGCTGGCGCTGGCAGTCGGCGGCATGGGCGGCGGATTGAATACGCAGATCGCCTGGGCCTATGTCGGGCTGCGCATCCTGCACAGCCTGATCCAGGCGACCGTCAACCGCGTGATGTGGCGCTTCGGCGTCTTCGCGCTGGCCAGCCTCGCGCTGCTCGCCTTGTGCGTGCACGCGTTCATCGGCTTCGTGCTGCATTGATCTGAGCCGTCGCCCCCGCGAAGGCGGGGGCCGCTGGAGGCCTATTCGAGCACCCGGTACGTAAGCCGACAACGGCCCCCGCCTTCGCGGGGGCGACGGCTATTTCGAAAACCGCCCCGCCAGTTCGACATGCGTCGACCAGCGGAACTGCCCGACCGGCTGCACCCAGTCGAGTATATAGCCGCCCGCGATCAGGATCTTCGCGTCGCGCGCGAAACTTGCGGGATTGCAGCTGACATAGGCGATCGCCGGCACGTCCGACGCCGCCAGTTCCTTCACCTGCTCCTCGGCGCCCGCGCGCGGCGGGTCGAGGATCACCGCGCCAAAGCGGTTCAGCTCGGCGGGGATCAGCGGCCGCCGGAACAGGTCGCGATGCTCGGTCGCGACCAGCGCCCGCGCCCGGTTCGCCGCGCCGGTCATCGCCGCCATCGCGTCGCGCGCGCCCTCGGCCGCATAGATTTTCCGCCCCGCCTGCACCGACAGCGCAAAGGTGCCCACCCCCGCGAACAGGTCGGCGACGGCGGGCGCATCGCCGATCGCCTTCGCCACCGCCTCGATCAGCGCGTCCTGCCCGACCGCCGTCGGCTGGAGGAAAGCGAAGGGCGGCACTTCGACCGCGATGCCGCCAAAACGCACCGTCGGCGGATCGGGCTGCCACAGCGTCTCATACCCGTCGCCCTGGTCGATGACGAACCGCGCCAGCTTGTTGGCGCCCGCGAAATCCTGCAGCGCCATCGCCGCTTCGAGCCCCTCGGCCTTCACGCCTTCGAGGATCAGTTCGACGCCCTGGTCGAGCATCTGCATCTTGACCTTCACCGGCCGCCGCTGCGGCGCGATCAGCACCAGCAACTCGCGCACCGGCGCGACGAGCGCGAAGAGTTCGGGCAAGAGCAGCGGACACATCCGCATGTCGACGATCTGGTTGCTCTGCGCGGCGTTGAAACCGATCGCGACCTGCTTGCCGGTGCGCAGCGCAGTCAGCGCCGCGCGGCGGCGGCTGGCGGGCGGCGACAGCAGCGCGGGCAGCACATCGCTGGCCGAAACCTCCTGCCCCGCCAGCCCGCCGACCACCCGGTCGCGCACAAAGGTCGCCAGCGCCTCCTCGGCGACCTGTTGCAACTGACACCCGCCGCATTTGCCGAAATGGCGGCACGGCGGCTCGACGCGGTTCGGACCCGGGATCAGGATGCCGTCGTCGCGGACGCGATCGCCCGGCACCGCGCCCATCACATGGCGTCCATCGGCGGTCACGCCGTCGCCGCGCGCGGCGATGCGGGTTATCAGGGCTGCTTCGGTCACGTCAGTCTTTCACCAGATCGTCGGCCGTCAGATCGTCGGCGACGAGGCCGGGGCCGATAGCCTTTGCGCGCGCAATATGCCAGCCCACAGCGGCGACCGCGGCGTCGAAGGCATCGCCGCCGCGCGCCAGCATCGCGCCGCACGCGCCCGCGAGGACATCGCCGGTTCCCGCCGTGGCGAGCCAGGGGCTGCCCGGCCAGGCGGCCACGACACGCCCATCGGGCGCGGCGATCACGGTATCGGCGCCCTTGTAGATCAGCACCGCCCCCGCGTCGGCAGCTGCGGCCTTGGCGCGATCGATCTTGCTGCCCGCCAGACCCGGAAAGGCCTTGGCGAACTCGCCCTCATGCGGGGTCAGGATCGCAGACACCGTCCCCCGTGACGTCCGCAGGCGCGGCAAGGCCGACGCGATAGCGGCGGCGTCGAGCACCAGCGGCTTCGCGCTATCGAGCGCCGCCGCGACATCTTGATCGAGCGCTTCGCCCGCCGGATAGCCCAGCCCGACGATCACCGCCCCGACGCGCGCATCGCCCAGACGCTCGGCGTAGCGCACCGCCTCTTCGACGATGATCGCATCGAAAGGCGCATCGTCGGCGCCGCTCAGCACGACATAACCCGCCCCGCTCCGCAACGAAGCAGCGGCGGCCAGGCGCGCGGCGCCGGGCATCGGTCCCGACCGGACGAGCACCATCCCGCGGTTGAACTTGTGCGCCGCCGCATCGGGCACAGCGATCGACGGCGGCGACGCGCTCCGCATCGTCCGATCCGCCGCAATCCCGATCGGCGCCAACAGCACCCGTCCGCAAGAGGGCGCGGCGGGAATCAGCACATGCGCGGGCTTGAGCGCGCCGAGCGCCAGCGTGACATCGGCGGGCAGCGGCGGCGCCCAATCGTGAACGCCATCGCCATCGACGCCGCTGGGCACATCGACCGCCAGCACGCGCCGTCCGACGAAACCGCGCAAGATCGCCGCCACATCGTCGCCGATCGGCCGCGTCAGCCCGACCCCGAACAGCGCATCGACGATCAGCGGCCCGGCTGCGGTGTCGCCGGTCAGCGCCTCGACGGGCCCGTTCCACAGCGCCCGCGCCGCGCGCGCCAGATCGGTGGCCGGCTCGGCGAGCGCGGCGACCCGCACCGCTGCGCCCCGCTCGGCGAGCAGCTGCGCCGCGACATAGCCATCGCCGCCGTTATTCCCCGGCCCGCACAGGATCAGCACCGGCCCGCCCGCCGCCATGCGCCAGGCGATGTCCGCCACCGCCGCCCCGGCACGGTCCATCAACTCGGCGAGCGTCGTTCCCGACGCCGCGCAATCAGCCTCGGCCGCGCGCATCGCGGCGGTGGTCAGGATTGGGGTGTTGGTGGGGACGGACATGGAGCCGTGGTAGCGCGTTTAGGCACGGGTGAGAACCGCGCGAAACACCCGTCGCCCCCGCGAAGGCGGGGGCCGCCATCGGTTTACGCAGATTCGCCGGACCAGATCGCCAGCGGCCCCCGCCTTTGCGGGGGCGACGGGCGGCTAATCCACCCCGCCGGTATCCGCCGGCAAGCGGTACTTGTCCGCGCCGATCGCGACCTCGATCATGCCTTCGCCGATGATCGTCACCGTCGCCTGTTCGGCCCCGTCGGCCGACACCACCCCGCGCCCGTCGGTGGTGATCTGCAGGCGCCGATAGCCGACGTCGCCGCGCCCGACGACCAGGATCGTGCCGCCGTCGCCGCTCATTTCCTGCACCGTGCAGGTCCGGTCGAACAGCTTCGCGCCTTCCAGCGCGCATTCGATGCGGCCATTGTTCGCGGCGTCGCGTGACTGTTTCGCTTCGGTCTCGGCCAGCTTCTTGTTGTCGGGGGCGCCATCGCATCCCGCGAGCAGCAACAGCGGCAGCGCCGCCAGTCCGAATATCCTCAACCCTTGGCCCCTTTCAGCTGCGACAGATCGCGCACTGCGCCGCGCGCGGCGCTGGTGGTCATCGCGGCATAGGCCTGAAGTGCTACCGAAACCTTGCGCGGGCGCGGCTTCGCGGGTTGCCAGCCGTTCGCGTCCATCGCGGCGCGGCGCTCGGCCAGAACGCTGTCGGCGACCGCAAGGATGATCGTGCGGCCCGGAATATCAATGTTGATCAGGTCGCCATTTTCGACCAGCCCGATCGCCCCGCCCTCGGCCGCTTCGGGCGAGACATGGCCGATCGACAGGCCCGACGTGCCGCCCGAAAAGCGCCCGTCGGTGACCAGCGCGCAGGCTGCGCCCAGCCCCTTCGATTTCAGATAGCTCGTCGGATAGAGCATTTCCTGCATGCCCGGCCCGCCCTTCGGCCCTTCGTAGCGGATGACGATAACGTCGCCCGCCTCGACCTGCCCGGTCAGGATTCCCGCAACCGCAGCATCCTGGCTCTCATAGACCTTCGCCGGGCCCGAGAATTTCAATATGCTCTCGTCGACCCCGGCGGTCTTCACGATGCAGCCGTCGAGCGCGATATTGCCGCTGAGCACTGCGAGCCCGCCGTCCTGGCTGAACGCATGATCGGCCGAGCGGATCACCCCCGCCTCGCGGTCGAGGTCGAGGTCGTCCCAGCGCCGGTCCTGGCTGAACGCCACCTGCGTCGGCACCCCGCCGGGGGCCCCCATGAAGAATTTCTGCACCTCGGGATCGTTGGTGCGCGAGATGTCCCATTTGTTGAGCGCATCGCCCAGCGTCGCGCTGTGCACCGTCGGCAGGTGCGCATGGATCAGCCCCGCGCGCTCGAGCTGGCCGAGGATCGCCATGATCCCGCCAGCGCGGTGGACGTCCTCCATATGGACGTCGCTCTTCGCCGGCGCGACCTTCGACAGGCACGGCACGCGGCGCGACAGCCGGTCGATGTCCTCCATCGTGAAATCGACCCCCGCCTCATAGGCGGCGGCGAGCAGATGCAGCACCGTGTTGGTCGACCCGCCCATCGCGATGTCGAGGCTCATTGCATTCTCGAACGCCTCAAACGTTGCGATATTGCGCGGCAACACGCTGTCGTCGTCCTGCTCATAATGGCGGCGGCACATATCGACGACAAGCCGCCCGGCGTTGAGGAACAGCGCCTTGCGGTCGGCGTGCGTCGCCAGCGTCGAACCATTGCCCGGCAGCGACAGCCCCAGCGCCTCGGTCAGGCAGTTCATCGAATTGGCAGTAAACATGCCCGAACAGGAGCCGCAGGTCGGGCACGCCGCCTGCTCGATCGCGGTGACCTCTTCGTCGGTATATTTCTCGTCGGCAGCCGCGACCATCGCATCGACAAGATCCAGCGCGACGGTCTTGCCCTTCAGCACAACCTTGCCCGCCTCCATCGGCCCGCCCGATACGAAAACGACCGGGATATTGATGCGCAGCGCCGCCATCAGCATGCCCGGCGTGATCTTGTCGCAGTTCGAAATGCACACCATCGCGTCGGCGCAATGCGCGTTGACCATATATTCGACGCTGTCGGCGATCAGGTCGCGGCTCGGCAGGCTGTAGAGCATGCCGTCATGCCCCATCGCGATGCCGTCATCGACCGCGATCGTGTTGAATTCCTTGGCGACCCCGCCATGCGCCTCAATCTCACGCGCGACCATCTGGCCGAGGTCCTTGAGGTGGACGTGCCCCGGCACGAATTGGGTGAAGCTGTTGACCACCGCGATGATCGGCTTGCCGAAATCGCCGTCCTTCATCCCCGTCGCCCGCCACAGCCCGCGCGCGCCGGCCATGTTGCGGCCATGGGTGGTGGTGCGCGAACGATAAGAAGGCATTTGGAGAGTTCCTAGTAATTATATTTCACAAAATCGCGATATCATGCGCCCCTACACGCTTCGAGCGCAGGGGACAATGCCAGTTTGTGACACATTCTTGCCAGCCGCTCGGCGAACAGCCCCTGCCCTGCGGCGTCGCGCACCAGATCCTGCCGCATCTCGATCCCGACATAGGCGATGCCGTTCGCCTCGGCGTGCCGGTTCATCGTCGCATTGAGCAGTTTACCAGAATAGGGAAGCTGGTCGCCGACGACCATCCCCTCGGCCTCCAGCGCCGCGATCGCGGGCCCGGCCAGGCGTTCGTCCGCATTATACAGCACCCCGACCTGCCATGGCCGTTGCTGCTCCGGATCGCTCGCCAGCGATGGCGTGAAGCTATGGAGCGACAGGATCATCGCGGGCCGATGCGCCGCGATCGTCGCGGCGATATGATCGTGATAGGGGCGAAAAAAGCGCCCAATCCGCACCTCGCGCCCCGCATGATCGAGCGCATTGCCCGGGATCGCATGGCCGTCGCTCGCGATCGGCACCGCCCCCGGCGCCTCCTCGTCGCGGTTGCAGTCGACCACCAGCCGCGACACCCCGCCGAGGATGGCCGCATCGACCGCTCCCGCCTCGACCAGCAGCGCCGCCACCTCCGCCACACCGAGATCGATCGCGATATGCTGCGTCAGCAACGACGGATCGATACCGAGGTCCATGTCGGCGGGCACAAGATTCGACGCATGATCGCCGATGAGCAGCACCCCGCCCGCGCGCGGCGCGCCGAGCGCCGACCAGGCCTCGCTCATCGCAAGGTCCCCGCCATTTGCCACCAATGGGGGTGGCTGGCGGCGAGCGCGACCGATGCGGCGTCGCGCTCGGCAAGCGCATCGAACAGTGCGAAACAGGTCGCGCCCGATCCCGACATGCGCGCCAGCGAGGGGCTGAGCCCGCCCAGCTCGGTCAACACGCTTACGATCGCCGGGCATTGCGCGATCGCCGCGCGCTGCAGGTCGTTGCGCGCCGCGAACAATTGCGCGCGGCCCGCCGGGTCGCCGAACAGCGCCCCCCGGTCGATCCCGTCCCACGCCGCGAACACCGGCCCGGTGGAGACCGGCTCGCGCGGGTTGACCAGGAGCACCGGGGTGCCGCCCAGCCGCAATTCGGGCACCGGCGACAATATTTCGCCGACGCCGACGCCCCGGCACGTCTGGCTGGCCACGCACGCCGCCACATCGGCGCCCAATGGCGCGACGACCCGCGCCAGCGTCGCGTCGCCCAGTTCGGGCAGGAAATGCCGCCGTACCAGCCGCGCCATCGCCGCCGCATCGGCCGAGCCGCCGCCGATCCCCGCCGCGACGGGCAGCCGCTTGGTCAAGGTCACCGCAAGCTTCGGCACGCGATCGGCGCCATAACGCTCGCGCAGCAACGTCACCGCGCGCAGCACCAGATTGTCCGCGCCTGCGCTCAACCCTTCGGCAAATTCCCCGTCGATCGTCAGCCGGTCGGCCTCGGCCACCCGCGCCGCGATCCCGTCGCCATGGTCGACGAAGGCGAACAAGGTCTCTATCTCGTGATAGCCGTCGGGCCGCCGCGCGCGGACATGGAGCGCGAGGTTGATCTTCGCCCAGCCCGTCTCCGACAGGATCGTCACGGCGCGGTCGTCGCGGGGGTCAGCCCGTCGCGCAATTTCGCCGCAATCCGGGTCGCCATATCGGCCTCGGCCAGCAAGGCGGCGGCGCGCCAGGTATAGCGCGCCTGGAATCGCCGCCCCGATTGCCAATAGGCGTCGCCCAGATGTTCGACGATCACCGCATTGCCCGGATCGCCGCCCTGCGCCTTTTCGAGCAAGGGCACCGCTTCGTCAGGCCGCCCGGTCAGGAAATAGGCCCAGCCCAGCGAGTCGGTGATCGCCGCATTCTGCGGGTCCTGCGCCCATGCGGCCTCGATCTGCGCGAAGGATTTTTCGATATTCTTGCGCCGCTCGATCGACGAATAGCCGACAAAATTCAACACATTGGGATCGTTGGGGCGCAGCGCGATCGCCCGGTCGAGCAACGGTTCCGCCGCATCCCAATCATGCGCCTGCAACAGCAATTCGGCGCGCGCGATCAGGATGCTGCCGTGCAGCGCCTTGTCGAACTCATCATCGCCGAGATCAGCCTCGAGCCGCGCATAGGCGCGTTCGGCGGCGCGCGGATCGTCCGAGCGCCGCGCGATATCGGCATAGCGCACCAACAGGATGCGGCCGGGCTTGTCGGTCGCCACCGCCCGTTCGGCGAGCGCCACCGCCTCGGCGGCCTTGTCGCCGTCGGCCAGCAGTTCGGCCTGCCGCATCACCAGCACCGGCGGCAACGGCGGCTTCATGGACTGCAGCACGGCCAGTGCGGCGTCCTTCTGTTCGTCATTGTCGAGCGCCTCGACCAGAGCGCTGCGCACCTGCCAGTCGCTGCCGTCGAGCCAATAGGCGACGCGCGCGAACAGCAGCGGCACCTTGGGGTTGCTGTTCGGGGTGCGCGCAAAGGCGTCGGCGAGCAGCCCGAGCCAGTGCGCAGCGCCGCCCCGCGGGGTCGTCACCGCCTGGTCGGGCAGCAACATCACGGGGTCCTCGCGTTCGCCCGCCGCCAGCGCGATCCGCTCGCGCAGCCGCTTCGCCGCTTCGCCCTCGCCCGCCTTGTCGAGCGTCGCCGCGAGGCGCGCCGCGACGAGCTGGCTGGTGCGGTCGGTCAGCGTGACCGTGTCCGCCAGCGCCGCCGCGTCATCCTTGCGCCCCGCCGCGAGCTGGACCAGCGCCGCTTCGAGCTGGAACGCCGGCTGCGGCGCGCCGCGCGCGCCGGCGTCGAGCAAATGCCGCTCGGGCGATTTCTCGCGCAGGCCTGCGTCGATCCAGCTGCTCAGCGGCGGCACCACGAGCCGCGCGACGGCATCGCCGCCCGATTTGTCGCTCCGCCCGGCGACATAGTCGCGCGCGGCTTTCCAGTCCGAGCGGCGCAGCGCGTCGGTCACCAGCACCAGTTGCGCATCGAACCGCCGGTCGCCGCCGGCCCACAACATCATCGCGGCGCTGCGCGCGGCCTCCAGATCGCCGGCCTCGATCGCCTGTTCGAGGATACGTCCGCGCAATCCCGGCAGGTCGGGGATCAGGCTCGACGCGGCGGTCAGCGCGGCAAGCGCCTGCCCCGGGTCGCCGGCATCCTCCGCCAGCCGCGCCCGCGCCAAGGCGCTCAGCGCCGCATCGCCGCCATCGGCCGCCAGAGCCGGGAGCGGCGCCAACACCGCGAGCGCCAGGACTGCGGCGACGGGTCCGCCAAACTTACATATTCGGGTAATTGGGGCCTCCGCCGCCTTCGGGGGTGACCCAGTTGATATTCTGGGTCGGGTCCTTGATGTCGCACGTCTTGCAATGCACGCAATTCTGCGCGTTGATCACGAACTTCGGATCGCCCTCGGCCTCGCCGACGATCTCGTACACGCCGGCCGGGCAATAGCGCTGCGCGGGCTCGTCAAAGACCGGCAGGTTATACTCGACCGGGATCGACGGGTCTTTCAGCTGCAGGTGGACCGGCTGGTCTTCCTCATGGTTGGTGTTCGACACGAACACCGACGACAGGCGGTCGAACGTCAGCACGCCGTCGGGCTTGGGATAGTCCGGCTTCGGCATCATGTCGGCGCGGTACAGGCTCTCATTGTCGGGATGATGCTTCATCGTGAAGGGCATTTTGATCTTCAGCGTCTCGGCCCACATCGTCATGCCCGACAGGATCGTGCCCGCCAGATCGCCCCATTTTTCAACGAGCGGCAGCACGTTGCGTACGACGCTGAGTTCCTTCTTCACCCAGCTATCGTCATAGGCGTCCTGATAGGCGGTAAGTGTGTCGCTGCCCCGTCCGGCGGTCACCGCCGCAAAGGCCGCCTCGGCCGCCATCATGCCCGATTTCATCGCGGTATGCGTGCCCTTGATGCGCGGCACGTTGAGGAAGCCGGCGCTGTCGCCGATCAGCGCGCCGCCCGGGAAGGCGAGCTTCGGCACCGACTGATAACCGCCGTCGCTGATCGCGCGCGCACCATAGGACACGCGCTTGCCGCCCTTCAGGATCCTGGCGATCTCGGGATGCGTCTTCCACTTCTGCATCTCCTGGAACGGGGAGATGTGCGGGTTGCGATAGTTGAGCCAGGTCACGAAACCGAGCGCGACCTGTCCGTTCGCCTGATGATAGAGGAAACCGCCGCCATTGGCATTGTTGTCGAGCGGCCAACCCTGCGTGTGGATGACGCGGCCCTCTGCGTGGTTCTCGGGCTTGATGTCCCAGAGTTCCTTGATGCCGAGGCCATAGACCTGCGGCTCGCATTCGGCGTCGAGCGCATATTGCGGCTTGAGCATCTTGGTCAGGTGCCCGCGCACGCCTTCGCCGAAGAAGGTATATTTGGCGTGGAGTTCGAGCCCCGGCTGATAGTCACCCTTGTGGCTGCCGTCGCGCGCGACGCCCATGTCGCCGGTCGCGACGCCTTTGACCGAACCATCGTCATTGTAGAGGATCTCGGCGGCCGGGAAGCCCGCGAAAATCTCGACGCCCAGCCCCTCGGCCTGTTCGGCGAGCCAGCGGCACAGATTGCCAAGGCTGCCGGTATAGGTGCCCTTGTTGTGCATGAAACCGGGCGAGATGAATTCGGGAAGGCCGAACTTCTTCGTCTTGGTCAGCACCCAATGCTGGTTGTCGTTGACCGGCACCTCGGCGAGCGGGCAGCCCGACGTCCGCCAGTCGGGAAACAGCTCGTCGAGCGACTTGGGGTCGATCACCGCCCCCGACAGGATGTGCGCGCCGACCTCGGACCCTTTTTCGAGGATACAGACCGACAGCTCGCTGCCCGCTTCGTTCGCCAATTGCTTGAGGCGGATCGCCGCCGAAAGCCCCGCCGGGCCCGCGCCGACGATGACCACGTCATAGGGCATCGATTCCCGTTCGCTCACCGCAAATACCTTTCTGCCGTCCCTGCGCGGACTTTCATCGTGCCCTGCGCTCATTCTGTCACGAAATGCGATGCCCGCCAATTGACGCGTCCGTCAACTGCCTGTTTGAAACAAATTCATGGGTGGGCAAAATTCAGCTTTGTCGGCGGCGAGCTATTGCGACTGGTGGTCGCTGGCCGGCGTCGAGGCGCTGGTCGGCGAGGCGCCGGCCGGCTGGCTGGCGACGCCCCCCGCCAATGACCCCGCGCCGATGCGCGCCAAGGTCGCCGCCATCGCCGCGCCCTTTGAACCCGAAGCAGCCCCCCTTCCCGCCGCGCTCCAGCGCCAGGAGGCGGTCGAAGCGCCCATCGCCAAGGGGCCTGTCGAGCTGCCGGAGGATTGGCTGGCCTTTCAGGACTGGCTCGCGACGCACCCCGACGTGCCGGGCAGCCAGTGGGACGCCCGCCGCGTGCTTCCCGTCGGCGATGCCGGCGCGCCGCTGATGCTGCTCACCGCCTGGCCCGAAATCGACGACCAGCGCGACGGCGCCCTCTTCGCCGGTCCCGCCGGCACGCTGCTCGACGCGATGTTGCGCGCGATCGGCATGGTGCGCGGCGACTGCTATCTGGCGAGCCTTGCGATCACCCGCCCGCCCGGCGGCCGCTGCGACGAACGCGACCTCGGCGACCTCGACCGGTTGCTGTGGCACCACCTGCGTCTCGCCCGGCCCGGCCGCCTGCTGCTGATCGGCAGCGACATCGTGCGGATGGCCGCCGGGCTGGCGCTGCCCGACGCGCGCGGAAACTTACTCGATATTAACCAAGATGGCGGCAAAGTGGAGGCGGTGGCAATCGCGCATCCCGCGATGCTGCTGGCCCGGCCCGCCCAAAAGGCGGCGGCCTGGGATAGCCTCAAACTGCTCAACCGGGGACGTTGACAGATGATCAAATGGACTGCGGCTCTCGCCGCTTCGCTTCTTGTTTCCGTGGCACCGCCCGCCATCGCGGCCGACAGCGGCGATCCCTTCGCCGCCGCGCCGCAGACGGTGCCGCCCGTCCTCTCGGGCAAGCAGAAGCAGCTTTATTCGCAGATTCTCGTCGCCATCCGCGCCGAACGCTGGGCCGACGCCAAGCTGCTGCTCGACAGCGCAGACGCCGACGCAAAGGGGGGCCCGCTGACCGATTTCCTCCGCGCCGAACTGCTCGTCGCGCCGAACAGCCCCAAGGCCGAAGTCGCCGACATCATGCCGATCCTGTCGCGATCGCCGCAATTGCCGCAGGCCGAACAGCTCGGCCGCCTCGCCGCGAAGCGCGGCGCTACCGACCTGCCGACCCTGCCCTATCAGACGCGCCTGTCCTGGGCCGGCAGCGCGCCGCGCCGCCTCGGCGCCGACAGCGTCAGCGATCCCTTTGCGAACGGCCTCGCCAGCAGCATCCCCGACCGCATCAAGAATGACGATCCGGCCGGTGCCGAGGCGCTGCTCAACGCCGTCCTCGACAAGCTCAGCCCCGACTCGCGCGCCGAATGGCAGCAGAAGGTCGCCTGGTCCTATTATATCGAAAATGACGATGCGAACGCGCTGCGCCTGTCGCTCGCCTGCACGCAAAATGGCGGAGCATGGGCGACGCAAGGCGCCTGGACGCAGGGCCTCGCCGCCTGGCGCCTCCATGATTATCGCACCTCGCTCGCCGCCTTCGACCGCGTCGCCAAGGAAGCCCCCGAC
>NZ_JBOHHU010000040.1:0-35375 GCF_050725615.1 Sphingopyxis sp.
GCCGACATCAACCCCGTGCAGGATCATGGCTTCATGTACGGCCGCGATATCCTCGACCCCGACGGCCATGTCTGGGGTCCGTTCTGGATGGACCCCGCCGTCGCCAATGGCGAGGCGCCGGTCCCCGAAACCAGCGCCTGATAACAACACCCCCCAAGGAGAGAGAATATGCCCCAGATGATCTTCATCAACCTGCCGGTGACCGACCTCGACAAGTCGAAGGCCTTTTACGAGGCCGTCGGCGCGACCAACAACCCGGCGTTCACCGACGACACCGCCGCATGCATGGTGTTCAGCGACGTGATCCACACGATGCTGCTGACGCATGAGAAATGGGCGACCTTCACCGCGAAGACGATCCCCGACGCGCATCAGGTCGCACAGGTGCTGCTCTGCGTCTCGGCCGACAGCCGCGCCGATGTCGATGCGCAGGTCGAGAAGGCGACCGCCGCCGGCGGCAAGGCCGACCCGACCCCGACGCAGGACTTTGGCGGCTTCATGTACGGGCGCAGCTTCGAGGATCCCGACGGCCATATCTGGGAAGTGATGTGGATGGATCCGACCGCCATCCCCGCCGGCGAACCCGCCGAAGCCGAAGCCTGACGCCAGACCCGGGAGGAGGAAGAGAATGACCGACGCAGTCCCCGCCAAGGGTCAGACGATCGCCGGCCGCATATTGAGCGGCTTGGTGATCCTCTTCCTCCTCTTCGACGCCGGGCTCAAGCTGGTCGCACCCGAGGTCGCGATCAAATACACCCCGCCCAGCCTCGGATGGCCGCTCAACGTCCCGACGATGACAATGCTCGCCATCCTGCTGCTGATCCCGACCCTGCTCCACATCTGGCGCCCGACGGCGATCCTCGGCGCGATCCTGATCACCGGCTATCTCGGCGGCGCGATCGCGACCCATGTCCGGATCGGCAGCCCCCTGTTCAGCCACATATTGTTCGGGGTCTATCTGGGCCTGATGCTGTGGGGCCGGTTGTGGCTGCGTGACCCGCGCGTCCGGGCGCTGCTCCCGATCCGGACGGGAGCAGGCCAATGAGCTTTCAGAGCTATATGGACAATATCGAGGCGAAGACCGGCAAGTCGCCCGGCGACCTTCAGACGCTGGCCATCGACAAGGGCCTTGCCGATGCGAACGGCCTCGCCCCCGGGATCAAGGCCGGCGCGATCATCGACTGGCTGAAGCAGGATTTCGATCTCGGTCACGGCCACGCGATGGCGATCGTCGCCTATATCAAGGGCAAGCGCGACTAGCTTCGTTTCCCATTCGAACGACGCGATCAAAGGAGAGGATCATGTCTGTCAATCCCAACGCCAATATCGAAGTCACCGCCTTCGACTGGGTCCCCGATTTCGCGCGCGGTTTCGTCCGCGACCTCCGCCCGCGCTGGGCATGCGAGGAAATCGGGCTCGATTATGCCGAACATCTGATCAGCGCGATCAACCGCCCCGCCGACCATTTCCTGTTCCAGCCCTGGGGGCAGGTCCCCGTGCTCAACGACGGCGGCATCCGCCTGTTCGAAAGCGGCGCGATCCTGCTCCACCTCGCCGAAAAGGACGCGCGCCTGATGCCGCGCGACCCGCAGGCGCGCGCCAACACGCTCGCCTGGCTGTTCGCCGCCTATAACAGCGTCGAGCCGATGCTGTTCGAGCTGGGCAATGTCGATATTTTCTCGGCCGACCAGGAGTGGGCGAAGCTGCGCCGCCCGGGCCTGATCGAGTTCATCCAGGGCCGGCTCGGCCGCCTCAACGACGCGATGGGCGACAAGTCCTATCTGGCCGGCGAATTCACCGTCGCCGACATCGCGATGGCGACCGTGCTGCGCGAAGCGGTCGAGGCAGGGCTGATCGCCGAGCAGCCGCGACTGCAGGCCTATTTGGACCGCTGCCTCGCCCGCCCCGCCTTCCAGCGCGCCATGGATGCGCAGCTCGCCGCCTTCAGCGACGAAGCGGGACCACCCGCCGCCTGAAATCCCCTCCCCCCCCCAAGGAGAGACAAGATGACCTATGTAGAAGGATTTGTGGTCGCGGTGCCGACCGCCAACAAAGAAGCCTATCGCAAGCACGCCGCCGACGCCGCGCCCTTGTTCAAGGAGTTCGGCGTCGCGCGCATGGTCGAATGCTGGGGCGACGACGTGCCCGACGGCAAGATCAACGACTTCAAGGGCGCCGTCCAGGCGAAGCCCGACGAGACCGTCGTGTTCAGCTGGTTCGAATATCCCGACAAGGCGACGCGCGATGCCGCAACCGAAAAGATGATGACCGACCCGCGCATGGCGGCGATGGGCGGCGACATGCCGTTTGACGGCAAGCGGATGATCGTCGCCGGTTTCGACTCGCTGCTCGACGACAGCGCCGACGGCGGCTTCGGTTACGCCGATGGCTATATCGTTCCGGTGCCCGACGCCAACAAGGAAGCCTATCGCGCGATGGCGATCAAGGCATCCGAAGTGTTCCGCGACCATGGCGCGACGCGCGTCGTCGAGGCGTGGGGCGACGATGTGCCCGACGGCAAGGTCACCGATTACAACCGCGCCGCGCACAGGCAGGACGGCGAGAGTGTCGTGTTCAGCTGGGTCGAATGGCCCGACAAGGCAACCCGCATGGCGGGCTGGGACAAGGTGATGAAGGACGAGCGGATGCAGCATGATCCGAACGACCAGACCTTCGACGGCAAGCGCATGATCTACGGCGGGTTCGCGCCGATCGTCGACGCCTAGACCGACGAGCAGGCCCTCCCCTCCGCTGCCCCCGGTTCGCAAAGGAGTCTTGTTATGACCGACGCATCGAATTTCATCTGGTACGAACTGATGACCCCCGACCCCGAAGGCGCGAAGGCCTTTTACGATGCGGTGGTCGGCTGGACCTTGTCGACCGGCCATGGCGACAACAATGACTATGGCTTCATCACGCGCAGCGATGGCGGGATGAACGGCGGCGTGCTGCGGCTGTCACCCGACATGGCGACGCATGGCGCGCGGCCCTGCTGGCTCGGCTATCTTCATGTCGCCGATGTCGATGCCGCCGCGACGGCGATCGCGGCGGATGGCGGCCAGTTGCTGATGCCCGCCCGCGATGTCGAGATGGCCGGCCGCATCGCCATGATGGCCGACCCGCAGGGCGCGCCTTTCTATATCATGGCGCCGACCCCGCCACCGGGCGCTGAGAAGACCGAAAGCAATGTCTTTTCGATCACCGAGGCGCAACATATGCGCTGGAACGAGCTGGCGACGAACGACCCCGCCGCCGCCATCGCCTTTTACACCAAGCACTTCGGCTGGGGCCAGGAGGGCGAAATGGATATGGGCGACATGGGCGCCTACCAGTTCATCCAGCGCGGCGCGGTGGGGCTGGGCGCGGTGATGCCGCTGATGCCCGGCATGCCGGCGCCGATGTGGAGCTATTATATCGGGGTCGACGATATCGACCGCGCGCTGGCTGCGGTAAAAGCGAACGGCGGCACGGTGACCAACGACCCGATGGAAATCCCCGGCGGCGAATATGCGATGAACGGCATCGATCCGCAGGGCGCCGCATTCGGGCTCGTCGGCCCGAGGTCCTGATCGCGACAGAAGAGGAGAGGCAGAATGACCGGACATCCCAATCAGGCGCCGACCGGCGGACTGACCCCGCATATCGCGATCGCCGACAAGCGCGGCGGCGAGGCGATCGACTTCTACAAAAAGGCGTTCGGAGCAACGGAGCAGGTCCGCGTGCCGGCGCAGGACGGCGTGCGCTTCATGCACGCGCACATCCATATCAACGGCGCATCGTTGATGATGCACGATGATTTCCCCGAATATAGCGGCGGCAGCGCGATGGCGCCGCCGACGGGGACGACGCTGCACCTGCATGTCGACGACACCGACGCCTGGTTCAAACGCGCGATCGACGCGGGAGCGACGTCGACGCTGGAGCCGCATGATGCCTTTTGGGGGGACCGTTATGCCCAGGTGAAAGACCCCTTCGGTCACCTGTGGTCGATCGGGGCGCCCATCAAAGGAGAGACGACATGACGAACCAACCCACAAGCCAGCCCGTGAGCCTGTGCCTCTGGTACGACAAAGGTGCCGAGGAAGCCGCGACCTTCTATGCCGCCACCTTTCCGGGCAGCAGCGTCGGCGCGGTCCACCGCGCCCCCGGCGATTATCCGGGCGGCAAGCAGGGCGATGCGCTGACCGTCGATTTCACGGTGCTGGGCATCGCCTGCGTCGGGCTCAACGGCGGCCCGGTCTTCCCGCACAGCGAGGCCTTTTCCTTCCAGGTTCATACCGACACGCAGGAGGAGACCGACCGCTATTGGAACGCGATCGTCGATAATGGCGGCGCCGAAAGCGCATGCGGCTGGTGCAAGGACAAATGGGGCCTGAACTGGCAGATCACCCCGCGCGTGCTGACCGATGCGGCGATGGGCGGCGACCCCGAAATCGCGAAACGCGCCTTCGACGCGATGATGACGATGAAAAAAATCGACATCGCGACGATCGAGGCGGCGGTGCGGGGCGAACAGCTTGGCGCGTAACCGCCGGCTGTTCGCCTGGGCGCTCTGCGGCACGCTCGACATCGTCTATGCCGCCGTGTGGAGCGTGCTGGCGGGAAGCGATCCCGGCCGGATGCTGCGCGGCGTCGCCAAGGGACCCTTTGGCGACGCCGCCGGCGACTGGGGCATCGGCGGAGCGCTCGCCGGTCTCGCGACCCATTATGCGATCATGGGGGTGATGGTCGGCTTCTGGTTCTGGGCGGCGCGGCGCATACCCGCGATCGCGAAACAGCCGTGGTGGCTGAGCGGCGCCCTCTATGGTTTCGGCCTCTATCTGGTGATGAACGCTGTGGTGCTGCCGCTCCGTTTCGGAGCGCCCTTTCCGCCCCTCGACCTCGTCAAGGACGTGGTGGCGCTTTTCCCGCATATCGTCTTCATCGGCTGGCCCTTGGCCTGGCTGACCCGCAAGGAAACGAACTCATGCTGATTTTCTATGGCCACCCCTTTTCGAGCTACAGCTGGAAGGCGCAGATTGCGCTCTATGAAAAGGACATCGCGTTCGAATATCGCAACGTCGATCCCGAATTTCCGGAGCATGGGCCGGAACTGCGGGCACATTGGCCGATCGGCAAATTCCCGCTGATCGTCCACGACGGGCGGCCCTGGTTCGAGGCGTCGATCATCATCGAATATCTCGACCACCTCGTCCCCGAACCCCGTCTGATCCCGCAGGATTTCGAAGCGGCGCTGCAGGTCCGGTTGCTCGACCGGATCTTCGACAACCATGTCATGGGCCAGATGCAGGAGGTGGTGAACGACGCGATCCGCGGTCCCGAGGGCCATATGCCGATGGTCGTCGAGGCGGCAAAGGCGAAACTGGAAACGATCTACGCCTGGCTCGACAAGGAACTGGCGGGCGGCGGCTGGGCGACGCCTCATGGCTTCACCCTCGCCGATTGCGCAGCGGCGCCGTCGCTCTTCTACGCCGATTGGGTCTATCCGATTGCGGAAAAATACGAAAATCTGCGCGCCTATCGCGCCCGCCTGCTCGCGCATCCATCGGTGGCGCGCGCGGTCGACGGCGGGCGGCCGTACCGCCATTATTTCCCGCTCGGCGCCCCCGATCGCGATTAACCCATGGCGGCACGCCGTCCCGAAACGGTGCAGCGAGGCCCGCTAGGTTAATGCGGCGATGACATTGCCGCTTTGCCATTTGGCAAGCGCCCGCGCGCGAAGGCGGTGGCATGGTTTCGCCATCCGCTCTTCTCCGCACGCTGATCGTCGCCTGCCTGGCGTCGGTTCTCGCGTTCGCGCCGGCGCGGGCGCAGCAGCTCACGACGACCACGACGGTCACCTGGACCTATGCGACCAGCGACGAGGAAGGGGATGTCCTCGACGAGGATGCGGCGCTCCTCGACGACGAAGCCCTCGCAAGCGATGCCGATAGGGGCGCGACGCGGCGCTATGCGCCGGGTGCGGCGCTCGCGACGCTCGGCCGGGCCAAGGCAAATTTCGGTCCCTTCGCGGTGATCGACGCGACCACCGTCCGCATGGCGGGCGACGTCGATAGCGCAACGCCGCGCCAATTCGCCGCGATGCTCGCCGCCTATCCGACGCTGAAGCGGATCGAGATGGTCGATTGCCCAGGCAGCCTCGACGAGGCCGCGAACCTGATCCTCGCCCGCGCGATCCGCCGGGCGGCCATGGAGACGGTGGTGCCCAAGGGCGGATCGGTACGCTCGGGCGCGGTCGAATTGTGGATGGCGGGCGTCCGGCGCAGCGCCGCCCCCGACGCCGAATTTGGCGTCCACAGCTGGGCCGACGAATATGGCCGCGAAGCGCGCGACTATGCCGCAAACGATCCGGTGCACGCCGAATATTTGAGCTATTACCGCGAAATGGGGCTCGACGACGCCAGGGCGCGCGCCTTTTACGCGATGACCAACCAAACGCCGTTCGACGATGTCACCTACCTCACGCGCGACGACATGGCGCGCTATGTGACGCTGAACTGATCTAGCCTTGTAACACGCCGGGGCCTTCCCCACATCGGCCCGCATGGCAAAGCGCAGCCTTTACCAGCGATTGCGGTCGACCGCGCAGGTCCGGCTGACGCTCTTCTGTCTGGGCATATTGCTGATGATTGTCGCGGTGATCATCGGGCCATTGCCGGGTCCCGGTTTCCTGATCGTCTTTCCGATCGGGTTGATGCTGTGCCTGCAAAACAGCGCCTGGGCCAAACGCATCTATGTCCGCTTCAAGCGGCGGCACCCGCGCTATGCCGGCTGGACCGACCGCATCATGCGGCGCGGCAGTGCGGCGCGGCGGCGCGAACGCGCTGCCCTCGACACCGAGGTTAACATCAGCCCCGCGGAGAGCCGCGATGACAATTGACTTTGCGCCGACTCTCGCTTATCCGCGCCTCCATCAGTGGCCGCCCACGTTTGGCGGCCCTTTTCTGTTAGAGCATATCAAGCGAATTAGGGACAACCGCGATGAAGCGTACCTTTCAACCGAGCAACCTCGTGCGCGCCCGTCGCCACGGTTTCCGCGCCCGCAAGGCAACGGTTGGCGGCCGCAAGATTCTCGCCAACCGCCGCGCCCAGGGCCGCAAGAAGCTGTCGGCCTAAAGTCCGGCTCGGCACCGGCTGAGCTGGTGCGAACGCTTTCAAAACGCAGCGAATTCCTGGCCGCCAACCGCGGCCTTCGCTTTCCCATGCCCGGCTTCGTCCTGCTCGTCCGCGCCCGCGGCGATGCCGACGACGCGATGGGCATCGGTTATACCGTCAGCAAGAAGGTCGGCAATGCCGTCACGCGCAACCGGATGAAGCGCCGGCTGCGCGAACTGTGCCGCGCGGCGCTTCCCGAATCGGGAGTCGCGGGCGCCGACCATGTGCTGATCGGCCGGCCGGGGGGCAATGACATCGTCTATGCCGACCTTGGCGAACAACTGACCGATGCCTTAGGGCGCGCGGCGAAGAAACTCGCGAAACAGGCCGCATCCAAAGTTTCCGACGCATGATCGCCAAGCTGCTCATCCTGATCGCGCGCGGCTGGCAATATGGGCCATCGCGCATCCTGCCCCCCACCTGTCGCTACGCCCCGTCGTGCAGCGCCTATGCCATCACCGCACTCGAACGTTATGGCGCGATCAAGGGTGGCTGGATCGCGACAAAGCGGCTATTGCGCTGCCATCCTTGGGGCGGCCACGGCTACGACCCCGTACCATAATCCCTGATTTGACACGAAGAGAGACCAACCAGCGTGGACGACAAGCGTAACTGGATCACGGCATTGTTGCTGTCGGCGGCCATCCTGCTCGGCTGGAGCTTCGTCTCCGACAAATTCTTTCCGACCCCGACCAAGCCCGATGTGACCAAGACGGTTGCCGGGACGCCGGGTGCCACGCCCGCGACGACGCCGGGCCAGCTTGGCGCACCGCCGGCGCCGGGCGCTCCGCCCGCTCCCGCCGCGGAAGCGGTGCGTCCGATCGAAACGGTGCTGGCGGACGGCAACCGCATCCCGATCGACACGCCGAAGGTGGCGGGGTCGATCAATCTGGTCGGCGCGCGGATCGACGACATCACGCTGACCAAATATCGCCAGACGATCGCCAAAAACTCGCCGCCGGTCCGTTTGTTCGCCCCGGCGGGCACCAAGGCAGCCTATTTCGCGAGCATCGGCTGGTCGTCGCACAGCATCGCAGTGCCGACCGCCTCGACCTTGTGGACCGCAACGGGAACCAAGCTGACCCCGACGACGCCGGTCACGCTGAGCTGGGCCAATCCGACCGGCCAGACCTTTCGCATCGAATATAGCATCGACGCCGACTATCTGATCACCGCGAAGCAGACGGTCACCAACGGCGGCACGGCGCCCGTCGCGGTCAGCAGCTATGCGCTGGTCGACCGGCTGGGCAAACCGACCCACCACGAAGATGCCGATTCGATGACCATCCATGTCGGCCCGACCGGATTCGTCGGCGGCGTGTCCGAATTCGACTGGGATTATGACGACCTCGAGAAGGACGACAGCGAAGCGAAATTCAATTCGGCGGCGTGGCTGGGCTTCAGCGACAAATATTGGCTCGCTGCGGTCATCCCCGCCAAGGGCGAAAAGGTCACCGCCGAAATGGAGGCGCTCAGCGCCAATTCCTTCCGGACGATGTTCGCGCGCAATTTTGTTCAGGTCGCCCCGGGCCGCCAGGTGACGACCACCAGCCGCGTCTTTGCCGGCGCCAAGGAAGTGAGCGTCCTCGAAGACTATACCAACCGCCTGGGCATCACGCGCCTGTCGCATGCGATCGACTGGGGCTGGTTCGACTTTTTCGAAATCCCGATCTTCAAATTGCTCGACTGGCTGTTCCGCATGGTCGGCAATTTCGGGCTCGCGATCATGGCGCTGACGCTGATCATCCGCCTGCTGATGTTCCCGATCGCCCAGCGGCAATTCCATTCGATGGCGCAGATGCGCATCGTCCAGCCGAAGATGAAGGCGCTGCAGGAAAAATATAAGGACGACAAGCAGCGGCAGCAGCAGGAGCTGATGAAGCTCTACAAGGACGAGAAGATCAATCCGCTCGCCGGCTGCCTGCCGATCCTGATCCAGATCCCGATCTTCTACGCCCTGTACAAGGTGCTGATGCTGACGATCGAAATGCGGCACCAGCCGTTCATCCTGTGGATCAAGGATCTGTCGGCGCCCGATCCGTTGCATATCCTGAACCTGTTCGGGCTGCTGCCCTTCACGCCGCCGTCGATCCTGGGGATCGGCGTGATGGCGGTCATCCTGGGCACCACCATGTATCTGCAGTTCCGCCTGAACCCGCCGCCGGCCGATCCGGTGCAGGCGCAGGTGTTCAAGATCATGCCGTGGATGTTCATGTTCATCATGGCGCCCTTCGCGGCGGGCCTGCTCTTGTACTGGATCACCAACAACTGCCTGTCGATCGCGCAGCAGCAATGGATGTACCGCAAATTCCCGGCGCTGAGGACGGCAGCGGCGAAGTGAGCGACGACCAGCCCGCACCGGGGTCCGACCCCGAGCGCCCTGAACGCGCGCGCAAGCTGTTTTCGGGGCCGATCGCTTTCCTGAAATCGGCCCCGGCGCTTGAGCATCTGCCCAAGCCGTCGATGCCCGAGATCGCCTTTGCCGGGCGCTCGAACGTCGGAAAATCGTCGCTGCTCAACGCACTGACCAACCGCAACGGGCTCGCGCGCACCTCGGTGACCCCGGGACGGACACAGGAGCTCAACTATTTCGACGTCGGCGAACCGCTGATTTTCCGGCTGGTCGACATGCCCGGCTATGGTTTCGCCAAGGCCCCCAAGGACGTCGTCAAGAAATGGCGCTTCCTGATCAACGATTATCTGCGCGGGCGGCAGGTGCTGAAACGCACGCTGGTGCTGATCGACAGCCGCCACGGGATCAAGGACGTCGACCGCGACGTGCTGGAGATGCTCGATACTGCGGCGGTGAGTTACCGGATCGTGCTGACCAAGGCCGACAAGGTGAAGGCGACCGAACTGGCGCGTGTGCTGGCCGAGACCGAGGTCGAGGCGCGCAAGCACCCGGCCGCGCATCCCGAGGTGATCGTGACGAGCAGCGAAAAAGGCATGGGCATCGCCGAGTTGCGCACTGCGGTGCTGGAGGCAGTGGAGGTTTGACTTTCGCTCCTCGCCCCTTGAGGGAGAGGGAAAGAGGGAGTCCCCATGAAAATCTTCATCGGCAACAAGGCCTATTCGAGTTGGAGCCTGCGCGGCTGGCTTGCGGCCAAGCACAGCGGGCTGCCGTTCGAGGAAATCACGGTCCCCTTGTACGATGAGGATTGGTCGAACCGCCGCGAAGGCGACGAGTTCGCGCCGTCGGGGGGCAAGGTGCCGATCCTGTGGGACGGCGAGGACATCGTCGTCTGGGACAGCCTGGCGATCATCGACTATCTCGACGAGAAAACCGGCCGCGAGCGGGGCTATTGGCCGACCGACATCGCCGCGCGCGCGATGGCGCGGTCGATGGCGGCCGAAATGCATTCGAGCTTCGCCGCGCTGCGCCGCAACCACAGCATGAACATCCGCCGCATCTATCCGGCGGGCGAGCTGCTGCCCGAGGTGCAGGCCGATGTCGTGCGCATCCTGCAGATCTGGGCCGAGGCCCGCGCACGCTTTGGCGGCGAGGGCGATTTCCTCTTCGGCGACTGGTCGGCCGCCGACATGATGTTCGCGCCGGTGGTGACGCGCTTCATCACCTATTCGATTCCCCTGCCGCGCTTTGCCCTGCCCTATTGCCAGGCGGTGATCAGCCACCCGCATATGCAGGAATGGATCGGCGGGGCGCAGGCCGAGGACTGGATCATCGAGAAGTTCGAAGGGCCGACGACCGACTGAGGTGTCGCGGCGATGAACGCGGCATTCAGCGGAGGCTGCCGACGATGCGATAGACAGCGCCGATGAACAAGATTCTTCTCGTCTCCGCCCTTGTGCTTGGCGCATCGGTCGCCGCATCAGCGGCGCTGCCCGCATCCGAATGGGAAATCGGCCCGATCATTCGCGGCAAAAATTATTCGGTCGGCATGCCGCTGGCGCCTAGGCCCGAGCGCGGCGGCTGGTCATTCGACTTCCCGGTCGGCAGCAAAGCGGCGGGGCATGTCCATTATGTGACCTTCCGCCCGGGATCGCTCGCTGGGAAATCGCGGATCGTCGTGCGCTACCGCATCGATGCGCGGGCCGGCACGCGCTTCGTACCGCAGGCGAACCCCGACCGCGCTGGGACGGTCTCGCTCTATCTTCAGCGGCGCGGCGACAATTGGAACGCGCGCGGGCGCTATCAATATTATCGCTGGTACGCCCCGTCGGCGAGCGTGCGCGAACTGGCTCCCGGGGTCGGCGAGATCAGCGTCGCGCTTGATGATCCGCAGTGGATTTCGGTGCTGGGGCAGCCGTCGGCGACCAACCCCGGCGCGATGCGCGATGCTCTGGCCGATGTCGAACGGGTGGGACTTGTGTTCGGATCGTCGAACGCACGCGGCCACGGGATCTATGCGACCGCGCCCGCCAAGTTCGTGCTGACCGGGTTCCGAATCGACTAGGGAATCCGCTTGGTCGGATAGGGCGTGCCGTCCTTGTGGAAATAACCGTCGGGCGTGAAGAGCATGTCGATGTCCGAATAGCCGCCGCCGGTGTCATATTTTTTGCCGCCGCCGAGCGCGACCAGCACGCAGTCGGCATCGCTTTCATTGATCAGATGATGGCCGTTGGTGCTGCCCTTGGGCCACACCGCGATGTCGCCGGGCCGCATGAGCCAGCGGCCGTCGTCCTCGACCAGCACCGCCTCGCCAGTGATCAGCACCACCATCTCGTCCTCGCCATCGTGCCAGTGGCGCTGCGACGACATCGCGCCGGGTTTGAGCACGACATGGCTGGCGGCGAAATCGCTGATCCCGGTGACGGGCGCGAGGCGGCGATACCAGCGGCCCTGCACAGCAGCGTCATAGGGCGCGGGATAGCCGGTCATGTTGGTCTGCGGGATGGCGTCGAGATCGAGCTTGGGCATGGCAGTCCTGCTTTCTGTTCTTCCTTTGTTTCGCACAATCAGCGTGCGATGCAAAGCCTCGACTTCGCAGCGCGCGAGGGCGTAAAGGGCGGGGATGACGCACAGCATCGACCCCGTGGACCTCGCCCAGGCGCTGATCGCCGCCCCTTCCGTCACCCCGGCCACCGGCGCGGTGTTCGACGTGCTCGAGGCGGCGCTCGTCCCGCTCGGCTTTACCGTCGAGCGCTTCATCGACGGGATCGAGCCCGACGGGCCGGTCGAGAATCTGCTTGCTGTGCGTAAAGGCACGGGGCTGCGGCATTTCGGCTTTGCCGGGCACCTCGACGTGGTGCCGCCCGGCGTCGGCTGGACCGGCGATGCCTTTGCGCCCGAGGTGCGCGATGAGCTGCTCTACGGGCGCGGGGCGGTCGACATGAAGGGGTCGATCGCCGCCTTCGTCGCCGCGGCTGCGGCAACCCCGGCGAATGCCGGGACGATCAGCCTGATCATCACCGGCGACGAGGAAGGTCCGGCGATCTTCGGCACCCGCGCGCTGATGGAGCATATGGCGGGGCGCGGCGTTGCGCCCGACATGATCGTCGTCGGCGAGCCCACGTCGGTGAACCGGCTCGGCGATATGGTGAAGATCGGGCGGCGCGGGTCGGTCAACATCTGGATCGACGTGCCGGGAACGCAGGGGCATGTCGCTTACCCGCATCTGGCCGACAACCCGATCCCCAAGCTGGTTAAGATATTGGCGGCGATCGACGCGGTGGTGCTGGACGAAGGCAACGACTGGTTCCAGCCCTCGAACATCGAATTCACCGACATCGAGGTCGGTAATGGCGCGACCAACGTCATCCCGGCGTCGGCGCGCGCGCGGCTGTCGATCCGCTTCAACGACGCGCACCGGGGCGCCGACCTGGTCGCGATGATCGAGCGCATCACACACGAGGTCGAACCGAAAGCCAAGATATTGGGCAAGATATCGGGCGAAGCCTTCCTGACCCCGCCGGGCGATCTGTCGGGACTGGTCGCCGAGGCGATCCATGCCGAGACCGACATCATGCCCGAAATGTCGACGACGGGCGGCACGTCGGACGCGCGCTTCCTGCACGCGCTGTGCCCGGTCGTCGAATTCGGACTGACCAATGCGACGATGCACAAGCTGGACGAGGCGGTCGCGGTCGCCGACCTGCACAAGCTGGCCGCCATTTATCGCGGGATTTTGATGCGCGCCTTTTCCTAGTCGTCGCGGGCGCGGCGCAGAATGACGTAGACCGCCCCCGCCCCGCCATGGCTGATATGCGCGGGGCGGAGAGCGACGATCTGGTCGGCATAGGGCGAGTAAGCGAGCCAGTCGGGGAGCGAGGCGCGGATCGCGCCGCGCGGGCGCGGGTCGCCATGCATCTGCGGTAGCCGGTCGGCGCCGGGGCGGAGGCGACCCGCCACGACGAGCAGTACGCGCGCGCCGCGGATCAGCGCGCGGTGGATGCTGTCGTCGAGCAGCGCCTGCGCCGAGGCGAGCGTATGACCATGGAGGTCGATGCTCATGTCGGGACGGACCAGCCCCTTGCGCAAGCGGCGGTCCCAATGGCCGTCGAGCGTCGCGGCGCTGTGCGTGCGGCGCGGGGACGGGAGCGGAGCGGGCGGACGCGCGGCGGGCGGTGCGACGATCCGGGGCTGCGCTTTCGGGGGCTTGACCGTTGGCGGGGCGGTGGGCGCGAGCGAGGCGGAGCGCTTGGCGATCGGGGTGACCGTCGCCGCGACCTTTTTCCAGAGCGCCGACTCATCAGGCGCGAGCCGGCGCGCCACGATCAGCGCCGGATGAGCCGCGCGATGCTGGTGCGCGGCAGGAGGATCAGCGCCGAGCCGCGCCCGGCCATGCCGCCGGCGATCGCGCGCGCGTCATTGCCCGCGCCCCAGAAACTGTCGAAGCGGTTGGCGCCGCGGATCGCGCCGCCGGTGTCCTGCGCGATCCACAGGCCACCCGGTTCGGCGCGGTCGAGCGACAGGAAGACCGGCGCGCCGAGGGGCACATATTTGGGATCGGCTGCGACGCTCGCGCGGCCCGTCACCGGCACCCCGAGGGCGCCGAGCGGCCCCGGACCGGTGATCTCTCGGAAGAAGACCCAACTCGGGTTCTCGTTCATCACCGCGGCGCCGCGGACCGGGTCGGCGCGGAGGTAATCGAGGATACCCTGCATTGAGGTTTGGCCCGGTTTCAGCTGACCGCGGTCGGCGAGCAATTTGCCGATGCCGACATAGTCGCGGCCGTTCTGCGTGTCGTAACCGATCCGCATGATGTCGCCATCGGGCAGGCGGAGACGGCCCGAACCCTGGATCTGCAGGAAGAAAAACTCGGCGGCGTCGGCGGCCCAGGCGATTTCGAGCCCGCGGCCTTCGAGGGCGCCGCGTTCGATCGCCCCGCGGTCGTAGTAGCGCACGAAATTGCTGCCCTCGACGCGGCCGCGAATCTTCTTGCCCTTCAGGTCGTCGGAAAATTGGCCGAGGTCGACGTCGATGAGGTCAGCGGGGCGGCGATAGACGGGGACGTCATAGCCCGCCCGCTTGGTGCGCGAGGCGGCGATTTCAGGCTCGTAATAGCCGGTGACAAAGGCGGTGCCGGCGCCGACCTGCACCGTGCCGAAATAGCGCGTGAAAAAAGCCGCCGCGTCGCTGTCGCGCCAGTCCTTGGCGGCATTGCAGCTGTCGGTCCAGTCGGCATTCTGGGTCAGGCCGCTGGCGTCGGCGCGGCGGGTGACCGAGGGGCAGCTGAGGCGGAAGGCGGCGAGCGCGGCGCTCGCCTGCGACGCCGAAACGCTGAGATCGGTAAATTCGGGCCCCGCAACGACCCCGGCTTCGGCGGCGTTGGTCGCACTCGCCGGAACCACCGGTGCGGCGAGCACCGGGTTGGGGGTCGCCGGAATCGGCTTGGCCGCGACCGACCCGCTTTCGGAGGGGCGCGGCGTATAGGGGCGGGTCGAGCCTGAGGGTGTCGGGGTCGGAGTGGGAGCAGGCGCTGGCGCGGGGCGCGGCGCGGTTTCGACACGGCCACCGCCAGCATCGGGGATCACCGACGAACAGGCCGACAGCGCGGGCACGATGGCGAGAAGGGCGAAACCCAGCGCCCGGGCGGAGACGGGGCCGGGCATCAGGGTCAGGCGGATTCGGCTTCGTCGAGCAGCCAGTTGGGATCGTTGCTGCCGATCGCGCGGCGGAAGGTCCACAGGTCGTTGGTCTCGCGCGCGTCAATCATCGACCCGGCGATCATATTGCCGTCGGCATCGCGGGTGATCGCGCTGATGTCGGCGCGATAACGCACGGTGATGCGCGCTTCGCCGCCCGCCAGCTCGACGTCGGTGATCTTCGACGAATCGATGCCGACGAGACGGTTATCGAGCCGCTCGCCGCGCGCTTCGCGCGCCGCGATCGCTTCGACAAACCCGTCATAGCTGTCCTGATCGCACAGGTCGCGCAGCGTATCGCGGTCGCCCGCCCAAAAGGCTTCGAGGATCATGCGATAGGCGGCTTCGGCGCCTTCCATGAACCGCCCGGCATCGAAACTGCGGTCGGTCGCGAGCAGAGCGCGGAGGCCCGCTTCGGCTGCGGGTTCATAGACAAGGCCCGAGGTATCGGCGGCGCTGCCCTGCGGCGCGCCGGGCGCTTCGCTATCATCAACGCGGACCGGGGTGGGCGCGGCGCGATCGTCGCGACGCGGCAGCACGGGCTCTTGTTCATGGCCCGTGCGCTTGCCAAGCACCGAATAGAGCCGCATGCCGAGAAAGGCGGCGATCATGGCGAGCAGGACGATCGAAATGGCTGTCACGGGCTGAAGTCCAATATGCGTCTTGAGAAGAAGTCGGACCGATACATAGGCTATCGGCGGCCATGTTTCAAATCACCATGGCCGCAGCCTTGGAGCAGGTCAACGTTTGCCCAACGTTGGATACGCCCATCGGGTTGCCGGGCCGGGCCACTTGCGCGCCCATTGTGCTACCCGCCCGCCGCTGCTAAGCGCCGCCGCAACCGCCCGCGCGGCCGGATCGCTCGATCCGGACGCCGCAGGAGTTCCTATTAGACGACAGGGAAAGCAAGACCGACATGGCCGACGAAACGACGCCCGAATTCACCCCCGAAACTCTTTCGAATGGCGAGGATAATTCGCCGGCGATCGGCCTGATCTCGCAATATGTGAAGGATCTGTCGTTCGAAAACCCGAACGCGCCCGCCATCTATCAGGTCCAGGACGCACCGCAGGTTGACGTCCAGTTCAATATCGGCGCCGACAATGTCGGTGACGGGCTGTTCGAAGTGTCGCTGAAGATCGACATCACGTCGAAGAATGGCGAGCTGGTCGGCTTTGTCGTCGAGCTGAAATATGCCGGCCTGTTCGGCGTGCGCAACGTGCCCGACGACCAGCTGCAGCCCTTTTTCCTCGCCGAAGCGCCGCGCATCCTGTTCCCCTTCGCGCGCCGTGTCGTCGCCGATGTCGTGCGCGACGGCGGTTTCCCGCCGCTGTTGCTCGAACCGATCGATTTCCACGGCCTGTTCCAGCAACAGGCGCAGCAGATCGCGGCCGAACAGGCCGGCGAAGCACCGATCGGCCAGGCGTAGGATTAGCCGAGGAGGCGGGCTGACGGGGTGAGCAGCCTGGTCAAAAGCGTCGGGACGATCGGCGGGCTGACGATGGTCAGCCGGTTGTTCGGCTTCGCGCGGGACATGCTGCTGGCCCGGGTGCTCGGCGCGGGGCTGGCCGCCGATGCTTTCCAACTCGCCTTCACCCTGCCCAACACCTTTCGCCGCCTGTTCGCCGAGGGCGCCTTTTCGGTCGCCTTCGTCCCCATGTATAGCCGCGCGCTGCACGGGGACGGTGGCGAGGACGCAGCGGCGCAATTCGCCGACGACGTGCTCGGCGTTTTCCTGTGGGTGCTATTGGTGTTTTCCGCGATCGCGATGATCGCCATGCCGGGCATCGTCTGGCTGCTCGCGCGCGAATATCAGGAAGTACCGGGCAAGTTCGAGCTCGCCGTATTCCTCAGCCGCATCACCTTTCCCTATCTGGGGCTGATCAGCCTGGTCGCGATGCTGTCTGGCCTGCTCAACGCGCGCTCGCGCTTTGCACCGGGCGCAGCAGCGCCGGTGCTGCTCAACATCGTGCTGATCGCGGGCATCCTGATCGGCGCCGAAATGCGCGGCCCCGGCGGCGACGACCGCATCGTCGCACTAGCGCTGGCGATCTCGGTCGCGACCGCCGGGGTGGTCCAACTCGCCTATCTGTGGTGGGCGGTGCGGCGCGCGGGGCTGAAACTGCACATCCGCCTTCCCAAGGTCACGCCCGAGGTGAAGAAGCTGGGCATGCTGATCCTGCCCGCGACCTTCGGCGCCGGAATCTATCAGATCAGCCAGTTCGTCGACACCTTCTTCGCGACCAGCCTGCCGCAGGGATCACTGACTTTGCTCAAGCTTGCCGACCGGCTGAACCAGTTACCGCTGGGCATCGTCGGTATCGCATTGGGCACTGCGATCCTGCCGATGCTGGCGCGCCATATCCACAGCGACGACGGCGCCGAGGCGCAAAGATTGCAGGCCAATGCGTTCGAGATCGCGACCTTGCTGACGCTGCCCGCCGCGGCCGCGCTGGCGATCTGCGCGCCGGCCTTTACCGCCGCCTTTTTCGTCGGAGGCAAGTTCACCGCCGCCGATGGTGCGCTGATGGCGAATATCGTCGTTGCGCTGGTCGCGGGTCTGCCCGCCTATGTCATCGTGAAGATCCTGAACCCGGGCTTTTTCGCGCGCGAGGACACGAAGACGCCCGTGTGGACCGCGCTGGCCTCGCTGGTCGTCAATATTGCGATCAATCTCTATGTCGTCGAACGCTATGGCATTGTGGGCCTCGCCGGGGCGACCGCAGTGTCGGCCTCGATCAACTGCCTGTTGCTCTATATCATCCTGCACCGACGCGGCTGGTTCCATTTCACCGCACGGCTCGGCGGGCGCATCCTGCGCCAGATGGTCGCGGTCGCGGCGATGGCGGCCGCCTTGTGGTGGCTGATGCCGCAGCTGCAATCATATTATGCCGGGTCGGTGATCGAGCGTATCGCCTCGCTCGGTGCGCTGTGCGCCGTCGGCGGGGCGATCTTCTTTGCCGCCGCCTTCCTTGTCGGCGCGCTTGACAAGGATCTGATCGCCATGCTGACGCGGCGGCGCGCCAAACCCGCGCTTACAGAGGAATAGATCATGCGGACCTTGTCGGGCATCCAGCCCACCGGAAATTTGCACCTGGGCAATTATCTGGGCGCGATCCGCAACTGGGTGCGCATGCAGGACGAGATGGAGGGCGAGAAGCTCTATTTCCTCGCCGATCTGCACGCGATCACCGTCCACAACGACCCCGCCGAGCTGACCGCGAACACGCGCGAAATGGCGGCGGCGCTGATGGCCGCCGGGATCGACCCGGCGAAAGCCATATTGTTCAACCAGGCGCGCGTCCCCGCCCATGCCGAGCTGGCGTGGCTGCTGTTCTGCACCGCACGGATCGGCTGGCTGAACCGGATGACGCAGTTCAAGGAAAAGTCGGGCAAGAACCGCGAGGGCGCGAGCGTGGGCCTCTACGCCTATCCAGTGCTCCAGGCGGCCGACGTGCTGCTGTACCAGACGACGCATGTCCCCGTCGGCGACGACCAGAAACAGCACCTCGAACTGGCGCGCGACATCGCAAGCAAGTTCAACCTCGATACCGCGACCGAAACCTTCACCCTGCCCGAGCCGACGATCCCGCCGGCGGCAGCGCGGATTATGAGCCTGCGCGACGGCAGCGCCAAAATGTCAAAGTCGGACCCGAGCGATGCGAGCCGGATCAACCTGGTCGACGACGCCGACACGATCATGGCGAAGATCCGCAAGGCAAAGACCGACGCCGAGCCGTTGCCGTCGGAGGCCGCAGGGCTCGAGGGGCGGCCCGAGGCGAGAAATCTCGTGTCGATCTACGCCGCCATGGCCGACGAAAGCGTCGATACCGTGCTGACGCGTTTCGCGGGCCAAGGCTTCGGGACGCTCAAGCCCGCGCTCGGCGAACTGCTGGTTGAGACGCTGCAGCCGATCGCGACGCGCTTTGCAGCGCTCAAGGCCGACACGTCGGCGATCGACGCGGCGCTCGAGGATGGCGCCGCGCGCGCCGCAGCACTGGCAAAACCGACACTCGACGCCGCCTATACGGCGCTCGGCCTGTGCCGTTAGGGTTTTGAGCGAACCGCCTGTTTGCTGGGTGTAATTCTTGTTTTCGCACGCCTGCTCCCCATATCGGGTAAGGAAGCAGCCGTGCGACGAAGCGAGTTCAACCAAGGTTAAGTCGTATCGGCATAGTCATGCTATAAGGAGCGGCGTTTGCGCGCGCCGACTCACGGAGCCAAGACGATGATGAACAAACGAGTTTTCCGGCAGCTGAGCCTTGCCGCGCTGACCGCCGCGACGCTGGCGATTTCCGGCTGCGCCACCCCCTTCAAAGCCGATGTCGCACGCTTCCAGACCCAGCTTCCCGCGCCGCAAGGGCAGAGCTTCGTCGTCGAAGCGGGCAATCCGCAGCTCGCCGGCGGCATCGAATTCGGCCAATATGCCAATCTGGTGGCGGGCGAGCTGACGCGGTTCGGCTATCGTCCTGCGGCGCCGGGCGAACGCGCCGACATGGTCGTGCGTATGGCCTATGACGTGGACAAGGGCCGCGAGCGTGTGCGCAGCACCGGTTTCGGCGATCCCTGGTACGGCGGCTATTATGGCCGCGGCTTTTACGGCCCGCCGGTGATCGTGCGCGGCCACGGCGGACGCCGCTTTGTCTATGGCTATCGCGACCCGTTCCTGTGGGGCGGGTTCGGGCCGGGCTTCGGCTATAATGATGTCGAAAGCTTCACCGTCTACACCAGCGGTCTCGACTTGCAGATCAGCCGCGCGTCGGACGGTTACCGCCTGTTCGAAGGGCGCGCCGAGGCGCAGTCGCGCGACAATAATCTTCAGACGATCGTCCCGAACCTGGTCGAAGCGATGTTCACCGGCTTTCCCGGCAATTCGGGTGAGAAGGTGCGGATCACGGTGGCGCCGCCCGAAAAGGGTTGAGCCTGCCATTCTCCGGTCAAACAAAAGGCCCGCCTTCCACCCGGACGGTGGGCCTTTTTGTTTGTGGGTGAAACCGGGGATAAGCCCGGGATAAGGCCTGTATGAATCCGGCGATCAGCCGTTGAGGCTGCGGCGGATCGCTGCGATTTCGGCGTCGAGTTCGCTGTCGCTGACGCGCAGCGCCTCGACCGTGCGCACCGCGTGGATCACCGTCGAATGATCGCGCCCGCCGAAGCGGCGGCCGATTTCGGGATAGGAGCGCGGGGTGAGTTCCTTCGCCAGATACATGGCGACCTGACGTGGGCGCGCGATGGCGCGAACGCGGCGCTTCGACGCCATCTCGCTCTTGTCGAGGCGGTAATGCGCGCAAACCGCGCGCTGGATCTCGTCGATCGTGATGCGCGGGCGGGCGCTGCGGACATTTTCGGCGAGCCGGTCCTCGGCCAGCGCGAGGTCCAGCCGGGCGCCGGTGAGCGCCGCATAGGCGAGCAATTTGTTGAGCGCGCCTTCGAGTTCACGAATGTTGCGGGTGAAGTGCTTGACCAGATAGGCGACGACGTCGTCGGGGACCTCGACCATCGGCATCGCGGCGAGCCGCTGGCGGATGATGCGGTCGCGCAGATCATCCTCGGGCGCCTCGATATCGGCGACGAGTCCACCCGACAGCCGCGACAGCAGCCGCGCCTCGACCCCGTCGAGCATCGCCGGCGGGCGGTCGGCGGTGACCACCAGGCGCTTGCCCGCAGTCATCAGGTCGTCGATCGTATGGAGCAATTCCTCCTGCGTCGAATTCTTGCCGATCACGAACTGCAAATCGTCGAGCAGCAGCAGGTCGGCGGCGCGCAGCCGCGCCTTGAACGCCATCATGTCGCCGCCGCGCATCGCGCCGACGAATTCGAGCATGAATTTTTCGGCCGACATCAGGATGATGGTCGCGGTCGGGTGTGCCGCAGCATAGTCCTGCGCGATCGCCTGGATCAAATGGGTCTTGCCCTGCCCCGTGCCCGAGCAGAGGTAGAGCGGGTTGAACTGCGGCGTCTCGACCATCGCCATGCGGCGCGCGGCGTTGGCCGCGAGGATGTTCGAGCGCGCGACGACGAAACGATCGAACGACAAGCGCGGGTCAAAGCCGGGCAGCGCCGGATTCGCAGCCGGAGCCGGCGTCTCGAAGGTCGGCAGCGGCGGCTGCGCGAGGATCGCGGCACGCTCGGCCCCCACACTGGCGCCGCGCACGGTGACGCCGCGCACCGTCGGAAGGTGCTGACGCCACGCGAGTTCGAGCCGGTCCCCGAAACGTTCGTTGATCCAGTTGGCCGAGAAGCGGCTCGCCGCCTCGAGCGTGACGACGCCCGACAGCGCGCAATATTCGGCAAAGCGCACCGGCTTCAACCAATGGTCGAAGGTACGCACGCCGAGGTCGCGGCGCAAGCCTTCGGCCACGCGCGGCCACAGCGTTGCGGCATCGCCGCTCATCGCCATTTGTCCGCCGCCTTGGCCATAGCTCTCCCCGCCTGAATTCACGCCTGCCCCCTCGCCTTGTTCGCCATCGCTCCGCCCCCCGGCAGCCACGCCGCCGCCGCGCACAAGGAAACGCAAATGCCCGTTCGAAGGACACAAGCCTCCATTCCGCGCGAGCAGCGAAGGAGAGCGAATCATGTGATGTGGCGGCCAGCGGCGAAGGCCGATGACATGTCCTGTCTAGGCAGGGGAGGCGGAGTCTATCAAGAGCGCCACGTGTAAAAATACTGAAATAAAAATCTTGACTCGTCAGGCACCCCGGATTCGCGCGAAGCCGGGTATTTCACCATGTTTTTCAACATCTTATATGTGACAATCGAGGTCGTGGGCAACGAATCGCGGTAAATCCGCGACTTACCGCGTTGCAACACTATTGCCATCGGCTTGTCACAAATGAGGCGGCTCGCGACCGTCCCGAAACGGACACAAAAAAGGACCCGCAGGCGGTCACCGGCGGGTCCTTTTTGATGCCTGGTTCGACGCGGGGTCGAATCAACCGCCCCTTCAGGCGATGGCGTTGACGCTCTTGGTCAGCCGCGAGAATTTGCGCGCGACGGTGTTCTTGTGGAGCACACCCTTGGCGACGCCGCGGGCCATTTCGGGCTGCGCGGCTTTCAGCGCGGTTGCAGCGGCATCCTTGTCGCCGGCGGCGACGGCGTTTTCCACCTTCTTGACCAGCGTGCGAATGCGCGAAACGCGATTCTTGTTCACGACGGTGCGCGCGGTGTTGCGGCGGATGCGCTTTTTTGCCTGGGGCGTATTGGCCATAAATTCCTCGGTTTTCAAACGGTCTAGTGTCGGTCGGAGCACAGCGTCACCGGAGCAGCCGAATCGCGCGAAACGTGCGAATCAATGTCCGGATACGGCCGGTTCCGGACAACCGGACCCTGCTCGAAGGGTGCGCCCATAGCCAGCAAGGCCGCTCCGGTCAATGGGTTTGCGGGAAATATCCCGCATCAACGCTGGCATTTGGGGCAATAGAAGGTCGAGCGACCCGACTGGACGATGCGGACGATCGTGCCGCCGCATTCGCAGACCTCATCCTCGCGGCCATAGACGCGCCAGTCCTTCGCGAAATAGCCGAGGTCGCCCTCAGGGCTGAGGAAGTCGCGCAGCGTCGAGCCGCCGGCGGCGATCGCGGCGGTCAGTACCTGCTTGATCGCGGGCACGAGCAGCGCGAGCTTCGCCTTCGACACGTCGGCGGCGGGCTTCGCGGGATGGATGCGCGCCATGTTGAGCGCCTCGCAGACATAGATGTTGCCGAGCCCCGCGACGACCGTCTGGTCGAGCAGCATCGCCTTGATCGGCGCGCGGCGCGCAGCAAGCGCCTTGGCGAGACAGGCGGTATCGAAGGCGTCGGACAATGGCTCGGGGCCGAGCGTCACAAAGGCCGGGAAAAGCACCAACGGATCGCCCGCAACGAGGTCGACCGAACCGAAGCGGCGCGGGTCGTGTAGGAACAGCCGATGCCCGGCCCCGGTTTGTAGCAGCAGATGGTCGTGCTTGCCCGCGTCGCCGCCCTCGGTCCGCCAGCGCCCCGACATGCCGAGATGGAAGATCATATGGTCGTCGCGGTCGGTCGAGACGATCCCATATTTGGCGCGGCGCGACAGGCTGGTGACCGTCGCACCGGTCAGCCGTTGCGCGAGATCGGCGGGAAAAGCGCGGCGCAGGTCGGGGCGGAAGGTGATGACCGAGGCCAACCTCTGCCCTTCGAGGAAGGGGGCAAGGCCGCGGACGGTAGTTTCGACTTCGGGAAGTTCGGGCATATCGCGGGCTGGGCTACGCGCCATTTGCCTGCGCGGCAAGGCCCCGCTAAAGGCCGGTTCGACTTCGTTTCTCCCCGCAAAGGCGCATCCATCATGGCCACTCCC
The DNA here is from genome assembly GCF_050725615.1 of Sphingopyxis sp. Lineage (GTDB taxonomy): Bacteria > Pseudomonadota > Alphaproteobacteria > Sphingomonadales > Sphingomonadaceae > Sphingopyxis. The sequence goes on from NZ_JBOHHU010000040.1 coordinate 23,515, forward strand.
GATACCGTCAGCTTCGGCTATGAACAGGTCCCTGCGGGCGACAAGACCGCGATGGTCGGCGAGGTGTTCAGCCGCGTCGCGCGCAAATATGACATTATGAACGACGCGATGTCGGGCGGCATGCACCGCCTCTGGAAAGATCGCTTCGTGCGCCGCGTAAAGCCGCGCGATGGCGAGACGATCCTCGACATGGCGGGCGGCACCGGCGACATCGCGTTCCGCATGGAGCCGTCGGGGGCGAGCATCACCGTCGCCGATATCAACCCCGACATGCTGGGCGTCGGCGTCGAACGCGCCGCCGAGCGCGGCATCGACACCCTCGTCTGGTCCGAGCAGAACGCCGAGAAACTGAGCTTTCCCGACCAGTTTTTCGACGCCTATACGATCGCCTTCGGCATCCGCAACGTCACCGACATCCCGGCGGCGCTCAAGGAAGCGCACCGCGTGCTGCGCTATAGCGGGCGCTTCTTCTGCCTCGAATTTTCGACCAACGAATGGCCGGGTTTCGCGCAGGCCTATGACGCCTATTCGCACCACCTCGTCCCCAAGCTGGGCAAGCTGATCGCCGACGACGAGGACAGCTATCGCTATTTGATCGAATCGATCCGCCGCTTCCCGCCGATGCCGGCCTTTGCGCAAATGATCCGCGAGGCGGGCTTCACATCGGTGAAGGTCGAGCCGATCATGGGCGGCCTCGTCGCGATCCATAGCGGGTGGAAAGCTTGACCCGTCCCGCCACGCATATCCTCCGCCTGTTGAAATGGGGTCGCGTCCTCGCGCGCCACGGCGCGCTGCGCGGGATCGAGAGCGCACCGACGACGCCGATCGGGGTCAAGCGGCTATGCCGCATCGCGCGATTCGGGACCGTCCAGCCCAAGACCCCCGACTATGCCGCCGCCTTCCAGGCGATCGGTCCGGCCGCCGTCAAACTCGGCCAGACACTCGCAACGCGCCCCGACATCGTCGGCGAGGAGGCCGCACGCAATTTGCTGACCCTGCAGGACGCGCTGGCGCCGGTGCCGTTCGAGCGCATCCGCCAGGAAATCGAATTGGCCTTCGAGGCGCCGCTCGAAACGCTTTATATCGAATTCGATCCGGTACCCGTCGGTTCGGCATCGATTGCGCAGGTCCACCGCGCGGTAACGACCGACGGCCGCAAGGTCGCGGTCAAGGTCCGCCGCCCGGGCATCGACAAGCAATTCGCGCGCGATATCGATACCTATGAATGGGCAGCCGCCCAGCTCGAAGCGCTGGGCGGCGAAGCGACGCGCCTCCGCCCGCGCGAGGTCATCGCCAATTTTCGTCGCTGGACGTTGCGCGAACTCGACCTGCGGCGCGAAGCGGCGTCGGCGTCGGAGCTCGCCGATGCGATGGTCGGCGTGCCGACTTATGAGGTGCCGGCGATCGACTGGGACCGGACGACCAGCCGGGTGATGACGCTCGACTGGATCGACGGCATCAAGATTTCGCACCGCGATGCGCTGATCGCCGCCGGACATGACATGGAGGCGCTGTCGGCGAACCTCGTCAACGCCTTCCTGCGCCAGGCGATCGCCGAGGGTTTTTTCCACGCCGACATGCATCAGGGCAATTTGTTCGTGAAGGCCGATGGCACGATCGCGGCAGTCGATTTCGGCATCATGGGGCGGATCAACCGGCAGGCGCGCTATTGGCTCGCCGAAATCCTCTATGGCCTGACCACGGGCAATTACCGCCGCGTTGCCGAAATCCATTTCGAAGCGCAGTACGTCCCCGATTATCACAATGTCGAGGAGTTCGCGACGGCGCTGCGCGCGGTCGGCGAACCGATGCGCGGCAAGCCGGTGAGCGATCTCAGCGTCGGTCAGATGCTCGACGGACTGTTCGCGATCACCCGCGATTTCGATATGCAGACGCAACCGCACCTGCTTCTCCTCCAGAAGACGATGGTGATGGTCGAAGGCGTCGCGACCATGCTCAACCCCAAGATCAACATGTGGGACGTATCGGGACCGTTCGTGCAGGAATGGATCCGCGACGAACTGGGCCCCGAGGCGGCGCTGGCCGACGGCATCCGCGAACAAGGCAAGACGCTGGCGTTGATCCCCGACATCATCCGGCGGCTCGACGCCCAATTGCCCAGAAAGGGTGCCGCACCGCCCGCGCCGCCGCTGCCCGATATTCCGCTGATTGTCGGTAATGGGAAACGATCGACCTGGTGGCGCTATGCGCTGGCGACGCTGGTCGGCGCCGCCGCCGGTGCGGGCATCCTCAACTGGCTTGGCTGAGTCGCACCACGCGAGCGTTCGCATCGCTTGGTTACCGATCATTTACCCTAATTATCTAGAGCCGATCCTCGACCACCCCCCGGACCCGTTTTCCGGAAAAATCGAGGTTTCATGCGCCACGACATCATTACCGCCGACCCGATTCTGGCCGTCGACACGCTCCCGCTCGAAGTCGCGGTCGTCGTTCCGACGCTGAACGAGGCCGCCAATGTCGAAAAGCTGATCGAGAAACTGTCGACCGTCCTCGCCGGGCGCGGGTGGGAAGTGGTGTTCGTCGATGACAATTCGGCCGACGGGACGAGCGACCTTGTGCGCCGCATCGGCCGCACCGCACGCCATGTCCGCATCGTGCAGCGCGTCGGGCGGCGCGGGCTGTCCTCAGCGGTAATCGAGGGCATGCTGGCAACCGCCGCGCCGATGATCGCCGTCATGGACGGCGACCTTCAGCATAGCGAGGACGCGCTGCCGCGCCTGATCGACGCGGTCCGGGCAGGCGACGCCGATATCGCCGTCGGCACGCGCTATGTCGCGGGCGGCGGCGTCGGCGACTGGGACCAGGGCCGCGTCCGCATGAGCCGGCTCGCGACCCGCGCCGGACAAATCGCGCTCGGCACCGACGTCAGCGACCCGATGAGCGGCTTCTTCGCGCTGCGCCGCGAAGCGTTCGAGCGCGCGCTGCCGCGCCTGTCGGGCATCGGATTCAAGATCTTGATCGACATTCTCGCCTCGTCGCCGACCGCGTTGCGCGTTGCCGAAGTGCCGTACCAGTTCCGCACCCGCGAGGCGGGCGAAAGCAAGATCGGGCTGCGCGTCATCGCCGAATATGCCGAACTGATCGCCGACAAGACGATCGGACGCTTCGTGCCCGTGCGACTGCTCAAATTCCTGATGGTCGGCGGGCTCGGGGTGTTCGTCCACCTCGCCATCCTCGGCGCGCTCCTCGGCCTGGGTAACGCCTTCATGGCGGCGCAGACCGGTGCGGTGATGACCGCCATCGCCTTCAACTTCTTCCTCAACAACAGCTTCACTTACGCCGACCGCAAGCTCAAGGGCTGGGCGATGGTCGGCGGGCTTGCGAGCTTCTATGCGATCTCGGCGCTCGGTGCGGTCGCCAATATCGGTATCGGGACCTGGATGGCGGGGCATGACGAACGCTGGTGGGTCGCCGGGGTCGCCGGGGTGCTGGTCGGCGCGATCTGGAATTTCGCGATGTCATCGGCGTTGACGTGGCGCAAATGATGCCCGCCACAGCCACGACAAGCTGGAACCGCTTTACCGGCCTGCCGCGTCCATGGGCCGCAGCGGTGCTGGCCCTGCTCGCGGCCTTGATGCTGTTCGGCGTGACCAGCGGCGCGGGGAAAGAGCGGATCGAGGCCGCCAAACCGGACGCCATGCGCTCGGAGGGCATGATCGGCGATCACGCGCTCTATGCGCGCATCCTGCACCGGGTCGAGGCAGGCGAGCCCTATTATGCGGCGGCCGCCGCCGAGCATCGCGCCAACCATTATCCGCTGCGCCCCTTTATGACGGTGCGGCTGCCGACGCTCGCCTGGATTCTCAGCATCACGGGGCTTCAAGGCGGGGTCGTGCTGATGGTCCTGCTCGGATTCGTGACGGTGCTCGTCTGGCGGCGACGGCTGATGTGCGAGACCGAGCTGCCGCGCTACACGCGCTTCGCCGCGCTGCTGGTCGCGGCGAACCTGTCGCAGGTCGCGCTGGCGCAATGGGTGCTGATGCACGAGGTCGTGACTGGCGTTCTGATCGCGCTCGCGCTCGCGCTGTACCGGCCCGAGCGTCCCTGGGCGGCAATGGCGGTGGTCGCGGTGGGTCTGGCGATCCGCGAGACGATGCTGCCTGTAGCGATGCTGTTCGGGTTGTTCGCGCTGGTCGATCGCGACTGGCGCGCGGCCGGGGCATGGATGGCGCTCGGCCTCGCCTTTCTGGCGGCGATCGCAGCCCATGCGGCGGCGCTCGCCGCAGTGACCACCCCCGCCGACCTCGCCAGCCCCGGCTGGCACGGCATGGGCGGCTGGCCCGCTTATCTCTCCTTCATCCACACCACCTCGGCGATCCGCTTCCTGCCCGGATGGATCAGCGCGCTGCTGGTGCCGCTGGCGCTGCTCGGCTGGGCCGCGTGGCGGTCGCGGCTCGCGCTGGCCGTGCTCGGGGTCCAGCTCGGCTATGCGTTGTTGCTCATGCTGTTCGCGCGGTCGAACAATTTCTATTGGGGTCTGCTCGTTGTACCAACGCTTTACGCCGGGCTGATCTTCGCGCCCGCGGCCCTGGCGGCGCTGGTCCGTTCGATCCGGCAATCAAGGCTTTCCGCGCCGCCTGCCATGACCTAGTACCGCGCCCGGGGTCGCTTGAACTGGCGCGCCGATGGACATATCTGGGGGACATGGAAAAAACGATGGCGGCTCGCCGCATCCTGCTGATCATCGGCGGCGGCATTGCCGCCTATAAAGCGATCGAGCTGGTCCGCCTGCTGCGCAAGAGCGGGCATATCGTGCGCTGTGTGCTGACGCGCGCGGGCGAACAATTTGTGACGCCGCTGACGCTCGCGGCGCTCAGCGAGAACAGAGTTTATACCAGCCTGTTCGACCTGAAGGACGAGGTCGAGATGGGGCATATCCAGCTGAGCCGTGAGGCCGATCTGGTCGTCGTCGCTCCCGCCACCGCCGATTTGATGGCGAAGATGGCGAACGGCATCGCCGACGACCTCGCCACCACTTTGCTGCTCGCGACCGACAAGCCGGTGCTCGCGGCACCCGCGATGAATGTCCGCATGTGGCTGCACGCGGCAACACAGCGCAACGTCGCGACTTTGCGCGGCGACGGCGTGACGGTCATGGCGCCCGACGAGGGCGAGATGGCGTGCGGCGAATATGGGCCGGGACGGCTGCCCGAACCGGCGGCCATCAAGGCCGCGATCGACAAGGCCCTCACCGCACCCGCCATCCTATCGGGCCAGCCCGATTTCGCGCCCGCAAACCATCGCCCGCTGCACGGACGCCGTATCCTGATCACCGCAGGGCCGACGCACGAGCCGATCGACCCGGTGCGCTATATCGCCAACCGGTCGAGCGGGAAGCAAGGCTTCGCGATCGCCGCCGCCGCCGTCGAAGCTGGCGCCGAGGTGCTGCTGGTCGCAGGGCCGGTGCCGCTGCCGACCCCGCCCGGCGTGGTCCGCGTCGATGTCGAGACCGCGCGCGAAATGGCGACCGAGGTCGAGGCCGGGCTGCCGGTCGATGCCGCGATCATGGTCGCGGCGGTCGCCGACTGGCGTGCCGCCGATACGTCGTCACAGAAGATCAAGAAGGACAGCAGCGGCCAGGTGCCGCCGCTCGCGCTCGCCGAGAATCCCGACATATTGGCGAGCGTCGCCAAGAGCGCACAGCGCCCGCCTTTGCTCGTCGGGTTCGCCGCCGAGACCAATGATGTGCTGACGCATGCGCAGGCCAAGCTCGACCGCAAGGGGTGCGACTGGATCGTCGCCAATGATGTCGCCGCCGACCCGATGGGAGGCGAAACGAATCAGGTGCATATCGTTAGCAAAAACGGCGTACACAGTTGGGACCGGCTTCCCAAGGAGGTCGTTGCCCGCAAATTGATGGAAAAGATCGCCGATGAACTCGATGCGCGTATCCCCTCTCAATCCGATTGAAATCGCGATCCAGCGCCTGCCCAATGGCGGCGGCCTGCCTTTGCCCGCCTATGCGAGCGATGGCGCGGCCGGAATGGACGTCGTCGCGGCCGAATCGCTGACAATCCGGCCGGGAACGCGCCATGCGGTGGCCACCGGCTTCGCGATGGCGATCCCCGCCGGTTACGAGGTGCAGGTGCGGCCGCGGTCGGGTCTGGCGCTGAAGCATGGCATCACCTGCCTCAACACCCCAGGGACGATCGACAGCGATTATCGCGGCGAGGTGAAGGTGATCCTCGCCAACCTTGGCGACGAGCCATTCGAGATCAGGCGCGGCGACCGCATCGCGCAGCTGGTGCCCGCGCCGGTCCAGCGGGCGAGCTTTGCAGAGGTCGAAGCACTGGATGACACCGCGCGCGGCGCGGGCGGGTTCGGATCGACGGGGGTGACGAGTGACAGCGACGCCGAAGACGAGCCGATCGACGACAGCATCCCCGACAATGTCGGATCGCTGTCGGGAATCAAGCTGCGGCGGCCGGGGGAGTAATTGCTCTCCGACACCGAACTCGACCGCTATGCCCGCCAGATCATCCTGCCGCAGTTCGGCGGGGCGGGGCAGGCGAAGCTGAAGGCGGCGCATGTCGCAGTCATCGGCGCGGGCGGGATCGGCTGTCCGGCGATCACCTATCTGGCGGCGGCGGGGGTCGGCACGCTGACGATCATCGATCATGATATCGTCGAGCTGTCGAATTTGCAGCGGCAGCCGTTGTTCACCGATGGCGACATCGGCGCGCATAAGTCCGAGGTTGCGGCAGCATCGGCGCGGCGGATCAACCAGCATATCGAGACGCTCGCGGTGGTCGAGAAGCTCGATCGCGGCAATGCCGAAGCCTTGTTGGCAGGCGCGAGCCTGATCCTCGATGGCTGCGACAATTTCGACACGCGGCTCGCGGTCAATCGCGCAGCGGTGGCGCTGCATACCCCCCTGCTATCCGCCGCGATAGGGGCGTTCGAGGGGCAGGTCGCGCTTTACGAGGGGTGGCGCGAGACCCGCCCATGCTACCAGTGCCTCGTCGGTGCCGACCCCGACCGCGAGGGGATCAATTGCTCTGAGACCGGGGTGATGGGCGCGCTTGCAGGCATGGTCGGGACGATGGCAGCTCTGGAGGCGGTGCGTGCGCTGACCGGCTGGGGGGCGAGCCTGGCCGGGCGGCTGGCCATACTCGACATGCTCGACCGGCGCTGGCGCGAGGTCGGCATCGCGAAGGATCCGGGGTGTCCGACATGTCAGGGCTGAGCATCATCGTCGCGGGCGCCGAAGGGGCACGGTTCTATGCCGCGCTCGAAACCGCGATGACCGCCGCCGCGCTCGGGTCACCCGCGCGGATCTTCCTGCAAGGCGAGGCGGTCGCGTTGCTGCGCAAGCCGGTATCGGTCCCCGGCGAAGCCGCGCGCAAGGCGGCGGGACTGCCCGAACTGGCGTGGATGATCGACGAAGCCACAGCGATGGAGGTCGGCCTGTTCGCCTGCCAGTCGGGGATGGCGCTGGTCGGGCTGACGTCCGACGCGATGGTGCCGCACGTCAAGGCGGCCGGGCTGGTCAGTTTTTTGAGCGAGCTCGGGAATAGCGACCGCTTGCTCGTCTATTAGGGATTCTCGCACACCTTGATATCTTCGGGCGCCGGCCTTTTCCCCTCGGGAACGAAGCGCGCGAGATAGCCGCCGGCGTGCTGCTTGTCGTCGTAGGAGACAAGCTTGTAGCCCACCGCCTCGAACTCGCAGACGAGCAGGCGAAAGGGCGTGCCATGGTCGGCGATCGGACGGTCGCCGTCGACCACGAGCACCTGTCCTCCCTTGCGTAGCGCCGGGCGCAGCCGCCACAGGAAGGCGTATGGCTCGCCGATTTCGTGGTACATATGGACCATGAAAACACGGTCGAAACTGGCGGCGGGAAGCCGCGGATCGTCGACCGCGCCGAGCTTGATCGAGACATTGTCGAGCCGCTCGCGCGCGACGCGGTCCGCAAGGCGCTCAATCACCTCGGGCATGATGTCCTGCGCCAGCACGCGTCCCCCGGCGCCGACGCGTGTCGCCAGACGGACGGTGTAATAGCCATCGCCCGCACCAATGTCGGCGACGGTCATGCCGGGGCGGACGTCGGCCGAGTCCATGACGTCTTCGGCCTCGTTCAGCCGGTCACGCGCCTCCTCGGTCGACCATTTGGTCGAGACCGTGGGCGCGACGGGGCGGTCGGCGGGCGGAAAGTCGCGCGCGCTTTCAGCGCGGTCGCTCTCGTCATTCCATGGCGCGTCGCAACCAGCGAGCAACGGCAGCACCGCGAACGCCGCGAGGAAACCCGCGCGGAACATCAATCGATGTCCTCGACCTCGACCTTTTCGCCGGTCACCTTTTGCGACAGCGCGGCCGCCATGAAAGGATCGAGCGCACCGTCGAGCACATCGGACGGCGCCGTCGAGGTCACACCCGTGCGCAGATCCTTCACCAGCTGATAGGGCTGGAGGACATAGGAGCGGATCTGGTGGCCCCAGCCGATTTCGGTCTTCGCCTGATATTCACCCGATGCCGCCGCCTCGCGCTTCTGCAGTTCAGCCTCATACATGCGCGCCTTCAGCATCCCCATCGCGGTCGCGCGATTCTTGTGCTGCGAGCGGTCGTTCTGCGACGCGACGACGATGCCGGTCGGAATGTGGGTGATGCGCACCGCCGAATCGGTGGTGTTGACGTGCTGGCCACCCGCGCCCGAGGCGCGATACGTATCGATCTTGAGGTCGCCTTCGTTGATCTCGATATCGATATTATCATCGATCACCGGATAGACCCACACGCTCGAGAAGCTGGTATGGCGGCGCGCCGAGCTGTCATAGGGCGAGATACGAACGAGGCGGTGGACGCCGCTCTCGGTCTTCGAATAGCCATAGGCATTCTCGCCCTTGACCAGCATCGTCGCCGATTTGATGCCCGCCTGTTCACCTGCCTGATATTCGACCAGTTCGACCTTGAAGCGGCGCTTCTCCGCCCAGCGGCTGTACATGCGCTGGAGCATTTCGGCCCAGTCCTGGCTCTCGGTTCCGCCGGCGCCGGCATGGACTTCGATATAGCAGTCGTTGGCGTCGGCCTCGCCGGCCAACAAAGCCTTGATCTTGTCCTCCTCAGCGCGCGCGGCGAGCGTTGCGAGCGATGCCACAGCGTCGTCGACCATCGCCTCGTCGCCTTCCATTTCGGCGAGCTCGATCAGTTCGGCGGTGTCGGCGCATTCGGTTTCGATCGCGCGCGTCGCGGTGATCGCCTCGTCGAGGCGGCGACGCTCGCGCATCACCTCCTGCGCGGCGCGCGGGTCGTTCCACAAGGTCGGGTCCTCGACCTTGGCGTTCAGCTCGTCGAGCCGCCGCACCGCGCGGTCCCAGTCGAGGAAACGGCGCAGCAGCGCCAGCGCGGCACCGATCTTGTCGATATGATCCTGCGCTTCGGCGCGCATCTGTGTTGCTCCTGAATAAAGTCGATCAGCCCTTAGAGCCTGTCCGGCCCAAGGGAAAGATAGCCCGGCGTGTCAGATGATACCGCCGCGATCTTCCAAAAAGTCGCTGTCGCTGCGACTGCCCTTGCCTTCGCTCACCGGCGCGTCCTGGCGCTTGGCGGCTTTGGCGGGTTTGATCTCTTCCTCGCGGATCGTCCGGCGCGGTTCGCTTTCGGGCTTAAACGCTTCCCAGATGATCGACGCCTTGGGATCGGTTCCCGGCCAACTGCCATAGACGCGGCGGCCCGACTGGCGATCGATGCGCACCATGCGGATGCCCTTGGGCGCCGCAAAGGGGATCGGCTGGCGATCGTCGAGCGCGACAAGCGCGAAATCCTTGAAGATCGGCGCCGCGAGGCTGCCGCCCTGGGCATAGCCGCCCATGTTCCGCGGCTGGTCGTAACCGATATAGACGCCCGCGATGACGTCGGGCGAACCGCCGACGAACCAGACATCCTTGGGTCCCGAGGTCGTGCCGGTCTTGCCGAACAGCGGCACGCCAAGGTCGCGCAGCCGCACCGCAGTGCCGCGCTGGACGACGCCTTCGAGCATATGGACGACCTGATAGGCCGTCAGCGGGTCCATCAGTTGCTTGCCCGACTTGGCGAAGCGCGGCATCGGGCGGCCGTCCCAATCCTTTTTGTTACAGCCCTCACACGCCTTCCACTTGGCGGGGAAAATCACCTTGCCGCGGCGGTCCTGGACATAGTCGATGACGCGCGGCTTCAATTCGCGGCCATGGTTGGCGAGCATGGCATAGGCATTGGTGATCTTTTCGACCGTCGTCGACCCGGCGCCGAGCGCGGTGGAGAGATAGGGTTCATGTTTGCCGATACCCATCGTCTGGATCGTCTCGACAATCGGTTCCATGCCGACCTGGCTCGCGGTGCGCACCGTCATCAGGTTGCGCGACTGTTCGAGGCCCCAGCGCATCGTATGCTCGCCCGACCCGCCGCCGCCGCCGAAGTTGCGGAAGCATTTGTTGCCGAAACGCGCGCCCTGATAGACGCAGAAGCTGCCGTCGACGATCATCGTCGCGGGGGTCATGCCATTATCGAGCGCGGTCGCATAGACGAAGGGCTTGATCGTCGAACCCGGCTGGCGTTCGGCCTGGGTCGCGCGGTTGAAGGGCGAAAGCTTGACGTCGAAACCGCCCTGCATCGCATAGATGCGGCCCGAATGCGGGCTTTCGACGATCATGCCGCCCGACACTTCGGGAATATTGCGCAAGGCATAGACGCCGCCGCTGCCCTTGACCGCGATCAGATCGCCGGGGCGCATTGCCGAAAAGGCGCTGCCGCCGGTCTTACGATAGGCCAGGCCGGCGGCGCCCGCCGGCAGCGTGCCCGTGCTGCCGTCGGCGAAACCGATGCGCGCGGCGGCGGCGCTTTTCGACAGCACGGCGGCGATGCGCCAGCCGTCGTAATCGATGCCGATGAAGCTCGACGCAAGGCGGCTCTGCCACTGGTCGTCGGCCTCAATCGTCGCGATCGGCCCGGACCAGCCCTTGCCCGCGTCATAGCGGATCAGGCCCTTGCGCAACGCGCTGGTCGTCGCGCCCTGCATCTTGCCGTCATAGGCGGTGCGCACCCACAGGCCGCCGGCATAGACACTGTGCGGCCCGTCCTCGGCAGTCTCACCGAATTCGGCCATCAGCTGGCGCCGGACCTCTTCCATATAATAGCCGCCGACCTGCGCGATCGCACGGTTGCCGCTTTCCGAAAGGCCGAGCGGCATCGCCCGCGCGGCATCGCGCTGCTCGGCGGTGATCCATTCGTTGCGATACATTTCGCCGAGCACGAAGTTGCGCCGCGCCAGCCCCTCGGCGGCGAAGCGCGCCCGGCCGTATTTTTCGGGCGCCTTGGGCAAGATGGCGAGAAACGCCATTTCATGGAGCGCGAGCTGGTCGACATCCTTGTCGAAATAGGCCCGCGCTGCAGCCTGCACGCCGAAGCTGCGGCGGCCGAGCGGAATCTCGTTGAGATAGAGTTCGAGAATCTGTTCCTTGGTCAGAGCGCCCTCGATGCGGCGGGCGAGGATCAGTTCGCGAATCTTGCGGCGATAGCTGAGTTCGTTGGTGAGCAGCAGGTTCTTGGCGACCTGCTGGGTGATCGTCGACGCGCCGACCGGACGGCCGCTGTTGGTCATGTTGGTAACGATCGCGGTCGCGATGCCCGGATAGTCGATGCCACCATGACTGAAGAAGGTGCGATCCTCGGCGGCGAGGAAGGCGCGCACGAGCAATTGCGGATATTCGCTATAGTCGAGCTGGACGCGGCGCTCGCGCGCGTAGCTGTGGACGGGCTTGCCCTCGGCATCGCGGACCATCGTCGGCAGCGGCGGTTCATAGTCGCGCAATTGTTCGACCGACGGCAGGTCGCGCGCGAAAATTAGCCAGATGAGGAAGAGGCCGAGC
>NZ_JBOHHU010000041.1:0-34960 GCF_050725615.1 Sphingopyxis sp.
GCCCTGAGCTTGTCGAAGGGCGCTTCTCGGATAGGCGCCCTTCGACAAGCTCAGGGCTACGGTTATAATTCAACGGGTTGATACGACGTCACGGCGTCACAGCAACAGCGCCGCGCCCAGCGACAAGAGGAAGCTCGTCACCGTCGCGACGATGATCGGGGCGAAGCTGCGCCACCCCTGATCGAGCAGCAGGTGCAGCCGCGCCTTCATCGCGGTGGCGACGATCGCGAGCAGCAGCAACGCCTGCGCCGCCGTTGCCGCGCCCGCCGTCACGGGTTGGGGGAGTGCGACCAGCGAATTGATCGCGGCAACACCAAGAAAGCCGAGGATGAACCAGGGCAGGCGGAGCGGAATGCGCGTCTTGCCCGCCGCTGCGCCGTCCTTGCTGTCATCGCTGCGCGCCAGCCACAGCCCGACGAGCATCAGCATCGGCGCGAGCAGCGCGACGCGTGTCAGCTTGACGATCGTCGCCACCTCGCCCGCAGGAGCCGAGAAGGAAAAGCCGCCGCCGATCGCTTGCGCGACGTCGTGGATCGACGCCCCGATCAGGAACCCCGCCTGCGCGTCGCTCAGCCCGAGCTGTGCCGCGAGCACCGGATAGAGCGTCATGGCGAGCGCGCTGGCGACGGTGATGCCGACCAGCGTCAGCGTGAAGCGCGCCTGGTCGACGCGCTTGTCGCCGATCAGCGAATAGAGCGCGAGCGCCGCCGACGCCCCGCAGATCGCGGTCGCGCCGCCCGCGAGCAGCGCCGCATGGCGATCCTGCCGGAACAGCCGCGCGGTGGCGACGGTGATCGCGATGACCGCGATCATGATCGCCGCGAGCAGGGCGAAGGGCAGGGGGCCGAGATCGATGAGCTGGTCGGCGGTGATCCGCGCGCCGACGAGGACGATGCCGACGCGCAGCGCGGTCTGCGACATCAGGTCGAGCCCGGCGTGGGTGCGCTTGTCTTGCGACAGGAAGCTGAGCGCGAGCCCGATCAGCAATCCCATCAGCACCAGCGGCACGGCATAATGATCGGCGAGCCAGGCGGCCGCGAGCGCGGCGATGGCGGTGACGAGGACGCCGTGCAAATAATCGCGCGGGCGGTGCTTTGCCGGCGGGTTCGCCTCGAGCTGCATCTCGCCATAAAGGTCGGCGGCCATCGGCCAGTCGTAATCGGATGCTTTCACGCCGGCTCCCCTGCGCCGCTTTGACCTATGGCGTCCGCTTCGCACATCCGCGCCGGTCGGTCGATAGGCCATTGCTGGCGCGCTGCTCGCTTGCTAGAGGCCGCCATCTCAGCACCCGTAGCTCAGCTGGATAGAGCGCTGCCCTCCGAAGGCAGAGGCCAGGGGTTCGAATCCCTTCGGGTGCGCCATTTTTCCTTATATTTCAATGATATGTTCGGCGATCGGACCGGGGCTTTGCGGCCCGGATTTTGCTGAGCAAGTGTCGCGTCTCTGCCGCGATGATGACCAAGCCATTTTCGACCTGCAGCCGTCCGAATCGAATCCGGCAGAACCCCCTTGTTTCCGGAGTTTTGGTTGTCATGCGGACTTTGCCGTCCGGGTGGCCCTGCCTTTTTCCCTTCCACGAGCGGGTCGGGAGGGGTGAATCGATGTGCTTCACTGTGCGCGATAAACTCCTGCCACAACCCTGGCGGCGAACGGCTGCCCCCCCTCGGTGGGGGGTAGTGATCGGGGCGAGCGCTTTTAGACGTCCGGCTGAAAAGTTGAAAAAATGACAGCTGGGAGAGGGTAATGTTGAAAGCGAAATTTCTCGCGTCGGCCTGCATCGTGACATTGGCGGCAAGCATCGGCGCACAAAATGCGATGGCGCAGGAAGCCGCCGCACCCGTAGCGGACGACGCCGCACCGGATGGGTCCGAGATCATCGTCACCGCGACGCTGCGCAAGGAGAATCTGCAGAAGGTTCCGATCGCGGTCACCGCCGTGACCGGCGAGGCGCTCGAAAAGCGGGGCGTGACCGACCTCAAGTCGCTCGACACCGTCTCGCCGAGCTTCAGCCTGCAAAGCGCCAACTCCGAATCGGGCACGGCGCAGTTGCGTATCCGGGGCATTGGCACATCGGGCAATAATATCGGCCTCGAAAGCGCGGTCGGCATCTTCCTCGACGGGGTCTACCTCAGCCGCCCGGGGGTTGCGCTCGGCGATCTCGTCGATGTGGAACAGGTCGAGATATTGCGCGGTCCGCAAGGCACGTTGTTCGGACGCAACACGTCTTCGGGGGCGCTGAACATCCGCACCCTCAAGCCCGCGCTCGACCGCGTCGAGGGCTTCGCCAATGCGACCTATGGCAATTTCGATCAGTATAGCGTGCAGATGGGCGCGTCCGCGCCGATCATCACCGACCAGCTCGCCGTGCGTCTTTCGGGGGCCTGGCGCCAGCGCGACGGCTGGTTGCGCGACGCGGCCGGTGACGACAATTACAACCGCGACCGCTATCTGGTTCGCGGCCAGCTATATTGGGAACCCAACGCCGACGTCAGTGTCCGGCTGATCGGCGACTATTCGAAATCCAACGAAAATTGCTGCGCGCCGGTGATCATCAGGGAAGGCCGCTATGTGGCGGCGGGCCTCTACACCGCCGTCGGTCTGCCGGCGAATGGCGGGGTCGCCGTTTCGGGGCCGGATGCGGTTCACAGCCGGCGCGCGGCGTCGACCGACCCGTTCATCGACGATCAGCGGCAGTGGGGCCTGTCGGGCCAACTCGACTGGCAGTTCGGCAATGCGGCGTTGACCGCGATCACCAGCTATCGCGATTATCGTTCGAAAACCTCGTCCGATTCCGATGCGACGGCGCTCAACGTCCTTGTCGGGGTCACGTCGCCGTTCAATCCGGCGGGGCGCCTGCCGGGCTACACCGACATCAAGACGTTCAGCCAGGAATTGCGCCTTGCCGGGAGCCTGCTCGATGACCGGTTCGATTATCTGGTCGGCGCCTATTTCGTCGACGAGCGTATCGAGCAGTTGCAGAGCTTTGCCTTCGGACCCGATACCCAGGCCTATTTCAGCACGATCCTGAAATCGCTGGGTGTCCCAGGCACCAACCCAGCGCGCGACATCTTCGCTGCGGGCGTCGATGCGAACGGCACTTATGCGAACAATATGTTCCATCAGTCGTCGCGGAACTGGTCGTTGTTCACCAACAACACCTTCCACATCACCGACGCGATCGGTTTCAACTTCGGCCTGCGCTATTCGAACGATCGCAAGCGTGGATCGTTCGAGCAGATGTCGGCCTCGTCGAATGCCTGTTCGGCCGTTGCCGCCAACACGCCGAACCTGCCGGCATCGCTGCGCCCGCTCGCGCCGTTGATCCAGAGCCTGACCTGCTTCCCGCTGGCGGCGAAGGTTGGGGCGTTCGCCAATGCGCCGGTCGAATTCGACCGCGTCTTCAAGGACGAGCAGCTGGTTTATACGGGCAAGCTCACCGCCGAACTCGGCGCGACGACGAACAGCTATGTCAGCTTCAGTCGCGGCTACAAGGCCGGCGGTTTCAACCTCGATCCCACCGCTGCGATCGGCGGCGCTTCGCCGGCCTTCAAGGCGGAAAAGGTGAACGCCTATGAACTCGGCATCAAGTCGCAGCTCCTCGATCGGGCATTGACGGTCAATCTGGCGCTCTTCCACCAGGATTTTTCGGACTTCCAGGTTCTGGAATTCACCGGGGTGCAATATCTGACCTTCAACGTGCCGAAGGTGAAGAGCAGCGGCGCCGAAATGGAATTCACCGCCCGCGTGTCGCCCGAATTTACGCTTTCGGGCGGGTTGACCTATACCGACGCGCGCTATCCCAAGGATTGCGGGGGCGCCACGCCGCCGGCGCAGGTCGCGACGCTGTGCGGGCAGTCGGTGCAGAATGCCCCCAAGTGGGTCACGGCGATGGCCGCCGATTACAGCAAGGATATCGGTGCGGATCTCAACTTCGGGATCAATGCTTCGGTTCGTATGGAATCCGACCGACGCACCGCGCCGCAGGCGCTGCTGGGGGTGGCGGCGGGGACCGGCACCGAAGGGCCGACGCTGAACTTCATCAAGGGGCCGAACGACATCCAGGACGGCAACGCCAAGGTCAATCTGCGCGCCGGACTCGGCAGCCAGAACGGCAGCTGGCGGGTCGAGCTCTGGGCGAACAATCTGTTCGACGTCCAGACCTATGGCGTCGTCGCCAATACCCCGCTGCGCGGCGCCGGCGCGCTTCCCGGTCCGGTCAATGCCGGCGGCGCGAGCGTGTCGCGGATCGCCTTTCTTCAGGAACCGCGCACCTATGGCGTGACGCTGCGCACGAAATTCTGAGCGCGTCGGCCCGAATTGAAGTTTGCGGCGGGGGAAGCGACGGCTTCCTCCGCCGTTTCTTTGCCGATGAGGCCAGCCGTGCCGCGATCGTCAGTCGACCAGGTCGTGCTGGCGCGCCCAGGTCACCGCATGATAGCGGCTCGACACGCCGAGCTTCTGGAAGACATTCTTCAGATTCCATTTCACCGTTTCGATCGAGATGCCGATCGTCGAGGCGATCCGCTTGTTCGACATATTGGCCGCGAGCAAACGGATGATCTCCTCCTCGCGCGGGCTGAGGGGCGAGGCATTGTCGCCGTTCGGCTGCGCTGCGCTTGTTTCGGGCCGCTCCCGACCGGCCTGATCGCGCAGCATCTCGGCGTAGGTCGCCCCCTTTCCGCCAAGCCGTTTTGAAGCGATCGCCTTGTCGAGCAGCCGCGGCACGGCCTCGCCTTCGTCGAGGAAGGTGCGGACGAGGCCCAAGGGCTCCGCACGCGCAAGCGCGCGTTCGAAATGATCCTGCGACGCCCCGAGCGCGCCCCGGGCTTCGTCGATACGCGCGCGGAGCAGGTCGAATATGACGACCCATTTGCGCTGGTCCAGCGCTTCGGCCTTGGCCCAGGCGGCATCGGCATCCGCCATCGCGTCGTCGAACCGGCGCTCGAAGAGCGCCAGCCGGGCCTGCGCGCAATGGAGGATGAGACCGATTTCGGCGAGCAGGCCGCGCGCGTCGCGGTGACGACGGCCGATCTCCGCGAGTTGCCGGATGGTGGACCGCGCGGCCTCGGCGGCGCGTCCCGCAATCTCGATTTCCAATCGCAACAGCAGGAGATGAGCGGCCCCCCGATCGAGTCCGAAGGAAAGGAATTTCTCCAGATAGGTCTCGATCGCCGCCTGCCCCGCTTTGCGGGAGCGGCGCGCTTCAAGGCGCGCTTCGGTGAGCGCTGCGACGATCATGAACTGCGGAAAGGCGCGCTGCGTGTTCTGTTGTCGATCGGTCAGCATCGCGCGGGCTTCATCGAGCTGGTTGAGTTCGTACAGCGCATGGGCGATGTTGATCCCGATCAAGTCGGCGCCCGCCGATTTGCCGGACTGCAGCGTCATGCTGCGCCGATAGAGATTCTGGAGAAGCGGCAAGGTTTCGGCGATGCGTCCCTGAATCAGCATCGCCATGCCGCGGCCCTCGAGCGCCAGCAACGCCATGCCTTCATTGGAGTCCAGCAACTGGGTCTCATAGCGATCGACCAGATCATAGGCCTCGCCGAAGCGGCCCACGGCGGCGAGCGCGATCGTCTGACCGCCCAACAGAAGGTGACGCTCGAAGCTGCTGGTTTCTGCCGGAACGACGATGTTCTCGATCAATCCGAGGGCGCGGTCGGTATCGTCGCGCCGAAGGGCGATCGTGACCTGCAGCAAGATGCGGCGAAACCGATCCGTCGCGTCCCCCTGGTCGGGGAAATAGGCCTCGAGCGCCGCCGCCTGAGCGGGCGCCCCGACGAGGGCGAGGGTGATGCTGCTGAAATAGACGAGCTTGGGATAGGGCGCGATCGCGGCCAGCGGCAGTGCGTTCACCAGGCGGTGAAGCGCGCCCATCTGACTCAGTCGCCACATCTCGGGCGTCACGCGCTGCGCCACCGAGGCGGCAAAACCCGGATCGTCGCCCTGCGCGGCATGACTGATCGCTTCGACGATCATGTTCTGACCATCGAACCACCGGCTCGCCCGGCGATGATAGCCTTGGATCGTCGCGGCATCCTGCCGCGCGACACGGGTCCGCAGATAGTCGCCGAGCATCGGGTGAAAGCGGAACCATGGTTCGCGATCGTCGGATTCCTCGCGGATCAGCAACAGATTATCCTGTTCGATCTTGTCGATCATCGCGTCGGCATCGTCGCGCCCGGTCATCGCGCGCGCCAGCGGGACGTTGAAGCGTCGGCAAAGCGACAGGATCGCCATGAACGCGGCGACGTCCGGCGGAAGCGCGTCCACGACCTCTTCGGTCAGATAGGCTTGCAGGTCGCCGACGCCCCAGTCGAAACGCCGCCAGTCGACCTCGCTGGCGGGCTGGTTGCGCAGCATGATCGAGAGAAGCTGAAGGCTGGCCGGCCAGCCCTGCGTCCGCTCATGGATGTCCATCGATTGCCCGGCGTCCAGCCGTATCGGGCCGAGGCTGTGTTTCAGGAAGCTGCGCGTTTCGGTCAGGCTGAACGGCAGCTCGGCGCAATCGATCTCGGCGACCTGGCCCATGACGCGGAGTTTGGCGAGGCTGAGCGGCGGCGTGGCGCGCGATGCGAGCGTGACGTGCAGATTTCCCGGGTTGTGATCGATGAGCTTTTGCAGAAACAGGTGCGCGCGCGGGTCGCGAATGTAATGAAAGTCGTCGATCAGGAGGTGCAGTTCGTCGTCGCGCGCCGCGAGCGCATTGACGATGGCGACGACCGCCCGATCGACCAGTCCCGCGCCTTCGCTCACCAGCAGCAGATCCTCGTCGAGCGAAACGCCGAGCTGTTCGAGCCCTGCCAGGCAATGCGCCGCGAACCCAGCCAGGCTATCTTCGTCAGCACTGAGCGAGAGCCAGCAAACACGGTCGCCGCTCTTCATCAGTTCCTGGCGCCATTGCGCCAACAGGCTGGTCTTGCCGAAGCCGGGGCTGCCGGTGACGAGCGTCAGCTTGGCATGACGGTCGCGTCCCAATTTCTTCAGAAGGTCGGTCCGCTGGATATAACGCGAACCGATGCGTGGAGGCGCAAATTTCGCCGACGCCGACAGGGCGTTCAATTCGGTCGATGTGGGAAACCTGTCCATGGGTGTGGACAGTATAGCCGGGCTTCCGCCTATGCCTATCCCCCTCTGTTCGAGGGGTTGCCTGTGGCTGCGGCGCTTTCAATCTGCTTGGGTGTCGGCAAATGGTTCGGGAGAGTGGAAATGGTTCGCATGCAAGGCAAAGGCTTTGGGGACGGTCTCTTCACCGCTGCGGCCTGTCTGGCGTTGGTCGTCGTAACGACGGGTGCGGCGATCGCGCGGCCTCTGGCGACAGGAGCGACGGCGGCAAGCGACGACGACCAGGCTGACAATGCGAAGCGCGGGCTGATCGCGCCGTTCCGGGGCGAGATTCGCGACGACAAGGGCCAGATCATCTGGAATCTTCGCAGCTATGATTTCCTAGACAGTGCCGATGCGGCCGAGACGATCAACCCGTCGCTGCTTCGCCACGCCCGGCTCAATATGCAGGCGGGCCTTTTTCGTGTCGCTGACGGCGTCTACCAGCTGCGCGGCTTCGACCTTGCCAATATGACGATCATCGAGGGCAGCGATGGCCTGATCGTCGTCGATCCGCTGACGGCGACCGAAACGGCGCACGCCGCGATCGAATTCTATTATGGACATCGCCCGCGCCGACCGGTCCGCGCGGTCATCTATACGCACAGCCACCCCGACCATTTCGGGGGTACCGGCGGGGTGGTCGATGAAGCCGATGTCCGGGCGGGCAGGGTCGACGTCTATGCGCCGAAGGGCTTCCTCGGCGAGACGGCGAGCGAGACGGTGTTTGCCGGCACCGCCATGTATCGCCGCGCGCAGTATCAGGGCGGGATGACGATCGAGCCCGGACCGCGGTCGCAGGTCGATGCGGGCCTTGGCAAGGGCGGGCCGCGCGGCGGCACCGCCCGCCTCGTCGCGCCGACGATCGAGATTTCCGAGCCCTATGAAACGCGGCGCATCGCGGGAGTCGAGATCGAGTTCCAGCTGACGCCGGGGACCGAGGCGCCCGCCGAAATGAACTTCTACCTGCCGGCCGCCCGCGCGCTGGGCATGGCGGAAAATGTGGTCCAGACGATGCACAATGTCCTGACGCCGCGCGGCGCGCAGGTTCGCGACGCCAAGGCGTGGGGGCGCTTTATCGATGCCGCACTGGTCCGCTACGGCGACCGCAGCGACGTGCTGTTCGCGCAGCATAATTGGCCGACCTGGGGGAAGGATGCGATCGCGACGCTGCTCGCCGACCAGCGCGACATGTACACTTATACGCATGATCGTGCGCTGCACCTGCTCAATCAGGGGCTGCTGCCCGACGAGATCGCCGAGAAGATGCGGGTGCTGCCGGGTGATCTTGCCAAAAAATGGTCGACGCGCGGCTATTATGGTTCGCTGAGCTTCAACGCGCGGGCGATCTATCAGCGCTATCTGGGCTTCTACGACGGCAATCCGGCGCATCTCGATCCGCTGCCGCCGGTCGAGAAGGCCCAGCGCTTCGTCGCGGCGCTGGGCGGACCCGAACGAGGACTAGAGCTGCTCGCGGCAGCCAATGCCGCGAAGGATTATCGCTGGGCGGTGGAACTGGGGAACCAGCTGGTCTTTGCCGATCCCGGCAATGCCAAGGCAAAAGCGCTGCAGGCCGACGCGCTCGAACAGCTTGGATTTGCCACCGAAAATGCCCTCTGGCGGAATATGTACCTGACCGGCGCCAAGGAACTGCGGACGGGGCGCCCGGCCGGTGGCGGGCGCGGCATCGGCGGTCAGGTGCGGGCCCTCACGCCCGAAATGCTGTTCGACCTGATGGCGATCCGTCTCGACAGCGAGACGGCGCTTGGTCACGACATGACGCTGAACTGGCTTCTCACCGATCGCGATGCGGCGTTCGCGATGACCTTGCGGAATGGCGTGCTGACCTATCGGCCCGGGATGCGCCATGCCAAACCCGACGTCGAAATCTCCCTCAGCGCCGACCGGCTGGCGGCGGTTTCGCAAGGGCAGGCCGTCCTCGCCGATGCCGTCGCGCGCGGCGAGGTGCAGGTCAGCGGCAGCGTCGACAAGGCGGCGGCGCTGATCGGGATGCTGACCACCTTCGACCCGGCCTTCGATATCGTCACGCCGTAGCGGGCGGCGCTTACGCGCCCCGCGCTATTCGGTGACGGGCGTCGCTGCCGGAAAGGTCCAGCGCCCGTCGAGGATTTCGGCGCGCGGACGGTAAAGCCGCACCATATAATTCCAGCCCGCGGTGACGGGCAGGCAGTTGGGGATGCTGGCGGTGCAGCCCCCGAACTGGATCGTCGCGCTCTTGTCCGCCGCATAACGCACGCTCAGATTGTTGAGCGCATAAATCTTCTGCGGATTGGCGATGAGCTGACCCTTGTCGTCATAGACGGTGATCGACCAGAAGGCGTCGACGGGCACCTCGCCGACGCGAAGGCGATAGACGGTCGTGCCGTCGTTGCGCGGCGGGGTGACGTTGAGATAGGTCGCGTCGGCGCGCGGAAGGCCGCCCCACGCGATCGCGGCGCCGATCAGATGTTCGACCGGATCGACATCCGCCGCCGTGCCGAAGGCGCGGTCGAGATTGGGGAGCGTTTCGCCAAGCGCATGGAGCGCGCTCTTCACCTTGGCCTGGCTGACCATATCCCAAACGGGCTCGTCGAAGCGGCCCGGGCCGCCGGGCTGTTCGACGGTCACCGCATCCTGGAGACGGCGGACTTCCTCGATATCGCCGGCACGCGTCGGATCGACGAGGATGCGGAGGCCGACGATCGCGTAGCGGGTGCCGGCGTCGGCGCGGGTGATGCGATAGCTGCCCGTGCCATAGCGGACGAACGGGATGTGGTGATCCTGATTGATCAGCATCAGCGAGAAGAAACGCGACCCCGCGTCGGGCAGGGTGACGGTCACCGGCCCGGCATCGAGGTCGAAGACGGCTGTCGAATAGAGGGTGTCGCGATTGGGGCGGACGACCGTCTGCTTTTCCTGCGGGACGAGATCGCGGTGATGCGAAAAACGGCCGAATCCGCCGCGCGCGACGATGTTCGCGATATATTGGTCGGTCTCGGCGCGCGGGAAATTGGCCGGGGTGACCTGAACAGGCGCGGCGGGCGCGGCGCTCGCGGCGGCGAGACCGAGCGCGAGGATGGCGGCGAATGACATGCTTCTTCTCCTTCAGGGCATCGGTCAGCCGACGCGCCGGTCCCTGCCGGCCCAATATTTGTCGCGCACCGTGCGGCGCAGCACCTTGTGCGCGGCGCTGAGCGGCAGCTCGGACACGAAGATGATCGTCTTCGGCGCCTTGTGCTTGCCGATCCGTTCTTTCACGAACGCGATGAGATCGGCGTCCGCCACATCGTCGCCCGGTTTCAGCACGACTTCGGCATGGACGGCTTCACCCCATTCGGGATGCGGGACGCCGACGACCGCCGAGTTGCTGACCGCCGGATGGGCGTTGATCGCGCTTTCGACCTCGATCGCATAGACGTTGAAGCCGCCGGTGATGACCATGTCCTTCTTGCGGTCGACGATCGTGATGAACCCGCGCGGGTCGCGAAAGCCGAGGTCGCCCGATTTCCAGAAGCCGTCGGCGAATTCCTGCGCGGTCGTTTCGGGGTTACGGAAATAGCCGCGGATATTGGCGCGCGAGCGGATCCATATCTCCCCCGTCGCGCCGGTCGGCAGCTCCTTTCCGTCATCATCGACGATGATCAGCTCGGTTCCCGGCGTCACGCGCCCCGCCGAAGCGAGGCGGAATTCCAGATCGTCGCCTTCCGCCAGATGGTCGGCCTTGTCGAGGAAGGTGGCGGGTTGCCAGCATTCGGTCGAACCATAGATCTGGACGAAGAGATTGCCGAAGCGTGCCTGGAGCGCGGCGAGCTTGACCGCGCTCATCGGCGCCGCGCCATAGAAAACCCAGTCGAGCGTCGAGAGGTCGTAGCGGTCGGCCGATTCCAGTTCGAGCAGGCGATAGCAGAGCGTCGGCACCAGCCCGCCGATCGTGATCTTTTCCGCCTCGACGTTGCGGCACCATTCATCGAGGTCGGGCGCATTTTGCGTGACCATACAGCAGCCGCGAAAGAAGGACGGCAGGACGGTGACCGAGCCGCCATGGCTGAGCGGCGCCATCAGCAGCGAACGGCCGCCCGGACGGAAGGGGTTGTCGGACGGCACATAATAGGCGTCGCGGCCCGCCAGCCAATTGTCGATCGAATATTCGGCGCATTTGCTCTTGCCCGTGGTGCCGCCGGTGAAGCGATAGATGATCGGGTCACCGGTAAGGTCGGTCTCGATACCCGGGTCGGCATCGCTGAGGCCCTCGAGCAAATCCCAGAAATGAGGGACATCGTCGAAAGCGGGGCAGGGGTCCATCGCGACGATCGCGATCCCGCGCTCGCGCAACGGGGCGTGGAAGCGTTCGACCAGTTCGCTTTCGAGGAAAACCACCTTCGGCGCGATCCAGTCGATCTGCCACAGATGTTCGTCGAGCGAATCGCGGTAGTTGGTCCACGCCGCCGCCGCCGCGCCCTTGAGCACCGTCGGGGCATGGAGCAGCGACAGATTGTCATTGTCGAGGATGCACAGATAGCGGTCGCCGCGACCGAGGCCGAGCTTGCCGTGGATCATGTTGATGATCCGATTGGTCAGCCGGTCGAACTCGGCGAAGCTGTACCGGCGGCCGCGCTCGACGTTCACCAGCGCTTCGAGATGCGGGTAGCGGTCGGCGATCTCGCGGGTCGTGCGCGCGAAGTTGATCTTCATGGTGTTTCCTCTTCCCCCTCGCTCTAGCGCGATGCGCCCGACCATGCCCCCCCTCCCCAAGGGGGGTTCGTTCGGCCGATACGGCGCAATAGCCGGAGTCCATCGGACGGGCGCCGAACGCGAAGGCGGGCGCCGCAGCAAAGGAGGACGTCTTGCGCAATCTTACCGAAGCGGAGTTTCTGGACCTCAACGGCCAGGAAATCGGCGTATCCGACTGGATCCTCATCGATCAGGCGCGGGTCAACGGCTTTGCCGAAGCGACGGGCGATTTCCAGTTCATCCATGTCGATCCCGACAAGGCGCGCCATACGCCCTTCGGGCAGACGATCGCGCACGGTTTCCTGACGCTGTCGCTGTTCCCGATGCTGGCCGAGCAGGCCGACCTGCCGCTTCCCGCGGGCATGAAGATGGGCGTCAACTATGGCGGCAACCGGACGCGCTTCCTTGCACCGGTGAAGGTCGGCAAGCGCGTGCGCGGCCGGTTCCGCCAGATCGCCTACGAAGCCAAGGGGACGGGGCAATATCAGCACACGCTCGAATATGTCGTCGAGATCGAGGGCGAGGAAAAGCCGGCGCTGATCGCCGAATGGGTCACGCTCTATTTCGTCTGACTGTCCCCGGGAAAAGGATCGGATTCGCGCATGGAACAGGCGTCCTACGAAAAAATCCTGCTGAGCCGGCGCGGCCGCGTGCTGACCCTGACGCTCAATGCGCCCGAAACGCTCAACGCCACCGACGCCGTGCTCCACGAGGAATTGTCCCACGTCTTCGTTGATGCGGCAGCCGACCCCGATTCGGACATCATCATCCTCACCGGGGCTGGCCGCGCGTTCAGCGCCGGCGGCGATGTCGAGGCGATGCAATTGTCGATCGACAATCCCGCGCTGTTCGAGACGGTGATCTTCGAGGCGAAGCGAATCATCTTTTCGCTGCTCGACTGCGAGAAGCCGATCATCGCCAAGGTCAACGGCCATGCGATGGGGCTTGGCGCGACGATCGCGCTGTTTTGCGACATCATCTACGCCGCCGACCATGCCAAGATCGGCGACCCGCATGTCTCGGTCGGCTTCGTCGCGGGTGACGGCGGGTCGGTGATCTGGCCGCAGCTCATCGGCTTTGCGCGCGCGAAGGAATATCTCCTCACCGGGCGTCCGCTTTCGGCCGCGCAGGCCGCCGAAATTGGCTTGATCAACCGGGCCTTGCCGGCCGCCGAGCTCGACGAGGCGGTCGACCGGCTCGCCGACGAGCTCGCTGCGGGGGCGACCAAGGCGATCCGCTGGACCAAGGTGACGATCAATATCGCGCTCAAGCAGCTTGCGCACAGCATGATGGACACCGGCCTCGCCTATGAAGCCATGTCGAACCTGACCGACGAGCATCGCGATCTTGTCCGCGCCTTTCGCGAGAAAGCGGTCAAGGGATGAGCATGGCCGCATCGACGGTTGCGCCGGGCGCGCTTGCCGGCCGGTCGGCGATCGTGACGGGTGCGGCCGGCGGAATCGGCTTTGCGATCGCAAGGAAGCTGAACCAGCTGGGCGCCGAAGTCACGATCATGGACCGCGATGTCGAGCGCGCGCGCAAGGCCGCCGAACCCTTGCTCGCGTCGGGTTGTACCGTCGTCGGCGGCGACGTTCGCGAAGAAGCCGAGCTGAAAGCGGTGTTCGACCACGCCATCGCCACCTTCGGCAAGGTCGACATATTGGTCAACAATGCGGGTATCGCCGAGCATGTCATCCCGACCGTCGACCAGAAGCTCGAGACATGGCAGCGGCTGATGGACGTCCATCTGCGCGCGGCGTTCATCACCAGCCAGCTTTTCGCGCGCCATGTGCTGGGGCGGCAGGGGCAGGGGAATATCGTCAATATCTCGTCGATCACGGCGCTCAGGCCGATGCGCGGATCGAACGGCTATGTCGTCGCGAAAGCCGCGCTGGCGACGATGACCCAGACGATGGCGGCCGAGTGGAGCGGGTTGGGCATCCGCGTCAACGCGGTCGCGCCGGGCTTTACGCGCACCGCGCTGGCGGGCGCGCCCGGCGAGATCGGCGCCGATTTCAGCGACGTCCTCTCGCGGATTCCGATGCGGCGCCTGGGGCGGCCCGACGAGATCGCCGAGGTGGTCGCCTTCCTTGCCTCTGACGCGGCGTCCTATGTGTCGGGCGCGATGATCGCGGTCGATGGCGGCTGGGCGGTCAACTGCGGACCTTAGCCCCCCCATTTCGAGCGGTTCGATCGCGGGACGAGCGCGAGCAATGAGATAGGCGGCGTCGCGGCGGTGCGCGCCGCGTCACCATGTATCGGAGTTGCCCAATGGATTTTCAGCCCGACCCGACAATCGAGGCGTTTCGCGAGACGGTCCGCGCTTTCCTGCGCGACAAGCTGCCCGCCGACCTCGTTCAGGAAGGCCTTGCGATGGTTTCGCCGCGCGAGACGACGAGCCGGTGGCAGCGGATATTGACGGGACATGGCTGGGGAGCACCCTATTGGGAGAAGCAGCACGGCGGAACGGGATGGAGCGTCGAGCAGCAACTGGTTTTCGACGAAGAATGCTCCGCGGCCGGAGCCCCGAAGCTGGAGGGGTTCGCGCATAAATTGCTCGGCCCCGTGCTCAACCATTTTGCGACGCCGGACCAGTGGCGGGTCCATGTGCCGGCGATCATGCAGGGCGAACGCCATTGGTGTCAGGGCTTTTCGGAGCCGGGTTCGGGTTCCGACCTCGCGTCGCTGCGCACCCGCGCCGAAGTGCGCGACGACCGCTATGTCGTCAACGGCCAGAAAATCTGGACCAGCTACGCGCATCAGGCGGATTGGATATTCCTGCTCGTCCGCACCAATCCTGAGGCGAAGAAGCAGGCGGGAATCAGCTTCCTGCTGGTCGACATGAAAACGCCGGGGATCACCGTTCGCCCGATCGTCAGCATCGATAGCGAACATCATCTGAACGAAGTGTTCTTCGACGAGGTCGAGGTGCCGGTCGGCAATCTGATCGGCGAGGAAGGCATGGGCTGGAGCATCACCAAGTTCCTGCTCAACAACGAGCATGCCACCACGGCCGACCTGCCTGTCCTCAAATCCTATATGGCGCGGATGAAGACGCTGGCACGGACGCTCCGGATCGGGGGCGTGCCCCTGATCGAGCGCGAAGACTATGCGGTCCAGATCGCGCGTTTCGAGGCCGAATTGCGGGCCGTTGCGATGATGGTTCAGCGGTCCGCCGCGCTGCACGGCGATCAGGGGCATTTCGCCCATGCGCTCGGATCGATGCTGAAGCTTCGCGGAACCGACCTCCAGCAGCGCATGTCGCTCTTCCTTGTCGAGATGCTCGGCGACGATGGCGCCCTCGCCGCGCCCGATACCGGGCAGGGGCTGGCGCGCGAGATGTTCTTCCGCCGCGCCGCGACAATCTATGGCGGCTCGAACGAGGTTCAGCGCGGGATCGTCGCGAAATTGATGTTCGGTTTTTGAGGAGCAGACGATGGACTTCACTCTCACGACCGAGCAGCAGATGCTCAGCGACAGCGTCGCCCGCTTCGTCCAGAACGAATATGATTTCGACGCGCGGACGAAGATCGTGGCGGCGGGCGCGGGCGGAGCGCCGGCCAACTGGCGTATCTTCGCCGAAAATGGCTGGCTTGCGGCTTGCTGTCCCGAGGCGTTCGGTGGTTTCGGCGGCGGCGCGATCGAGGCGGCGATCATCGCCGAGCAATTCGGTCGCGGACTGGTCATCGAACCCTGGCTGGGCTGCGCGGTACTGGCGACGCAGACGCTGCTCGCGAGCGACGATGCCGCCGTCAAGGCGGAGTGGCTGCCCGCGCTCTGCGAGGGAAGGCGACGGCTCGCGGTCGCGTGGAGCGAGCCCGGATCGCGCGGTGCGCCGCATATCGCCGAGACCCTTGCCGAAGGGGAAGGCAGCGGCCTGCGGCTGACCGGACGCAAGACATTGGTGCTCGGCGGCGTGGGCGCCGACGCCTATCTGGTGTCGGCGCGCGATGCGCGCGGGATCGGGCTTTTCCTCGTCGACGCCGATGCGGCGGGACTGACGGCGACGCCGACCCCGCTTCACGACGGGAGCATTGCGGCTTCGCTTGTCCTCGACGGGGTTCCGGCGCGGCGGCTGGCGGGCGATGGCCTCCCGGCGCTCGAAACGGGGCTGGCGCACGCCATCTGTGCGCTCTGCGCCGAACTTGTCGGCGGCATGGAGCGCGCGATCGAGATTTCGGCCGACTATCTGCGGACGCGCAAGCAATTCGGCGTCACCATCGGCAGCTTCCAGAGCCTTCAGCACCGGATCGCCGACATGGCGGCGGAAAAGGAACTGGCGCGCTCGACGCTGTTCGCGGCGCTCGCTTCGATCGAAAATGACGATGCGATCCAGCGCGCGCCCGTGCTGTCGGGCGCCAAGGCGCTGGTCGCCGATGCGGCGCGCAATGTGTGCGCGCAGGCGATCCAGCTCCACGGCGGGATCGGCATGACCGAGGAATGTGCGGTCGGCCATTATTTCAAGCGCGCGGTGGTCGCCGAAACGCTGTTCGGCGGCAGGAGCGTGCATGAGGCCCGATGTACGCAGGCGCTGATCGCCGAGCTTCGGGAGGATGCGGCATGACCCGCGGCACCGGACCGCTCGCGGGGCTTCGCGTCCTCGAAATCGCGGGTATCGGCCCTGCGCCCTTCTGTGGCATGTTGCTGGCGGACCTCGGGGCCGATGTCGTGATCATCGACCGGACCGTGCCCAACGGCGAGACGATCGACCTCGGGCCCGCAGCGATCACCAATCGCGGCAAACGCTCGATCGCGCTGGATCTCAAGAGCCGGGAGGGCATCGACACCGTGCTCGATCTCGTCGGGCGCTCGGATGTCCTGATCGAGGGGATGCGGCCGGGTGTGATGGAGCGGTTGGGCCTTGGCCCCGACATCTGCCTCGCCCGCAATCCGGCGCTGGTCTTTGGCCGGATGACGGGATGGGGGCAGGATGGTCCGCTGTCGCTGGCTGCGGGACACGACCTCAATTATATCGGCCTGTCGGGCGCGCTCTGGTACGCGGGGCAGCCGGGCGAACCGCCGCTCGCCCCGCCGAGCCTGGTGGGCGATATCGGCGGCGGCGCGCTCTATCTGATCGTCGGTGTGCTGGCGGCCGTGATGCATGCGCGCGGCACCGGCGAAGGACAGGTGGTCGATGCCGCGATCGTCGACGGCAGCGCGCATCTGACAAGCCTGTTGCTCGGACTGAAGGCGGGCGGTGCGATGGTGACCGAGCGGGGGCGGAGCGGCCTTGATGGCTCCTATTGGTATTCGACGTATCGCTGCGCCGACGGCGGTTTCATCACCCTGGGTGCGGTCGAACCGAAATTCTATCACCTGCTGCGCGAAAAGCTGGGCCTGCTGGGCGATCCGGCCTTCGATCAGCAGAATGACGTTGACGGATGGCCGGCGCTGCGGGCGCGCTTCGAGAGCCTGTTTGCGACGCGCTCGCGGGCCGAGTGGTGTGACTTGCTTGAGGGCACCGACGTCTGCTTTGCGCCGGTTCTGACGCCCGAGGAAGCGGCGGTTCATCCCCATATGGCCGCGCGCGGGGTCTATCAGGAACGGGACGGCGTGCTTCAGGCCGCACCCGCACCGCGCTTTTCGGGCACGCCGGCGCTGGACATCGGCGCCGTGCCGGTCCGGGGGCGCGACATCGGCGGCGTGCTCGCGGATTGGCTGGGCAGCGGTTCAGCCGGAGGCGAAAAAGCGGGGGTTGCCGCGACCGGCTAGGCCTTTCTCGTTTGCCGGGTCAGTCGATCAGTCCCTGTCGGCGCGCCCAGACCATCGCGTCATAGCGGCTCGACACGCCAAGCTTGGTGAAGATGTTCTTGAGGTTCCACTTCACCGTCTCGACACTGATGCCCAGCGTCAGCGCGATGCGCTTGTTCGACATGCCCGCCGCGACCAGTTCGACGATTTCCACCTCGCGGCCGGTCAGCAGGGTGTCGGTGGTGGTGGCCGGCCCCTCCGCCGCCCCGCCGCTGGCGCTGCCGACCGAAGCCTGCCGGACCAGTTCGGCTGCATGGGAAGGCGGGGTCGCGCCCGGCGCCGCGAGGGCCGCGAGCTCGCGCAGCAGCATGAGGAGGACCGGACCTTCATCCAGAAAAGTCCGAACGAAGCCGAGCCGCCCACCCAGTGCGACCGTCGCCGCGAGATGCGCCAGCGCATCGGCGCGCCGCCCCGATTTTTCCAACGCCAGGACGGCGATGAGCGCGGCGGTGATTTCGAGCTGCTTGCGGCCGCTGGCCGCTGCGGCCTCGCGCATGGCTTCGGCGCCGCGCAGCGCGGCCTCATTGTCGTCCCTCGCCATATCCAGCCGCGCGTGGGCGAGCCCGATCACGATCGGAATTTCGGCTGCAAAGCTGGCGCGCGAGGCGGCGGCGGCGGTCGCCATCGTGTCGAGTTGCGCAGCGATGGCTTGCGCGGTTTGAAACTGGCCATCCGCAAGCAGGATGCGGACCTGTTCGGCGCCGAGATAGGCCGTGCCGCGGTCGAGACCGAGCGAACGGAAATAGCCCTTTTGTCGTTCGAGGAGCGCCAGCGCGGCTTCGGCCGATTCCTGGAGGTGATCGAGCCGCACGCGGCAAAGCGTCGCCCAGATCATCATCTGCGGCGCCGACGTCTGACGATTGTTTTGCCGCTTTGCCAGCAGCTCGCGCGCGTCGTCGATGCGGTTGCGCTCATAGCAAATGACGCTGCGCGTCGCCGCGCTCAGGTTCGCGCAGGTCGATGCGCGGCCGTGAATCGCCACCGCGCGCGCATAGTTGAAGTCGGATACCGGTTCGGCTTCGCGAATATGTCCGGCGACGAGCAGCGCAAAGGTCCGGCTGCCGGTCGCGCGCATGGCCAGGTCGTCGTCGGCATCCTCGGGCGGGATGGGATTGAGATCGTGCAGCCGCAGGGCGTCATCGAGCCGACCGGCCCCGGCGAGGCAAGCGACGCGCGCCATCAGATAGACATAGCGTTCAAAGGCCGTGCCGGCGTCGGACGGCTCAAAGGGCTCGAGGTGGTCGAGGCAGCGGGTCGAATCGTCCTGCTGAAGCGCCATCGACGCCTTGATGAGCGCAATGCGGAAGGCGAAGGCAGGGGCGTTGGCCACGGCGCATTCGCCGAGCCGGTTGAGCCAGGCGTTCGCGCGCGTCGATGCCCCCGTCATCGAAAGCGTCAGGCTGCCGAGGTACAGAATTCGCGGATGGGTGGCGATCGCGTCGAGCGAAAGATTGTCCACAAGATGGAGCAATGGTCCCAGATAGCTGAGTTTCCAGCTGCCCGGCACCGCTTGTTCGATGATGTCGACCGCCTCGTCGATGTCCCCGGCGAGCGTCGCATGGCGGACGGCCTCGACGACGAACCGGCGTTTGGCGAACCAGCGGCTCGCCCGGCGATGGCACTCGGCGACCTCGCTTGCGCCACGTCGCGCGAGGCGTGCGGAAAGAAATTCGTTGAACAGGGGATGGAAGCGAAACCATGCCGCGCGCGCGTCGGATTCGGCGCGCATGATCAGCAGATTTTCCTCCTCGATGCGGTCGATCAGCGCGGCGGCATCGCCCCGCCCGGTGATGGCTTCGGCGAGCGAGGCATTGAAGCGCCGGGCGATCGACAGCGATTCCATGAAAGCCGTCACCTCGGCCGGCAGGTCGCCGACGACATCCTCCCACAGATAATTCTGAAGGTCGGAAGACTGCCGCGCGAGGTCGGGAAGCGATGACCGGCCTTCGGGGCGGTTCTTCAGCATGATCGAAACCAGCTGGAGGCTCGCCGGCCAGCCATTGGTATGATCGTGGATGAGGCCGACCTCTTCGGAATCGAGCTTCACGCTCGTCACATTCTGTTCGAGAAATTCGCGCGTTTCGGCGCGGTCGAACGGCAATTCGCCGCACTCGATCTCGGCCACCTCTTCCAGCGCGCGCAGGCGCGCGACGCTGAGCGGCGGCAAGGCGCGCGAGGCGATGACGAGATGGAGATTGCCCGGTCCTTCATCGAGCAGTTTCTGGACGAGCTGGTGCGCGCGCGGATCCTCGACATGGTGATAATCGTCGAGGATCAGATAGAGGTCGCCGCGCGTGTCGGCGATATTGTTGTTGATCGCCGCGACCATGTCGTCGGCATGGCTCCGGTCGTCGGCGGCGAAGAGCAGTTCGTCGCTCAGCGCCATGCCAAGCCGTCCAAGCGCGGCGATCAGGTGGGTACGGAAATTGGGGAGCAATTTCTCGTCGGCGTGGAGCGAGAGCCATGCGACCTGCGCGCCGGCCGCCATCAGCTCCTGTCGCCATTGTGCCAGCAGGATCGTCTTCCCGAAGCCGGCGCTGCCGGTGACCAGCGTCAGTCGGCGGCGGCGGTCGCGACCGAGCGCGGAGAGCAGATGGGTGCGCATGATGTAGCGCGACCCGATCCGCGGCGGCGCGAACTTCGTCGAAACAAGCAGGCGTTCGAGATCGGTTGAAAGCGGTGGTGAGGGCATGTCGGGGGCGATCATAGGGTGGTCCGCGTCGATTGGGAATTCCCTGTGCCGCCCCCGGCCCCTGGCTTCCCACCCCCCACCAAGGGGGGTTCGATCGCGAACCCGCCCGCTCATATTCGCAAGCATCAACCAGACCGGGATGGAGCGAACGTGCCGATTTCACATTCACAACAAGGGGCGGTGGGCTGGATCGTGCTCGACCGTCCCGATGCGCTCAACAGCCTCGATCGCGAGAGCGTGATCCAGTTTACCGAGCGCCTGATCGCATGGCGCGACGACCCCGAGATCCGCGTCCTCGTCGTGACCGGCAATGGCCGCGCCTTCTGCGCCGGCGCCGACCTCAAGGAAGCGGGCGGCGCGGTCGGGCCGGGCGAAAAGACGCTGCTCGATCGCATCATCATCCTGTTCGACATGCTCCGCGCCTATCCCAAGCCGGTGATCGCGGCGGTCAACGGCCTCGCTTATGCCGGCGGGCTCGAGACGGTGATGTGCTGCGATATCGTCATCGCGGCGGAGGAGGCGAAATTCGCCGACGCCCATTCCAATTTCGGCGTTTTTCCCGGCGGCGGGGGCGCGGCGATCCTGCCGCGCAAGGTGCCGCCGAACGTCGCCCGCTATATGCTGTTCACCGGCGATGCGATCGGCGCGGCCGACGCGCGGATGTACGGGCTGGTCAACGAGGTCGTCACCGGGACGGAGCTGAAGCCGCGCGCGCAGGCGCTCGCCGAGCGCCTCGCGAAAAAGAGCCCGGGCGTGCTCGCGGGAATGAAGCGGGTCGCGATCGAGGCGACCGACAAGAGTGCGGCCGACGCGCTCCGGCACGAGCTGCTCGAAGCCCACACCCACGGCCGCAGCTACGACATGCACGAGGGTCTCAAGGCTTTCGCCGAGAAACGCGAACCCCAGTTTAAGGGATATTGATCATGGAAAATATCTACATCGTCGGCGTCGGCATGACCCATTTCGGCCGCCACATGGACAAGTCGGTCAAGCAGCTCACCGCGCTGGCGGTCGAGGATGCGCTGAAGGATGCGGGCTGCGACCGCAAAGCGATCGAGGCGGCCTTCTTCGGCAACACCGGGCAGGGCCATTTCGACGGCCAGCACATGATCCGCGGCCAGGTCGCGCTGCTGCCGATGGGGATCCAGGGCATCCCCATCTATAATGTCGAGGCCGCCTGCGCGTCAGCGAGCAGCGCCTTCAACCTCGCGGTGATGCAGCTGCGCGCGGGCGCCGCCGATGTCGCGCTCGCGGTCGGCGCCGAGAAAATGTATTATTCGGACAAGCAGAAGATGTTCTCGATCTTCGATTCCGCCTGGGATCTGGAGACACGGGCGACCAACGCCGAGGCGATCATTGCGCTCGGCAAGGATATCGAGCCGCCGCCGGGCAGCACTTCGGACAAGCCCTACAGCTCGTTCATGGACGTTTATGCCGGTTTTGGCCGTCAGCTCATGGCGCGTTTCGGCATCACCCAGCGGCAGGTCGCCGCCGTCGCGTCGAAGAACCACGGCCATTCGGTGCACAACGAGCGCGCGCAATATCGCATGCCGATGAGCATCGAGGAGATTCTCGCCGCGCCGCCGATCACCTATCCGCTCACGCTGCCGATGTGCTCGCCGATTTCGGACGGCGCCGCCGCGGCGATCGTCTGCACCGAGGCGGGGCTGAAGCGTCATGGTTTCGATCGCAGCCGTGCGATCAAGGTGCTCGCATCGGGAATGCGCGCGGCGAGCGACCGCGCGCCCGACGACCATAAGGCGTCGGCCGGGCACCAGCTCTCGCTGAAGATGTTCGAGGAGGCCGGGGTCGGCCCCGGCGACATCGACGTCGCCGAACTCCACGATGCGGCCTCGATCGGCGAACTGACGATCTGCGAGAATATCGGCCTGTTCGCCGAGGGCGAAAGCGGCGCGATGGCCGAAGCCGGCGAAACGACGATCGGCGGCAAGCTGCCGATCAATCCGTCGGGCGGCCTCGAATCGAAAGGCCATCCGATCGGGGCCACCGGTCTCGGCCAGATCTTCGAGATCGTCGATCAGCTCCGCGGCGAATCCGGCCAGCGCCAGGTCGAGGGCGCGCGCATCGGTCTGCAGGTCAATGGCGGTGGTGTCTGGGGGATCGAGGAAAGCATCGATCACATCGGCATCTTCGCGCGCGCCTGATTTCAACAAGGAAAAAGACAATGACTTACGTTCTGCCCACGGAAGAGCAGCAGCTCGCGGTCGAGAGCTTCCGCAAGTTCCTCGAAAGCGAAATCCGCCCCTTCGCGCGCCAATATCACGACCGCTTCATCCCGAAGGAGGCGATCCTGGAGATCACGCCGGCGCTCGCCGAATTCGGCCTGCCCGGCGCGGACATTCAGGAAGAGTTCGGCGGCCTCGGTCTGCCGATCGTGACGCGGGCGATGTTGCTCGAGGAACTGATGACGGTGTCGGTCGACCTCGGTTTGTTTATGATGATCAATTGCGGCATCGCGCGCTTCCTCGCCAATCTGGCGCCCGCGCATCTGCGCGAAAAATATCTGCCGGGCGTCTTGGCGGGCAAGGTCTTCGGCTGTTTCGGGATCAGCGAGCCCGACGTCGGGTCGAATGTCATCGACATCAAGACAAAGGGTGTCCGCGACGGCGATCACTGGATCATCAACGGCGAGAAGACGTGGATCACCGGCGGTCATTATTCGGATTTCATCATCTGCACGACACGGACGAGCGAGAAGGGGTTGTCGCACTTCATCATCGACCGCGAAGAGCATGGCTATGAATCGCGCAATATCGAGAAGATCGCGCTCAATTCGCAGTCCACGGCGCAGATTTTCGTGACCGATGCGCGTGTCCCGCACGCCAATATGTGCGGCGAGGAAGGGTTCGGCCTCAAGAATACGGTCAAGGAATTCGAGATGGCGCGCCCGCACGTCGGCCTGCTGTCGATCGGCCTGATGCGCGCAGCGCTCGAAGAGGCGATTGCCTATTCCAAGGAGCGCAAGCAGTTCGGCAAGGTTCTGGCGGCGCACCAGCTGGTTGCCGCCAAGATCGCCGAGATGGCGACGATGCTCGATGCGTCGAAGCTGATGTGTTACCGCGCGCTGTCGCTGATCGATGCGGGCGTCCGTTGCGATCTGGAATCGTCGATGGCGAAATGGTTCGCGACCGAGGCAGCGGTCAAGGCGTGCCGCGATGCGGTGCAGATCCATGGCGGCAATGGCCTGACCAAGGAATTCAATGTCGAACGCCTCGCGCGCGAAGCCATCGTCATTCCGATCCCCGACGGCACGACCGAAATCCAGAAGCTGATCATCGCACGCGGCCTGACCGGGGTTTCGGCCTTTATCTGATCTTCGGATCGCGGTCGTTCGTTCGGAGGGCTTCGGAGCGAGCCCCCGGGCGAGGGTCGGGATTCACCTCTCATCGCGGCGGATGGATTGTCTCCCATTCCGTCTCGATACTCCGGGCGGGAGCCGTGGTGGCGGCTCCGCTCTCCTCACCTGCCCGCATCGCCGGTTTCGCCTGTGCATTCGTGCCATAGGGGAAGCGGCGGTGCGGGACTGTTTTTCAGGGGAGTCGTTTCATGTCCTTCATCGTCAATCGCCGCGATCTCGATTTTCTGCTGTTCGAATGCCTCGGCATCGAGAGTCTGTTCGAAACGGCGCGTTACGAAGGCCTCGACCGCGCGATGATCGCGGGCATGTTCGACATGGCCGAAGCGATCGCGACCGAGACCTATCTGCCGTGGGCCGCAACGCTCGACGCCCATGAACCGCGCTTCGTCGATGGCCGGGTGGAAATCATGTCCGAGGTCGGGGAGGCGCTGACCGCCTATGCCGATGCGGGATTTTTTGCGGCGGGGATCGATCGCGACCTGGGCGGACTCCAGCTTCCCTATGTCGTGACGATGGCGATCAACGGCATGTTCACCGCCGCCAATCTGGGGATCGCGAACTACAGCTTCCTGACCATCGCCAACGCCAATCTGATCGCGGCCTTCGGCAGCGCGGAGCAGAAGCAGCTCTTCCTGCCGCCGATGCTCGAAGGGCAGTGGTTCGGGACGATGTGCCTGTCGGAGCCACAGGCCGGCTCCTCGCTTTCGGACATCCGCACCCGTGCGGAGCTGCAAGGCGACGGCAGCTATCATATTACCGGCAACAAGATGTGGATTTCGGGCGGCGACCATGAAATCGCCGAGAATATCGTCCATCTGGTGCTGGCGCGCACCCCCGACGCCCCGCCCGGCGTCAAGGGCATCTCGCTCTTCATCGTGCCCAAATACCGGGTCTCGCCCGACGGCAGCATCGGCGCGCGCAACGGCGTCGAACTCGCCGGTCTCAACCACAAGATGGGGCATCGCGGGACGACCAATTGCCTGCTCAACTTCGGCGAGAAGGGGGAGACGGTCGGCTATCTCGTCGGCGAGCCGTGCAAGGGCCTGTCCTATATGTTCCACATGATGAACGAGGCGCGGATCGGGGTCGGCCATGCGTCGGCCATGTCGGCGCTCGCGGGCTTTCTCTATTCGCTGAACTATGCACGGACACGCACCCAGGGGCGCAGCACGAAGGACAAGTCGCCGCTGACGCCGCAGGTCCCGATCGTCGACCATGCCGACGTCCGGCGCATGTTGATGGCGCAAAAGGCCGCCGTCGAGGGCGCGCAGGCGCTTTCCTGTTTTTGCGCATTGCTCGTCGATCAGCAAAAGGCGTCGCGCGATGCAGCCGAACGTGACGAGCTGGGGCTGCTGCTCGATCTGCTGACCCCGGTCGCCAAATCCTGGCCGTCCGAACATTGCCTTGAAGCCAATAAATGGGCGATCCAGGTGCTGGGCGGCTATGGCTACACCCGCGACTATCCGGTCGAGCGCCTGTATCGCGACAATCGCCTGAACCATATTCACGAAGGCACCTTCGGCATCCAGGCGATCGACCTGCTCGGTCGCAAGGTCCGGATGCAGGACGGCGCGGCCATGGACCTGCTGCTACGCCGGATCGGGGCCACGATTGCTCTCGCCCATGACGGCGACGATTTCGCGGCCGAGGCGGATGCGCTCGCCGGGGCGGTCGATGCCCTGCGGCGCGCCACGGATGCGGTTGTGCAAGCCGCCGATGGCGAGACAGGACTCGCCAATGCGACAATTTATCTCGATGCTTTCGGACATATCGTCAT
Organism: Sphingopyxis sp.; assembly: GCF_050725615.1. Classification (GTDB taxonomy): domain Bacteria; phylum Pseudomonadota; class Alphaproteobacteria; order Sphingomonadales; family Sphingomonadaceae; genus Sphingopyxis. The sequence continues at coordinate 25,432 of NZ_JBOHHU010000041.1, forward strand.
CGCATGGCTCTGGTTGCAACAGGCGCTGGCGGCGGCCGAGGCGCTTGACCAAGGTTCATCCGATCGGGCCTTTTACGAGGGCAAGGTCGCGGCTTTCCGCTATTTCTTCCGCTATGAGCTGCCGCTGATACATCCGCGTTTTGAGTTGGTGCGGTCGCTCGACACGACGTGTCTCGATGCCGGAGCGGAGCAATTTGCGGGCGTTTGAGTTCGCGACGCGTCCTTTCATATCATCGCTTCGCCTGTCGCGCGGCGAGCGCCCGCAAAGCGGGGTCGCCGCGCCAGTCGTAAACGGGATCGAACAGCGCGAAGAGCCGTTTGGCCTCGTCGCTGTCGCCCTGGACGACCCGCAGCGCGCCGCTGTCGATCAGCGCGGCGGGGTCGGCAAGATTGTTATAGAGTTTCGCCCAGCTTTCGGCGTCGGTCGCGATGGTCACGTCGGGCCGCCGTGCGCTGCCGTCGAGCGCGGGGATGAAGTCGACCAGCCCGCCTCTGATATGCAGTCCAAAGGCCTGATCGGAACCGAAGCGGAGACCGATCAACCGGTCGACATCGGCCGACCGTTCGGGGTTGATCCGGATGCGGTAATAATCGACGAAGCTCGCCAACTGGCTTGCGATCGCGCCGGGGCTGGAGGGGGCGGCCTTTAACACCGGCGTCGTCCCTTCGAGCGCCCGCGCCTGGGTCAGATACCAGGACCGGCTGTTGGTCGCGAGGGCACGGTAGCCCATCTCGCGCAGGCAGGTCGCTTTCAGCGCCCGGTTGCCGACGCTGTCATCGACGCGGACCAGATAGTCTGCCAGCTGGCAGGCCCAGAGATAGTCGCCCTTTTTGGTCGCGTCGCGCACCCGGGCGGCGACCGCCTGCGTTCCGCCCATCGCCTCGACCAGGCGGGCCGCCTCCTCGGTGGGGTGGAGGCGGTTGAGATGCGCGGCATCGCCGTCGAAGGGGCCGAAGATCGCGTCGTAGATGCGCGGCGGCATCGGCGCGAGGTCGCCGTAATTCTGGATCAGGATCGGCGATTTTTCGAGCCGCGGTGGCAGCTTGACCGAATAGCGCAACTCGTCCGGTCCCTTGCCCTCCAATATGCCCTTGAGCGTCTGATCGAGCAGGTAGGACAGCGCGTCGCGATAATCGGCGAGCCGCGCCTCGATCGCGGGGGCGCCGGCGAGCGACGCGCTATGCGTGCTGAGCAGGACGTCGGGCTTGAGTGCGGCGATTTCGTCGATCGCGTGGCGCCAGAGGCGCGGATCGCGATAACCGCCGCCGCGCACGCTATAGACGTTGGGAAACCAGCCCCAGACGATGTTGTTGAGCACGGCCTTGCGGGCGGGCACCCAGACCATGACCTGATATGGGGTGTCGGTGCCGATGTCCTTCGTCCGGAAAACCAGATCGAGTCCCGCGATCGTCAGCGTCTGCCCGTCCTCAACCGGCGTATCGACTGGAACAAAGCCGTCGCGCGCCAGCTTGATCGTGTTCTTGAAGCCCGCATCGGGTCCGGTTTCGGGCAGGTACGAGTTGAATTGCTGGAGTCCGCGCGCGCTCAAAACCGGGGCGATTTCCGGATAGAGGGTGAAGGCGCCGCGCGTGCGGGCCATTTCGGCATTGGTCTCGGGATGGCCGATGATCTGGATGTTCGTGTTGCCGCGCGCCGCTTCGGCATCGAGGAAGGCGCGCGTGCCCTTGTTATAATGCTCGTGCGAATAGATGATCGCCCGGACCGGCGCATCGGTTGCGGTGCGGAGCAGGCGATAGAAATGTTCGCCATCCTCGAGGCTTTCGCCGGTGTCGTAAAGGACGAGTCCGCCGGGTCCCTCGATGGCGTGGACATTGACGATGCTCGCCGATCCAAGGGTCCAGATTCCCGGCGCTACGGCGACGACGACATCCTTGTCATAGGATGTGCGCTGCGGCGAATCGACGGGCAGCTTCCAATAGGCGGCGGTGTCGGCGCTGACGCGGGCGCCATTGTCGAGTTGCTCCAACGGCGTGTCCGCCGCGTCCATATAGGGCGAGGGGAAGGTCGTCGCCGGCTGCTGCGCCAGTGTCGCGGGAGGTGCCGCCAGCAAGGCCAGAGTTACCCCGATATGTGTTGGCGCTGCTCTCATCGCTCTGTCCCTTGCTTCGCCCCGAAGGGCCGGTGGCTTTTCTCTCGGCTATGCGGGCGCGCGGATCGCTTCGAGCGCGTCGCGCCAGGTCTGGGGCAGCGGCGCCGGACGGCGGGTCGCCCGGTCGACATAGACGTGGATGAAATGCCCCTCGGCTGCGGCCTCCATATGGTCGTCGGTGAACAGGCCGATCTCGTAGCGGACGCTTGATGTCCCCAGGTGCCCGACGCGCAGCATCGCGGTGACCGGCTGGGGAAAGCCGACCGCTCGCCCATAACGGCAGCCGCTTTCGACGACGAGGCCAATGATCGCGCCATTTTCGATGTCGAGCATGCCGGAGCCGATGAGGAAGGCATTCACTGCACTGTCGAACCAACTATAATAGATCACGTTGTTCACATGACCATAAGCGTCATTGTCCATCCAGCGTGTGGTGATCCGATGGCTGGCGCGATAGGCGGTGCCGGGGCGGAATGTCTCTCGTGTCATCGACGGGCTTGCTCTCGCAGGAAAATGGGTCGGCATCGTCATCATGGCAGCGACCGGGCGGTGGGGACCAACCCTTGCCGGGGGGGGGGGGCTCGAGTGGCATGGCGCCTTGCGATGCGGATCGGTTCAGGCGGGAGATCTGCGCCGCTGCGACGCGGCTGGCGACTGCAGGGGCATCGGATGCAGCGCCAGTGGCGCCCCCCCCCATCGCAGGGAGTAACGCGGCGGCGGCTGTCGCCTATCAAATCGGCAGCGAACGCAACCGAGGATGGCATGACATATAACACGCTGAAATGGGACGTCGAAGACGGGATATTGATGCTGCGGCTCAACCGCCCCGACCAGCTCAACGCCTTCACCACCGAAATGGCGGACGAATTGGTCGATGCCTTTGGCAGGGCCAGCGAGGATGATGCGGTCGGCGCGGTGATCGTCACCGGCGAAGGGCGGGCCTTCTGCGCGGGCATGGACCTCGATGTCGAAGGCAATGTGTTCGGTCTCGACGAAAGCCTGCGCCCGACGATGGACCATATGCGTGCCGTGAAACCTGTCCCGAGCACGCGCGATGGCGTGCGCGACGAGGGCGGGCGCGTGACGCTGGCGATCTTCGACTGCAAGAAGCCGGTGATCGCGGCGATCAACGGCGCGGCGGTCGGCGTCGGCGCGACGATGACGCTGGCGATGGATATCCGCATGGTTTCGGAAAAGGCCAGGATGGGATTCGTGTTCGGCAAGCTCGGAATCACGCCCGAGGCTTGCTCGACCTGGTTCCTGCCGCGGCTCGTCGGGCCGCAGCAGGCGCTCGAATGGATATTGTCGGCCGATATATTCGACGCCGCCGAGGGACTGCGCGCCGGGCTGTTCCGGTCGGTCCATGCACCCGAAAATCTGATCGAAGCCGCGAAGGCGCTGGCGCGCAAGTTTACGGAAAACCGCTCGCCCGTCGCCGCCGCACTCGCCCGGCAGATGCTGCTCCGCAATTCCGCAATGTCCCATCCGATCGAAGCGCATCGCGTCGATTCGCTCGCGATGTTCTATACGAGCATCGCGGACGGGAAGGAGGGCGTCGCGGCGTTCCTTGAAAAGCGTAACCCGCAGTTCAGGGAGCGGGCGTCGGCGATGCCGGATTTCTACCCCTGGTGGGACAACGCATCGCTTTGACGCCCCGCATCCGTTTCCCCTCGTTCGGACAGAATCTCATGCAAACCAAAGCCGCTATCCTCCGCCGGCACGACGCCAACGGTCCTTATGCACAAAGCCGCCCGCTCGACATCGTCGCGGTCGATCTGGCGCCGCCCGGGCGAGGCGAGGTGCTGGTGGCGATCAAGGCGGCGGGGCTTTGCCATTCGGACCTGTCGGTTATCAACGGCGACCGACCGCGTCCCTTGCCGATGGCGTTGGGGCACGAAGCGGCGGGGGTGATCGAGGCGGTCGGCGACGGGGTCGACGACCTGGCGCCCGGCGACCATGTCGTCACCGTCTTCATGGCCAATTGCGGTCATTGCCTGCCGTGCGCCGAAGGACGCCCGGCGCTTTGCGAACCCGGCGCGGCCGCCAATGGCGCGGGCGAGCTGGTCGGCGGCGGAAGCCGCCTGTGTTCCGATGGCGCGCCCATCCATCACCATCTGGGCGTATCGGCCTTTGCCGAGCGCGCGGTGATGTCGCGCCGTTCGGTCGTGCGGATCGACCGCGATATTCCCTTTGTCGAGGCGGCTCTGTTCGGCTGCGCGGTGCTGACCGGCGTCGGCGCGGTCGTGAACACCGCGCGGCTCGGCCTTGGCGCCAGTGCGGCGGTGATCGGTCTCGGCGGCGTCGGCCTTGCCGCACTATTGGGGGCGAGGGCTGCGGGCGCGGCGCGGATCGTCGCGGTCGACCTGTCGCCGGAGAAGCTCGCGCTCGCCGCGGAATTGGGGGCGACCGATATCGTCGATGCCCGCGATCCGGATTGCGCGGCGCAGGTGCGGGCGCTGAGCGGCGGCGGGGTCGATTTCGCGTTCGAAATGGCGGGGTCGATCGGCGCGCTGGGCAATGCGGTCGAAATGACGCGGCGCGGCGGCATGACCGTGACGGCGGGCCTGCCGCCGCCGGGGGCGGCGTTGCCGGTCGATATTGTCCGGCTCGTCGGCGAGGAACGGACGTTGAAGGGCAGCTATATGGGGTCGTGCGTGCCCGCGCGCGACATTCCGCGCTTCATCCAGCTCTATCGCGAAGGGCGCCTGCCGGTGGACCGGCTGCTCAGCGGAACGCTGTCGCTCGACGAGATCAATGCGGGTTTCGACCGCCTTCAGGACGGGAGCGCCGTCCGGCAGGTCGTGCTCTTCTGATCCGGACCGGCCGGGATCAGCGCATCGGGGCCATGGCGGGCATGCACACCGGCGTCGCGGGGAAACAGGGCGCGCGCGAGGCCTGTCCGGCACGGGTATTGCGGCCGTTCAGCGTGAAGCATTGGCTCGGGATCTCGCGGCCCGCCGGCGACAGGAGCAGGGTCACCAGCGCCGCGAGCGACCCGGAAGCTCCACCGCTTTCGCTCGCCATGATGGCATGGAGGCGACGCTCGGGATCGCGCGCCGCCAGCGCCGCTTCCAGATTTCCGTCCGTCGGTCGCGCGTTCGGCACGATCACGATCGTCCGGGCGCTGTTATCGGGGCCCGCCGCCTTGGCATGATCGGCTGCCTCCGCCGTCGATGGGACGATCCGGATCGCAGCATCGTTGGCAATGCCATTTCCCGGCGCAAGGTCGGCACGGCCCCAATGGCTGGTGATCGAAGCGCGCAGCGCCTCGAGCGCAGCCCGGTCCGCCCCACATAGCCGGACATGCGCGCCGAGTTCGGCGAGGATCATCGCCAGGCCCGCCCCGATTTCGGTGTCACAGCCATCGATCGCGACGGCGACGTCAGAGAGCGCGCGGGAGTCGAATGTCGAGAGAAGGGCGGGCATGGTCACAGCTCCATATGCGGCGAGATCCTGCGATCTTTCCGCTGCTGCGCGCGCCCGGGCCACCCCTCGCGGAGGGGGGGGGGCATGCCTCAGCCGACGTGCCGTTCCGTCTTCGACCAATATTTGTCGCGAACGACGCGGCGCAGAACCTTGTGCGCCGCGCTGAGCGGCAGTTCGCCAACCAGCTTGATCGACTTCGGGACCTTGTGCTTGCCCAGCTTTTGCCGCGCATGGTCGAGCAATTCGCCCTCGGAGGCCGCACTGCCTTCCTTGAGCATGATTTCGGCATGGACCGCTTCGCCCCAGTCGGGGTGCGGAATGCCGACCACCGCCGACATCAGGACGGCGGGATGGGTGTTGAGCGCCCCCTCGACCTCGATCGCATAGACGTTGAAGCCGCCGGTGATGATCATGTCCTTCTTGCGGTCGACAATGTAGAGAAAACCGCGCGCGTCGCGGTAGCCAAGGTCGCCGGATTTCCAGAAGCCGTTCTCGAATTCCTGGGCCGTGCCTTCGGGATTGCGATAATAGCCGGTGATCGTCGTGCGTGCGCGCACCCAGACCTCGCCGACGCTGCCGTCGGGCATGTCGTTGCCGTCGTCATCGACGACCCGCATCTCGACCCCGCGCGCGACGCGCCCGGCCGAGGCGAGATGGGCGAGCGACCCGTTTGCATCGGGCAGGTGATCGCGCTTCGCGAGCAGCGCGACGGGCTGGAAGCATTCGGTGGCGCCATAGACCTGGACAAAGACGTTGCCGAACCGCGCCTGAAGCTGTTCGAGCTTCGACGGGCTGATCGGCGCGGCGCCGTAAAAGATGGTTTCGAGCGTCGACAGGTCGTGATCGTCGGCGCCGCCGAGTTCGAGCAGGCGATAGAGCATCGTCGGGACCAGCGTCGCGAGCGTGACGCGTTCGGCCTCGACCGCGCGGCACCAGGCGCCGAGGTCGGGCACATTCATGGTGATCAGCGTGCCGCCGCGGAAAAAGACGGGCAGGACGCCGATCGCGGCGCCGTGGCTCAGCGGCGCGAGTTGGAGCGACCGCGTCGTCTCCCGGAACAGGGCGTCCTCCTCCGCATAGAAGGAATCGCTGGTGCCGAGCCAGATGTCAGGCGAATATTGCGCGCATTTGCCGCGCCCGGTGGTCCCGCCGGTGAAGCGATAGAGCAGGATGTCTTCGTGGGCGTCGTTTTCGACGTCGGGGTCGGCGTCCGAAACGCCTTCCAGCAGGTCCCAGAAATAGTCGACACCATCGCGCGGCTCGGGCAGCGGGTCCATCGCGACGATCAGGATGCCCCGGTCGCGAAACGCTTGATAATAGCGGTCAACCAGTGCGGTTTCGAGAAAGGCGACCTTGGGGCCGATCCAGTCGGCCTGCCACAGATGCTCATCATAGGCGTCGTGAAGATTGGTGAGGACAGCCGCGGCATCGCCCTTGAGCAGCGTCCAGGCGTGGAGCAGCGAGAGATTGTCGTTTTCGAGCAGGCAGAGGTAACTTGTTCCGCGGGTAAGGCCGAGCTTGCCGCGCATCATGTTGACGATCCGGTTGGTCAGCTGGTGCAATTCCTCGAAACTGTAGCGACGGTTTCGTTCGAAATTCACCAGCGCTTCTTTCGGACCATAGGTCCGAACGACCTGACGCATCATGCGCGTGAAATTGACTTTCATCAGTCTCGTTCCTCTTCCGTCCGGCGTCCGCTGGTGGCGGCACCGCAATCTTGTTCATCCTGTCCCTTAGCGGATGGTGTCCCGGATTTTCTCCCCCCCTCGGTGAGGGGGTGGGTGTCCCCCCCGACAGGAGTGGTGCCAACAGCCCCGTGCGCCATGGGATCGAGGGGCATCCGAACCGAACAAGCAAGGAAAGACTCCAATGACCAGGAATTTTGAAGGCCGCGTCGCCATCGTCACCGGGGCAGGCAACGGATTGGGCCGCGCCTATGCCCTCGAACTCGCGCGGCGCGGGGCGAAGGTCGTCGTCAATGATCTGGGCGGAAGCCGCGATGGCAGCGGCACGTCCCCGGCGGCACAGGCCGTCGTCGACGAGATCGTCGCAGCGGGCGGCGAGGCGATCGCCAATTCGAGCAGCGTCACCGACGAGCAGGCGATGAACGCCCTCGCGCAGGAGGTGAAGGCCCAATGGGGGCGGATCGACATCCTCATCAACAATGCCGGCATCCTGCGCGACAAGAGCTTTTCGAAGATGAGCATCGACGACTTCCGCCTGGTCGTCGACGTCCACCTGATCGGTTCGGCGATCTGCACCAAGGCGGTGTGGGAGGTGATGAAGGAGCAGGGCTATGGCCGCATCCTGATGACGACCTCGGCCACCGGCCTCTACGGCAATTTCGGTCAGACCAATTATGGCGCGGCCAAGGCCGGTCTCGTCGGTTTCATGAACTCGCTCGGTATCGAGGGCGGCAAGAACGACATCCGGGTGAATACGATCGCTCCCGCCGCCGCGACGCGGATGACCGAGGACGTGATGCCCGAAGAGGTGCTGGCGCAGATGGACCCGTCCACGGTCGTTCCCGCCGCGCTTTATCTCGTGGGTGAGGACGCTCCGACGCGCACCATCCTGTCGGCCGGCGCCGGCGGTTATCAGCGCGCCTATATCACGCTGACCCGCGGCGTGCGCATCGATGCCGCCGAGGCGACGCTCGAGCGTATCGCCGCCGATATCGACGCGATCGGCGATCGAGAGGACGAGATCCTGCCCGATAACGCCTTTGTCCAGTCGGCGCTCGGCCTCGGCCAGATCTGAAATCGGGAGAACAGACGATGAAACGCAAAGTCTATGTCGCCGGCGTCGGGATGATCCCCTTCGCCAAACCGGGAATGAGCGAAAGCTATGACAAGATGGGCGCCGCTGCGACGCGGCTGGCGCTCGAGGATGCCGGTGTCGAGTATGACAAGGTGGAGCAGGCCTATGCCAGCTTCATCTATGGCGATACGTGCAGCGGGCAGCGCGCGCTCTACGAGGTCGGTCTGAGCGGCATCCCGATCTTCAACGTCAACAACGCCTGCGCGTCGGGGTCGTCGGCGATCTATCTCGCGCGGCAGGCGATCGAGAGCGGCGTCGCCGACATCGCGCTTGCGGTCGGTTTCGAACAGATGGTTCCCGGCGCGCTGGGTGCGGTGTTCAACGACCGCCCCTCGACGGCCGGACGATTCGTCGAAGCCACCGATGCCGTCCTGGGCGAATCGGACCTGCCCCTCGCGCTGCGGATCTTTGGCGGCGCCGGGTGGGATCATATGAAACGCTATGGCACGCCGCTCGAATCCTTCGCCAAGGTTCGCGCCAAGGCCAGCCGCCACGCCGCACGCAATCCGCTCGCGGTTTTCCGCAAGGAAGTGACCGCCGACGAAGTGATGGCCGATCAGGTCATATGGCCCGGCGTGATGACCCGGTTGATGGCCTGCCCGCCGACCTGCGGTGCGGCGGCGGCGATCCTGTGCAGCGAGGAGGCGGCGAACAAATATGGCCTCGACAAGCGCGTCTGGATTGCGGGCCAGGCCATGACGACCGACGCCGCCGATACCTTCGAGGGCGGCGACCTGCGCCGCGTCGTCGGCTATGGCATGGCACAGCGCGCCGCCAACGCCCTGTACGAGGCGACGGGTGTCGGACCCGACGACATCGACGTCGTCGAGCTCCACGACTGCTTCGCGCACAACGAGCTGGTCGTCTATGAGGCGCTGGGTCTCTGCCCCGAGGGCGGCGCGGCGAAATTCATCGACGATGGCGACAACAGCTATGGCGGCCGATATGTCGTCAATCCGTCGGGCGGACTGCTGTCGAAGGGGCATCCGATCGGCGCGACGGGCCTCGCGCAATGTTTCGAGCTGACGCAGCAATTGCGCGGCGCGGCCGACGCACGGCAGGTCGAAGGCGCGCGCGTCGCGCTCCAGCATAATCTGGGCGTCGGCGGCGCCTGCGTCGTGACGATGTACCGCAGCTGAGAAGGCGGGGCGCCGCGCCGTATCGCCGGTTTG
>NZ_JBOHHU010000042.1:0-34548 GCF_050725615.1 Sphingopyxis sp.
GTCGAGACACGCCGAGTTCGTGCTTGCCTTCCCGTGTCTCGACTTCGCTCGACACAAACGGAAATGGAGAGCGCGCGGCTGATGCTCCCGCTGGCTTCGCTTTGGCGCATCGCGCGGCGCGACCTCGCGACGCGCATACGCGGGCTGCGGCTGCTCGCGGTGTGCCTGTTCCTCGGCGTCGCGACGCTCGCCGCGATCGGCAGCCTGACGCGCGGGATCACCTCCGAACTCGAGGTGCGCGGGCAGACGATCCTTGGCGGCGACATCGAATTCGGACTGCCGCAGCGGCAGGCGAGCGACGCCGAGATGGCAGCGTTTCGCGAGGTCGGCGAGGCATCGGCGACGGTTCGGATGCGCGCGATGGCCAATGCGCCGGGTGGCGAGGCCCTGCTGTCCGAACTGAAAGCGGTCGACGCCGCCTATCCGCTCTACGGCACGATGCGGCTGGAAAGCGGCGTGCGGCGCGGGCCGCCGGCGGCGGGCGCGATCTGGGTCGGCGCCGATCTGGCCTCGCGGCTCCAGCTCAAGGTCGGCGAACAGGTGAAGTTCGGCGACAAGAGCTTCCGCATCGACGGCATCATCGCCGAGGAGCCCGACCGATTGGGCGAGGGTTTCACGCTGGGGCCGGTGGCGATCATCGGGCTCGGCGACCTCGAGGCGACCAAGCTGATCCAGCCGGGCAGCCTCTATGAGAGCAAATATCGCGTCCGCCTGCCGGGCAATGCCAATCCCGAGACGGTCGGCAAGGCGCTGACCGAAAAATTCCCCGAGGCGGGGTGGGAGATCACCGACCGCAGCAATGGCGCGCCGGGAACGCGGCGCTTTATCGAGCGCATGGGGCAGTTCCTGTCGCTCGTCGGCCTTGCGGCGCTGGTGATCGCGGGGATCGGCGTCGGCAACGGCGTCGCCTCCTATCTCGCGGGCAAGCGGCCCGGGCTGGCGACGCTGAAGGTGCTGGGCGCCGACAGCGGCACGGTGATGCGCATCTATGGCTTGCAGATCCTCGCGGTCGCGGCGGTGTCGATCTTTGCCGGGCTGGTCGTCGGGGCGCTCGCCCCGGCAGCGATCTCCGCGATCGCGGGCGATGTTTTACCGGTGAAGCCGGGTATCGCCATCTATCCGCTGCCGCTGGCGATCAGCGCGGCGTACGGCCTGCTTATCGCCATCGCCTTTGCCCTGCCCCCGCTCGCCGCGACGCGGCGCGTGCCGGCGGCAGGGTTGTTCCGCGCGACGATCGATGGTGCGGGACGGCCCGAGAAGCGGACGATTTTTGCGGTCGGCGCGGCGCTGGCGGCAATCGTCGCGCTCGCGGTCGGGACGGCGCGCGAGCCCTTGTTCGCGCTCGGCTTTATCGGCGCGGCGGCAGGCCTACTGTTGCTGCTCGTCGGCATCGGCTGGCTGGTGCGCAAGGGCGCGAGCCTTGTGCCGCGCCCCAAACAGCCGCTGCTGCGCCTCGCGGTCGCGAACCTGCACCGGCCGGGCGCCGCGACGGGCGCGTTGGTCGTGGCGCTCGGGCTTGGCCTCACGCTGTTCGTGACGCTGGCCGCGATCCAGACGAGCATCACCGCCGAAATCGCGCGCACCGTGCCGCAGCGCGCGCCGAGCTTCTTCGTGCTCGACATTCCGCGCGACGGCGCGGGCCAGTTCCGCTCGATGGTGACCAAGGCCGCGCGCGATGCCGACATCAACCTGATCCCAGCGCTCCGCGGCAGCGTCACCGAATATGCCGGCCAGCGTGTCGATGAACTCGCCGAACTGCCCGAAGGCGCATGGGTGCTGCGCGGCGACCGTGGGCTGACATACAGCCCGACCCTGCCCAATGGCAGCGAATTGACCGCCGGGACATGGTGGGCGGCCGACTACAAGGGCCCGCCGCTGGTCAGCGTCGAGGCGGAGGTCGCGACCTCGCTCGGCCTCAAGATCGGCGACACGCTTTCGGTCAATGTGCTGGGGGTCGAGGTGCAGGCGAAAGTGGCGTCCTTCCGCACCGTCGAATGGGACAATTTCGGGCTGAACTATGTGCTCGTCTTCTCGCCGGGCAGCTTCGACGCCGCGCCGCACAATATGGTCGCGACCGTCGCAGTACCGCCAGCGGCCGAGGCGGACCTCGCGCGCAGCATTCCGCGCGCCTTCCCCTCGGCGTCGCTGATAGCGGTGCGCGACGTGATCGGGCAGGTCACGACGCTGCTGACGCAGATGAGCCAGGCGATCGCTGCGGCGGCGAGCATCGCGATCTTGGCCGGCATCGCGGTGCTGATCGGCGCGATCGCGGCAAGCCGCGAGCGGCGGGTGTACGACAGCGTGATCCTGAAATTGCTCGGCGCGACGCGCGGCCAGATATTGGGCGCGCAGGGACTGGAATATGCGGTGCTGGCGCTGATCCTCGCGGCGCTGGCGCTCGGGCTCGGGCTCGGGGCGGGCTGGTATGTGGTGACGCAGATCTTCGACTTCGGCTTCGCACCCGACCCGTTTGTCGTGGGCATGACGCTGCTCGGCGGCGCCGGGCTGGCGTTCCTGATCGGGATTGCGGGAAGCTGGCCCTTGCTGTCGGTGCGCCCGGCGAGCGCGCTCCGCAGTCTGTAGAGACCCCTTTCCCGTTCGTGTCGAGCGAAGTCGAGACACTCCGGCGCCGGCATTTGCGTCCCTCGACTTCGCTCGGGACAAACGGACGCGGGGTCAGTTGAGGAGGCGCACCACCGCCGACACCGCCGCCAGCCCCAGCACGGCGGCGACCATCGCCTGCCAGATATGCGGCGGAACGCGGCCGAAGTGGCGCGCGCCGACCAGATTGCCGAGCCACATCGGCGGGAACAGCAAGAGCGCGATCAGGAACAGCTTCCACGTCGCGATGCCGACCCATAGCGCCGCAAGCGTGCCCGCGATCGCGGTTGCGAAGAAGATGAGCAGCATCGATGCGCGCGCGACCTTGGGGTCGAGCGAGCGGCGGAGGTAGAAGGGCACGACGGGCGGCCCCGGCATCGCGGCGAAGCCGGTGAGGATGCCCGAGGCGAAGCCGGTGCCCGCCACCGCCGCGCGCGTCGGGCGATGGCCGTCGGGATGCTTGGGCAGCAGCACGGCGATGAAGGCGACGACGGCGGCGAGCGTGATGAGCAGCCGCGCGATGTCCGACGGCGTCGCGTCGAGCGCGGCCATGCCGAGCGGGGTGGTGACCATCGCCAGCAAGGCGATCGGGACCGCCGTCGTCCGGTCGGCGTCGGCGAGGATGAGGCGGATGCCGACGGGGCCGATCAGCAGCTGGAGCAGGATGCCGAGCACCACCGCCTCCGCCGGGCTGATGATGAGGCCGAGCAAGGGCACGAGGATGATCGCCATGCCGAAGCCGGTCAGCCCGCGCACATAGGCGGCCCCGAAAGTCATGGCGGCCGCGCCGGCAAGGGTCAGCGGCGCGAGGCCGGCGAGTTGCTGAACCCCGCTCACCGCCGCGGCCCCAAGGTCACCAGCCACACGTCGGGCGGCACGCCATAGCGCAGCGGCACTATGCTGGTGCCCAGCCCGGCGCCGACGAAGATCTTCTGCTCCCGATCGGTCATTTCGCCGCAGGCGAAGCGGTCGCCATATTTCGACGCATAGCTGAGCGCGCCGACCAGAGGCAGCGCGATCTGGCCGCAATGGGTGTGGCCGGCAAACACGGCATCGACCGACGCGGGCAGGTCGGGGACGATGTCGGGGCTGTGGCTGACAAGGATATGGGGGCCCGCGCCGAGCCGCGCCATCGCCGCGTAGGTCTGCGCGATTTTGGCGTGTTTGGTGACCTCGTCGTCGGCGCCGCCGACGATCAAAGGCCCGCGCCGGACCGCCGTGTTGCGCAGCACGGTGACGCCCGCCGCCTCCAGTCCCTTTGCGATCGGTTCGGGCTGGAACCAGTAATCATGGTTGCCCAGCACCGCGACCACCCCGAGCCGCGCCTTCGCCTCGGCAAAGGGGGCGGTGAGTTCGGCGGCCGAATAATGGCTGGTCGCCAGATTCTTGCCGCTGTGGAAATCGCCCGCGAGCAGGATCAGATCGGGCTTGAGCTTGTTCAACCGGCCAAGGATCGCGCGCAGCCGTTCGGGCGGCATGTCGGGTCCCGCGACATGGGTGTCCGAGATCAGCAGCACCCGCATCGCCGGCTCGCCCGCAGGCCAGTCGGCGAGGGTCAGCGTCGCGTGGCGAATGATCGGCTCGGCCCGGGCGTTCCACACCCCCTTGGCGACGATCGCGACGGCGACCAGCAACAGCAGCAACAGCCAGCGCCGCCAGCGGCGGCGCGACGCGACTGCGGCGATGCTCAACCGCGCAGGTCGGGCGGGGTCGCCTCGCCCTTCAGCATCGCGATGGCTTCGGCGAGCGGCATGATACGCTGGCCGTCCTGGCCGAGGGTGCGGATCGCGACCGTGCCTTCCTCGGCCTCGCGCTTGCCGACGACGAGCAGATACGGGACCTTGGCGAGGCTGTGTTCGCGGACCTTGTAGTTGATCTTTTCGTTCCTGAGGTCGCTGTCGACGCGGATGCCCGCGGCGGTGAGCTGCGCCACGGCGTCGCGGGCATAATCGTCGGCGTCGCTGACGATCGTCGCGACCACCGCCTGCACCGGCGCGAGCCAGGTCGGGAAGCGGCCGGCGAAATGCTCGATCAATATGCCGATGAAGCGTTCATAGGTGCCGAGGATCGCGCGGTGGAGCATCACCGGGCGATGGCGCTCGCCATCCTCGCCGATATAGCTCGCGTCGAGCCGTTCGGGCATCACGCGGTCGGACTGGATCGTCCCGCACTGCCAGGTGCGGCCGATCGCATCGGTGAGGTGAAATTCGAGCTTGGGGGCATAGAAGGCGCCCTCGCCCGGCAGTTCTTCCCAGCCATAGTCCTCGGTCGCCATGCCGGCGCGTTCGACGGCTTCGCGCAGTTCCGCCTCGGCCTTGTCCCACATTTCCTCGGTGCCGAAGCGCATCTCGGGACGGAGTGCGAGCTTCACCGCATATTTCTCGAAACCGAGCTCGCGATAGACGCGGTCGAGCAGTTCGCAGAAGCTGCGGACTTCCTCAACGATCTGGTCCTCGCGGCAGAAGATATGGCCGTCGTCCTGCGTGAACTGCCGCACGCGCATGATGCCGTGCAGCGCGCCATGCGGCTCGTTGCGGTGGCAACAGCCCATTTCGGCCATGCGCAGCGGCAGGTCGCGGTAGCTCTTCATGCCCTGGCGGAAGATCAAGACATGCGCGGGGCAGTTCATCGGCTTGAGCGCCATCCATTCGGCGTCGTCCGACACGAGCGGGCCCTCGTCGCCGATGTTCGGCACCTCGTCGGGGATGACGAACATATTCTCGCGATATTTGCCCCAGTGGCCCGACTGCTCCCATTGGCGCGCGTCCATCACCTGCGGGGTCTTGACCTCCTGATAGGCGGCGCCGTCGATCGCGCGGCGCATATAGGCCTCAAGCTCGCGATAGATGCGGTATCCCTTGGGATGCCAGAAGACGCTGCCATGCGCCTCTTCCTGCAGGTGGAACAGGTCCATCTCGCGGCCGATCTTGCGATGGTCGCGCTTGGCGGCTTCCTCGAGCCGGACGAGATGCTCGGCGAGCTGCTTCTTGTTGAGCCAGCCGGTGCCGTAGATGCGGCTGAGCTGCGCATTCTTCTGATCGCCGCGCCAGTATGCGCCCGACACGCGCGTCAGCTTGAACGCTGCGGGGTCGAGCTTGCCCGTCGAGGCGAGGTGCGGGCCGCGGCACATGTCCATCCAGCCGTCGCCCGAGCGATAGACGGTGAGTTCCTCGCCCTCGGGCAGTTCATGCGCCCATTCGGCCTTGAAGCTTTCGCCCTCTGCCGCCCATTTGGCGATGAGCTTGTCGCGGTCCCACACCTCGCGCGTCAGCGGCAGGTCGGCGGCGATGATCTTGCGCATCTCCTCCTCGATCAGCGGCAGTTCGTCGTCGCGGAACGGGCCATGGTCGGCGGTCGGCGCGAAGTCGTAATAGAAGCCGTCGCCCGTCGAGGGGCCGAAGGTGATCTGGGTGCCCGGAAACAGGTTCTGCACCGCCTCCGCCAGCACATGCGCGAAGTCGTGGCGGACGAGTTCGAGCGCATCGGCCTCGTCGCGGCTGGTCACCAGCGCGAGGTTGGTGTCTTCCACCAGCGGGCGCATGATGTCGCGCAGCTCGCCGTCGATCTTTGCGGCGAGCGCGGCCTTGGCGAGGCCGGGCCCGATGTCGGCCGCGATCTGGGCCGGGGTAGTCCCGCGCGCGACTTCACGGGCAGAGCCATCGGGAAGGGTGACGCGGATCATCTGGGACATCGAAAAATCGGCCTTTCTGGCGGGGTAAAACTGCGCCCCTTTGCCAGTATGCGCCAAGAGCGGCAAGGGGCGGATTCGCAATCGGGCTTGCAATGATACAATGTCTCATTATCTGGACAGGCCAGCCTCCAGCGAAAGTGTCCCATGCCCTTGCCCGCCGCGCGCCCGCGTACCGCCGAC
Source organism: Sphingopyxis sp. (assembly GCF_050725615.1). Taxonomy (GTDB): domain Bacteria; phylum Pseudomonadota; class Alphaproteobacteria; order Sphingomonadales; family Sphingomonadaceae; genus Sphingopyxis. Next base: position 6,473 of record NZ_JBOHHU010000042.1, read on the forward strand.
CTTGCCGGTATGGCGCTGTCGGCGACCTGCCTGATCCACTGCCTCGCGCTGCCGATGCTGCTCCTGCTCGCGCCCGCGCTTGGCCACTGGATCGCGCTGCCCGAATGGACGCACGCCGCGATCCTGCTGCTCGCCATGCCCGCCGCCCTTGTCGCCATGCGCGGTGGCTGGCACCGCCATCGCCGATCGGCGCCGGGGCTGGTCGCGGCGGCGGGGCTGGCCCTGCTCGCACTCGGGCTGGCCGCGCATGAAGGATGGATCGCCGCCGCCAGCCCGGCAGCCGCAGACACGCTGCTAACCTCGCTCGGCGCACTCAGCCTGGCGGCGGCGCATGGCGCCAATTGGCGGCTCGATCATCAAGCGCCTTAGCCGGCTTGCCAAGCCGCGGACACCACCTAGGATCGCGGGCGAATGGAGGAACCCGCCATGACCGACCAGCCCGCGCACAGCATCGCCGCTATCCTGCCCTGCACCGACCTCGACGCCAGCACCGCCTTTTACGAACGGCTCGGGCTCCGAATCGAAAGCGATCATGGCAGCTATCGCATCCTCGGCGACGGCGCGGGGTGGCAGTTGCACCTGACCAACGAGGCGCCCGAAGGCTGGCTGGTCCCCGACCAAAATCCGTTCGGCCTCTATCTTTACACCCCGCGCGTCGAGGAACTGGCCGACGCCCTGCAGACCGACATCATCGAATCCGAAGGCTGGGCGACGCACAAGCCGTGGGGAATGTATGAATTCGCGATCTCCGACCCCGACGCGACGCTGGTGCGGATCGGCTGGCCGAGCCGGTTGATCGACCCGTCAACCGCCTGACGATAGTACCCTTGTCATTATGTCAATGACACTTGACTAATATGCGGCGCGCTGTAAAGTGACCTTGTCAATTTATGGAGGTCCCTTGTCATGGCGATGTATAAAAGTCCGGCGACGCGCCGTTACCTGATCCGCATGGCGGTCCTGATGAGCCTGTACATCGTGCTAATCTTTGCCGCCGGCTGGACCTTTCGCCACACGGCGATCGCCGGCATCCCGGCCTATGCGCTGGCGATCGCGCCCGCGCTGCCGATCATCGGCGTCTTCTGGGCGGTGATGCGGCTGCTGGTCGAAGAGCCCGACGAATATATCCGCATGCTGCAGGTGCGACAGTGCCTGTTCGCCACCGGCTTTTGCCTGACGGTGATGACGGTCTGGGAATTCCTGCAGAATTACGACCTGGTGCCGCCCGGCAATGGTGGCTTCGGCGCCGCCTTCTTCTGGTTCATCGGACTGGGGCTGGGCGCATTCTATAACAGAATGACGATGGGCACGGCGGGCAGCTGCGCGTGAAGAACCGGCTCAAAGTCCTGCGCGCCGAACGCGACTGGAGCCAGCAGGACCTCGCCGAGCGGTTGCAGGTGTCGCGCCAGTCGGTCAATGCGATCGAGACCGGCAAATATGACCCGTCGCTCCCCCTCGCCTTTCGCATCGCCGACCTGTTCGGGATGGCGATCGAAGAGATTTTCCAGCGCGACTGAACCGCTATCCTTGCTCCCTCGCGCCGCCGCCGCTAGGGGATCGGCTCCCGCAAAGGAGCCTTTCCCATGTTCAAGCGCCTGTTCGTCGACCACCCCAAGAGCGTCGATGAAAATTATATCGAGCATTTCGGCGTCGCGTCGAAATTCGGCGTGACGATGATCTGGGGCGGGATGTGTGCGCTGGTCCATGCGGTCGTGCCGGGCTGGTGCATCACCACCGGCAGCGACACGATTTCGCGGCTCAACAAGATCATGGTCGAACAGCGCCGCGCCAAGGGGCAGGCGGTGATGCAGATGAGCACCATCGACTGGGTGATCTGAGCAGGGTGTCCGACGCCGTCCATTACCTCGACCGCGCCGCGCGGCTGCGGCTTGCCTATCGCCATGTCGCGGGCGCCGGGCCGACGATCGTATTCCTGCCCGGTTACATGTCCGACATGGCGGGCGGCAAGGCGAGTGCGCTGTTCGACTGGGCCGCCAGCGAAGGGCGCGCGTGCCTGCTGCTCGATTATGCCGGATGCGGACTGTCGGGCGGATTGTTCGCCGAACAGACGCTGCTCGACTGGCGCGGCGATGTGCTCGACCTGATCGATGCGAAGGTCGACGGACCGGTCCTTCTCGTCGGGTCGTCGATGGGCGGGTGGCTAATGCTGCTGACGGCGCTGGCGCTGACCGCACGCGACGGGGCCGACCGCGTCGCGGGACTCGTCGGCATCGCGGCAGCTCCCGATTTCACCGACTGGGGCTTCACGGCGGAGGAGAAGGCGATCATCCTCGCCGAAGGGCAATTGCGCGAAGAAACGTCGTACAGCGACCAGCCCTATGTCACGACGCGCGCCTTCTGGCAGTCGGGCGAGGCGAATTTGCTGTTGGAGGCACCGATCGCCCTCACTTGCCCCGTCCGCCTGCTCCATGGGCAGGAGGACGGCGACGTGCCGCCCGAGATCAGTCTGCGCCTGTCGGCGGCGCTCGCCGGCGACGATGTGCAAGTCACGCTCGTCAAGGGCGGCGATCACCGACTGTCGCGCGACAGCGACATCGCGCTGCTGGTCGATACCGTCGCGCGTCTCACCCCTTAACCCGAAGGATCATCATGGCTCGCAGCGATTTCCGGTTCCACGTCAGCAAGCGCGTCCGTTACGCCGAAATCGACGCCCAAGCCGTCGTGTTCAACAGCCGCTACCTCGAATATTTTGATATCGGGATCACCGAATATTGGCGTGCGGTCGGGGTCTATGACCGCTGGCCGGCGACCGACAGCCCCGAATTCCACGTCGCGCGTGCCGAGGTCGATTACAAGGTGCCGATCCTGCTCGACGAGGAAATCGACATCTGCGTGCGTTGCTCGCGCGTCGGACGCAGCTCGATGACCTTCCTGTTCGAGCTGCACGGCGCGGGCCAAGACGACCTGCGCGCGACGGGCGTGGAGGTCAGCGTCCATGTCGAGGAAGCGCGCGGCGCAACGTCACCGGTGCCCGATGAATTCCTATCCCTGTTCGAGGCGTTTGAACAAAAGCCCCTGCGCGCCTAAGTTCACGCCATGACCATATATCTCCACACCATGATCCGCGTCACCGACCCCGACGCGACCGTCGCCTTCTTCAACCTGATCGGGCTGGAGGAGGTGCGCCGTTTCGACAGCGAGGCGGGGCGCTTCACGCTGATCTTCCTCGCGCCGCCGGGACAGGCCGGGGTGGCCGAGGTCGAGCTGACCTATAACTGGCCGCCCGCCGACGGCAGCGCCGCCGAAACCTATGGCGGCGGGCGCAATTTCGGGCACCTCGCCTATCGCGTCGACAATATCTACGACACCTGCCAGCGACTGGCCGATGCCGGGGTGACGATCAATCGCCCGCCGCGCGACGGCCATATGGCCTTCGTGCGCTCGCCCGACGGCATTTCGGTCGAGCTGTTGCAGGACGGCAATCTGCCACCGCAGGAGCCCTGGGCGTCGATGCCCAATATCGGCGAGTGGTAAACTGCGCCGCCGCGCATCAGGCGGCGGCGTTCACGGCATTTTCCGGCGCGGCGGGTTGCTGCCAACGGTCGGTGACCATGCAGTCGCGCCCGCTATGCTTGGCGGCATAGAGCAATCGGTCGGCCTCGGCGAACAGGCGGTCGAAATCGAGCGCCGCGCCGTCGGTCCGTGATTCGAAGATCAGCAGGCCGCCGCTCGCGCTGATCGGGCGCGCGACCTCGGGCACGTCGGCGGCGATGCGACGCGCCAGCGCCTGGCGGCAGCGTTCGGCGGTGCCCGCCGCGTCGGGGCGGTCGATCAGCAGGAAGAATTCTTCGCCGCCGATCCGTGCGACCACCCCGCCATGGCCCTCGCGCAGCCCTGCGGCGGCCGCGCACAGCACGGCGTCGCCCGCCTGATGGCCGTGGAGGTCGTTGACCGACTTGAAATGGTCGATGTCGATGAGGGCGGCGGCGGTGAAGCGGCGATCACCCGTGGCGAGCAGATGTTCGAGCCCGCGGCGGTTGCTGAGCCCGGTCAGCGGGTCGGTCTGCGCCGCATCCTCCATCGCGCCGGCGCGCGCCTGGGCCCAGTCGCGTTCGCGGCGCAGAATCATAAAGCGGTCGGCGACGCCAAGCGCGGTGATCACCAGTTCGAGCGCGATCGCCAGATAGAGCAATTGGTCGAGCCACATGGGCCCGACATAGAAACCGAGGCCACGCGCGATGCGTTCGAAGCCGCAGGCGATGATCGGCATCCATGCGATCGCCTGATAGCGCGCGGCGCGGCTGCCGCGCCGCCAGGCGCGGACGAGCACGACGACATAGGTCAGGAGAACCGGCAGATAGCCGACGAAATAAAATTTGTTGCCCCACGGCCGCACCCCTTCGACCGGCGCCATCGCGATCACCCCGAACAGGGGAATCCAGAGCGCGCAGAGCATCAGCGCGCGCCGTTCGCCCCGGGCGATTTTCCCGGGTTCGAGGAAGTTGAGGCAGAACATCGTCGCGGCGACGATGCCGACGCTGAAGCTGATCTGCGACGCATAGCCATAGGCCAGCGCGCTGATCCCCGGCACGACGGCGAAGGCGAGCCCCGACGACAGGCTGATGTGGAGGATGATGCACATCGCGAGCGTGATGTGCCAGAGCAGGAAGCGTTCGCGCAGGACGCGGAAAAAGGCGATGTTAAAAACGATCGGCGCAAGCGCGAGGCCGGTGAACAGCGCGATCAGCAGCATGGTCTGGGTCGACCAGCCGCCGGTTCCGGCCGGCGAGAGGCGCGCGGTCTTCAGCGTCGTCAGGAAACCAAGGCGGTCGAACGCGACGGCGACCTCGACCGGCGGCGACGCGCGCTGCGGCAGGGTCAGGTAGAAGTCGGGACCCGCGACGCGATATGGCATCGCCTCGGCCCCTTCGCGCACGATCGCGGCGGTCGTCCCGTCGGCGTAACGGACATAAAGCGATATTCGCTGAAAACGGCTGGTGCGCGCGTTGAATTCGAGCGGGCCTTTTCCAGCCGCGGCGATCACGGCGGCGTCGAAGAACAGCCAGTTGCGCTGTCCGGCAAGCGACCAGCGATCGGCCCCGCAATCGCGGCGCACCCCCGGCGCCGACACGGTGCGATAGCTGTCCCAAAGCGTCGATTGCAATGTGCAGGGCGCGGGTCCCGACGCGGCGCGCGCGGGGGACCAGCCAGTCAGGATGACCGTCGCAAGAAAGACTATTGCGAGACGCAGCAAAGACATGACCCCTCAAGTCGTTAGCGAAAACTAACCCCAAGGGCTTGCAACATGGTTAACTTGGCGGTCGACGGCGCGCGGCGGGTCGATTATCTTTGCGCCACACCCGAAATCGACCGGACGCGGTCGCGGGCGCCCACCGAATATCAAGGCTGCTGCTCGATCGTTCCGTCTGGGAATGGACAGCCGGAAAGAGGAGAAGATCATGCTGGAGATCGTCCGAATCCCCGTCCTCAGCGACAATTATGTCTGGCTGGTCCACGAACCCGCCAGCGGTGCGACGATGGTCGTCGATCCGGCGGTTGCCGATCCGGTGCTGGCGGCCGCTGCGGCGCGCGGCTGGACGATCACCGACATCTGGAACACCCATTGGCACCCCGATCACACCGGCGGCAATGCCGCGATCAAGGAAGCGACTGGCTGCACGATCACCGGCCCGGCGGCGGAATATGCGCGCATCCCGACGCTCGATGTGCAGGTGACGGGCGGCGACACCGTCCGGCTGGGCGACGTCGCGGCGATGGTGTGGGATGTCCCCGCGCACACCGCCGGTCATATCGCCTATCATTTCGCCGACGACGCCGCGATCTTCGTCGGCGACACGATGTTCGCGATGGGATGCGGCCGGCTGTTCGAGGGCACCGCCGAGCAGATGTTCGCCAATATGCAGCAGCTCGCCACCCTCGACGATGCGACCCGCGTCTATTGCGCGCACGAATATACGCTGTCGAACGCGCGTTTCGCGGTCACCGTCGATCCCGACAATGATGCGCTCGCGGCACGGTTGGCAGCGGTCGAGTCCGCCCGCGCGGCGGGCGAGGCGACGGTGCCGACGACGATCGGCGCCGAGCGCGCGACCAACCCCTTTTTGCGCGCCCCGACCGCCGCAGAGCTCGGCCGAATCCGGGCGCTGAAGGACGTCGCATGACGGCTTCAGCAACCATTCATCGCGCTGTCCGTAAATTGTCATCGTCGCAGGAGTGCCGTCATGGCGAAGTGTAATCCAATGCAGGCGGCGGTGCTGGCCGCCGCGATGGCGCCGTTGCTCGCAAGCTGCGCGTCGTCCGACACCGGCGCGCCGCGCGCCGAAGCGCTGACGCCAAAACAGAGCGAGCGGCTCGGCAAACAGCTGGCGGGCAAGGTTCCCGGCAAGCCGGTGAATTGCCTGTCGAACAGCGCGACCTATGAAACGATCCGCATTTCCGACGATATCCTGTTGTACCGCGCGGGCGGGCGGCTCGTGTATCGCAACGACCTGAAAGGCAGCTGCCCCGGGCTCGCGCGCGACAGCGACATCATGGTCGTCCGCCAGTTCGGCGGTTCGACCTGCAGCGGCGATTTTTTCCACCTGGTCGACCGGTCGAGCGGCATGCGCGGCCCGACCTGCGTGCTTGGCGATTTTGTCCCCTATCGCAAACCGGCGGGGGACGAAGGCTGAACCCGTAGCGGTTCAGCGACGGGCGGGGTTCCGGTTTGCGCCGAGCTCTTCGGGTCGCAACCCCCGCCCGTCATTAGCTTTTTCGCCCGCCCGTGAAGGGAAGAGGCTGCTCTATCCCCTATACATCGCCGCGATCTTGTCAGCGTAAACCTCGCGCAGGATGTGGCGGCGGATCTTCATCGACGGCGTCATCTGTTCATTCTCGATCGTGAACGCCTCGTCCGCGATGTCGAATTTGCGGACCTTTTCGATCACCGACAGCTGGCCGTTCACCCGGTCGACCGCCGCGCGCAGCGCCGTGCGGAATTTTTCATGCTCGCGCAGCAGCTTCATGTCCCTGGGCAATCCCTCGGCCTCGGCCCATTCGGCGGCCCATTCGGGATCGGGCACAATCAGCCCGACCAGATGCGGACGCTTGTCGCCATAGACCATCGCCTGCAGGATCTCGGGCTGGAGCGTCAGCATACCCTCCACCCGCTGCGGCGCAACATTGTCGCCCTTGTCGTTGACGATCAGGTCCTTCTTGCGGTCGGTGATGACGATGCGGCCCTTCGGATCGATATGGCCGATGTCGCCGGTGTGCAGCCACGGTCCCTTGTCGGGTTCGGCGGGATCGACGACCAGCACGCGCTCGGTCTCGGGCTTGTTGCGCCAATAGCCCTTCATCACCAGTTCGCCGCGCACCAATATCTCGCCGTCGTCGGCGATCCTGACCTCGGTATTCATCAGCGGCGGGCCGACAGTGTCCATCTTGAGCCCGACCGACGGGCGGTTGCAGCTGATCACCGGGCCCGCCTCGGTCTGGCCGTAGCCCTGGAGCAGGGTCAGGCCGATCGAGTGGAAAAACACCCCGATTTCGGGATTGAGCGGCGCGCCGCCCGACACCAGCGCCTTCATCCGGCCGCCGAAGCGCTGCTGGATCTTCGGGCGGAACAATTTGTTGAGGATCAGGTCGACCGGGCCGTCGAGAATGCCCTTGCGGCGCTCATAGTCCTTTTCGCCGACCCGGATCGCCTGCCCCAGCATCCAGTTCGCGAGCTTGCCCTGTTTTTCGACCGACTTGATCATCCGCGCGCGGATCACCTCGAACAGCCGCGGGACGACGACCATGATCGTCGGGCGCGTTTCCTCGATGTTCGAGACGAGCTTTTCGAGCCCCTCGCTATAATAGATTTGCGCGCCGACCATGATCGGCAGGAACTGCCCGCCCGAATGTTCATAGGCGTGGCTGAGCGGCAGGAAGGAGAGGAACACCTCCTCGTCGCCGATCCCGAAGTCGTTGACGAGCACCTCCGCCGCCCCCGCCGCATTGTGCAGGATCGCGCCATGATGCTGCATCACCCCGCGCGGCGCCCCGCCGGTGCCGCTGGTGTAGATGAGGCAGGCGACATCCCCGCGCTTGAATTCCAGCGCGCGCGCGCGGGTCTCCTCCAGATACGCCTCGCCGCCCTCAACCAGCGGCGCCCAGTCGTGGACGCGCACATCGCCCTGCTGGCCGACGCGCAAGGACTCCATGCTGATCACCAGATTGGCGTCCGACCGCATCACCGCCGGCATCAGCACGCGCGCGAGTTTGGCGGTCGAGACGATCACCGCCTTCGCGCCGCTGTTGTCGAGGATATGCTGGTGATCGCGTTCGGTGTTGGTGGTGTAGGTCGGCACGGTGATGCAGCCCGCCGCCATGATCGCGAGGTCGGCGATGCAGAATTCGGGGCGATTCTCGCTGACCAGGACGACGCGGTCGCCGGGCTTCAGGCCGAGCTCGCGCAGATGATGCGCGAGCGCCGACACCTGGTTCGCGACCTGCCGCCAGCTCAGCGGATGCCAGGCGCGGTCGGCCTTGCGCCACAGGAACGGGTCTTCGCCACCGCGCGCCGCACGGTCGAAGAACATCGCGACCAGGCTCGGAAAATGGTCGAGATGCGGGTTTTCCAGCTTCATGCCTCTTGCTCTCCCGGAGAGGTATTCAATAAATAGGGACAGTCCCTATTTAATTTCTTCTGTTTCTTGGCCGTTCTCGGTTGGCCCGAATTAAATAGGGACTGTCCCTATTTATTGGCGCGCCGCGGCTTCTATCATTCCTAGCTCTGCGGCGGCGCGCCATCCACCGACGATGTGCCGGGGCCGCGCGGATCGGCGGCGCCACGCCACCCGTCGCCAACGCGCTGCGCCGCGTTGAGTTTCGATCCGAGGTCGGTCGGCACGAAGGAATAGCCGAAGGGCGCCATCTTGTCGGCGAGCGCCTTGCCCGCCGCGTCATTTTCGATCAGCACGCCCTGCTGCCCGAAGAAAAGATTGGGCAGCGCGATCGCGTCCTCGGCGGAGAGACCCCAGTCGAGCACCCCGACCAACGTCTTGGTGACATGCATGATGATCCGCTTGCCGCCCGCCGACCCGAGGGCGAGCACGACCTTGCCGTCGGGGCCATAGACGATCGTCGGCGACATCGAGGACAGCGGGCGCTTGCCCGCCTGCACGCGGTTGGCGGCGGGCGCTTCGCCGCGCACCGGGTTAAGGTCGAAATCGGTGAGCTCGTTGTTGAGGAAAAAGCCGTTGGCGTTGAGGTTGCTGCCGAAAATGCTCTCGATCGTCGAGGTCATCGAGGCGACATTGCCGTCCTTGTCGACCGCGACGAAATGGGTCGTGCCCTGTTCGGGGACCTGACCCGACGGGGTGCGCGGTTGCGCGCCCGGCGGGTTGCCGGCGGGATAGGAAGCGGCACGGCCATAGGGCGAGATCAACTGACGACGCTGCGACAGATAGGCCTTGTCGAGCAGGCCGGCGACGGGGACATCGACGAAATCGCTGTCGCCGAGATATGTCTCGCGATCGGCATAAGCCAGCTGCATCGCCTCGGACAGCAGATGCCAGCTCATCGGATTGTCCTTGCCCATCATCTTCATGTCCCAGCCCTCGATCATGCCGAGGATGCCGAAGACGGTGGTCGCGCCCGACGAGGGCGGGCCCATGCCGCAGACTTTATAGATGCGATAGGTGGTGCAGACCGCGGGCTTGTCCTGCGCCTTATAGGCGGCAAGGTCCTTGGCGGTCAGCAGCGCGGGGTTGCGCGTCGATTTCGCCACCGCATCGCTGATCGCCTTGGCATTGGCGCCGGTGTAGAAGGCGTCGGGGCCGCGCGCGGCAATGTCGCGCAGCAGCGCGGCATAGGCCGGGTTCCGGATGACCGTGCCGACCGGCGCAGGCTTGCCGTCGACATAATAAAGGGCGCGCGCGGCGGGGAAATCCTTCCACGTGTCCTGGACGCGGTCGAGCCAGCCATAGAGCGCGGGGGTGACCTGAAATCCTTCGTCGGCAAGCTTGATCGCGGGCTGAAACAGCGCCTTCCATTCGAGCTTGCCCCATTTCTTGTGGGTCAGTTCCATCAGGCGAACATTGCCGGGAACGCCGACCGACAGGCCGCCGGGAATGACGTCGCCATAACCGCGCGGCTTGCCGTCGGGGCCGAGGAAGCGGTCGGGCTTTGCCGACGCAGGCGCCATTTCGCGGCCGTTGACCGTCCCCGTCTGGTCGGTCTTTGCGTCATGGTAGACGAGGAAACCGCCGCCGCCGACGCCGCTCGATTGCGGTTCGACGAGGGTCAGCACCAGCATCATCGCCATCGCGGCGTCGGCGGCCGAGCCGCCCTCGTGCAGGATCTGTCGTCCCGCCTCGGTCGCGCGCGGGTCGGCGGACGAGGTCACCCCCTGCGCGGCGGCGAGCGAGGGAAGCGTTGTCAGGAAAAGGGCGAAGGCGGCGAGGAGTCTGTTGATCATGCGCGGGACATTGGCGCGGAGGGAAGGATGGTGCAAGTCCGAGTGGCAGAAACCAGTCCCCCTCCCGCTTGCGGGCGGGGCCAGGGGAGGGCCTGTGTAAGTGTCACCCGGCGCAAAATCGACACGCCCTCCCCCGCCCCCTCCCGCAAGCAGGAGGGGAGAAGATCATTCGGCGCCCACCCCGACCGCATCGGCGACATGCGTAAAGCCATCGCGCACCGCCAGATCCTCGAGCCCGCGCGCGATCCGCGCCGCGAGGCCGGGGCCGGCGAAGACCATCGCCGAATAGATTTGGACGAGGCTGGCCCCGGCGCGGATGCGCGCCCAGGCCTGTTCGGCATTGGCGATGCCGCCGACGCCGATCAGCGGAATGCCGCCGCCGCTCGCGGCGCGAAAGTCCTTGAGCCGCTGGAGCGCAAGGTCGTGGAGCGGCGCGCCCGACAGGCCGCCGGCCTCCTCCGCATGGCGCGAGCGCAGTATGGGCCGCGCGATGGTGGTGTTCGAGACGATCAGCGCCGCGAGCCCCTTGTCGAGCGCGACGGTGACGAGGTCGTCGATGTCGGCGGGTTCGAGGTCGGGCGCGACCTTGAGGAACACCGGCTTGGCGGCATCGGCCGGCTGCGCGGCGGCGACCGCGTCGAGCAGCGCCTCAAGCGCCCCCTTGTCCTGCAACGCGCGCAGCCCTGGGGTGTTGGGCGAGCTGATGTTGACGGTCAGATAATCGGCGAGCGGCGCCATCGCCGCCGTGCCCTTGGCATAGTCGGCGATACGGTCGGCGCTGTCCTTGTTGGCGCCGATATTGATGCCGAGCGGCACCGCGATACCGCAGGCGCGGAGCTTGACGATGCGTTCCGCCACCGCCGCCTGCCCGCCATTGTTGAATCCCATGCGGTTGATCACCGCGCCATCCTCGACCAGCCGGAACAGCCGCGGACGCGGATTGCCCTCCTGCGGCAGCGGGGTCAGCGTGCCGACCTCGACGAAGCCGAAACCGAAGCGCGGCATCACGGCGGCGGCGCGGGCATCCTTGTCGAAGCCGGGGGCAAGGCCGACGGGGTTCGGGAAGGTCAGGCCCGCCACCCTGGTTTCCAGGATTGGGCTGGTCAGCGCGGCGCGCGCGCGCGGCAAAGGTTCGAGCGCCGCGAGCGTCAGATTATGCGCCGCCTCGCCGTCGGTCGCGTGGACGATCGGGCGGACGAGCGCATAGGCCGCGTCGGTCAGGGAAGCGAAGAGCGTCATGGCCCCCGCCATTGCGCCGCGCGGGGGCCTATGGCAAGCCCGCAACGTCGCCAAAAATCCATCGGAAAAACCGGGAGAAAATCGTGTCGCAGCTTCGTATCCTGATGCCCCTGTCCACTGCCCTGTTCGCCCTGACGGTGGCCGGATGCGCGCCCATCGCGGCCGAACAGGCGCCCGCGACCGCAGCGGCGACGCCCCCCGCCGAGGTCGCGCCCGCCGGCGCCAACCTCGCCGAATTCTTCGACAAATATGACGCCGCGCAACTGTCGCTCTCACCCGAGACCAAGGCGCGGCGCGGGGTGCGCGACGGCGATTATGGCGCATGGGACGATGTGTCGGACGAGGCCGCGGTGGCGCGCTTCAAGCTGCAGACCGCGACCGCCGAGGCGATGCGCGGCAGCTTTGATCCCAAAACGCTGTCGGCCGACGAGGCGCTGTCGTTCGAGCTGTTCAACGCGCAGGCGGCGCGCGCCGAGCGCCTGTTCGCGTTCCGCGACCATGGTTATGTCTTCGACCAGATGAACGGCGCGCAAAGCCAGATGCCCGCCTTCCTGATCAATATCCACCGCGTCGCCAATGTCGCCGAGGCCGAGGCCTATGTGTCGCGCATTCGCGAAATGGGACCGATCCTTGACGCGCTGTCGGCGCAGTCGGCCGAGCGCGCCGCGAAAGGTTTTGCGCCGCCCAAATGGGTCTATCCCTATGTCATTTCGGACATCGCCAACCTGACCAAGCCCGACAATGCGGTGATCGAGGACATCAGCGCCAAGGTGAACAAGCTCGACATCGACGCCGCCGAAAAGGCGCGGCTGATCGCCGCCGCGAGGGCCGCCTGGTCGGAAAGCGCCGGCCCGGCCTACACGCGGCTCGCGGCCGAGATGACGCGCCAGCAGGCGATCGCGCCGACGCAGGACGGCGTGTGGCGGATGCCGGGCGGCAAGGCCTATTATGAGGCGCTGCTCGCCAATTACACGACGACCGACATGACCGCCGCGCAGATCCACGACCTCGGCCTGTCCGAGGTCGCGCGCATCCATGGCGAGATGAAGAAGATCATGGTCCAGGTTGGGTTCAAGGGCACGCTCAACCAGTTTTTCGACCATCTGCGCACCAGCCCGCAATATTATCACACGACGCGCGAGGCCTATCTCGCCGACGTCGACGCGCATGTGAAGGCGATGGAGGCGCGGCTGCCCGCTTTCTTCAACACCCTCCCCAAATCGGCGCTGCAGGTGAAGGCGGTCGAGGCGTTCCGCGAGAAATCGGCGGGCAAGGCCTTTTATTCCTCCCCGGCCCCCGACGGGTCGCGACCGGGCATCTATTATGTGAACCTCTATGACCTGCGCGACATGCCCAAGACCGAATTGGAGGCGCTGGCCTATCACGAGGGCGTGCCGGGGCATCATCTGCAGCGCGCGGTGCAGACCGAACTGACCGGCCTGCCGCCCTTCCGCCGCTTCGGTGGTTTCACCGCCTACACCGAGGGCTGGGGCCTCTATTCGGAGGAACTCGCCAAGGACATGGGTTTCTACACCGATCCCTATGCCGATTTCGGGCGGCTGGGCATGGAATTGTGGCGCGCGACGCGGCTCGTCGTCGACACCGGGATCCACGACAAGCGCTGGACCCGCGAACAGGCGATCCAGTATCTCAAGGACAATACCCCGAACCCGCAGGGCGACATCGAAAAGGCGATCGAGCGCTATGTCGTCTATCCCGGGCAGGCGACAGCCTATCTGATCGGCAAGCTCAAGATCATGGAATTGCGCCGCCGCGCACAGGCGGCGATGGGCGACCGGTTCGATTTTCGCGCCTTTCACGATGTCGTGCTCGAATCGGGGCCGGTCCCGCTCGATGTGCTCGAACGGCGGGTCGATGCGTGGATCGCCGCCAAAAAGAGTTAACCCGCTTGACGATTGCGGCTTGACGCGCGGCGCCGAAAGGCAAATGAATTGGACCAGTTAAACAGGCGGCAACCAGCCGTCGGGGTCGGGTCTCGCCATGACGGAAGCTACATCCACGCCACCGGGCGCGGACGGCGATGAGCCGTTCGAGCTGCAGTATTTTCCGCCCGATCCCGATCTGGCGGAAATGGTGTCGAGTTTCTATTTCGTCCGCATCGACCTGCCCCTGTTCGACGAAAGCGAACGCGCCGACCGCCCGCAATTTCGCATCATGGACGTGCCCGAGGGCGAATATATCTTCCCCGACGGTTATCGTTTCCCGGCCGGGCGCGCGACGATCATCGGCCCGACCAGCGGCAGCGTGCGGGCGATCGGCAACGGTCCGCTGCGCATGTATGGCTTCGGCCTGATGCCCGCCGGCTGGGCGACGCTGATGGGATCGCACGCCGACAAGCTGACCGACCGCGCGATCAACGCCGCCGACCTGTTCGGCGACTGGATCGAGGAGGTGGTCGACGCGATCGGCAACGCCGCCGACACCGCCGAACGGCTGGTGATCGGCAATAATTTCGTCCGCGAGATATTGAAGAAGAACGAGCCGGCGCCGGTGTGGTTCACCCGCACCGTCGACGAATGGCTGACCGCCTCCCCCTCCCCCCAGGTGCCCGAACTGGTCGAGGCGACGGGCATGTCGATCCGATCGGTCGAGCGTATGACGAAACATTATTACGGCCTGTCGCCGCGCATGCTGGCGCGCAAATATCGCGCGGTGCGCGCCGCATCGGCGCTGGCGCGCGGCGAAAAGCTCGACGACGCCGAACTCGGCGACGCCTTTTACGACCAGTCGCACCTGATCCGCGAGATCAAGCGCTTCGCCGGCGCGACCCCGGGCCAGCTTGCCCGACCCTCGCCCTATACCGAGGCGACCGCGAAGGGGCGCAAGCAGATGGCGGGCAAGGTCAGCCCGATGGTCTCCGAAACCTAAACGGCGCGTTGACGAACAAAAATTCCACGCACCGACGTTTTGGCGTTTCCATACAATCGCGAATCGTCGCCGCCCCATATTCGGGGCTTGCGACCCAGAAGAGCTCGCCTCTTTCAGAGGAACGAGACCTTCATCTTGGCACTCATTCGGCTCCGGCCGGGTGGGTGCCTTTTTTTCTTGGGCGCGGCCAAAACCGCCTTGCTTGCGCGCTGCAAAAGCCTCGCCTATATAAGTGGAGTAAATCACTCCAGTTAAGAATCGTTCGCAATTTGCGCGCGACAGAGAGCCGCGATGCGCCTGTCCAACCTTGCCGACTATGCCGTGGTGCTGATGAGCGCCGCCGCCCGCCAGTGCGGGTCGGTGCCGCTGCACGCCGCGATGCTCGCCGAGCAGACCGGGATTCCCGGGCCGACGGCGCAGAAGCTGGTGAGCGGCCTCGCCCGGGCGGGCCTGCTCGTCGCCTCGCGCGGCAGCGGCGGCGGGGTGCGGCTCGCGCGGCCGGCGGCGGCGATCAGCGTCGCCGATATCATCGAAGCGGTCGAAGGACCGATCGCCCTCACCTCCTGCGTGTCCGAAGGGCGGCATGACTGTTCGCTTGAGGGCAGCTGCAAGGTGCAGCCGCATTGGGGCGTCGTGAACGGCGCGGTGCGCGGGGCTTTGGCGGAGATCAGTCTGGCGAGTTTAGCCGTCGTCCCCGCGAAGGCGGGGACCGCTGGCGAATCTACGCCAGCGATGCAGCATACACCGACAGCGGCCCCCGCCTTTGCGGGGGCGACGAGTTAAGATATGACCGACAACACCGAACTCCCCGTCAAGGACCAGGCCGCGCACGATGCAGCGGCGAAGGTCGCCGATTATGAGCATGGCTGGTCCTCGACCATCGAGACCGACTTCGCCCCCAAGGGGCTGACCGAGGATACGGTCCGCTTCATTTCGGCGAAGAAGAACGAGCCCGAATGGATGCTCGACTGGCGGCTGAAGGCGTTTCGTCATTGGCAGACGATGGAAACGCCCGACTGGGCGAAGCTCAACGTCCCGCCGATCGACTACCAGGATGCGTACTATTATGCCGCGCCGAAGCCCAAACCCAAGCTCGGCAGCCTCGACGAGGTCGATCCCGAGATCCTCGAGGTTTATAAAAAGCTCGGCATCCCGATCGAGGAGCAGAAGGTTCTCGCGGGGGTCGAGGGCGCGCGCAAGGTCGCGGTCGATGCGGTGTTCGACAGCGTCAGCGTCGCGACGACCTTCCGCGAGGAATTGAAGCGCGCGGGCGTGATCTTCCTCTCGATTTCCGAGGCGATCCGCGAATATCCCGAGCTGGTGAAGAAGTGGCTCGGCAAGGTCGTGCCGATGCACGACAATTATTTCGCGACGTTGAACTGCGCGGTCTTTTCCGACGGCACCTTCGTTTATGTTCCCGAGGGGGTGCGCTGCCCGATGGAGCTGTCGACCTATTTCCGCATCAATGCCGAAAATACCGGGCAGTTCGAGCGGACTTTGATCATCGCCGACAAGGGCGCGTATGTCAGCTATCTCGAAGGCTGCACCGCGCCGATGCGCGACGAGAATCAGCTCCACGCCGCGGTCGTCGAACTGGTGACGCTCGACGATGCCGAGATCAAATATTCGACGGTGCAGAACTGGTATCCCGGCAATGCCGAGGGCCTTGGCGGCATCTATAATTTCGTCACCAAGCGCGCGCTGTGTCAAGGCAAGCGCAGCAAGGTGTCGTGGACGCAGGTCGAAACCGGCTCGGCGATCACCTGGAAATATCCGAGCTGCGTGCTCAACGGCGACGACAGCGTCGGCGAATTCTATTCGGTCGCGGTCACCAACAATTATCAGCAGGCCGACACCGGGACCAAGATGATCCACAATGGCAAGCGCACGCGCTCGACCATCGTCAGCAAGGGGATCAGCGCGGGCAAGTCGAACAACACCTATCGCGGCATCGTCCGCGTCGCGCCGAACGCCGAGGGCGTGCGCAACTTCACCCAGTGCGACAGCCTGCTTTTGGGGTCGCTCAGCGGCGCGCACACCGTCCCGTATATCGAGGTCCGCAACCCGAGCGCGACGGTCGAGCATGAAGCGACGACGAGCAAGATCAGCGACGACCAGCTCTTCTACGCGATGCAGCGCGGGCTGGGACAGGAAGAAGCGGTGGCGCTGATCGTCAACGGCTTTGCCAAGGAAGTGCTGCAGCAGCTGCCGATGGAGTTTGCGGTCGAGGCGCAGAAATTGCTGGGGATCAGCCTTGAGGGGAGCGTGGGATGATGCTGCGCTGGGTGTTTCAAAAGCGACCACCAGTCGCGCCTGCTTGCGAACCGGAGTTGGTTCCCAATCCGCATAATCAAACGGGCGGCGCCCATGGCTTCGTCCGCGTCCCGCAAGTCGAGACACCGACGATCAACGGATGGCCCCGTCCAAATCGAATCTCACGAATATAAGATCGACCAACACCATGCTCAAAATTGAAAACCTCCACGCCACCGTCGCCGACAAGCCGATCCTGAAGGGTCTGTCGCTCGCCATCAATGCGGGCGAGATCCATGCGATCATGGGGCCCAATGGGGCGGGCAAGTCGACGCTGTCCTATGTTCTCGGCGGACGGCCGGGCTATGAGGTCACCGAGGGTTCGGTGAGCTTCACGCCCGATGTCATGTTCCCCGGTGCAGATGCGGCCGGCGAGCCGGGTTCCGGCTTTCAGCGGGGTACGGGAACGACCGAGACGCTCGACCTCCTCGCGCTCGACCCGCACGAGCGTGCCGCAGCGGGCCTGTTCCTGGGGTTCCAATATCCGGTCGAAATTCCCGGCGTGTCGAACGTCCAGTTCCTGCGCGAGAGCCTGAACGCCCAGCGCAAGGCGCGCGGACAGGAACCGCTGTCGGGCGGCGATTTCCTGAAGCTGGCGCGCGAGAAGGCTGGGCTGCTCAAGATGGACATGGACATGCTCAAGCGCCCGGTGAACGTCGGCTTTTCGGGCGGCGAGAAGAAGCGCAACGAGATGGTGCAGATGGGCATCCTCGACCCCAAGCTCGCGATCCTCGACGAGACGGACTCCGGCCTCGACATCGACGCGCTGCGCATCGTCGGCGACGGGATCAACGCCATCATGCGACGCCCCGACAAGGCAGTGCTGCTGATCACCCATTACCAGCGGCTGCTCGACTATGTGCAGCCCGATTTCGTCCACGTTCTCGCGGGCGGCCGCATCGTCAAGTCGGGCGGCCCCGAACTGGCACTCGAACTCGAACGCGAAGGCTATGCGGAGATCGCGGCGTGACCCACCTCCCCGCCGCAGGCGCCCTCTCTTTTTCTCTCCGCGCCTCCGCGTCTCCGCGTGAATCCCATATTTTGTTCACGCGGAGACGCGGAGACGCGGAGGGGGACAGGCCGTGATGGCGGCACAAATCCCGACGCGCCGCGATGAGGCCTGGCGGTACAGCGATATGGAGGCGCTGGCGCGCCTCTGGCCATTGCCCGCGCCCGAGAGCATCATCGTGCCCGCAGGCGGCGACTTTCGTCATGCGATCGTGCAGGATCAAGGCGGTATCCGGCAGATCGAAATGTCGCTCGGCAAGGGTGCGGTTGCGGCGTTGCATGTCCTGAATATCGGCGGCAGCTATGGCCGGATCGAACTCGCCGTGACGCTCCACGAAGGCGCCGACTTTACCCTCGGCGCGGCGCAGATCGGCGGCGGGGAGCAGAATCTCGAGATCGTCACCACCGTGACCCATGCCGAACCCGGCGCGACGTCGCGGCAGGTTGTGCGCTCGGTGCTCGGCGGCCATGCCACCGGCACCTATCTCGGCAAGGTCGCGGTCGCGCGCGATGCGCAAGCGACCGACAGCGCGCAGGATGTGAAGGCGATGCTGCTCGACCGCAGCGCGACCGCCAACGCCAAGCCCGAGCTCGAAATCTTCGCCGACGATGTGAAATGTGCGCATGGCTGCGCGATCGGCGAGTTGGATGCGATGGCGCTCTATTATCTGCAATCGCGCGGGTTGCCGCCGGGCGAGGCGAAGAAGCTGATGCTGCAGGCGTTCGTTGCCGGCGTGTTCGATGGCGCCGAGGATGCGGCGCGGTTGCAGGACCTGGCGTTGGCAAAGCTGGGGGAATTGGTGTGAGCAGCCTCTCCTCGCCGTTCGTCCCGAGCGAAGTCGAGGGACGTGAAGCCGGGCACCAACGTGTCTCGACTTCGCTCGACACAAACGGGATTCGGGGTCAGTTTCCGGGGCTGTCCGGCAATTGGCACTATCTCGATACCGCCGCGACCGCGCAGAAGCCGCAGGCGGTGATCGATGCGACCGTCAATGCGATGGGCCGCGACTATGCGACCGTCCATCGCGGCGTCTATGCGCGCTCGGCCGACATGACGCTCGCCTATGAGGCGGCGCGGCGGCGGATTGCGGCGTTTATCGGCGCGCGCGAGAATGAGATCGCCTTTGTGCGCGGCGCGACCGAGGCGATCAACCTTGTCGCTTACTCGCATCCGAAAAAGGGCCGTGTGCTGCTCTCGACGCTGGAACATCACAGCAATATCGTGCCCTGGCAACTTGCGGGCTGGCAGGTCGATGTTTGCCCGCTGACCGCGGACGGGCGCATCGATTTGGCCGCCGCCGAAAAGCTGCTGACCAGCGAACACACGATGGTCGCCTTTGCGCATGTGTCGAACGTGCTCGGCAGCCCGCTCGACGTCGCGCGCGCGGCGGAACTCGCGCACCGTGTCGGCGCCGAGTTGCTGGTCGACGGTTGCCAGGCGGTACCGCGCCTGCCGGTCGATGTCGCAGCGCTCGGCTGCGACTATTATGTCTTCTCGGGGCACAAGCTTTACGGCCCTACCGGCATCGGGGTGCTGTGGAGCGACAAGCTCGATACGCTGCCGCCCTGGCAGGGTGGCGGGTCGATGATCGACCGGGTGACCTTCGAAAAGACGACCTACGCGCCCGCGCCGACCCGTTTCGAAGCAGGGACGCCGGCGATTATCGAGGCGCTTGGGCTTGCCGCTGCGGTCGATTATGTCGAAGCGATCGGCGTCGAGGCGATCCACGCGCATGAAGTTGCGCTGGTCGGCAGCTTGCGCGAACAACTCGCGCGGCGGAACAGCATCACCTTGTTCGGCCCCGACACCAGCGCCGGAATCGTCAGTTTTGCGATGGCGGGGGTTCATCCGCACGACATCGGCACTATCTTGGACGAAAGCGGGGTCGCGATCCGCGCCGGGCACCATTGCGCGCAGCCGCTGATGGAGCATCTGGGCGTTCCCGCGACCGCGCGCGCGAGTTTTGGCGTTTACAGCAATGACGACGATGTGGCGGCCCTGATCGAGGGCCTGTCGCGCGTCGAGAGGATTTTCGGATGAGCGAGGATCGGATGATCAAGGTGGAAGAAGTGACGAGCGTCGAGGCGCCGCCGAAAGCGCGCGTCGAGGATGTCGAGACCGCACCTGAGAAATTGGAGCGCAAGCGCGACTATCTGGAAGGCTTCCTTGCGGCCAAACCCGCAGCGACCGAACCCGGCGCGGTCGGCGGCGACCTGTACGAGGCTGTCATCAACGCGCTCAAGGACATCTTCGACCCCGAAATTCCGGTCAACATCTATGACCTCGGCCTGATCTACAATGTCGAGATCGACGAAGGCCATGTCATGGTCACGATGACGCTGACCACGCCGCATTGCCCGGTCGCCGAATCGATGCCCGCCGAAGTCGAACTGCGCGTCGGCGCGGTGCCGGGCGTCGGCGATGCCGAGGTCAATCTGGTCTGGGACCCGCCGTGGTCGCCGGAGAATATGAGCGACGAAGCGCGCCTCGAACTGGGAATGTTGTGATGACCGACCTGAAAACCCGCGCCCGCCCGGCCGCCGTAACGCTCACCGCCGGCGCGGAAGACCGCGTCGCGGCGCTGATGGCGTCCGCACCCGAAGGCGCGATCGGCGTCCGCCTGTCGACCCCGCGCCGTGGCTGTTCGGGGCTCGCTTACTCGGTCGACTATGTCACCGAAGAACAAAAGTTCGACGAGAAGATCGAGACCCCCGGCGGCATTTTCTACATCGACGGCGCGTCGGTGCTGTACCTGATCGGCAGCGTCATGGACTGGGTCGAGGATGATTTCGCGGCGGGCTTCGTGTTCGAAAACCCGAACGCCAAGGGCGCGTGCGGTTGCGGCGAGAGCTTCACCGTCTAACTAGCGGCACACCGTCCAGCCAGCCGTGCGCGCAGCCATGTCGAGGTGGAAATGGTCGGCATGAGCGCTGTTATAGTCGGGCGACAGCACGGTGCTGAACAGGCCGCATGACGCGTCGCGCACCTCGTGCAGAAATTCGCTGCGCGCGTCGCCGTCATTCCAGTCGCCGACCAGCGTGATGCGGGTGCCGTCGGCCAGCACGAAGGCCGAAATATCGATCGCATTCGCGGTCGAATGCTGGCTCTGCGCCTGCTTGCCCGCGATCTTGCGGCAGTTGTAGCTGCCGAGATTTTCGAGCTCGACGACCTTCTGCCCGAAATGCCTTTGCGCGAGCGGCTGGACGACATCGCGGGTCCACAGCGCCATCGCGGCGGTCACGGCGCAGCCGGGCGCGACATGCGCGGGGCGCATCGTCGGCACGAGGCGATTGCCGGTCAGCACCATGCGCTGGCTCGCACGGCAGACACCCTGCCCGACCACCGGCCGCCGCTCATAGCCCGCCCGCGCGCGTTCGAAGGCGGCAAAACAGGCGGCATCGTCGCCCGCCAGCACCACCAGCTTGCGATGCGTCGCCCAGCCTTGCGGATGCGCGAGTTCGAAGCGCGCGGTGGGGTTGTGCTGGGGGTGATCGCCGAGCCACTGCATCGCGCCGACCGCGACGACGGCGAGCAACAACGCGGCGACGAACCAGGTCAGATAGGGGCGGATGCTGTTCACCCTCGCCCCATGCCCGCATGGCGAGGACCGTTCCAGCGCCAAATTACCGCTTGTTGAAAGCCATGCCACACGGGATAGCGTTCGCATGGCGGCGCGAAGGATCCTGATTGTCGGCGGCGACACGGCGGGCGGGCTGACCGCCGCCTAAGGCCGCAAGCTCACCCCCTCCGCTGCGACCGGGAAGCAAGCTTCCAAGTCTCGCTGCCTCCCCGATCAAGGGGGAGGCGAGTGTTTACAGCTTTTCGAACGTCACCAGCAACCCGTCCTTTGGGCGCGGGATCGGCCACATATACCAGTCGGGATCATAGCCCTCGGCGACGCTGATGCGGTGCGTCGTGATCACATGGTGGAAAAAGATCTTCGCCTGCATATACGCGAAGTGCAGCCCCAGGCACATATGCGCACCGCCGCCGAACGGCACCCAGGCATATTTGTGCCGCCCCTTCGCCCCCTCGGGCGAGAAGCGCATCGGGTCGAAGGTCTCGGGCTCGGGCCAATATTCGGGCATCATGTGCGTGTAGCCGGGATTGACCCCGACGCTGGTGCCTGCCGGAATGGTGTAGCCGCCGAATTCGAAATCCCTGAGCGCGCGGCGCGGGATGCTCGGGACGGGCGGGATCATCCTGAGCGCTTCCTTGAACGCCCATTCGGTGAGTTCGAGCTCGTTGAGGCTATTGTGACCAACCCCTTCGCCCGCCGGCGCGACGCGCAGCATTTCCTCGCGCAGCCTGTCCTGCCATTCGGGATTCTTGGCGAGCAGCCAGACGAGCGAGCTGATCGAGCTGGTGATCGTGTCGTGCGCCGCCATCATCAGGAAATTCATATGGTCGACGATCGCCTCGACGCTGAGATAGTCGCCATTCTCGTCGCGCGCCTGGCAGATTTGCGTGAACATGTCCTCGCCGTCGGAGGTGCGGCGTTCGGGGACCATCCGGCTGAAATAGTCGACCAGATATTTGCGCCCCGCGACGCCGCGCCCCATCGCGGTGAAGGGCAGCGGGCGGCGGACGATGCCGATCGACGCCTGCACCATGTCGACAAAGCTCTTGTTGATCTTCTCCGCCTCGGGGCCCCAGGGAATGCCGAGGAAGCTGGTCGCGGCGAGGTCGAGCGTCAGCTGTTTGATCGCGGGATAGAATTTGAACGTCTGCCCGCTCCACGACGCGACGCGATCCTTGATCCCGGCGTTCAGGCTGTCAGCATAGAGGCGCATCGGTTCGGGCTTGAACGCCACCGACAGCGTCTTGCGGTCGGCGCGATGCTTTTCGAAATCCATCAGCATCAGCCCGCGCGGGAAGAGCAGGTTGAGCACCGGCCCCCAGCCCTGTTCGGACGAGAAATTCTTGTCGCGGTCGAACATCGCCAGTTCGTTCGCCTCGGGCCCGTGAATCGCGACGCTGCGCCCGCCGAAGCTCCTGGTGCGATAGACCTTGCCATATTTGGCGACCATCCGCCGCGAGAAGCCCTGCGGGTCCTTGAGCTGGTCGAGCGTCGTGCCGAGCAAAGGCATGCCGTCCTCGCCCGGGATATGGTCGAGCAGGCGCTCGTCGCCGCGCGGCAGCCAGTGCGCCGTGTCGGACCCGAAACGCGCTTCAGACCAGGTGAATTTGGCGGGGGCGTTCATGCGGAGATTTCCTCGTCAAATGGGGTGCGGTGCCACGGGTATCGCACTACTGACATTGATGCAAGTAACGTCCTGGCGCTGCCGTGACTCCATTCACCGCAAATTCAACTCGACTCGGACAGATTGGCGGCCAAGATGATCGGCCCGTCGGTGCGGGCCGTTACCAAGGATAAAAGCATGGCAAACTTCCTTCGCCGCCCTCTCGGCCTCGCGCTCGGCGCGCTGGCGACGACGAGCCTCGGCGGCTGCTATTATGGCGACGTGAATGGCTATGGGTCGAGCTATGGCGGCGGCTACGCCGGCAACGACTGCGTCGCGCAATATGGCGACGATTATTACGACGCCGATCCTTATGCCTATGACGACGGCTATGGCTATGACTGCTACGACGGCAGCGACTATGGCGCGGGCTTCGTCAACATCGGCTTCGGCGGCGGCTGGTACGACAATTATTATTACCCGGGTTCGGGCCTGTGGCTCTTTGACAGCTACAACAACCGCTATCCGCTGCGCGGCCAATATCTGAACTATTGGGGCGGGCGGCGCGCGTGGTGGAAACATCATGGCGGCCGCGGCGACGGCCATTGGAACGGCAACGGCGGCGGCCGCGGTGACGGCCCGCGCGGCGATGGTCGCCCGGGTGGCCGCCCCGGCGGCTGGGACGGACGCGACCGCGACCATGATGGGCCGCGCGGCACCCGTCCGCCGCGCCCCGGCTCAGGCAATGGCACGGGCAATCCGCCGACCGGCACGACGCCGATCGATCCCGGTCGCGGCGATGGCCGTCCGGGCGGCTGGGGCGGCCCCGGCCGCGGCGACAATGACGGGCCGCGCGGCACACGCCCGCGTCCCGGCGCCGGCAGCGGCAGCGGCAACCCCTATCCGTCGACCGGGACCGTCCCGGTCCGTCCGAATCGTCCCGATCGTGTTCCGGGTTCCGGGCGCCCGCAATGGCAGGGCAATCCGGGCAATGGGGCCGCCGGCACCGCGCCGCGCCCCCGCCCGGGCGGCGGTTTCGGTGGAGGCGGTGGCGGTGCCAGCGCTGCCCCGCGCCCCGCGCCGTCGCAGGCTGCTCCCCCCGTCCGCGCGGCGCCGCCAGTGGTCCGCAACACCCCGCCGCCCGCCGCAAGCGCGCCGCGCCCGCAGCCGGCGACCAGGGTCAGCCCCGCCGACCGGCAGAACCACGTCCGCGAGGATTAAGCGTCGCTAGAGCGTCGCGAGGAGGGTCAGCCCTTCTCGCTCCGTTCGTCGCGGACCATGTCTTCGGCAAGATCGAGGCCCCGCGCCCCGCCATGCACGGTGTGCGCGGGGGCGTGGGGCCGGTCGAGGTCCGCCGGGTCGGGCTCTTCGAGCATACCTTCCCATTTGGTGATGACCGAGGTCGCGACGGCATTGCCGACGACGTTGGTCGCGGTGCGGCCCATGTCGAGGAACTGGTCGATCGCGAAGATCAGCGCCACGCCCTCGACCGGCAGGTCGAACATCGCGAGCGTCGCGGTGATCACCACCAGGCTGGCGCGCGGCACCGCCGCGATGCCCTTCGACGACACCATCAGGGTCAGCAGGATCAGGATCTGCTGGGTCATCGACAGCTCGATATTATAAGCCTGCGCGATGAAAAGCGTCGCGAAGCTGGCGTACATCATCGACCCGTCGAGGTTGAAGCTGTAGCCCAGCGGCAGCACGAAGCCCGAGATGCGGCGCGGCACGCCGAACCGGTCGAGCTGTTCGAACAGCTTCGGCATCGCCGCTTCGGACGAGGCGGTCGAGAAGGCGATCAACAGCGGTTCGCGGATATAGCGAATCAGCGAGACGATCCGTCCGCGCAGGAAGATCGCGCCGATGCCGAGCAGGATCGCCCACAGCACGAACAGCGACAGGTAGAATTCGGTCACCAGCTCCGCATAGGTGGCGAGGATGCCGAGGCCATATTTGGCGACGACCCCGGCGAGCGCGCCGAACACCGCGAGCGGCGCGAGGCGCATCACATAGCCGGTGATCTGCAGCATCAATTCCGCCAGCGCCTCGGCCCCGCGCACCAGCGGCTTGCCCTTTTCGCCGATCGCGGTGAGCCCGACGCCCGCGAACAGCGAGAAGACGAGGATCTGGAGGACGTTGTTCTCCGCCATCGCCTGGAAGATGTTCTTGGGAAAGACATGTTCGATGAACTGGAACATGTCGAGCTTCTTGACCTCACCAACTTCGGCGAGCGAATGCGCGCCGACGGTCAGGTTGAGCCCGGCGCCGGGCTGGAAAAAATTGACCATGATCAGGCCGAGGCTGATCGAAATCAGGCTGGCGAGGATGAACCAGGCGATGGCGCGGGTGCCGATGCGGCCGAGCGCCGAGCTGTCGCCCATATGCGCGATGCCCGCGACCAAAGTGCCGAGAATCAGCGGCGCTACGACCAGCTTGATCAGGTTAAGGAAGATGGTGGCGAGCAGCGAAAAGCTCTTGAGCCAATATTCGAACGCCTGGCTGTCGGCGGGCACGGTAACCCGCACCGCATAACCGACGATGACCCCCAGGATCATGCCAATCAGAATATACATCGTCAGGCGACGCGCCATATTTTCACTCCCCTGTCCCGCCGCAGCGGACGTTTATGGGAGCGGGGGTAACAGCCAGCCGTCCGGCGGGCAATCGCTGGCGATATAAAAGCGGATCAGGTCGCCCAAAGCGCCAGCGCGGCGCAGCCCGCAACGCCGGTCAATATGTTGAGCGGCACGCCGATGCGCACAAAGTCCATGAAGCGATAATCGCCCGCCGCATAGACGAGCGCGTTGGTCTGATACCCCACCGGGGTCGCAAAACAGATCGACGCGCCGAGCATCAACGCGATCAGCAAAGGTTCGGGCGCCATGCCGGTCGCGGGGGCGATGCCGATGACGAGCGGCGCCATCAACGCCGCGACGGCATTGTTGCTGAGCAATTCGGACAGGATCAGCGCGGTGAAATAGACGATCGCGATCACCGCCCAGGGGGGCGCGGTGGCGAGCAGAGGCTCGATCGCATTGACCAGCAGCGCGACCGATCCCGCCGATTCCATCGCGGCGCCGACCGCGAGCATCGCAAAGATCAGCACCAGCACATCGCCGTCGATGCTCGCCCATGCCTCCGACGCGTCGAGGCAGCGGGTGACGAGGATGACCGCGACCGCGATGAAGGCGGCGGCGCCGATCGACACGATATCGACCGCCGACAACAGCACGACGAGCGCCATCGCCGACATCGCGATCCACGCGCGCTTGCGCCGAAACGCGGTCGCGGTCGCCGACGCGAGGCCGATCAGCCCGACGTTGCTGCGCAGTTGTTCGACATTGGCGGGGTCCGCCTCGACCAGCAGGCGGTCGGCGGCGCGAATGCGATTTTCGGCCAGCGTCGGACCGGGATTGTGCCGAAAACGCGCGACCCCGAGCAGGGCGACGCGCTGGCGCTGGAGAAACGGGATTTCGGCAAGCGGGCGACCGATCGACCGGTGGGTCGGCGCGACGGTGACCTCGACGACCGAGGCGGTCTTGCCCGCGCCGTCGCCGATGCCGATGCCGAAGCGTTTTTCCTCGCGCAACGTCATCAGCGCCGCGCCGTCGAGGCGCGCAACGATGCGGTTGCCCGCCGCGAGCGCATGATGCTCGCTTTCCTCGGCCGAAAGCAGCCGGCCATGGGCGATGATGCCGATGATCGCCGACGGCGCGATGCCGAGCCCGGCGACGCTCACCGCCATGCCGACGGCGGGGTCGTCCTCGGCGAGGGTCAGTTCGGTGAGATAGAGCTGTTCGGTTTCGGTGTTGAACGCGCCCGCGCGCGGCTGGTCGCCGGGAAGCAGCCGCGACATCAGCACCAGCCCGACAAGCCCGACGACGGCGGCGGCAAGCCCATAAGGGGTGATCGAAAAGAGGCCGAAGGGCGCGATCCCCGCCTGTTCGGCGATGCCGGCGACGACCAGGTTGGTCGAGGTACCGATCAGCGTCAGGCAGCCGCCGAGCACCGCGACGATCGACAGCGGCATCAGCAATTTCTTGGGCGAGATGTCGAGCGCGGTCGCCAGCCGGAAACACACCGGCATCAGCACGACGACGACCGGCGTATTGTTGAGGAAGGCCGAGGCGACCAGCGCGCCGCCAAAGACCTCGACCACCGCGAGCCGGGGATGCCGCGAGGCGCGATCGACGATATAATTGCCGACGCGGTCGATCACCCCGGTGCGGATCAACGCCCCCGACAGGATAAACATCGCCCCGACGGTCAGCGGCGCGCTGTTCGAAAAGACCGCAAACGCCGCCTTCTCGTCGAGAAGACCGAGCGTCAGCAGGACGCCGGTGGTGGCCACCGCGACCACCGACGGCGGATAGCGTTCCCACAGAAAAGCGACGAACATCGCCGCCAGCACGACAAGACCGATGACCGCCTGGTTCGCAAGGATGAACGCGTGGACGGTCTCGATCACGCGGCCGTCACCCCGTCTGCGCGCGGTGGAGCAATTTATGGTCGGCGAGGACGAGCGCCATCATCGCCTCGACCACCGGAGCGCCGCGGATGCCGACGCAGGGGTCGTGGCGGCCCTTGGTGACGATGTCGGCGGCCTCGCCCGCCTTGTTGATCGTCGGCACCGGGGTCAGGATCGAGCTGGTCGGTTTGAACGCGACGCGCACGACCACCGGCTGACCGGTCGAAATGCCGCCCGCGATGCCGCCGGCATTGTTCGACAGGAAATCGGGGCGATTGCTGCCGTCGCTCGCGGGACGCATCGGGTCGGCATTTTCCTCGCCGCGCAGCCGCGCCGCATGGAAACCCGCGCCGATTTCGACGCCCTTGACGGCGTTGATCCCCATCATCGCCGCGGCAAGGTCGCTGTCGAGCTTGGCATAGATCGGCGCGCCCCAGCCGGCGGGCACGCCGCTCGCCGCACATTCGATCACCGCGCCCAGCGACGACCCCGATTTGCGCGCGGCGTCCATCAGCCCTTCCCAGCGCTGCGCGGCGGCGGGGTCGGGCC
>NZ_JBOHHU010000043.1:0-33140 GCF_050725615.1 Sphingopyxis sp.
CTTCGGCGCTGGGCGAGGACGATGTCGCGGTGCCGCCGCAGGGAACGGGGCGCGTGGCGGCGGTCGAGCGCGGCGTTTGGCTCCATTCGCTGTTCGAGCGGCTGCCGCCGGTCGCGCCCGGGAAGCGGCGCGCGGCGGCGCTGCGCTGGCTGGCGGTGCAGGCGGCCGACCTTGACGACGCGGCGCGCGCGGCGATGGTCGATGAAGTGCTCGCGGTGCTGGACGATCCTGCGCATGCAGCGTTGTTCGGCCCCGGGTCGCTGGCCGAGGTGCCGCTGTCGGCGGTGGTCGACGGCGCGGTCGTCGCGGGGATCGTCGACAGGCTGCTGGTCACGACCGAGGCGGTGACGGTGGTCGATTACAAGACGGGGCGGCATGTGCCGGCGAGCGCCGGAGCGGTCGCGCCCGCGTACCTCAGGCAGATGGCGGCCTATCGCGATGCGCTCGCGGTGATCTTCCCGGGACGGCGGATCGCGGCGGCCTTGCTCTATACGGCGGGACCGAAGCTGGTCGTGCTGGACGACGCGGTGCTGGCGCCGCACAAGCCGGGCTTGCTGGCAACCAAGGCGAATTTGCCGAGCTCGGGGCTTGAGCCGGAGGCGCCGACTGCCTAGCTTGGGACCAAGCAGAATTTCAGGAGATATCCTATGGGTACCAAAGCGATTACCGACGCGAGCTTCCAGGCCGACGTCCTCGACAGCGACACCCCCGTCCTCGTCGATTTCTGGGCCGAATGGTGCGGTCCGTGCAAGATGATCGGCCCCTCGCTCGAGGAGATTTCGGACGAACTCGCCGGCAAAGTGGTGATCGCCAAGATCAACATCGACGAAAATCCCGACGCGCCGGGCAAATATGGCGTGCGCGGCATCCCGACGATGATCCTGTTCAAAAATGGCGAGATCGCCGACACCAAGGTCGGCGCGGCGCCCAAGACCCAGCTCAAGGGCTGGCTCGAAAGCGCGCTCTGATCCCATGCCCCCGACGCCGGATGATCGGCGTCGGGGGTCTTCTATCAGTCAGTCACGCCAATAGTCATGGCGCTCCGCACCGTCGAAACCGGCCGGAAGACAGGCAGCAATTGCGGAAACCTCTGGCCTGATCCGCACGGACAGGGGTCCTTGCGGCCAAGCTTTTCGATCAGCTCAACATCGCCATGGACGAAGCGATGCCCGCGCTTGACTTGCGTTTCGGAGGGATAACCTTTGCGGCGCTTCGAGCTAGGCTCGAAAGCAGGGCAGGTCGGCGAAGTCTTGTTCATGTACCATGACGGCCTCCTGTGGTTGACGCGCATGCACTTGCGCGCAGTCGCCGCCTAGCAGAGTGCGATCAGCTCCGATAGTCGGCGTTGATGCTGATATAGCCGTGCGTCAGGTCGCAGGTCCACACGGTGGCGCGGCCGGCGCCGAGGCCGAGGTCGGCGCCGATACGGATTTCGAGGCCCTTGAGGTGCGCCGCGACCGGGGCTTCGTCATAACCATCGACGGGCAGGCCCTGCTTCGCGACCCAATGGTCGCCGAAGCGGATCGCGAGCCGGTCGCGGTCGGCGGGCTCGCCCGCCTTGCCCACCGCCATCACGACGCGGCCCCAGTTCGCGTCCTCGCCCGCGATCGCGGTCTTGACCAAAGGCGAATTGGCGATGGCGAGCGCGACGCGCTTGGCGCTGTGGTCGTCGGTCGCGCCGCTGACCTGAATTTCGATGAATTTCGACGCGCCTTCGCCGTCGCGCACGACCTGATGCGCGAGGTCGAGCGAGACGGCGCGGATCGCGGCGTAAAGCGCGTCGGCGCCGACGTCGTCCCACGATTCCAGAACCGGATTGCCCGCCTGTCCGGTGGCGAAGAGCAAAACCGTGTCGCTTGTCGACGTGTCGCTGTCGACGGTGATGCTGTTGAAGCTGGGGCCGGTGGCCTCGCGCAGCATCGCCTGCAGCAGCGCGGGCGCGACCGCCGCATCGGTGAAGATATAGCCGAGCATCGTCGCCATGTCGGGGGCGATCATGCCCGATCCCTTGACGATGCCCGCGACCTGGACGGTGCGATCGCCGATCACGGCGCTCGCGGCCGATCCCTTGGCGAAGGTGTCGGTGGTGCAGATGGTCTCCGCAGCCGCCTCCCACGAACAGGGCGCGGCGGTCAGCGCGGCCGCGACCCCGGCGCGCGCCTTGTCCTTGGGCAAGGGCACGCCGATGACGCCGGTCGAGCTGACGAAGACCTCGTCGGGCGCACAGCCGAGATGGGCCGCGACCTGCCCCATGATCTGCTCGACCGCCTCGCGGCCGCGATAGCCGGTGAAGGCGTTGCTGTTGCCGGCGTTGACGATCAGCGCGCGGCCGGTGCCGCCCTTGACCTGTTCGCGGCCGAGTTCGACTTCGGACGAACAGCAGACATTGCGCGTGAAGACGCCCGCGACCGCCGTGCCGGGAGCGAGCTCGACATAGGTGAGGTCGCAGCGGTCCCAATTCTTGTACTGCGCGCGCGCGACGCGGAGGGTGACGCCGGCGATGGCGGGGAGCGTGGGAAAGGCGGCGGGGGCGAGCGGGGAGCGGGTGGTCATAATGGGGTGCGCATAATCCCAATGGGCCCAAAGCAAAACCCCTCCCGCAAGCAGGAGGGGTTTGTGTGTATGTCCGGGGCATTCGTCACCCCGGGCCTGACCCGGGGTCCCGCTATTCGTCCGTAGCGGAGAAGCGGGACCCCGGATCAAGTCCGGGGTGACGATTTGTTGCGTCAGGCCGGAATGCCGCTGATTGCCTTGATTTCCATAAAGTCCTTGAGGCCGAACAGCCCGCCTTCGCGGCCGTTGCCCGACGCCTTGTAACCGCCGAAGGGTGCGCCCGGGGCGGGCCCCCAATTGTTCACCGCGACCATGCCGGCGCGCAGTTTCGGCGCGACGTCGGCGGCCTTGGCCGGGTCGCCCGAGATCACCGCCGACAGGCCATATTCGGTGTCGTTAGCGACCGCGATCGCTTCGTCGAGCGTGTCATAGGCCATGACCGTCGCCACGGGGCCGAACACCTCTTCATTGGCGATACGCATGTCGGGGGTGACGCCCGAGAAGACGGTGGGCTTGATATAATAGCCGCGGTTGACGTTGGCGGGCAGGCCGGTGCCGCCGGTTTCGAGCGTCGCGCCTTCGTCGATCGCCGACTGGATCAGGCCCTGGATCTTGTCGAACTGCGCCTTGTTGACGACGGGGCCGATATGGCCGCCTTCGGTCAGCGGGTCACCGACCTGCGTGCCGTCGAACATCGCCTTGATGACGCCGATCGCCTCGGCCTCGCGTTCCTTCTGGACGAGGATGCGGGTCGGCGCGATGCAGCTCTGGCCGGTGTTGATCAGCACGCCCTGCACCGTCGGGGGCAGCACGGCGCCGAGGTCGGCGTCGGGCAGGACGAGGTTCGGCGACTTGCCGCCGAGTTCCTGATGGACGCGCTTGACGGTGTCGGCCGCCGCCTTGGCGACGAGGATGCCGGCGCGGGTCGAGCCGGTGAAGCTGACCATTTCGATGCCGGGGTGCGACGAGATCGCGTTGCCGACGGTCGGGCCGTCACCCTGCACCAGGTTGAACACGCCCGGCGGCACGCCCGCGGCGTCGAGGATTTCGGCGAAGATGGTCGCGTTGCCGGGGCATTCTTCCGAGGGTTTCAGCACCATGCAATTGCCGCCGGCGAGCGCGGGGGCGACCTTGAGCGCGATCTGGTTGAGCGGCCAGTTCCACGGCGTGATCATGCCGACGACGCCCATCGGTTCGTAAACGACGGTGTTGGCGCCATGCTGTTCCTTGAACTGGAAGTCCTTGAGCGCCGCGATGGTGCCGAGGAAGCCGCCGAGCCCGGCGGGCGCCTGTGCGGCGGCGGCGAAGCTGACCGGCGCGCCCATTTCGGCGGCCATCGACTTGGCGAGATCGGGAATGCGCTTCTTATATTCCTCGACGATGCGGTTCAGCAGCTCGAGCCGTTCCTCGCGGCTGGTCTGCGAGAAGCTGGTGAAGGCCTTTTTCGCGGCCTCGACCGCCGCATCGACGTCGGCGGCGGTGCCGAGCACGATGGTAGTCGTCGCCTCCTCGGTCGAGGGGCTGATGACCTGATGTTCCTTGCCGCCCTGGCTGTCGACCCATTGGCCGCCGATGTAATTTTGTTTCAGGTGCGTTTCGAAGCTGCTCATTTTCTCTCTCCCATCGGCGGTTCCAGATGCGTATCGGATTGCTACCTAATGACGGCGGCGAATGAATCAAGCGCGGTCTGGCGCTAAATTTGGCGCGCTCAGCGCTTTTCGGCGGCGAGGCGCGACATCAGGATCGCGGCGCGGGTCGCCTGGCGGGTGATGCTCGGCAGGTCGACCGCTTCGCCGGGGGCATGATCGCCGGTCGAATAGGGGCCGAGGCCCGCGAGCCCGTCGACATCGGCGGCGACGAAGCTGATGTCGCCGGCGCCGCGCTTCAAGGGATCGAGCGCCGCCATTTCGGCGAGGCCGAGGTCGCGGTTCACCCCGTTGAGCTTGGTCAGCAGCGCGCGGTTGCCGTCGGTCGGCGCCATCGGCGGATAGCCGCCGGGGTCGAAGGCGAGCGTTGCGCCGGTGCCGGGAGCGTGGCTTGCGACGATCGCCGCCATCTTCGCCTTCACCCGCGCCGCCTGTTCACCCGACAGCGTGCGCAGGTCGCCGCGCGCGATGGCGATCGGCGCGATGATATTGGTCTTGCCGCTGACGGCGGCGCGAATGCCGCCCGCGTCGAGGGTCGCGTCCTGCCCGCCCGCGATCAGCCCGACGTTGAAGGTCAGATTCGGTTCGGGCAGCTCGGTGCGGAAGCGCGCGATGATGCGGGTGAGTTCATAGATGG
Organism: Sphingopyxis sp.; assembly: GCF_050725615.1. Taxonomy (GTDB): domain Bacteria; phylum Pseudomonadota; class Alphaproteobacteria; order Sphingomonadales; family Sphingomonadaceae; genus Sphingopyxis. The sequence goes on from NZ_JBOHHU010000043.1 coordinate 4,837, forward strand.
CGCCGTCGCCCGCCGCGGCGCTGAAGATGCCCGAGCTGTGCGCCGACTTGCCTGTCGCGGTGACGGTCCAGCTTTCGGAACTGCGCCGCGCGACCGATCCCATGTCGGCGCCGCCATCGCGCACCAGTCCCTCGAAATCGAGCGCGACGTCGCTGCGCTTGCCCGCCGCGATCAGGTCGGCGCGCGCTTTCTCGATCGGGTCGCCGGCGTCTTCCTCATCGCCGGTCATATGGATTTCGATATTGGCGTCCTTCAGCGTCCCCGCCGCTTTCATCGCGCGCAGCGCCGCGACGATGACGACCATGCCGCCCTTGTCGTCGCCCGCGCCCGGGCCCTCGCCCATATCGCCCTTGCGGGTAAATTTCTGGAAGGGTGAATCGGGTTCGAAGACGGTGTCGAGATGGGCGATGAGCAGCAGGCGCTTGGTGTCCGGCTTGCCCTTGTGGACCGCGACCAGATGGCCGGCGCGTTTCGTTTCGGGCGTCGGTTTCCAGGTGACGGTGAAGCCCAGCGGCTCGAGTTCGGCGCGCATCATCACCGCGACCTTTTCGACGCCTTCGAGGTTGAGCGAGCCGCTGTTCTGGTTGACCAGCGTCTCGAGCAGCGCGATCGAGCGCTCCTGCTCGGCGGTCACCGTCTTGGCCATCGCCGCCTCGGCCTTCGACAATTTCGCCTGCGCCGCAGGGGCGAGCAAGAGCGATGCGGCGAGGATGGCGGCAAGCGGCAAGGATTTCATGGAAAGGCTCCTGAGGGGGGAGCCGCATAGTGGCGCGCGATGCCCCGCGCCGCAAGCCCGCGTCAGGCGGGCTCCTTGACCTCGTCGAAATCCTTGAGCTTTTTCAGCGCCTGATAGGCGATCGCGTGCAGCTTTGCGGTGTTGACCGCCAGGCCCTTGGTGTCATGGCCCTTCAAATCGTCGACGTGGAAGACGACGCGCGTCTTGCCCGGCGCCAGTTCGTCGAGGGTGAATTTGAGGCCAGTCGTCACCGCGCCGTCGTCGATGCTGTAGATGATGTGCATCTCGCGCGGGATTTCCATCGCGACGGCATATTTGACCTTATAGGCGTCGGGGCGCTGCTTGGGGACGACGGCCGACCACTCGGGATCGCCCTTTTCGACCACCAGCTCGTAAAGCTTGGTCGAACCGCCGTTGGTGACCAGCGGCAGGCCGGTGTCGGTGCCGTCGCCGAACATCTTCTTGAACACTTCTTCGCGCGGCGCCGCGACGACCCGCGTCTGGTTGACCAGCTCGAGCGCCTCGCCGCAGCCCGCAAGCAACAGCATCGCCGCGATCATCATCAATTTGCGCATCATCGACCGTGCCCCCTGTTCGCCCTGCACCCGATGTAGCAGCGCCGGGTTAGGAAAGCGTAAGCGGGGCCTGTAAAGAGTGTTTGACAGGGAGATGTCGTGCGCTGTAAAGAGTGTTTGACAGGCGAGAGGATGGTCGTTGGAAAATCGGGTGCGCGATCATCGCGAGGCGGCGGGGTGGAGCCAGGGCGAGCTGGCGCGCCGGTTGCAGGTTTCGCGGCAGACGATCAACGCGGTCGAAACCGACAAATATGACCCCAGCCTGCCGCTCGCGCTGCGCATGGCGACGCTGTTCGGGGTTGAGGTGCGCATGCTGTTTATCGATCATTGGGAGCCGGAGAAGGACATATGAGCATGGCAATGACCGGGGGCGAACGCCGCAAATGGCGCAAGACGGCGTTGAGCGCGGCGTTTGGTGCGTTGGTCGGCGCCGGGGCGATGTCGGGGATGCTGGCGCTGGCGGGCACCGACCTGCTCCATGCGATGGGGCCGTCGCGAATCGCGCTCGCGGGGGTCGGGCTCGTCTATCTGCTGATCGCGGCGATCGTCGGTTTCGGGGTCGCGGCGCCGCGCGCCGGGGCCGTGGTGCTCAATGTCGCCGATGCCGAGGAACTGCGCGACGACCGCACCAACATGATCTTTTCGACCGTCGTGATGGCGCTGCTCGGCGCGGTGCTGGTCGCGCTTGCGGTCGCGCGCGGTCCCGATTTCGCGGTCGGCCCGGTGCCCGCTGGCGTCGCCTTTGCGGCGTTGGCGCTGCTGCTGGCGGGCGGCGCGCTGGCGAGCTGGCTCTGGCGCGACCGGTTCGACGAACTGAGCCGCCAATTGGGGCTCGAGGGCGCGTCCTGGGCCTTTTACCTCAGCTGGATCATCCTCTCGCTGTGGGGCGCAGCCGATTTCCTGGGGCTCGGCGCGCGGCTGACGCCGATCGACGCGGTGACGATACCCGCCGCCGCGCTGTTGCTCGGATCATTCGTCGCGATCGGACAGCGCGGGATGATGGTCCGCTAAAGCCGGTCAGGGCTTGATCCCATAGCCCGCATACTCGGCGTCGATCCGCCCATGCTGTAGCCGCGCCAGCGCCAGATCGGCCTGCGCGCCTTCGCGGTCGTTGCCCTGCAGGCGAACGACCGCGCGCATGAACAGCGAGGCGGGCAGGTCGGGGCTGATCTTGAGCGCGGCGTTGAGGTCGGCGCGCGCCTCCTCCATCCGGCCAAGGCGGTAGAAGACCAGCGCGCGGCTATCGAGCACCGACGCCGGGCTGTCGGTCAGTTCGATCGCGCGGGTGCAATCCTTGAGCGCGGTGTCGAGCTGGATCGACCGCGTCCCCTTGAGCCAGCACATCTGGTTGAGCAGTTCGGCGTCGCCGGGACGTTCGGCGAGCGCAGCGGCGAGCAGAGTGACCCCTTCCTCGGCGCGGCCGGCCTTGCCGAGCATATCGGCCTTGGTCGTGGTCCAGCCGCGCTTGTCCTTGGCGATGGCGAGCTGCTCGTCGGCGAGGGCGATCGCCTCGTCGTACCGCTTCATCTCGCCGAGCGTCGAGACTTTCCAGGCGAGCGCCGATTCGGAGCCGGGGTCGAGCAGCAGCGCGTCGTCGACGTCGGCGAGCGCCTTGTCGAAGTCGCCGAGCTGGCTGTAGACGCTCGAGCGGCTGAGATAGGTGTCGACATCGCCCTCGCGCCGGATCGCCTGATCGAGGTCGGGGAGCGCGGCGCGCAGGTCGAAAATCTCGATGTTGAAGGCCGCGCGGTTGCGATAGCCGGCGACCGCCTCGGGATCGTCGTCGATCGCCTTCTGATAGGCGGCGAGCAGCGGGGCGAGCCGCTTTTCGCTCTTCGCCGCGGCGATTTCCTCGGCGGGCGAGGGGAAGCCTTCGGGCGCGCGGAGCAGAAACTCGCGTTGCTTGGCGGCGGCGAGCTGCGCGCGGGCGGCGGGCAATTGGTTCGCGGCGATTTCGGCGCCGGTGGTCCAGATGGTTTCGGTCTGGTCGAGCCGGTTGCCGACAAGTTTCGCATCGCGGCGCATCGCAAAGCCGGCGATATTGAGGTCGGCCTGGACGTCGCCTTCCATCGCATAGCCGGTACGCGGCGGCAGTTTCAGGCTGAAATCATGGACGATCAGGCTCGATTCGCCGCCGGCGAGCGGGATGTCGCGCCAGGCGGCGCGGGCGCGGTCGGCCTTGATCTCGAAATCGGCGACCAGCCCGTCGAGATTGATATAGGCGCGCGGTTCGTCGCGGGTCCATGGCAGGTTGCCGATGCCCGAGGCGCGGATGGTCGCCGTCCCCGCCTTTTCGTCGAGCTCGATCGACCGGGTGTGGATCGTGCCTTCGCTGATGAAGCCGCCAAGGGCGCGCCGCGTCAGTTCGCGCAGCTGGTCGGGGGTGGTCTGGTCCTTCATGCCCGCGAACCGGGCCGCCAGCTCGCCGCGCATCGTGAACGACAGCTCGAACAGCGGCGGCAGCGCGAGTCCCGCCGACTGGTCATAGCTGACGTGCATCGCAAAGTCGGGGCGTGCCGGCTGGCGCAGCGGCAGCGGCAACAGGTCATGCCCCGACGCCGCGATCGGCAGGACAAAGCCGAAGGGCGGCACATCGGCGAGATCGGCGATATGGGTGCCCGCCGTCGTGCCGTCGAGCCAATAGTCGGTGCCGTCGATGCGCGCCTGGACGACGACATGGTCGAAGGCGCCGAGCGCGGGCAGCCGGGTGGGGAGCAGGCCGCCGAGCTGCGAACTGACGAGCGCGGGCTGTGCCGCGATCCCCAGCCGGTCGAGGACCGCGAGCAGCAGCATCGTCTTCGCCTTGCAGTCGCCATAGCGCAGCGTCCAGGTCTGCTCGGGCGTCTGCGGCACATAATTGCCCTTGGCGAGGCCGTTGTAGAGATAGCGGATTTCGTTCTGGACCAACGCCAGCGCGGCGGCGGTGCGCGTTTTCGGGTCGCTGCTGGTCTTGGCGATCCGGTCGACCGCAGCGGCGAGCGTGCCCCCCTCGGCGATCGTCCCTGCGGTGGCGTAGAGCGGCGCGGTGGTGCGCGACAGGTCGCTCCACGAGGCGAAGGTGGAAAATTCGAGTCCCGGCGGCCGCTGATAGCGGACGGGGGCGTCCTCGGGCATCTCGTCCTGCTTGATGATCGGTTCGGCCTGGGTCAGCACATGATAGCGGCCCTGGTCCGCCTCGACCGGGGCGATGCCCTTGCCGAAGGCCTTCCATTGGATCGGCAGCCCCTGCGGCCACAAGATGCGCACCGATCCTTGTGCGATCGACGCCGGCTTTGCCTCGACATCGACCATCGCCTCGCTGTTGCCGGCGAGCACGTCGCTGCGTTCGACGACGGTTGCCGAAAAGCGCACGATGTCGCCGACGCGCAGATCCTCGATCGACGCGGTGCCGGTGAGCAGCCCGTCGATCGTCTTCTGTTCGAAGTCCTTTTCACGGCGCAGCACGGTGAGCTTCAGCCCCTGTCCGAGCAGGTCGATCGTCTCGCCGCCACGGATGATCTGGATCTTGTGGACGATCAGGTCGTCGCGGTCGGGGTGCCAGACGAATTGCAGATCGTCCCAGTTGCGCAGCGCGTCGGCCGACTGGATGCGAAAGGCATGATCGCTGAAGGTCGACCGCTTGTCGGCCTCGATCAGCACCTGGCTGTCGCTGAGCAGCCAGGGGGTCGCGGCATCGCCCTGCGGCAGCGGCCCGGCCCTTTGCGCGACCCAGTCCGCCGGCGCGGCATAGACGGGGGTATCGGCGGCGACGGCGGGCGCCGCGAGCGCCAGACAGCTGACGCCAAGTAAAACGGCCATCGAACGCACTAACCAAACTCCCCCTGATCGCGTTCATCTAGCTTGGATCCTGCCGGTTACCAATGTCTTTGCAAGGATGGACGGCGGAAAAAGAAAAGGAGGGATATACGCCCTTGAGGGTTTGATCGCCCCCGGCCGCGATTTCGCGCATCGGGTGTCGCCCGCGCTTGTCAAAGCTCCGGCGCGCCCTTATCGCTCGCGCATGTCGCTCCGGCCCCCCTGACCAGCGGGCGCCGCCACCAAAGATTGTCTCCGCTGAACCCTGTTCCAGCCAATCCCTATGTCGAAAAGCTCAACATCGGGGCGGGCCGCCGCGCGCTTGCGATCGGCCTGGCGGTGCTGTTCGAAGGGCTTCTGCTGCTCATGCTGCTCTCCTTTGGCTTCGAAAAGCCGCCCGAGAAGGTCGAGGAGCATCTGAGCGTGGTGAGCATCGCGGCCGCCGAGCCTGTCGAGGACACTCCCGAACCGAGCAATCCGGGACGCGCGGCAACCGCCGAGACGCCGCTGCCACCGCAACCAAAGCCGCAGGAACCCCTGCCGCCGCAAGCCGCCGTACCGACGCCGCCGCCGCCGATGCCGACGCCCGCCGAGCCGCTACCGCCGCCGAAAATCCCCCCGACCGTCATTCGCCCCTCCGGCGGGCGGGTCTATGGGCCGCCCGACACGGGCCGCTCCTCGGCGTCCTCGCGCGACACCGAGCGCGTGGGCACGGCGCCCAATGGCGAGCCGCTTTATGCGGCGGCCTGGTATCGCGAGCCGACCGACGACGAATTGCGCGGCTATCTGTCGACCGCCAGCGGGCCCGGCTGGGGACTGATCGCCTGCCGCACCGCACCCGATTACCGCGTCGAGGATTGTGTCGGGCTCGACGAATGTCCGAACGGATCGCAGATCAATCGCGCGGTGCTCGCGGCGGCGTGGGCGTTCCGGGTGCGGCCTCCGCGGCGCGGTGGGCAGGTGCTGGTCGGCGCCTGGGTCCGGATCCGGATCGATTACGGCATCAAGCGGCGCTAGGTTCCGGCAGCGGGTTCGGCCACGCCGCCCGGAAAACACCCGATCGCGCCGCACCAAGGAAAAAGGCGCCCGGTCCCCCCGAACCGGACGCCCCCCCTCGCGTCGCTGATCTTTCGATCAGGCGCTGTAGTACATGTCGAACTCGACCGGGCTCGGCGTCTGTTCGAAACGATAGACCTCGTCCCACTTCAGTTCAACATAGGCCTCGATCTGGTCCTTGGTGAACACGTCGCCCTTGAGCAGGAAGTCATGGTCGGCGAGCAGGCTGTCGAGCGCTTCGCGAAGCGAGCCGCAGACGGTCGGGACTTCGGCCAGTTCCTCGGGCGGCAGGTCATAGAGATTCTTGTCCATCGGGTCGCCCGGATGGATCTTGTTCTGGATGCCGTCGAGGCCCGCCATCAGCAGCGCCGAATAGCAGAGATAGGGGTTGGCCATCGCGTCGGGGAAGCGGAATTCGACGCGCTTCGCCTTGGCGCCCGCACCATAAGGGATGCGGCACGAGGCCGAACGGTTGCGGCTCGAATAGGCGAGCAGCACCGGGGCTTCGAAGCCGGGGACGAGGCGCTTGTAGCTGTTCGTCGTCGGGTTGGTGAAGGCGTTCAAGGCCTTGGCATGCTTGACGACGCCGCCGATGAAATAGAGGCACATGTCCGAAAGGCCGGCATAGCCGTTGCCGGCGAAGAGCGGCTTGCCCTTTTCCCAGATCGAGATGTGGGTGTGCATGCCGCTGCCGTTATCGTCCTTGATCGGCTTGGGCATGAAGGTCGCGGTCTTGCCATAAGCGTGCGCGACCTGGTGCACGACATATTTGTAGATCTGCATGCGGTCGGCGGTCTGGGTCAGCGTGCCGAAGGTCAGGCCGAGTTCGTGCTGCGCAGCGGCGACCTCATGGTGATGCTTGTCGCAGGGCAGGCCGAGTTCGAGCATGGTGGAGACCATCTCGGCGCGGATGTCGACCGCGCTGTCGACCGGCGCGACGGGGAAATAGCCGCCCTTGGCGCGCGGGCGGTGGCCGAGGTTGCCGCCCTCATAGCTGCGGCCGGTGTTGGTCGGCAGCTCGATGTCGTCGATCTCGAAGCCCGACTTGTTGTAGCCGGTTTCGAAACGGACGTCGTCGAACATGAAGAATTCGGCTTCGGGGCCGACATAGACGGTGTCGCCGACGCCGGTCGAGGCGACATAGGCCTCGGCGCGCTTTGCGGTGGTGCGCGGGTCGCGCGAATAGCCTTCGCCGGTCGACGGCTCGACGATGTCGCAGAAGATGACGATCATCGGGGTCGCCGAGAAGGGATCGTCATAGACCGCTTCGAGGTCGGGCATCAGGATCATGTCGGACTCGTTGATCGCCTTCCAGCCTTCGATCGACGAACCGTCGAACATCAGCCCGTCTTCGAGCGCATCCTCGTCGATCACCCCGGCGCACATCGTCAGATGCTGCCACTTGCCCTTCGGATCGGTGAAGCGCAGGTCGACCCACTCGATGTCATTGTCCTTGATGCGTGCGATGATGTCCTTCGGCTTCGTAGCCATGGTCATATTTCCTTCTTGCGATATGTCCGGGGCGACCCGGGGTCTTGGTGAACAGGATGGGGAGATGGAGTTTTAGAGCGCGTCTTCGTTGCGCTCGCCGGTGCGGATACGCAGCGCGGTCTCGACCGGAATGACGAAAATCTTGCCGTCGCCGATGCGGCCGGTCTGCGCGGCGGCGGCGATCGCCTCGACCACGCGTTCGGCCAGGCTGTCCTCGACGATGACCTCGAGCTTCACCTTGGGCAGGAAGTCGACGACATATTCGGCGCCGCGATAGAGTTCGGTATGACCCTTCTGGCGTCCAAAGCCCTTGGCCTCGGTGACGGTGATGCCGCTGACACCGACTTCGTGCAGCGCTTCCTTCACCTCGTCGAGCTTGAACGGCTTGATGATCGCCTCAATCTTCTTCACGCTTGCATTCCCCCTTTGGGCTCGCACCATCCCTTGCGGCCACGGCCGGGCAGGCGTGCCTGTCCGGTCCATCGCCGACGAGTCGGTGCGGTGTGCCGCCATGTTGCACCAATCAAAAGCCGTGCCAATTGGCGAATCGCAAGCTTCCGGTAAGAATTTTGTAAGGAAGTTACGCCGTTGCCCGCCGGGTGGGCAGCGGCGTAATATCATTGCCTAAAAAAGCGGCAATCAGCGTCCCATCGGCGCTGCGCTGTCCGCCAGATTGGCCTTGGTCCAGATCGAGCGGTCGATGACATAGGCGCGGATCGCCTCGGCATCGGCGGGGGTCATCACATGGGCGAAGCTCACCATGCCGCGATCCTTGAGCGCGCCCTCGAGGATCACCGACTTCCAGGCGCCGCCATTGGCGAGCGCGCCCGAAACGCGAAGATCGGGGGTGAAGCCGTTGCCGATCGCGCTGTCGCCGTGACAGACGATGCAATAGCGCCCGAAATGCGCCTTGCCCGCTGCGACTTGCGCCGGCGTACCGAACTGCGGCGGCGGGTTCCACGCGAGCGTCGTCGTCGCCGGCGGGGCGGGCAGCTTGCCGGTGCCGCCGACCTTGAGCACGACGAGGCGCGGGATGTTCGGCACCTTGCGCGTCACCCCGCCCGCGACCCCGGCGACGAGCGGGAAGGCGCCGCCCTTGCTGGTCATAAAGGCGATATATTGGACGCCGCCGACGCGGAAGGTCGAGGGCGCGCTGACGATGCCCGACTGCATGTCGAGGTCGAGCAACTGCTCGCCGGTGTCGGCGGTGTAAGCGCGGAAGCGCCCGGTGCTGGTGCCCTGGAAGACGAGGTTGCCCGCCGTGGTCATCGTGCCGCCGTTCCAGGCCGCAGGGTGGTTCACCGCCCAGGCGACCTTGCCGGTGCGCGGATCGAAGGCGACGAGGCGGCCGGTGGTCGCGGCGACCGCCGCCTTGAACGCGGCCTTGTCGTCGGGCAGCATCGTGCCGGTCAGCGTGGTGCCGATGTTGAAGCCGAGGACCTTGCGCTTGTCGAGCTCGGTCATGTCCTGGAGATAGCCCTGCGGGATCTGCTGCGCGGGGATATAGACGAGGCCGGTCGCCGGATTATAGCTCATCGGGTGCCAGTTATGCGCGCCGAGCGCGCCGGGGATCGCAATGAAGGGCTTGCCGGTCTTGTAGAAGCGCGCGTCCGGCGTCTCGATCGGGCGGCCGGTCGCCATGTCGTAACCGGTCGCCCAGTTGATCCCGTCGACGAAGGGCTTGGCGTCGATCAGCTTGCCGTCGTTGCGGTTGATAGTGAAGAAGAAGCCGTTCTTCGGCGCATGGTACAGCACCTTGGTCGGCTTGCCGTTCACCGCCTGCTCGGCGAGGATGATCGGCTGGGTCGCGGTATAATCCCAGGTCTCGCCCGGGGTTTCCTGATAGTGCCATTTATATTTGCCGGTCGTCGCGTCCAGAGCCACGACGGACGAGAGGAACCAGTTGTCGCCCTCGCCGTTCGAGCGGGTGCCATGGTTCCACGGATTGCCGTTGCCGACCCCGAGATAGATCTGGTCGAGATCCTTGTCATAGACGATCGCGTCCCACACCGTGCCGCCGCCGCCCGAGGTCTGCCACTCGCCCTTGTCGGACCAGGTCGCATTGGCCTTCGACGCGAAGATGTCGTCGCTCGCCGCGCCGTCCTTTTCCTTCTTCGGATTGGGCGCGGTGTAGAAGCGCCAGCGCTCCTTGCCGGTGTCGGCGTCATAGGCGGTGACATAGCCGCGCACCCCGAATTCGGCGCCGCCGTTGCCGATCAGCACCATGTCCTTCACGACGCGCGGGGCGCCGGTGATCGTATAGGGCTTCGAGGTGTCGAAGGTCTGCGTCGACCACAGCTCCTTGCCGGTCTTGCGGTCGAGCGCGATCAGACGGCCGTCGAGCGCGCCGACGAACAGCTTGTCGCCCCACACCGCGACGCCGCGGTTGACGACATCGCAGCAGGCCGAAACCGCTCGCTCGCCGGGCACCTTGGGATCATATTTCCAGAGCAATTTCCCGGTCGCCGCGTCCCAGGCGTCGACCTTCGACCAGGCGTGGCTGACGTACAGCACGCCGTCGACGATGACCGGAGTCGCTTCCTGCCCGCGCGCGTCGTCGAGGTCGGCGGTCCAGGCGATGCCGAGCTGGCCCACATTCGACGCATCGATATCTTTCAGCGGGCTGAAGCGCTGTTCGTCATAGCTGTAACCGATGGCGCCCCAATCATCGCCATTGCCGCCGGTCTTGAGCAGGGTTTCGCTGGCCTTTTCCGCATCGTCGAGCGACCCGCCGCCGCTGACGCTGTCATTCTTCGATGCGTTGCATGCCGCCAATGCCAACAGCGCGCCGCCCAGCAACGCGCTCGTCCAGACCCGATTCGCCATCCCATGCTCTCCCATTCGACGTCTTGTGCTTGACGTTCACGTCAAGTCTGCGTCCGAAGGGCCCGGGGTGCAAGGGGGAATATGGGGGGTGCCGGGGGTGGGGGCCTGCGAGATGGCACGAGGCCGCCGGCGCCCACCCGCCGCGACATGGGCAGCAAGCTGCCAAGTCTCGCTGCCCTCCCCTGAAGGAGAGGGTTTGGTTCTAGGCCCAGGGCGGCGCGTTCAGGCCCTTGGGGCTGGCGGTGAAGATTTCGCAGCCGGTTTCGGTGATGCCGATGCTGTGCTCGAACTGCGCCGACAGCGACCGGTCGCGGGTGACGGCGGTCCAGCCGTCGGCGAGCATCTTGACCGCGAATTTGCCGGTGTTGATCATCGGCTCGATGGTGAAGAACATGCCGGGGCGCAGTTCGGGGCCGGTGCCGGGACGTCCGGCATGGACGACTTCGGGCGCATCGTGGAACATCTGGCCCAGCCCATGGCCGCAGAAATCGCGGACGACCGAATAGCGATGCTTTTCGGCGTGGGTCTGGATCGCGTGCGCGACGTCGCCCATGCGGTTGCCGGGCTTCGCCTGCTCGATGCCGAGCATCAGGCATTCATAGGTCACCTCGACCAGCCGCTTCGCCTTGATCGGCACGTCGCCGACCAGATACATGCGGCTGGTGTCGCCGTGCCAGCCGTCGATGATCGTCGTCACGTCGATGTTGACGATATCGCCCTCGCGCACCGGCTTGTCGTCGGGGATGCCGTGGCACACGACATGGTTGATGCTGGTGCAGCAGCTGTGGGTGAAGCCGCGATAGCCCAGGGTCGCGGGGATGCCGCCGCCGTCGAGCATCATCGTGCGGACGAGGTCGTCGATCGCGCCGGTGGTCACGCCGGGCTGGACGAAGGGGACGAGCGCGTCGAGGATCTCGGCCGACAGCTGCCCCGCCTTGCGCATCCCGGCAAAGCCGGCTTCGTCATGCAGCTTGATCGTACCGTCGCGCACCGGCGTGGGCGCGCCGGCGTCGGCGGTGGTTACGGAGACATAGTCGTACATGGGGCCGATATAGGCGAAGTGGCGGCCAAATGCGAGGGGGCCTCAGGACGCCCGGCTGAACAGGCCGAACAACCCGCCGCGCGGTTTTTCGGGGAGCGGGATCGCGTCGGGATCGTCGCCGATCTTTTCGGCGCGCTGGCGCTGCCAGGCATAGAGCAGCATCTCATAGTCATGGTCCGACAGCTCGTGCGACGGGCGGCCGTCGCCGAGGCCGGTCATGCTGTGGAACAGCGCATCCTGCGCGGCGCTGAGTTCGACGAAGGCCGGGTGCTTGTCGGCGCGCAGCTGGCGGCGGATGATGACGTTGCGGCGGTCGCGCCACTCGGCGATCTTCAGGTCGGTTTCGGCCTGGAAGCGCGCGCGGTTCGCTTCGTCGCGGGCATCGAGAATCGAGGCGATCTTGCCGTCGTCGGACCGCTCCGTCTCGCACCAATAGGCCGCTTCGAACCAGGGATCGACGTCGTGCGCTCCGGCGAGCAGCACCATGGCGCGCGGCAGGCCTTCGTGTCGGGCATCGCGGACGAGCGCCTGGTGGAAGCGCAGGGTGAGGAAATAGCGGCCGAGGCGGTCGGCGACGAGGTCGACGGGCGCCGGTTCGCCAAACGGGATGCGTCCGGGAACATGGGCGGAAATCGCGGTATAGATGCGCCCGAGCCCGACGACGGTCAGGCTGCCCATGATGTCGCGAAATTCGCCCTGCCAGGGCGTGCTGGTGTCGGCGGCGGCGGCGTTGACCGCGTCGAGATCGCCATCGCCGAACGGGAACGCCTCATCGTCGTAGAAATTGACTTCGAGCGTCCAGGCGTCGTCGTCGGGTTCGTTATGCGCCGACAGGTCGGCGCCGATCGCGGTGACGGGACCGGCGGCGGCGTGGCGATCCTCGTCGCGCAGCATGTCGGCGGCGAGGTTGTCCCAGCCGGTGACGCGGACTGTCGACAGCGGCCGCGCGAGGCAGAGCGAGGTGATCGGGTGCGGATGGGCGAGCAGTTCCTCGGTCAGGAAGGCGTCGAGTTCCTCGAAATTGCCGCTGCGCATGATCGCGTCGAACCAGCGGTCGAATTCGCGCAGGGCGTTGGTTTCGCCCAGCCATTGCTGCAATTGTGTCGTCATCTCTTGCCCCGGCCCCACATTGTCAGGAGTGGGTGGCATAGCAGCAGGGGGTTGCGATTGGTTTAATGTGGCGCAGACGGCTGAGGCCTCAAGCGTCGAACAGAAAGGAGCAATCCCGACCGGCCGAGCGGGGAAGCAGCGGATTGACCTCGTCCTGTCCTTTGATGGGGACATAGACGGCCGCAGCGCAGATCGCCCAGATTTGCTTCGCCGCCGCCTCAAGGTCGGCGCGGCTGCCCTGTTCATCCAACAGGAAAACGGCCGAGTAGGATGGGCTGTCGATATTGTTCCGGCGTTGGTCACGAATGATCGTGCGAGCATCTACCAACTGCCCGTCTTCTGCGTAAAAATGGCCATGCCGAAAGATGGGCGGATCGAGAGCCATCACGCCGAGAGAGCCGGGAACCAAGAGCGCTCCGCCACCTTCCGAAAGGCGGATCTCGAAATCTGGACGTTGAGGAGCAGCGCGCGGCCACAGCCACCACGCAGCCCATATTGTCGACAGCAGCACCGCCGCTAACAGCAAGGGGCGCCTGCGCTGCCGCAAGCGCCCCGCTGTCGTCATTCGGCGGCCTTCTTCGCCGTGTCGGCCTTGGGCGTCTTCGCCTTGCCCTTGCCCGCTTTGGGCGCGGCCGAGACGATTTCGAAGGTCAGCGGGTTGCCGACCTTGGCGTCGTCGCCGGTCTTCATCTTCACCTTGACCTCGCCGCCATGGACGAGCTTGCCGAACAGCAGTTCCTCGGCCAGCGGCTGCTTGATCTTTTCCTGGATCAGCCGGCCCATCGGGCGGGCGCCATAGAGCTTGTCATAGCCCTTGCCGGTCAGCCAATCGCGTGCCGCTTCGTCGAGCTGGATATGGACGTTGCGGTCGGCGAGCTGCATTTCGAGCTGGAGGATGAACTTGTCGACGACCCGCGCGACGACTTCGGGCGGCAGATAGCCGAAGGGCACGATCGCATCGAGGCGGTTGCGGAATTCGGGGGTGAAGAGGTTCTTCACCGCTTCCTCCTGCACATCCTCGCGGGTGAAGGCGCCGAAGCCGATGCCCTCGCGCGCCATGTCGCTGGCCCCCGCATTGGTCGTCATAATCAGGATGACGTTGCGGAAGTCGACCGTCTTGCCATGATGATCGGTCAGGCGGCCATGGTCCATCACCTGCAACAAGATGTTGAACAGGTCGGGATGCGCTTTCTCGATTTCGTCGAGCAGCAGCACGCAATGCGGATTCTGGTCGATCGCATCGGTGAGCAGGCCGCCCTGATCATAACCGACATAGCCCGGGGGCGCACCGATCAGGCGGCTGACCGAATGGCGCTCCATATATTCGGACATGTCGAAGCGCTGGAGCGGGATGCCCATGATCGACGCGAGCTGCTTGGCGACCTCGGTCTTGCCGACGCCGGTTGGGCCGCTGAACAGATAATTGCCGATCGGCTTTTCGGGATCGCGCAGGCCCGCGCGGCTGAGCTTGATCGCCGACGACAGCACCTCGATCGCGGTGTTCTGACCGAAGACGACACGCTTCAGGTCGGTTTCCAGATTGGCGAGCGTCGCCTTGTCGTCGGTCGACACCGACTTGGGTGGGATGCGCGCCATCGTTGCGATGACCGCTTCGATCTCCTTGGCGGTGATCGTCTTCTTGCGCTTCGACGGGGCGACCAGCATCTGCATCGCGCCGACCTCGTCGATCACGTCGATCGCCTTGTCGGGCAATTTGCGGTCGTTGATGTAGCGCGCCGACAGGTCGACCGCGGCGTTGATCGCATCCTGGGTGTAGCGCACCTGATGATGCGCCTCGAACGCGCTGCGCAGCCCGGCGAGGATTTTCTTGGTATCCTCGAGGCTCGGTTCGATCACGTCGATCTTCTGGAAGCGGCGGAGCAGCGCGCGGTCCTTTTCGAAATGATTGCGGAATTCCTTGTAGGTCGTCGAGCCGATGCAGCGGATCACGCCGCCCGACAGCGCGGGCTTGAGCAGGTTCGAAGCATCCATCGCGCCGCCGCTCGTCGCGCCGGCACCGATGACGGTGTGGATCTCGTCGATGAACAATATCGCGTGGGGCAGGCCTTCAAGCTCGGTGACGACCTGTTTCAGCCGCTCCTCGAAATCGCCCCGGTAGCGCGTGCCCGCGAGCAGCGCGCCCATGTCGAGCGAATAGATCACGGCGGGCAGCAGCACCTCGGGCACGTCGCCCTCGATGATCTTGCGCGCGAGGCCTTCGGCGATCGCGGTCTTGCCGACGCCGGGATCGCCGACATAGAGCGGGTTGTTCTTGCTGCGGCGGCAGAGGATCTGGATCGTGCGGTCGACCTCGGCGGTGCGGCCGATCAGCGGGTCGACCTTGCCGACCTTGGCCTTTTCGTTGAGGTTGACGGTGAACTGGTCGAGCGCGGTTTCCTTCTTGTTCTTCGCGTCGCTCTTGTCCTTCGCCTCTTCCTTTTCCTCGGGCTCGGCCTGCGGCGAGGGCTTGCCGCCCTTGCCGACGCCATGGCTGAGGTAGGAGACCGCATCGAGGCGGGTCAGGTCCTGCTGCTGCAGGAAATAGACGGCATAGCTCTCGCGTTCGGAGAAGAGCGCGACGAGGACGTTGGCGCCGGTGACCTCATCCTTGCCCGACGACTGGACGTGCAGGATCGCGCGCTGGACGACGCGCTGGAAGCCGCTGGTGGGCGATGGATCGCTGTGCCCCTCGACCTTCAAACTGTCGAGTTCGGTATCGAGATAATGGACGACCGCCGATTGCAGGTCGTCGAGCGCGACGCCGCAGGCGCGCATCACTTCGGCGGCATGATCGTCGTCGATCAGCGCGTAGAGCAGATGCTCGAGCGTCGCATATTCGTGATGGCGCTCGGAAGCCGCCTTCAGCGCATTGTGCAGGGTCTTTTCGAGGCTCTCCGAAAAGGACGGCATAGGCTTATCTCCTTGGGGACAAGCCGGGGAGAGGCCCGCCCGATAGGCACAAGGTGGCGACGCCGCCGCCAGCCTGCAAGGGAAAAGCGGTCAGCGTCGAGAAATTACGCCGCTGAGGGTTGGAATATGGTTAACGCGGGGTTGAGGTATTGAAGGGTGCCGGAGCAAAATATCGGCTTTGGGGTGGGGCGCGGACGCCTCTTTCATCGTCATCCCGGGCTTGACCCGGGACCCGCCTTCCTTCTTTCGCCATCGGATCAAAGACAAGGCAGGCCCCGGGTCAAGCCCGGGGTGACGGGAAACGGAACGGCGCGTTTCGCTCCAAAGCTGACCTTGGCAATCAACCTTCCGACCGGTCGACCATATCCAGGAAGTCGCGCGCGAGGTTGCGTTCGGCCGCGTCCTTGAACGCCACGTCGAGGTCGGGCGCGACGCCGAGCATGTGCATCAGCGCCCACAGCGCGAAGCGGCGGCCGGGGTTGGTTTCGAGGCCGAAGTCGACGCGCATGCGTTCGGTGCCCGCAGCGAGCGCTTCGGGGTGGATCGCCGCAAGGTCGGCGGTGCCGAAATAGCGGGTCAGCTGGTCGTCGAAATCCATGGCGCCTTATGGGGCGGTCAGCTCTTTTTGAACAGTGCGTCGGCGCTCGCCTTGTGGCTGGTCGCGAAGGCGATCCGCGCGCGGGTTCGTTCGATCTCGTCCTGCAGCACCGCAATGCGGTCGTTGAGTTCGTCGACCGAGAGCGGATCGAGCGGCTGGCGGGTCAGGGTCGCGAGTATATCGTCGCGGCGGCGGGGTTCATTGTCGTCGTCCATCGCGGGAGCATCCTCTTGATCGGCGGTGAAACTGTTGACCCGCCGCCCCGTGCTGTCAATAAGGCGCGCCTGTGGGAAGCAGGGGGATCGAGACGTGACCAGCGTGCCGGAAAGCATGACCGCCATCGCCATCAGCGCGCCGGGCGGCCCCGAAGTCCTGATCCCCGAAACGCGGCCGGTGCCACGGCCCGGGGCCGGCGAGGTGCTGATCCGCGTCGCCGCGGCGGGGGTCAACCGTCCCGACGTGCTGCAGCGCATGGGCTATTATCCGCCGCCGCCGGGGGCGAGCGACCTGCCGGGGCTGGAGATCGCGGGCGAAATCGTCGCGGTCGGGCCGGGGGGCGATGCCGGGACGGTCGGGCAGGCGGTGTGCGCGCTGGTCGCGGGCGGCGGCTATGCTGAATATTGCGTCGCGCCCACGGGAAGCTGCCTGCCGGTGCCGACCGGATTTTCGATGGCCGAGGCGGCTGCGTTGCCCGAGACGATCTTTACCGTGTGGCACAATCTGTTCGAGCGCGCCTGGGTGATGGAGGGCGAGACGGTGCTGGTCCATGGCGGCACCAGCGGCATCGGCACCACCGCGATCGGGCTGTGCAAACTCTTCGATATCCGCGTGATCGTGACCTGCGGCAGCGCCGACAAATGCGCGGCGGCGATGGCGCTCGGCGCCGATCTGGCGGTCGATTACTCCTCCGAGGATTATGTCGCGGCGGTGAAGGCGTTCACCGACGGCAAGGGCGTCAACGCGGTGCTCGACATGGTCGGCGGCGATTATGTGGCGCGCAACCTGGAATGCCTCGCCGACGACGGGCGCCATGTGACGATCGCTTTCCAGCGCGGGGCGAAGGTCGAGATCGATATTTCCTACGTCATGCGCCGCCGCCTGACGATGACCGGATCGACGCTTCGCGCGCGCAGCGCCGACTTCAAGGCGGCGCTGGCCGACGAGATTCACCGCACATTGTGGCCGCGCCTGAGCGAAGGTGCGTGGAAGCCCGCGATGGATCAGAGCTTTCCGCTCGCCGAGGCCGCCGCCGCCCATGCGCGGATGCAGGCAGGCGCGCATGTCGGGAAGATCGTGCTGGAGGTGTAAATGAGCTATCCATTGCTGCGTGTCGCCAAGGCTTATGCGCATGTCGAGGTGCGCCGGGGGCGCGGCGCGACCGGCTGGAACCAGCTCGAGGAAATCTACCGCGGCCCCGCGACCGCCGGACAGGAATGGAAGGGCGGCGAAGGCGAGAAGCTGAGCGCGCGTCACTGCCTGTGGCCGAGCGACCCCGATTCGACACTGTCGCAGCCGTACACGGTTGCCGGGGTCGAGGGGTTGGGGACGGGTCGCCCCGATACGTTGGTGTTTCCGTCGGGCATCTCCGGCTTCGCCGCGAGCGGCGCCGAGACGTCGACCGACCATCCGATCCTTCACGAATATGCGGCGAGCGGCAATTGCTACAAGATCCGGCTGACCGCCGCCTTGCTCGATTATCCGCTCGAGCGGCGCGAATATGACATCATGGCGGGCGAGACGCGGACGCCTGAATTCCTGGCCGGGGTCAATCCGAACGGCCGCATCCCGGTGCTGCAGGTCGGCGACCGTTTCCTGCCCGAAAGCAATGCCGCCTGTTTCTGGCTCGCCGACGGCACGCATCTGGTGCCCCACGACCGCTTCGATCGCGCCGACATGCTGCACTGGATGTTCTGGGAACAATATAATCACGAGCCCAATGTCGCGACCCTGCGCTTCTGGATGAAATGGGTGGGCGAGGCGAACCTCAGCGAGGTGCAGCGCGCGCTGGTGCCGGCGAAGCGCGAGGCGGGCGCGGCGGCGCTGAAGCTGATGGACGAGCATCTGGCGGCGCGCGACTGGCTGGTCGGCGCGGGGCTGACGCTCGCCGATATCGTGCTCTATGCGTACACGCATGTCGCCGGGGACAGCGGGTATTTCGCGCTGGCCGATTATCCGGCGCTGCAGGCATGGATCGCGCGGGTCGAGGGTGAGCCGGGGTTTGTGGCGATGGGGGCTTAGGTGGATCGGCGTCGGCTGCTTTTGGTGGCGTCATTGCTTTGTGCATCCTGCGATCGGCCGGCGATCGAGGCGTCCGACAGTCTGGTCGAGGCGACGGACTTGCCTTCGGCGAAGCAGTTGTCGCAGGAGGCGATCGAGATCAATCAAGCCTTTGGCGGAGCCGAAGGGTTCGGCGATCACTTCCTGTCCTATCAACTCGCGGCAGATGATCGGTTGGACGTGGTTTACACCTATCGTCCAGATGACGATGTCAGGGGTCGGGAGTCGTTCAAGCTTGCCGCCAAGGTCGCGGACGACGCGCGGCGTGCTTTGTGGCGCTTACGGCCGGCGAGGCTGGACGGGGTAAATACTGATGTGCGACCGATTGGGTGTACCAGCCAGTCGCCGCACGATTTAGGTGACATGGCGGTAGGGTTCATGGCGCCGAATGAAGATTTTGGCATTTTCACGCTACCCTATCCCGGCAGTTGCAACAACGCGGCAGCAAGGGGAGCGCGCGACGTCGTTCGTGAGGTTTTGGAGAGTTTCCCGCATTCGGAGGTCGCTGCGGCCTATTTCCGGGCCGAAGCTGCGGACGAAGCCCGATAGGTGCATTGGCGCCGCTGAATCCGCAGACTTGCCCCTTTTTCGAAACCGGCATATAGCGACGCCCAATGTCCGGCCGCCCCGCGAGGGGCGGCCCTTATTATTTCCGCTCCGCGAGGGGCGGGGCTTTCATTCGCGCTTTTGGAGAGCAGTCATGGTCAACCCCGACGCCACCCCGTTGATGCCGCATGCGACCGCCGCCTGGCTGGTCGACAATACCGGCCTCACCTTCGTCCAGATCGCCGACTATTGCGGCATCCACATCCTCGAAGTGCAGGCGATCGCCGACGAAACCGCCGCGACCAAATATACCGGCCGCGATCCGGTGCGCGCGCATGAACTGTCGATGGAAGAAATCGAAAAGGGTCAGAACGACCCCAATTACAAGCTCAAGATGAGCAAGCAGGCGCAGGACACGATCCGCCGCACCCGCGGGCCGCGCTACACCCCGGTCAGCAAGCGCCAGGACAAGCCCGACGGCATCGCCTGGATCCTGAAGAACCATCCCGAAGTGTCGGACGGCGCGATCGGCAAGCTGATCGGCACCACCCGCAACACGATCAGCGCGATCCGCGAGCGCAGCCACTGGAACAGCGCCAATATCGTCGCCAAGGACCCGGTGACGCTCGGCCTCTGTTCGCAGCGCGAGCTGGATGCGCTGGTCGCCAAGGCCGCGAAGAAGGCCGGCATCGCCGCGCCGACCGACAATCGTTTCGAGGGCGACCGCGAAGCCTTGCTCGAGGAACTGCGCGCCGAACGCACCGCCGCCAACGAAGCGCGCGCTGCCGAGGAAGCCAGCGAAGCCGCGCTCGCCGCCGCCGCGAACGACGAAACGGCCGCCTGACGCATGGCGTCGGTCAGCGACGAAGAGGGCATCCCGGCGGCCAGCGGCTCGCCGGACGCCTCGCTGACCCAGGACGACAGCTTCACCGCGACGAGCCGCGCCGGGCTGACCTATCCCTGGGGCGACGCCGCGCCGGGGGCGGGCGAGACGATCCGCATCGCGCCGGGGATCCGCTGGGCGCGCATCCCGATGCCGGGGTCGCTCGGCCATATCAACAGCTGGCTCCTGGATGATGGCGACGGCGTCGCGGTGGTCGACACCGGGGTCTGTCTGACCATCTGTTCGAACGCGTGGAAGGCGCTCTATGCCGGGGCGCTCGCCGACACGCGGATCACCCGCGTCATCGGAACCCATCTGCATCCCGACCATATCGGCCTTGCCGGCTGGATCGCGAAGAAAAAGGGCGTCGCGCTGTGGATGACGCGCGGCGAGATGCTGACCGCGCGGATGATCGTCGGCGACACCAGCGACACGGTGCCCGACGAAGCGCTGGTGCAATCGCGCGCGGCGGGCTGGGACGAGGCGCAGATCGAAGCGCAGAAGGGCGGCGGCTGGGGCCGTTTCGGCCTGATGGTGTTCCCGCTGCCGCGCAGCTACCAGCGGATCAAGGATGGCGATGTGCTGGACATGGGCGCGCACCGGTGGCGCGTCGTCGTCGGGTCGGGGCACAGCCCCGAACATGCGTGCCTGTGGAACGAGCGCGAAGGCGTGCTGGTGTCGGGCGACCAGGTATTGCCCCGCATTTCCTCGAACGTGTCGATCAACATCACCGAGCCCGAGGCCGATCCGCTGGGCGAATGGCTGGATTCGATCGACAAGCTGATCGCGACGGTGCCCGGCGACGTCATCACCTGCCCCGCGCATGGCGAGCCGTTCAAGGGGCTGCACGTCCGGCTGATGGCGCTGCGCGACGAGCATCGCATGCGGCTCTATAATCTGGCGGAATCGATCGCGAAGGCGCCGATGCGCGCGGTCGACAGCTTTCCCTTGCTGTTCAACCGGCCGATCGGCGCCGAGCAACTGGGCATGGCGACCGGCGAGGCGCTCGCGCATCTGAAGCGGCTGATGGTCGAGGGGCGTATCGCGCGCGAGGACCGCGACGGGGTGTGGTGGTACCACGGCGTCGCGTGAGGACTGCGGGACGTTTCAAAGTTCAGTAAAGTTCAGCCCTGCGCGCTATCCCGTGGTCGCATCGGCAAGCCGGGCCGCGACCGCCCTTGTTCACCGAATGAGCGAGTCGGACGAAGGCTGACACAGCCGGATAATGTAGGAAAGGCTTTTTTTGAAGGCGATGTCCGCTCTGGGGTGGGAAGCGGCCCCTCGCGGACGCATCGCATTTCGGCTATGGGTTTTCCGGCCAGCGTGACGGAATTGGTAGACGTATCGCTACAGCGATCCCGGCAGCGGGTGCAGGTTCGATCCCTTGCCGCTGGCATTTCTGAAATGGGGTGGACGTCAAGCTCTCGGGCCGAAATTCATGTTAATGTTAGTCGGATATTTTGACGAACTTACTGACCTTTGTCATTTCCACTTGGCATTCATACTGGCCCAGATGACCGAATCCGTTGGATGACTTGGCCATTCTTCCGACACCTTCCATCCAATAGGTTCCTTCCTCGGCGATGTGATACTGCTTGGTTATGCGATCCATGTCCTTGTTGGCATTGGCGTCAAATTCCAACCAGCAGTGCCGACCCGCGTTGGGGCATTTTGGCGCCTCTTCGGTTCTGGAGGGCGAGCAAAGCTCCACCGTGCTGACCTCGAACGCAAATCGGAAGGGCGCTGCAATCTGTTGCGGGTCGCCATAGTCCAAGCCAGCCGATCGGTAATTAGTCTCCTCTTCCAACGGCTCCGAAGCCGCTCGTTCATCGGTATTATTGCATCCTGCCAAGGCCGCGATCGAAAGAAGCGTGAAAATTCGGCGAACCATCATTTGATGACAATGTACCACGACCTGATCGTCTGCAACCGGTCGTTTGCTGTCTTTCCGTCAGAGCAATGCCCACAGGTGCGTCCATTTTTGTTGCGCGCAAAGACGCAAAGAGGCTGGCGCAACATCTTTGTGTCTTTGCGTCTTTGCGCGAAACCAACACGACGCCATTGGCGCTATGGCGGTCCGTCTCTGTCTTTGCGCGACCTCTGCGCAGGCCGTCACTTCGGGCGGTTCATCACCCAGCTGAACGCCATCGCGTTGAAGATGGTGTAGAGGCCATAGAGCAGCAGCGCGGTGAACCAGTTGCGCGTCGCGATCGCCATCGCACCGACGAGCAGCAGATATTCGAAGACATAGGTGATGTTCGGTCCGACCTTGTCGGCGAGCGGCCGGATCATCTGCTGGATTAGCGGATCGTCGCTTTCCATGAAGGCGCGGTGCATCGCAAAATTGCCGACGCCGGCGGCGAAAATGGCGATGAGTGCGATCCACATGGCGTTGCAAATGGCCCGCGCGGGGTGGAAATGCCAGCGCCTTTTGGGTTAGGAGGGCGATGGATGCGGATCGACGCCGCATCCCAACGATCGACCGAACCGGCAACCGCCCGCCCCAGCGAAGGACCCCGATGCCCGCTCTTCCCCGCCTGACGGCCCTCGCGCTGTTGCCGCTCGCCCTGACCCCCGCTTATGCCGCGCCGCAGGCGCCGGTCTCGACCGATCCCGTGCTGACCAATCCGGCGCCCGACATGCCGGCCGCGCCTGCGCCCCGGCTGCCCGACTCGGTGCGCGCGATGATCGACGCGGCGATCGCGGGCGGCAAGGAGGGCGATGTCGAGACGATCGCGCGGCTGGCGAAGAGCACCAACCCCGAGGCGGCGGCGGAGGTCGATGCGCTGGTCGCCGATTTCCAGCACGCGCGCAGCCAGGCGAAGCAGGCCGAGGAGGCGACGGCGCAGGCGAAGCTTGCCAGCGCCAAATTGTGGCAGAACTGGAAGGGCGAGGGACAGGTCGGCGCCTCGCAGAGCAGCGGCAACACCAAATCGGCGGGGCTGAGCGCCGGGGTGGCGCTGGCGCGCAAGGGGATCGACTGGACGCACAAGCTGCGCGCGCAGGCCGATTATCAGCGCACCAACGGCCGGACCTCGGTCGAACGCTATCTGGTCGAGCTGGAACCGCAGTACCGGCTGAGCGATCGCGGCTTCGTCTATGGGCTGGGGCGCTGGGAGCATGACCGCATCCTGGGTTATGACACGCGCTGGAACGTCTCGGGCGGGCTTGGTTACAAGCTGATCGACGGCAAGGCGGTGGCGCTCAGCCTGAAGGGCGGCCCGGCATGGCGGCGCACCGATTTTGTGCGCGGCGGGACCGACGACGAACTCACCGCGCTGGCGGGGCTCGATTTCGGCTGGCAATTGTCGCCGACGCTGCGGCTGACGCAGGTCGCCTCGACGGTGGTCGGCGAGACGAACAGCTCGACGAGTTCGCTGACCGCGCTCAACGCCAAGCTGTCGGGCAAATTGTCGGCGCGCATCGCCTATGCGGCGCAGATCGATTCGAGTCCGCCACCGGGGGTCGAGAGTGTCGATACCCAGACGCGGTTTACCTTGGTCTACGGCTTTTAATCGAGCGTCTCGGCCCCGCCGATCGCCTCGCCCTCGGCGAGCAACCCGACCCCCGGCACATGGTTGAACTCGATCCGGATGCCGTCGGGGTCCTCGAACAGGATCGAATAATAGCCGGGCGCCCAGGGTTCTTCCTGCGGGCCGTGGACAAAGACGATGTCGGTCCGGTCCTGGAGGAAGGCATGGATCGCGTCGACGGCGGCGCGATCGCGGAGGCGGAAGCAGGCGTGGTGAAGGCCGGGCGCGCCCTGGTCGAAGCGCTTGCCGGCGTTTTCGGGGCTGCCGGTACGGATACCGATCGCGGTGCGCCCGCCGACGCCATAGAGCATCGCGTCATTGTCGAGCACGATCTTGAGATCGAGGTAGCGAAGCACGTCGCGCCAGAAAGCCGTCGAGCGCGCGAAGTCGCCTGCGGTCAGGATGACGTGCGCGACGCCGTTGAGATCGCTCATTTGATCGCGGCGAGGGTGTAGAGGAATTCGGCGAAGCCCATGGTGGCGTCGACGAGCCCCGCGACCTTGGGATTAGTCGAATCGATCAGATAATATTCGTTCGGCGCGTGCGCGCCGCCGCCATGACCGGTGCCGAAATGGCCCGCCGGGATCGACACCGGCGGCGCGGTGAAGGTCGCACCCGGCCAGCTGCCCGCGAGCCGCGCGTTGATGTTGGTCGCGATGCCGAGCTTTTTATAGGTCGCGAGTTCGGTGCGGATCAGGCGGCTGTCCTCGGCGACCTCGGTCGGATCATAGCCGCCCGAGACGTTCATCTCGACGTCGGTGAAGCCATGTTTGTCGAGATGGGCGCGGAGCTTCTTTTCGGCCTCGGCACGGGTCTGGTTGGGGACGAGGCGGAGGTCGAGCTTGGCGACCGCGCGGCCGGGCAGCACGGTCTTGCCGCCGGGACCGGTATAGCCGGCGACCAGCCCCTCGATATTGACCGTCGGTTCCTGCGCAAGGCGGATGAGCGCGTCGTCATATTTGAGGTTGTCGATCCAGGTCTGGACCCCGAGCGCCTGTTTTTCGGCGGCTTCGTCGGCGCCCTTCGCGGCCTCGCGGATCAGCGTCTTTTCGCGGTCGGTGAGCGGGCGGACATTTTCGAACCAGCCCTCGATGACCGGGGTGTTGCCGTCGGGGCTGACCAGCGTCTGCAGTGCCTGCACCAGCCGCCAGGCGGGCGAATCGATCATCGCCTTCAGGCTGCTGTGCACGTCGCCCTTTGGCCCGCGACCCCATTTTGCGCCGCTCGCGACCAGTTCGAGTTCGATGATTCCCTTCGATCCCAGGTTGACGTCGACCGCGCCGGTCTTGTCCTGCGAGGGGAAGGGAATGAAGATGCCGTCGCATTTCTTGAGCGCGGCGAGGACATTGGGCTTGGTCGCGACCTGGCGGAAATGCGGCGAGCCGATCTCTTCTTCGCCTTCGCAGATCAGCACGATGTTGACCGGCAGCTTGGCCTTGGCGGCGCGGATCGCGTGGAGCGCGGCGAGGAAGGCCGATTCCGGCCCCTTCTGGTTGGTCGCGCCGCGCCCGACGATCGCGGTGCCGAGGCCTTCCTTGGCGACAAACTTGCCCTCGAGCGGCGGTGACGACCATTCGGCGGGGTCGAACTGTTTGACGTCGTACATGAAATAAATGCCGAGCGTGCGCTTGGCGCCGACGTCGATCGTGCCGAACACCCCGGGGTGTCCGTCGGTCGGCACGATCTCGACATTGGTGAAGCCCGCGTCGCGCGCGAGCTCGGCCATATAGGCCGCGCCTTCGGCCATGTTGCGGTTCTCGGCGGCGATCGACGGCAGCGCGATCCAGTCGCGCAGCCGCTTGATCGACGCCTCCTTGCCGGCCTCGGCCGCCTTGCGGATGTCGGCCATCGGGCCGGCGGCGGCGAGCGAGGGCAGCGGGCGCATCAGCATGGCGCCGGCGCCGAGCATCGCGGTGCCGCGAATCAGGTCGCGGCGGCCCAGACGGTCGAAAGTACGGAAATCCATGCTGCGTCCCCTATGTGGTTTGTACCCTAAGCAAGTTTGGACGAACTGGCGCGGAAGGCAAGGCGGTGATTGACGATCCGCGCGGACGGGGCCTAGCCTTGGCGGCAAGGGAGAGCCGAGCGATGGACTTTGCGGGCAAATGTGTCGTGGTGACCGGCGGCGCGACGGGGATCGGGCTGGCGCTGGCGAAGCGGATCGGCGCGGCCGGGGCGAGATTGGTGCTGTGCGAGCCGCGCGCGGAAAAGCTGGCCGAGGCGGTGGCGGAATTGACGAAGCTGGGCATCGATGCGCGGGCTTTCGTCGGCGACGTGACCGACGCGGCGTCGGTCGAGGCGCTCGCCGATTTTGCGTGGGAGGCCTATGGCCGCGCCGACGCGATCATCGCCAACGCCGGGGTCGGCGGGCCGCGCGTGTCGGTGATCGACAGCGACCCGCAAGCGGCGCGGGCGCTGTTCGAGGTCAATTTCTGGGGGGTGTGGAACTGCATCCGCAGTTTCGGGCGTCGGTTTCAGGCCGACGGGCTTCCCGCCGCCATCTATGCCACCGCGTCGGAAAATGCCTTGTTCAACGCGGTACGCGCCAAGGGCGGCGCCTATGTCGCGAGCAAGCATGCGGTGCTCGGGCTGATGGACATGCTGCGGAACGAGGCGGCGGCGCATATCGAAGTCGGGGTGATCATTCCCGGCTGGGTGAAGTCCGACATGACGCGCCATGCCGAACCCGCGATGGACGCCGACGCCTTTGCGGACCGCATCGTGCCGCAGATGGAGGCGGGGCAATTCTATCTCGTCAGCCACCCCTATAATGTCGTGCGGATGGAGGAGCGCTGGGCCGAGGCCTATGCGGCGTTCGCCTATTATGCGCCGCGCGAGGAAGGCGACGCGGCGATGGACGTGCAAATGATGATCGAAAGCGGCGCGGCGGTGAAGCGCCGCGACTAGGGCGTATCGCCCGCCGCAAAGGGTTTGGCGTCGCTCACCCATTCCCAGACGCAGCGGCCCTGCGGTTTCAGCTTGAGCGCGGCGTTCAGCGCCTCGACCGCGCGGTCGGGCAGGGCGCTGAGCCATGCGCCCTGGTCGGTCCACAGCCAGGCGAAGCGGCGGCCGGCTTTGGCGGCATCGAGGCGCAGCGCGAGCGCGTGCTGGATATGACTGCTCGCATATTTGACGTCGCCGTCATAGGCGATGGCCAGCGGCGCGCCGTTCACGGTCATCGCGATACGGACGGGCATGATCCGTTCGGCCGGCGGCCATGCGGCATCGATCACGACATCGGCGATTTGCAACGCGCCGCCCGCGAGCCGGTCCAGGTCGGCGATCTGTCCGCGCAGATAATCGGGGTCCTGCTCGGTCTTCGAATCGAGCATCGCGAGATTGGCCATGAAGTGCGCGGGGTCGGTGCCGGGATGATAATAGTCGAGCTCAGCCAGCGCGGCGAGGATGGTGTCGGGCTTCACGCTTTCGTCCATGTCGGCGACGCCGGGAAAGAAGAGCGCAGGGTCGGGAGTTTCGGGCGCGAAGACGCCATGCTCGGCCATAGCGGCCACGACCTTGCGCACGGCTGTCTTTCGCGCGGGCGAGAGGTCGGGCGGCGGGGCGTGCGGTCGTGCCGGCGTCGGCGCCTCGCGGCGGCGAAACAGGCCGGCGATATCCCGGACGAAGGACAGGATCACCGCCGCCCCGCCCGTGATGAACGCGCCCATCAGGATCGAGAAGAAGGCTTGCACGCCGGTGCTCGTCCCGGGGCCGAAGGGCACGGCGAGGAAGAACAGCGCCGCGACCCCGATGGCGATCGTAAACCAGATCGGGAAGCGGCTCACGCCGGCGCGACCCCTATGCCTTCTCCAGCAACCCTTCGTCCTTGATCCGCTTCTGCCACAGCGCGGGGGCGTTGACGTGGACGTTCTGGCCTTCGCTGTCGACCGCGACGGTGACCGGGAAGTCCTGCACCTCGAACTCGTAGATCGCCTCCATACCGAGATCGGCGAAGCCGACGACCTGGCTTCCTTTAATGGCGCGCGCGACGAGATAGGCGGCGCCGCCGACCGCCATGAGATAGGCGCTCTTGTGCTTGGCGATCGCCTGCGTGGCGGCGGGGCCGCGTTCGGCCTTGCCGACGCAGGCGAGCAGGCCCTGATCGAGCATCATGTCCATGAACTTGTCCATGCGCGTCGCGGTCGTCGGGCCAGCGGGGCCGACGATTTCCTCGCCGACCGGATCGACCGGGCCGACATAATAGATGACGCGGTCGCGGAAGCTGACCGGCAGCTCTTCGCCCTTCGCCAGCATCTCGGCGATGCGCTTGTGCGCGGCGTCGCGGCCGGTGAGCATCTTGCCGTTGAGCAGCAGGCGGTCGCCCTGTTTCCAGCTGGCGACGACTTCGGGGGTCAGAGTGTCGAGGTCGACGCGGATCGCGGCCTGGTCGGGTTTCCAGTCGATCTGCGGATAGTCGGCGAGTACGGGTGGTTCGAGGAACGCCGGACCCGAGCCATCGAGCGTGACATGCGCGTGGCGCGTCGCGGCGCAGTTCGGGATCATCGCGACGGGCTTCGATGCGGCGTGGGTCGGCCAGTCGGCGATCTTCACATCAAGCACGGTGGCGAGACCGCCAAGTCCCTGCGCGCCGATGCCGAGCGCATTGACCTTTTCATAGAGTTCGATGCGCAGTTCCTCGGTCGGATTGCTCGGGCCGCGCGCGAGCAGCTCGGTCATGTCGATGGGGTCCATCAGCGACTGTTTGGCGAGCAGCATCGCCTTTTCGGCGGTGCCGCCGATGCCGATGCCGAGCATGCCCGGCGGACACCAGCCCGCGCCCATCTGCGGGACCATTTCGAGCACCCAGTCGACGATCGAATCCGACGGGTTCATCATCTTGAACTTCGACTTATTCTCGCTGCCGCCGCCCTTCGCCGCGACGTCGATCACCACCTTGGCGCCTGGGACCATTTCGACGTTGAGGAC